>NZ_JACVWG010000008.1:0-135390 GCF_020658465.1 Clostridioides sp. ES-S-0049-02
TCAAGATAAGATTTCCCACCGCAAGGGTAAGACCCCAGAAAGACTATCTGGTTGATAGGTCGAAGGTGTAAGTGCAGCAATGTATTTAGCTTATCGATACTAATAGGTCGAGGACTTGACCAATATTATTTGATGTTCATTGATTAAAATATATATGTAGTTTTTAGAGTGTTAACTCTAAAGAATCTAGTTTTACTAGTTTCAATAACTTAATAGTAATATTAAGCATAGAGATTATGTGGTTACAATAGCAGAGAGGATACACCTGTTCCCATTCCGAACACAGAAGTTAAGCTCTCTAGCGCTGATGGTACTTGGTGGGAAACTGCCTGGGAGAGTAGGACGTAGCCACGTAATTTTTTTATTTTTTGTTGTCAAGTTTCTTATTTTCAAATTTCTTATTAAAAAAACATAAGTCTGTTATAAATGCTTTATATAAACACATATAATATTTTAAAGAGTTTTTTATAAATTAATTCTTATAATGTAGGATGTGAGGTTTTATAGGTATGTACTTTTAAATAAGAAAGGAGATAGATAAGTGGGTGTCTGTAATCAATAGTTTTATTTTACAATATGGATTAATATCTGTATTTGTATTAATTATGATTGAGTATGCTTGTTTTCCATTACCTAGTGAAGTAGTTTTGCCACTTTGTGGTGCTATTGCAGCAAGAAATCATTTTGGTTTTCTAACTATTTTAATTTTAAGTATAGTTGCAGGTATACTTGGTTCAATATTTTGTTATACAATAGGTAATTGGGGAGGAAAATCTATCATAAATAAGATAGTAGAGATATGTCCAAAGGCAAAAAAGGGAATTTTTACATCACAAGATTATTTTAACAAATACTCTTCTATTTCTGTTTGTGTATGTAGATTAATTCCTCTATGTAGAACATACATATCTTTTATAGCAGGTATTGCAGGTCAGAATATTATAACTTTTATTGTATCCTCTATTGTGGGTATCACCATATGGAATACTTCGTTAATTAGTATTGGGTATATTTTTTCAGAGAGTTGGGTAAAAATAATGTCACATTATAATGATTATAAATTTATGGTTCTAATTATACCAATAGCTATAATTATTGTTGGTTTTGCTATTAAGTCACATATACATAAAAAACACAATAGAATAAGATTATAAAAATATATATGGACAGCCCTTTTTGTAGAATACAGAAAGGGCTGTTATTAATTTATAAAATTAATTTTAGGCTATATCCTTTTGTGCTAAAATGGTGTTAAGAAATAAAACAAATACTATTTTATATAAAAGGGGTAAGGATATGGATATAATAGATAACTTAAGGATACAAGGGGTAGATGAGAAACTTATTGAAGATGTATTGCATTTCAGAAATTATTATGGCTTAGAAAAAGATTTAGAATACAGAGTAACAAAATCTAAAACTTATTTTTATGGTAAAGAGATATTATCTATGTGTATAACAGCTATTTTAGAAGAAGAAAATATTTTATTGTCAGGGCCAAAGGCAACAGGGAAAAATTTACTTGCTGATAATTTAGGCGAGATATTTAATAGACCCCAATGGAATACCTCGTTTCATATAAATACAGATAGTTCAACACTTATAGGTACAGATACATTTATAGATAACGAAGTTAAACTTAGAAGGGGTTCAGTTTATGAGTGTGCTGTTAATGGAGGATTTGGGATATTTGATGAAATTAATATGGCAAAAAATGATGCCATAGTTGTAGTTCATTCAGCCTTAGATTATCGTCGAGTGATTGATGTGCCAGGTTATGAGAGAGTTAATCTGCACCCAGCAACAAGATTTATTGGAACTATGAATTATGAGTATGCAGGAACAAAGGAACTTAATGAAGCTCTAGTTTCTAGGTTTATGGTAATAGATATTCCTCCTGTAGAAGAGGAGAAGTTAATGATGATTTTGAAAAATGAATTTTCAGATGCTGATGAAGAAAAATTAACACAATTTGCAGGGATATTTTTAGATTTACAATTAAAATCTCAAAATGGTGAAATATCTAGTAAAGCTATTGATTTAAGAGGTCTTATGGCATCTCTTAAAACTATAAGAAGAGGATTAAAGCCAACTCTTGCAATTAATATGGGGCTTACAGGAAAGACTTTTGATATATATGAAAAAGAAATGGTTGGAGATGTAATTAAAACAAGAATACCTAATAAATGGGAGAGTGCAGATATATTTCCAATAAGTCATATTTAATATAGGTGAGATTATGAAATGGATATATGATGATTATGAATTTGAAAATAGAGCAAATAACTTATCTTGGACAATAGCTGGTGATTATAACGAAAGTATAGATATATCAGAAAAAGATTATTCTTCAAAGGAAATAGGTCTATACTTTGCAATAATTGCAGGAGCTAGAAGAAAATATGTAGACTGGGATATAGTTAAAAAATACCTCACAAATAGAATACGAAAAGGATATGATAAGGATGTTATATTAGGTCTAATTCAAGTTATACTAAATACAATTGTTGAAGAAAAAGCTATTAAAGATAGACCTGGAATAGAAGATATTAGAAAAAGAGCATATAAAGATATTGTTTCACGTTTTACCAAGATATACAATAACAATATGATGGACAAGATTAAATATGCATTTGTACTTTATAGCATGGATAAACATCCAGCATTAGATAGTATAACTAAAAGAATAGTAAATGATATAAGGCTTATAGATACAAATCAGGATATTATGGAGATTTTAAAGGCATTAGATGTTATATATTTAACTTATTTTGAATATATATTGAATAGTGAAGAAAATAATTCTACATATGATGAAAACAATGTAAAAAATGTTGAAGTAAACTTTGATACGTTTGCTGATTTTATGTATGAAGAACTATATAGCGATGAAGATGAAAATATCGTTGAAAGTGATATAGATTCAATCTCCTCATCAATGCTTATAGAGGGAGTAGGAGACTTTGACAATTCTCAAGCTAACAATTCAGCAGATAGAGTTATATATGTTGATGAAGAGACTGTAAATAAAATATACACTAAAATAGAACATTACTATGGGAAAACTTATTTAAGTAAGGGTGAAATTAAAAAGCTTGAAACACAAAATTGTAGAAACGTACATGAAGGATGTAGAATTCACTTCACAGATGGTGTTCTTAGAAGTGAATGTAATAATGTTTTTCAGCTAAAATATGTGACAAGACAAAAAGAAAATAATTTAGGCAAATTTAGAGAACATGCTAGGATGTATAGACAACAAATAAAGCGATTAAAAGAAAGCCTTTCTAGGATTTTAGTAGAAGAAAATGCTAAAAATAGAGTATATTCTGATTGTGGTACTATATTAGCAAATAGAGCCTGGAGAGTTGGAAGGAGTAATAATAATAAAATATTTTATAAAGATATAGAAAATGAAAAAGGAAAATATGTTATTGATATATTGTTGGATGCAAGTGGTTCTCAAAGTAGAAACCAAGGAAATGTAGCAATTCAAGCTTACATAATTGCAAATGCTTTGACGGAAGTTGGAATACCAAATAGAGTTATGGGTTTTTCTAGTTTCTTAGATTATACGATATTAAAAAGATTTAAGGATTATGATGACAGTATTAAAAATAGTGAAAACATCTTTGAATACTTCTGCGCTGGTAACAATAGAGATGGTTTAGCTATAAAATCTATATGTAGTGGTTTGATAAATAGAGATGAAGAAAATAAAATTTTGATAGTCCTTAGTGATGGAAGACCAAATGATGTAAAGATAGGAAAAAACAGTGAGAGAACTTTAAGAGGTGAAAAAGCTTATAGAGGTGTTGTTGGTTTAAGAGATACAGCTAATGAAGTAAGAAAAGCTAGGAAACAAAATATATTAGTATTAGGAGTATTTACAGGCAAAGAATCAGAACTTGAAGCTGAAAGATTAATCTATGGAAATGATTTTATATATTCAAGAGATATAACTAGATTTTCTGATGTAGTTTCAATGTATTTAAAGAAAATAATTAGGAATTAATAGATTTATAAAAAAGAATTTATATACATAAAAATATAAAAATGAATAAAATTTGTAAAAAATGTAGAAATTTTCACAGAAAAGGTATACAATGATTTATATAGAAAATGAATTAAAAATAAAGTAATATTAAAAATTAAATATATAATATTATAGGTTCTTTAAGCAAGATTAATAGGGAAGAAGGTTAAATTCCTTTACAGCCCCCGCTACTGTGATGCAGACGAAACTTTTGTTAGCCACTATGATAATATGTTTTTATATTTCATGGGAAGGAAGAGGAGTAGGATGAAGCTAAGTCAGGAGACCTGCCTAAAATATTAAAGTGATTTCTTCGGGGATGGAGAAAGTTTCTTATAATAATTATACAGATATGTTTATTTTATGTGTTTGTATTTAGATTGTCGAAAATTAGAAGCCTAGCCATCGAGTTAGGCTTTTTTATTTTGCTATAATGAAGGATACATGTATTATTCATATTTTAATTATTAGAAAGGGAGAGAGGGGATACTCAAATGAAACAAAATATCAAATTAGGGGTTATAGCTGCACTTATGTTAATAATTTTAACTCCAGTTACATCAAATGCAATGCATATAATGGAAGGTTACTTACCAGTAAAATGGTCTATAGCATGGGGAGTTATATTTATACCATTTTTCTTAGTGGGATTAAAATCAATAGGTAAAATAGTAAAGCAAGACCCTAAGAAGAAAGTTTTATTAGCTCTATGTGGAGCATTTGTCTTTGTATTATCAGCATTAAAAATACCTTCAGTAACAGGAAGTTGTTCACATCCTACTGGAGTAGGTCTTGGAGCAATAATGTTTGGACCAAGTGTAATGTTTGTTCTTGGAACTATAGTTTTAATATTCCAAGCATTATTACTAGCACATGGTGGAATAACTACTTTAGGAGCTAATGCTTTTTCAATGGCTATAATAGGGCCAATTATATCATTTTTAATATTTAAAGCATTAAAGAAAAAGGATGGAAATAATGCTATACCAGTATTTCTTGCAGCAGCAATAGGAGACTTAGCCACATATACAATAACTTCAATACAATTAGCACTGGCTTTTCCAGACCCATCTGGTGGAGTGATGGCTTCAGCAATTAAATTCTTAGGAATTTTCTTTATGACTCAAATACCAATAGCAATAGCAGAAGGTATCCTTACTGTAATTGTATATAATTTAATTACAGAAAATGGAGAAAAAAGCATACTAGAAAATAATGATAAAGGAGTTAAAGCTAATGAGTGCTAAAACAAAAACAAAAACTAACATATTATTACTTTTATTAGTAGTAGCTCTTATTATATTCCCATTACTTGTAAATTCAGGTGCTGAATATGGAGGATCAGATGGTCAAGCTGAAAGTGAAATTACTAAGATAAATCCAAATTATGAGCCTTGGTTTAGTAGCCCATATGAGCCACCAAGTGGAGAAATAGAGAGTTTATTATTCTCTGCACAAGCAGCTTTAGGTGCAGGTGTAATAGGATACATATTAGGTATTCAAAAAGGAAAGAGAAGTTAATTATGCTTATAATTGATAAATATGCATATACAAATAGATTGAGTAAAGTAAATCCAAATAAAAAAGTAGCCATAGGAGCAATTTTTCTAATTGCTTCTATGGTAATAAAAAATGTATTTATCTTAAGTGGAATTATGATTTTAATGAGTATTTTAGTTGTTTGTGTAGCAGGGATAGATTTAAAAAATTATTTGAAATTACTTCAAATACCAATGTATTTTTTATTTCTTAGTATAGGTATAACTCTTGTAAATATATCTTTTAATAAAGTAGATTTACTATATAGTTTTCAATTTTTTAGTTTTTATATAGGAATATCAAAGGCATCTATTGACATGTCTATTCATGTGTTATTTAGAGCTATGTCTTGTTTAACTTGTGTGTATTTTTGTATACTTACAACACCTTTTAATCAGTTAATATTTTTCTTCAAAAAATTGCATTTACCAGACACCTTTGTTGAATTATCAATGTTAATATATAGATTTATATTTATATTTTTAGAAGAATTTTCAGAGATATATAAATCACAAGAACTAAGATTTGGGTACATAAATTTAAAAACTTCATATAAATCTTTAGGGATTCTTGGAAGTATGCTGTACAAAAGGCTTATGACAAGGTATGATGATATGTGTATATCATTAGACATAAAATTGTATGATGGTAAATTTCACATAGTAGGGGATAATGATGTTTAAAATAAATAATTTAACATATCAATATGAAAAAAATGCTAGTGCATTATTGAACATTAATATGGATTTCTCAAAGGGAAATGTTATAGGTATAATAGGCTCAAATGGTTCAGGAAAGTCAACTTTATTTATGAATTTAATGGGAATATTAAAGCCTACATCTGGAGAAATACTTTTCAAAGAAGAAAAGTTAAAGTATGATAAGAAGAGTTTGTATAATCTTAGAAAGAATGTAGGGATTGTTTTTCAAGACCCAGAAAAACAAATATTTTACTCAAAAGTATATGATGATATAGCATTTGCGATGAGAAACATTGGGATGGATGAAAAAATTATTAAAGAGAGAATAAACAAAGCTTTGATAGCTGTTAATGGAATAGATTTTATAGATAGGCCAGTACACTTCTTAAGTTATGGTCAGAAAAAAAGAGTAGCAATTGCATCAGTTATAGCAATGGAAAATGAAATTATATTGCTTGATGAACCTACAGCTGGATTAGACCCAGTAAGTACTAGGTCTATTGTAGATATAATAAAGGGATTAGATAAAAATAATATAAAAATAGTAATATCCAGTCATGATATGAATTTAATGTATGAAATATGCGATTATATATATGTACTGGATAAGGGAATTTTAATTGATGAAGGAAATGCAGAAAGTGTATTTGTAAATGAGAACAATATTATACAAGCTGGATTAGAATCTCCATGGTTAGTAAAGGTACATAAAAATATGAATTTACCTTTATTTAAGAAAGAAGAAGATTTGTATAAGTACTGGAAAGAAAGAGACTTAGTACAAATAAATAATTAAGCCCTAAACCTATTTTAAAAAAATAGATTTATATAATAACCCTTAACCTAGACCCCTTAAAGGTGCCTTATGATTCCCCAAATCATAAGGTTATTTTTTTTATAGATATAAAAATAAATTTTATAAGTAAGTGTTATCTAATTGTTAAAATTTGACAATAATCTATTAATATAATACATAATTATAATTTGAAGTAATTCATATTTTAGATTAAAATATATTTATGGCTGTTAACAGGAGGAGAAATATGAATTTAGATACATTAAATCCTGCTCAAAGAGAAGCAGTAGAAAAAACTGAGGGTCCAGTACTTATATTAGCTGGTGCTGGCTCAGGTAAAACTAAGGTACTAACAACAAGAATAGCATACCTTATGGAAGATAAAGGTGTACAAGCACCTAGTATATTAGCTATAACATTTACAAATAAAGCTGCAAATGAAATGAGAGAAAGAGTCGAACAAAATATAGGTTCGGAAACTAAGGAAATGTGGATAAGTACATTCCATTCTTGTTGTGTTCGTATACTTAGAAAAGATATAAATAAAATTGGTTACAATAGAAGTTTTGTAATTTATGATGCTGCAGACCAAGTAACCTTAGTCAAAGATTGCCTTAAAGAATTAAATTTAAGTGATAAAGTATTTGAACCAAAGGCCGTTATAAGTGCTATTTCAGGAGCAAAAGATAAGCTTTATACGCCAAAGCAGTTTAAAGATATGAATATGTCGGATAATAGAATGGTTAAAATTGCAGATATTTATGCATTATATCAAGACCGTTTAAAGAGAAATAGTGCACTTGATTTTGACGATTTAATACTTAAAACTGTAGAACTTTTTAAGGCTAATGATGAAGTATTAGCTTATTACAGAAGTAGATTTAGATACATAATGGTAGATGAGTATCAGGATACGAGTAAAGCTCAATATGAGCTAATAAAATTATTAGCTAGAGAACATCAAAATATCTGTGTTGTTGGAGATGATGACCAAAGTATTTATGGATGGAGAGGCGCAGATATAAGAAATATACTTGAATTTGAGAAAGATTATGATAATGTACATGTTGTGAAACTAGAACAAAATTATAGATCAACACAAGTAATATTAGATGCAGCTAACAAAGTTATATCAAATAACATAGAAAGAAAAAGAAAGAAACTTTGGAGTGAAAAGAAAGAAGGAGAACTTATAAAGATACAACTAACTGGTAGTGAAATAGAAGAAGCTGATTTTATAGCTGACTCAATTGCACAAATAGCTAGAAAAGAGAATAGACCATACAAAGATTTTGCAGTACTTTATAGAGCAAATGCACAAGCAAGACCTGTAGAAGACGCTTTAAACAGAAGTCAAATACCATATAATATATATGGTGGTACAAAGTTTTATGAGAGAAAAGAAATAAAGGACTTAGTAGCGTATTTAAGAGTTATTCAAAATCCACAGGATGACATATCTATAAAAAGAATTATAAACGTTCCTAGAAGAGGTATAGGGCTTAGAACTATAGAAAAAATTGAAGATAGAGCCAATTTGAAACAAGAGAGTATATATTCAGTTTTAATTGATATAGAAACAAACTCCGATATATCTACAAAAGCTAGAGCAAGTATAAGTGGATTTGTTGATATTATAGGTACACTTAGAACTATAAAAGAAGTCTATCCTGTTAGTAAGTTAATAGAAAAAGTTTTAGATACTACAGGATATATGGATGAACTTGTAGATATAAAAAATAAAAATGAAAAAGATTTAACTGGTAAAGGTGAAGAAGCTCAAGATAGAATTGATAATTTAAGAGAATTTATATCTATAGCACTAGAGTTTGAAAGTAGTAGTGATGACACTTATGAAAATAAAGATTTAGAGACATTTTTAACTAGTATAGCACTTACATCCGAATCTAATGATGAAGAGGACAATGATAGAGTTTCTCTTATGACAATTCATACATCTAAAGGATTGGAGTTTCCAGTTGTATTTTTAACAGGGATGGAAGAAGGACTATTTCCTATATCAAGAGCTATAAAGTCTCTGAGTGAATCTCAAATAGAAGAAGAAAGAAGGCTTTGTTATGTTGGTATAACTAGAGCTAAAGAAGAGTTATACATGTCACTAACTGAAAAAAGAACGCTATATGGTAAAACAAATGTTGCAATAGCTTCAAGATTTATGGAAGAGTTACCAGAAGAATGTATAGAAAGATTGTACAAAATGAAAAAAGAATTAAGTTATTCTAAAGCAAGTTATAATATGTTAGATAAATATACTAAAAAGTATATGAATACTATAAGTAAATCTAAAGTTGCAGATAATGTTAACGCTACAATAAAAGATTCAAATAAAGAGACTAATCCAGAAGATATAAAGCTTGGTTCTAAAGTACATCATCCTAAATTTGGGGTTGGAACAGTCGTGTCTATAACTGGAACAGATGTTACTATAGCCTTTGATAAGCAAGGAATTAAAAAAATAAATAAAGAATATACAACACTAGATATTTTATAATGGAGGAAAATTAGGAATGGATAGTATAAGCTTTGCTAAAAATTTAATAGATTTCATATACGATAGCCCATCATCTTTTCACGCAGTTGATAGTGCTAAAGAAGTTTTAGATAAAAATGGATTTGAAGAGTTAGCTTTAAATAAGAAATGGAATCTAAGAGTAGGTGGAAAATACTACGTGACTAAAAATTTATCTGCTATAGTAGCTTTTGTAGTTAACTCAGATAATATAGAAGAAGGTGGGTTTAGAATAATAGGTTCTCATTCAGATTCTCCTACATTTAGTATTAAGCCAAATGCAGAAATAGAAGCTGAGAAAGTTTATTTGAAGCTGAATACAGAATGTTATGGAGGAGCAATATTAAGTACATGGTTAGATAGACCACTTGGTATAGCTGGAAGAGTAGTCTTAAAAGGAGATAGTGTACTTAAGCCAAAGGAAAAACTTATCGACTTTAAAAAACCAATTTGTATAATACCAAATCTAGCTATACATTTGAATAGAAGCATAAATGATGGTCATTCATATAATAAGCAAAAAGATATGTTACCTTTAGTTGGATTATTAAATGATACATTAGAAAAAGATAACTTTCTTTTAAAACAAATATCATCTAATTTAAATGTAAAAGTGGAAGATATAATAGACTTTGATTTGTTCTTATATGAATTTGAAAAAGGAAGTTTAATAGGGGCTAATGAGGAATTTATATCTATTGGAAGACAAGATAATCTTGCAATGGTACATGCTAGTTTAAATGCTTTAGTTGATGCTAAAGGACAAAGTGGTGTAAATGTAATGGCTGTATTTGACAATGAAGAAGTTGGAAGTTCTACTAAACAAGGTGCAGATTCAAATATGCTATTAAATATATTGGAGAGAATATGTTTATCAATAGGGAAACATAGAGAAGGATTTTTTGAGGCTATTTATTCGTCTTTCATGATATCATCAGATTTAGCTCATGCTATTCATCCAAATACTCCAGAAAAACATGACCCAACCAATAAACCAGTTATGGGAAAAGGGCCTGTTATAAAGATAAATGCAAGTCAAGCATATACAAGTGATGGATATTCTATAGCTGTTTACAAAAATATATGTAAGGAAGCTAATGTCGAGTATCAAGAATTTGTAAATAGGTCAGATGAGAGGGGTGGAAGTACTATAGGTCCAATATCCTCTACTCATGTAGATATACCATCTGTGGATGTAGGAAGTCCAATTTTAGCAATGCATTCTATAAGGGAATTAGGTAATGTTGAAGACCATTATAGTATATATAAAACATTTAGTAAGTTTTTTGAAATATAAATATAAGATAAACAATTTGGAGATGAAACTATGAAACTAGGACTATGCTTAGAAGGTGGAGGAGCAAAGGGAGCTTACCAAGCAGGGGTAGTTAACGCTTTGTATGATAATGGAATAAATCATTTTTATTCAATTTCAGGAACATCAATAGGAGCAATAAATGGATATTATTTATACACAGGTAATGTTGATAACTTGAAAAAAATGTGGACAAATATAAAAGATATCCAGAACGGAAATGTGAAAATAGTAAATAATACTGTGGATAATTCTCCAGCTATAGATAATCTGAGAGAACTAGATAGTAGTAAAATAGAGAAAATGAACTTCTATGTTAACTATGTAGAAGTTAATAATAAGGTAGTATCAGAAAAGGTTGTAAATGTGTCAAAAATGCCTAAAGACGAAGCAATTTTAAGCATTTCATATAGTGGATTGTTACCATCAAATCCAAATGCTACTCTTGGATTTAAAGAACAATTCATGAAGGATGTGCAAGATGGTATTTATGATGGTTTTAAATTGGATGGAGGTCTAATTAGGAGTGCGTTAATTGAGCCTTTAATTGTGGATAATGTGGATAAAATTATTCTGATATCCACAAAGTATAATTATGATTTACCAGATGACATCAAAAAAATATATAATGAAGATAAAATAATAGTAGTTAGACCTAACACTCAATTTGCACCTAAAGATACTCTTAACTTTGATGATGAGTTTTGTAAAACTATATATCAAGAAGGATATGAAATAGGAAAAAATATACTTGCTAGAGTTTAATTTAGAGTATAATATAATAAATGTAATTGTGTAATTTAATTAATAAAAAGGAAGGTAATAAGTCATGGAAAATAAAAATCCTATAGTAACTATAGTAATGGAAAATGGAAAAGAAATAAAAATTGAGTTGTACCCAAATATAGCACCAAATACAGTTAAAAATTTTGTATCATTAGTAGATGATGGATATTATAATGGAATAACATTTCATAGAGTAATACCAGGATTTATGATACAAGGTGGATGCCCAAATGGTACTGGAATGGGTGGTCCAGGACATTCTATAAAAGGTGAATTTAGTGGAAATGGATTCACTAACAATTTAAAGCATGAAAGAGGCGTTATATCAATGGCTAGAACTATGGCACCTAATTCAGCTGGTTCTCAATTTTTTATAATGCATAAAAATTCACCACATTTAGATGGTCAATATGCAGGTTTTGGTAGAGTTATAGAAGGTATGGATACAGTTGATGAAATAGCATCAGTTAGAACAGGAGCAGCGGACAAGCCACAGACTCCGCAAGTTATGAAAGCTGTAACTGTAGAAACTTTTGGAGTAGATTACTCAGACGTTGAAAAAAACTAGGACACAGATAAAAGAAAAAATATATACAACTTAAAGATAAAGTGAGATGTTATTATATTTTCTAGAGAATATAATAACATCTCACTTTTTAATTTATTCTATTATACTTTGTTTTACTGAAATTTAATTATCTATTAAATTTTTATTATACTAAATAACTCCAGTAATCTTATCAGAACATCATCTTAAAGTATTATAGAAAAATAATTATATTAAATTATTTATGATTAAGTTTTTAATATATAATATATTAAAATAAATATAGAAGATAGATGGAAAACATTTATTTTAACATTTTTTAAAGCTATTTTAGCGATTTTGTTTAAGAAAAGAAAGTTATTTGTATATTTTTATTTAAGAAAAAACATTATAATGGTAATATATTCTATTTACAATTTCATAACTTTGGTTTACAATAATAGAGACAATAAATCCTAAAGAACATAATAAGAAAAAAGTGCTTAATATTTGAGAGAGACTGGTTTAGTTTACACCAGCTAAACCAGTCAAGGAATAATTTAAAGTGTAATATATAATAAGAAGAGAAAAATACACTATTAGAGTTTTCTAATAGTGTATTTTTTTATGGAATTTAATATTGTTATAAAAGAATTTCAAACAGTAAATTTTTAAGTGACATATTGTAACTAAGTATGTACTTTAACAAAGACATTAAATATATTGAAGGGTTTAATAAAAATATAAAAAACTGTTTCAAATTTAAATTTGAAACAGTTTTTGTGTTGTTTAAAGATTTTATATTATTTAAAATTTTTAATTGCAGTAGTTAAGTTAGGTACTAATTGTTTCTTTCTAGATACAACACCTGGAGCAAATGTTCCTTGAACTCCTTCAATACCAAATGCATCAGCAATCAATCTATCTTCTGCTTTGTAAATTAAATAAGAACCTTCTTTTATTATATCTGTAACTGCAAGAACTAATTTGTCATAATCAGTTGAATTTATATAAGATAAAAATTCATCCTTCTTAGCAAATATAGAGTCTGTGTCTAAAGTAAATACTTGTCCTATACCAACTCTATGTCCACTCATGTTAAACTCTTTAAAGTCCATATTTACTATTTGTTCTATAGTAAACTCATCTAAAGAAGTACCACATTTAAACATATCCATAGCATATTTTTCCATGTCTACTTTTGCTATTTTACTTAATTCTTCACAAGCTTTCTTATCCATATCAGTAGTTGTTGGAGATTTAAATAATAATGTATCAGATAATATAGCAGATAAAAGAAGACCAGCTATTTCATAAGGTATCTCAACATTATTTTCTTTATACATTTGATAAATTATAGTACTATTGCATCCAACAGGCATAACTCTAAAAGACATAGGAACATCAGTAGAAATACCACCAAGTTTATGATGGTCAACTATTTCAACTATATTTGCTTGTTCAATTCCATCAGCACTTTGAGCATATTCATTATGGTCAACTAAAACAACATTCTTTTTAGATGGATTTAATAGATGCCCTTTTGAAATTAATCCTAAAAACTTATTGTCATCATCTAATATAGGATAAGATCTAAAATTTGTTTCTAACATAATTTCTTTTATTTCATCCATATAGTCATCTTCTTTAAATGTAATCAAATTATCTGTGGCTTCTATAGAATCTAAGAAACTACATTGATTTATGACATTAGAAGTTTTGTAGTTGTCACTTTCAACAGAAACAACAGACACTCCATTTATTTTAGCAAGAGCTAGTAAGTCTTTTGAAATTTTTGTATGATTAGTAAGTATTAAAAGCTTAACTTTTGTATCAATTGCGTATTCAATACTATCATATCTATCGCCAACAATAGCTATATCCCCTTCTTTTAAAGTCTCTATCAGGGTTTCCATACCAAATGATAAAGTAACAACTCTACCTTTTACATCTTCACCACAATCTACAAGGATATTACCATTAAGGTTTTTGCAGATATTTGATAGTGATGTGTGTATAGTTGTAAAATGTTGATGAAGAAGGTTTTTAGCTATTTCTTTCATGGTAATAATACCAGCAAAAGTTCCATCCTCATAAGTTACAGGTAATGTTTTAACATTTTTTTCATCCATAAGATTATAGGCTTCTAATATAGAAGAAGTTGGAGTTAAAGGTACTACCTTATCATAATTTAAATCTCTAACTTGTATTCTAACGTTATCTAAGATTTCAGGTGCATCTACCTTAAAGTAATCTAAGGCGTATTTAGCTTCCTTTCTGATGTCTCCTAAAGCATAAGCTGTTGCTTCTATCCCTAATTTGTTTTTTAAATGTGCTAATGAAATTGCAGAACATATTGAATCTGTATCTGGATTTTTATGTCCGAAAACTAATAAACTCATTTTAATACTCCTTTCAAAACCTGAATATAATAACTGATAAAAATATTATATCAAAAGGTAGTAAGTATTTGTTGTAAAAGAAAAAATTTAATGAAAAAATATTATAGGAAATTTTATCTCTTATATAAGTACTACAAATTTAATATAAAATTTTTTATGATATCTACTTTTACCCAATTAAATTAATTTTTATTCACAATTAATTGATTGGATATACCTGAGAAAAAATTAATTAATATGATAATAAACTAAGAATTTATAAATAATTTTGTGCTGTAAAATTTTTTGTATACATATTGTAAGTAAAAAATTAACGAGGTTGATATAAAAATTGTTTATCTACATGAAAAATATTATTTTAAGATATTGACTTAAAAATAACTTATAGAAACTAAAATGTTTTTAATTTATATATTTTTAAAAATTACATAGTCATTATCAAAAGAAAAAATGCATATAAATCAAAAATAAGTGTTATTTTATGAAAATATGACAAAAATATTATGTCTTACTTGTAAAAATAACATATAAAATTTAATAAATAAAAAAAGTGAAAGATATAAATTATCATTTTAGTAGTTTATTTAGTCAAAGTAAATTATTCAAATGAAATATATCTTATTTAAATAAAAAAATTTAATAAAAGTAAAAAAAATAATATATTTGTTAAAAAATAAATTGACAAAATATTCAGAAAAAAACTTCTTGACCTAAGGGCATAAAATAAATAAAATCTAAAGTATAGATATGAAATCTATAAAATTATTTTAAGTATAGGTTAAAAATATAATAGATGATGCATTTAAGATTTATAAAAATAGGAGATGCATAATTATTTAGGGAGGTTTTTAGTTATGGAGAAAAAAGAAAAGGTTGTAGAAACAGTAGCTGTTGAAGTATGTAGCCCTGAGATTGTCAATAGTGTTGAGACATTAAGAATGAGGCTAGAGGAAATTAGATTAGCACAAAAAGAATTTGCAACATTTACACAAGAGCAAGTAGATAAAATTTTCTTAGCTGCTTCAACTGTAGCAAATCAACAAAGAATTCCCCTAGCAAAAATGGCAGTTGAAGAGACTGGTATGGGTATTGTTGAAGATAAAGTTATAAAAAACCATTTCGCTTCAGAGTATATCTATAATGCTTATAAAGACACTAAAACTTGTGGTGTTATAGAAAAAGATGAGGCATTTGGATTTACAAAGATTGCTGAACCAGTAGGTGTATTATCAGCAGTTATACCAACAACTAACCCTACATCAACTGCAATATTCAAGTCCCTAATAGCACTAAAAACTAGAAATGGTATAATTTTCTCCCCTCATCCAAGAGCTAAAAACTGTACTATAGAAGCGGCTAGAGTTGTACATGATGCAGCAGTTAAGGCAGGAGCACCAAAAGGTCTTATAGGTTGGGTAGATGTGCCTTCAATTGAATTGACTAATGTTGTTATGGCAGAAGCAGACCTTATATTAGCTACTGGCGGACCTGGAATGGTTAAATCTGCATATTCTTCAGGTAAACCAGCTGTTGGAGTTGGACCTGGAAATGTACCAGCAATAATAGATGAGAGTGCAGATATAAAAATGGCTGTAAGTTCAATATTAGTATCAAAATCATTTGATAATGGTATGATATGTGCTTCTGAGCAAGCAGTAATAGTACCAGAAAAAATATATGAAGAAGTTAAAAAAGAATTTAAATATCGTGGAGCACATTTCTTAAATAAAGAAGAAACAGAAAAGGTAGGTAAAGTAGTAATAATTGATGGAACTTTAAATGCAAAAATAGTTGGACAACCAGCTCATGTAATAGCAAAAATGGCAGATGTAGAAGTGCCAAAAACAGCTAGGATAATAATTGGCGAAGTTGAATCTGTTGAAGTAGAGGAACCTTTTGCACATGAAAAACTTTCTCCTGTCCTTGCAATGTACAAGTCTAAGAGTTTTGAAGATGCAGTTGCTAAGGCTGAAAAATTAGTTGCTGATGGTGGGTATGGTCATACTTCATCATTGTATGCAGACTCTATCAATCAACCAGAGAGAGTAGAGAAGTTTGTAAATGCTATGAAGACTTGTAGAGTATTAGTTAATACTCCATCATCACAAGGTGGTATAGGTGATTTATATAACTTTAAATTAGCTCCATCTCTTACTCTTGGTTGCGGTTCTTGGGGTGGAAACTCAGTATCAGAAAACGTAGGAGTTAAGCATTTACTTAATATCAAGACAGTAGCTGAAAGGAGAGAGAATATGCTTTGGTTTAGAGCCCCACAAAAAGTTTATTTCAAAAAAGGATGTTTAGGTGTAGCAGCAAGAGAATTTAAAGATGTCATGAACAAGAAGAAAGCTTTTATAGTAACAGACTCTTTCCTTTACAATAATGGTTATACTAAAAAACTAACTGATTTATTGGATGAAATGGGAATTAAGCATACTACATTCTTTGATGTTACTCCAGACCCAACACTAGCTTGTGCAAGAGAAGGGGCTAAGGCTATGTCCGATTTCCAACCAGACTTAATAATATCTGTAGGTGGAGGTAGTGCAATGGATGCTGGTAAGATAATGTGGGTAATGTATGAGCATCCAGAAGTAGATTTCCAAGATTTAGCAATGAGATTTATGGATATAAGAAAAAGAGTATATGCATTCCCTAAGATGGGTGAAAAAGCATACTTTGCAGCTATTCCTACTTCAGCAGGAACTGGTTCAGAAGTAACTCCATTTGCAGTTATAACTGACCAAGATTCAGGTGTAAAATATCCATTAGCAGATTATGAATTAATGCCAAATATGGCTATAATTGATGCAGATATGATGATGGAAATGCCACCAAGATTAACAGCAGCATCAGGTGTTGATGCATTAACACATGCACTAGAGGCATATGTATCTATGCTAAGAACTGAACCAGCTGATGGACTAGCACTTCAAGCAGGCAAAATAATATTTGAATATTTACCTCGTGCATATAAAAATGGAAAGACTGATAAAGTAGCAAGAGAAAAAATGGCAATGGCATCTACTATGGCTGGTATGGCTTTTGCAAATGCTTTCTTAGGAATTTGCCACTCTATGGCACATAAACTTGGTGCATTCCACCATGTTCAACACGGTGTTGCAAATGCATTGTTAATAAATGAAGTAATTAAGTTCAATTGTGCAGAGGCTCCAAATAAGATGGGCGCATTTTCACAATACAGATACCCTGATTGTATACAAAGATATGCTGAATTTGCTTCTTTCGCAGGAATTAAAGGAAATACAGACCAAGAAAAAGTGGATAATCTTATAAAAGCAATAGATGAATTAAAGGCAAGAGTGGGTCTTCCTAAGACTATAAAAGAGGCAGGAGTAGATGAAGCTAAATTCTTAGAGGGATTGGATGCTATGGTTGAACAAGCATTTGATGACCAATGTACAGGTGCAAATCCTAGATATCCATTGATGAGTGAATTAAAAGAGATATATTTAAAAGTTTATTATGGTAAATAATATTTCTTTTAGAATATTAATTCTATTAGACTTGAATATAAGTTATTAGACTTGTATATAAATTATTAGATTTGCATATAAATAGAGTTTTATTAGAGCTATATATAAATATTTGTTAATGATAGATTATAACTTAAAACCTAAATAAAAATGATAAAAGGTAAGAAAATTTATATTGATTTTGAATATGTATATTTAATCAATTAACTTTAAAATTAGTCACAAAATTTTTTCATTACATATAATTTTAAAGTATAATATATAAAAAACTTTATGAAAAAATTATAAAAATATTCAGAAAATTCTATTGACTAATCTATTTATCATGATATAATAGGTATAGAAAACAAAAAAACTGGGGCCTATTAAGGCCCCCTTATTACTTTTTGATAGATTTATTTAGAATAACTTTCTCATTTTGATTTTTTATATTTATGACAGAGTCGTTGTAATCTACCTCGAAGTTAGCAAAGGCAGAAAATAAATCTATATCTCTTAACAAATGAATTGTCATACATTGCTTGTTCTTATTTAATCTTAGAATTAATGCTCTTACAAATGGAAATTGGATTCTAGAATTAAATAAGTTAGAACCATCAGTATCTATATCTAAGCTACGATAATTAATATCTATAAATATATCTACATCGTCATTTTCTTCTCTTATTATTCTGTAGTCAAAATCCAAGTCTAAATTTAAATTACCTAAAACTAATAACATTTAAATCCTCTTTTCTATAAATGATTTTAGAGTGTTAGTTTAACTAAGCTCTCCATCTATTATAGATATAATTCTATCTGCTTTTCTAGCAATATTTTCATTATGTGTTATTATTATAAGCGTTTGGTTATATTTTTTTATTGAACTTTTTAGTAAATCCATGACTTCTTCTGTAGTTTTGCTGTCCAAATTTCCTGTTGGTTCATCTGCTAGGATTATACTTGGTTTTGTAGATAAAGCACGTGCAATAGCAACTCTTTGTTGTTGACCACCAGATAATTGATTTGGAAGATGATTTTTCCTCTCATTAAGCCCCAATAAATTTATAAGGTCTTTGATGTATTCTTCATCGACTTTTTTATTGTCTAACTTTAGTGGTAATTCTATATTTTCTTTTACATTTAATACTGGAATTAGGTTATACTGTTGAAAGACAAATCCTACTTTTTGTCTTCTATATTTTGCTAGTTCTTTATCTGAAAGGCAACATATATCTTTACCATCGACTTTTATAGTTCCACTACTTGGTCTCTCAAGACCACCTACTAAATGTAGAAATGTGCTTTTCCCACTTCCACTTGGGCCAATTATTGCAACAAATTCACCCTTATTTATTTTTAAATTTGCATCCTTTAGTGCATGTACAGATGTTTCTTTTTTTCCATAAATCTTACCTAAGTTAAGAATCTCTAATATAGGCATAATTACTCCTCCTATTCTGTAATGTTTATAGCTTCGACTATACTAATTTTATTTACCTTCCTTGATGGAATATATGTAGCTAGAATACCTACAATTATGTTTGCTAAAACAACTAGGATATATATTTTGTAATCTATTGAAAATCCCAATCCATATGATACAAATCCCTGCAGGTAATACATTTTAAATTGTATTATAAGACCAGCCACAATGGTAATTATACTTGAGAGTGCTCCATATAATATTCCCTCATAGAGTATCATATTTTTAAATCCTTTCTAAGAGATACCAATAGCTCTTAACATTCCAAATTCGTTAGTTCTTGAGGTTAAGTTATAACTTATGTTATTTATTATATTAAATACACTAATTATGAACATCACTGCTACTATACCATAATTATAAATCATGGACCTAGATGTCATCTTATCAGAGTTTTCTTTTTCTACCATCATATCTACCGTTGTAGTTCCAGGAACTTCACTTCCAATTTTACCCAAAAGTTTATTTATTTTTTTCTTGTTTGCATTTTTATTAAGGTCTATATAAACTAAGTTATACTTATCTACATCAGTTAATTTTTTTAGATATTCGCTACTCGTTATTACATCTACACCCTCATCTCCAGAGTACATACCATTATCTGCAAAAGGATAACTTACAATAGCTCCAACTTTAAAGTCATATTCTAGATATTCATAATTATCTTTTTGACTTTCATAAAGTCCTGTATCTATTCCAACTTTTGGATATTTGACCTTTATAGTATCGCCTACTTTTATATCTACAGCTGGTGTGCCTGCGCCAGGAGTAAAAGTCTTTGAATATTTCTGTGTTTTAGAAATTTCTGGTACATATACTATAGACAAGTTTTCTTTTTTCATTTTTTTCAAATTTATACTTCCACTTACCAAGTATTTTTCTAATGATTTTATCATCTCATCATCATAACCTCTTAACTTTTGTTTTAGTGTATATTTTCCGGTAGTCTTATTTTTTGTGAATAGAGGAAATTTCTTATAATAAGGAGCTGAATTTATAGCTTCGTAGTAATCTAATCTATTTATTGTATCTACCTCTATTCTCGTGTTCAATATGCTAGCAGTTTTGATTTTGTCAATTCCATCTATATTTTTTATTTTGTCTATCTGATTATCATTAAAACCCTTTATATCCTTGAAAGAAGTGCTGTTGCCAGTTTCATTTAGAAAAACATTTGATAGAATAAAATCTGCATTCATATATGTTTGCTCTTGACTACTTTTGTTTTGGACATCTAAAAAAGAAGATTTATAATTGTCTTTTATGATGATTATACCTCCTATGCTCATAGATAATATAATTACAATGAAGCCCTTTTTATTTCTAAAGATGTTTTTCGCAGATATAGATTTTGTTACTGATATATTTAAAGTTAATTTGGATATTAAAGAATTAACTTTGGTTACATTTTTATCAGTTCCAAAAGTTTTTCTGATAGCATCAATAGGGGAAATTCTTCTTATTTTTAAGTATGTAAAGAAACTTATAATCAGTATTGTTAGTATTGTACATGCAATTGATAAGAGGATTATTTTATCTGGAATAACAAAAGGTGTAACATTTATATTTCCTTCAAATTTAATATTTCCTGCAGACCTATTAAATATTTGTGCTCCCCCCATACCTGTACATATACCTATAGGCATTGCTATCAAAGCAAGTATGAAAAGTTCATAAAACATAAGTTTGAAAATCCTAAAATTAGTGGCTCCAATTGCTCTTAAGACACCATATTCCTGTACTCTTTGGTATATTGATATAACATAGATACTATATATTACAATACCAGCAAATAGACTCATCGCAATTGCAACGAATTTACTTGAATCATCTAAAATACCATTTTCCATAGTAGAGTCTATAAGCATTGAGTTTTTTCCTATACTATTCTCATCCAACATAGCATTTTTTGCTATATTGTATATGTTTGTATTTATATCACTGCCCTCATTAAATTCAACATAAGCTGTAAACTTATCCAATTTTGATTGATTGAGATTCAAAAAAATTTCACATTTTCCCTTGCTTTTTTCTATATATCTATCTTCAAGTATTCCTACGACTTTAAAAGTCTCTGGATTTTCTTTTTGATATAATTTAAAAGTAAGGTCTTGATTTATCTCTGGTTTTAAACCCATACTATTTAAGACCCATTTCTCTACTACCACCTCATTGCTAGCTTTTGGAAAGCTACCTTTTATAAGTTTAGAATGGCTAGTCAAGTAATTTTTATTTGCATATTCTATGTTTATAGGTAATTTTTCATTAACATCTGTGGATGCATAGTAAGATGTTATACCCAAATTTTTAATATCTTTACTAGATTTTATGGATTCTAATTGATTTATCTTTATATCTTTAAAGTATGCATGGTCAGTTCCAAGTTCTCTTCTCAATCTATCTACATCTGCTTGCTGAGAACTTCTTGAGAGGGTACCAATACCGACAATGAGTGATGTGGCAAGAATTATACTCACAGCAATTGCTAAAGACCTAGCTTTATAACTTTTTATATACCTTAGTACTATTTTCAAATTATCTTTCATGTTTACCACCTTCCTTTCTTAACTAAATCAATTATATATTTATCTAAAATATATAGCAAAGTAAGTATTTTCAAATTTTAATCAGTTAATTGTACAAATTTATATGTGTTTTTACAAGTTTAGTTAATCTATATGTAAATTTTGACTTTTTACATAATTTTTTTAAAATGATATAATTTTCATATAAATTGTAGATGGGAGGGAAATTATGGAGAATAACTTTATATTTCCTATAGTAATACTAACCTTATTTATATTTAGTAACCTTATAATGAATAAGTATAGGTTTTACAAAGAATTAGACATATTAAAAAGAGGACTACTAACATTTTTTTTATCATGTTTTGTATGGATTTTATTCATGGAGAGTATTCAATATATACAATTAAGTTTAGGATATAATTCTTTACTTGAAGGAGTATTAAACATTATATTTTTTCTAATTTTAATTATTTTAAGTTGTTATATAGGTTTTAAATTTATAAGATTGATAAATAATAACAATGAACAAGAATCCAAGTTACAAAAGCTAGATAGTAAAATAAATCATAAGGATAATATAATCGTCAAATTAAGAAGTCAAAAACATGACTATTTGAAACATTTGCAAGTAGTGTATTCTCTATTAAATACTGGGTTAGATGAAGATGCTAAAGGATATATAATGAATATATCAAATAACTTTAAATCAAAAAACTCAAGGTATGGGAAAGTATCTTATTTAGATGCTATAGCTTCATTAAAATATGAGGAATGCCTTGAAAAGAATATATCTTTTGATGTCTATATTCAAGATTTTATGGATAATTTAGAGATTGAACCTAACGACATGAGTTCAGTACTATTAAATATAATAGACAATGCAATAGAGTCTTTGTCTGCTATAAAAAAGGAAAAGAAGTATATAAGATTGCATGCATATGAAGATGAATTTCAGTATATTGTAGCCATAAAAAATAATGGTCCTAAAATACATAATGTTGAAAGTATATTTTTGGATGGGTTTAGCACTAAAGAAGGACAAGATAGAGGTTTTGGGTTATATCTAGTTAAAAATATATTAGATAAGTATGATTATAGTATACTTGTAAATAGTGATGATTTTTTAACTGAATTTGTAATCTTAATACCAAAATATTATTAGTTAGGAGGAGAGAAGTCTATGATAAAAGTTTTGATTTGTGATGATGATAAAATTGTAAGAGATGATATAGCAAATATAGTTAAAGAATCTGGATATGTAGATTATGTTAAGAAAGTCAAGGATGGCATAGAAGCAATTGAATTTATAAAAAATGAGAAAATAGATTTATTGATTATTGACATTGATATGCCATATAAAAATGGGATTGATTCTGCCAAAGAAATTCTTTCTATAGATAAAGATATACATATAGTATTTGTAACAGGTTTTGCTGATTACAGTCTTGAGAGTTTTAAAGTACATCCTATAGATTTTATAGTTAAGCCATTTAAAAAAGAAAAAATACTTGATTCAATTAACATAGCAATAGACCATATTAACTCTCATAAAATTGCTAAAAATAATTTTATAGAAGACACTCTTTTTGTATATAAAATAAGGAAACAGATACATATGATTAACTTTGATGATATAGTTATGTTTGAGAAAAATTCAAGGGCTATCAATCTATATACTAAAGATGAAGATACAATAAAATTTTACGAGAACTTTGATGACTTGCAAAAACGCCTACCTCCTAATTTCTTTATGACTCATAGACAATACATAGTAAATTTAAGGCTTATACATAAGATTATACCTATAAATAAATCTTCCTTGGAGATAAGGTTTATAAATTTTCAAGAAAATGCCATATTAAATAAATCTCTAGAAAAAGATTTTCTATATAGATTTTATAGGGTTAAAAGATTCTAGTGAAAAGAGAGGAACAAATTCTGTTATACAATAAGTATTATAAAGATGATATATAAGAAAAGTTTATATAAAAATTATTTATAATTATGAGTTAATTTATATAAGTTATAGTGTAAAATATATTGGACTTTCTTTAAAAAATTAGAAAGTCCAATATATTTTAGAGATAGTTTTATATTTATAAATTGCTTAAGATACTAGGGTCTTTAATCTTATTATCTTCAGCAAGTAATAATATCTTAGACATAATCTCAGCAGTCTTAGGGTCTTCATCAGCAAATGGAAGGAATATCTTACCTCTACTTTGAGAATGTACAGGAAGTATATTTAAAGCACCCATTCCTTTTTTATGTACAATACCAGAACCCATATGTACAGAATAATCACCTAAATTACCTGCTATAAGAGCATGAGAGCCTTCAAAATTGACATTCTTAATCTTTAATAGCAATAGTAGTTCTTTAGCAATAGCTATACGCATCTCTACAGTAGAGTGGCTTGTCTCAGGGTCAACACCACCAGCATGAGCAACACTTACAACAAGGTCTATATCACGCATAACTTCAGAGAAAAGAATTGGCGGTATAGAAGCTAGTTCTAAGCTTTTATAAGTCTTTCTATTAAAGAATTCTACTGTTTCAATAGTTGGAGGTTCAATGTCTGCTGGTGAAAACCAATCTGCAAGTGCAAACATCTTTGCTACTATATTTTCTTTGTAGAATACTTTTTGTAAACCTTCCTCATAGTCAACAGTCCAAAGTTGATTTCTAAGAAGTGCTACAGTTTTCTTTGGCTGGATTTGATGGCCAGCATATCTACGAGATATAGTTTTTTCAGATAATTCGTCAGCATTTATTCTATAATATTCACGGAACACTTGCTTAAATGGTTGAACAATTTGCTTATCAAATAAGTCATGTTGGAATTCACTCCATTTACCAGATTCAAACAGATGAACTGGATGTGCAAGTTTTAATTTATTTTTTGCAGTTAATCTATAAGGTTCACCAGTTGTATCACAAATAAAGAACTTAGACTTATCATTATATATATATCCGATAGTATCATCACATAGCCAAACTAGATTTTTAACTAAAGGACAAATAACTGGGTTTTTATAAATATTGGAGATTTCCTTAACTGTAAATACTGTTTCATTTTTCATAGCTTGCTCTAAACTTTGTTTTGCACGAGAATACTGACTTTTTAAATCTCTTTGTACTGATTTAAGTTCAAGTACATATGGATGTTTTGCAAGAGTTTTTGGTACACTTTTTAAAGTCTTATCACCTTTTTGGACTTTTATAGATGTTTTTCCTTTTTCATCAACATCTATCCAAAGTGAAGTTCCATCAATATTCTTTGGTTTAAATATATGAGCAACCTCATTTAGTTTTTCCGTTTCAAGAGCCCACATCATACGATTGATATCTTCAAAACCAGCACTTCTAGCTAAGTTTTCCATTGCTATAGCACAAGCCTTTGATTCACTTTCACGACGTTGTGCACCAAATTGTTTACTTTCTTTAGCAAACTTTTGAATAAATTCATAACGGAAAGTTGCTTCTTTAAGGTCTCCTTTTTTCATAGGAAGTAAAGAGAAACTTCTCAATTTATCTTGATTTCTATTTGTTTCAATTTCTTTCATCAGCATATCTTTATCAAGTTTTCCAAGTGTAGCATCAGCATAAAGTTGTGCACGTCTGTGAGAGTTTCCACCACTAGTTATGTATTTAGCTGATTTGTAAAGGAGATTGAATCTTTCTTCTCCAATAGTTTTATATGAATCTAAAAACCAATCCACATCAAATGCTCCATCCATGAAACTCTGTGGTGATATAGGAGAGAATAGAGCAACTTCTGATTCTTTTTGAGCAGAGAAGCCTTCATTTATATGTGCATGGAAATACCAAATTGTACTCTTTAAACCTTTCCAGTTTAAATATTTTTCAATTATATTTACCCATTGAGGAGCATACATAGCAGCTTCTATTAATCTTAATTCAGTAATATCAGTAGTTTTAAGTAATTTTTTTAATTCTTTAGAATTATCTTCTTTAGTAGGATAACAATTTTTAAGTAGAGAACTCAAAACATCTTTTTTTGAATAATTACTACCATATGAATATCCTCTTTGGAAAGTTTCTTTACCAAGAGCAACTAAGATATTTACGAAATAATTCATACCCTCAAAATGTTGTATATTATCAGCTAGATGAGAAACTTCTGTTGGCATATCACCCCTACGTGATTCGATTTCTATAATTCTATTTGTAACTGTTTTTATATTGTTTTCAAGCCATGGATGTTTTTCTAATGTATCACCACCCCATCTAGGATTTGTCAAAATTCGTATTATATTTGTTGCATTGTATCCAGTTACAATTTCTCGATTGATTTGTTCCTCAGTCATTAATCCCAATTCATATGCACGAGCAAATATATCTATATTAGTATAAAATGGGAATTTATATTCTAAAAGTTGATAATTTGCAAATGTAGTATAGAAGAACTTAGTAAAAGAAATATCATCATAAATAAATGAATGTGCCTTTCCAAGCCAATAGTTTAAAATTGGTGCATCTAAAGCAGGGCAGTATTCATTTTGTCTATAGTAGTTTTTAGTAAACTCAACTCTTTGCTTTTTACATTGTTCAGTAGTTAATAGGTTTCTAAGTTTGTAGTATGTATCTAAACAGTATTCAAACATTTCTTTCTGGTCAAATTCATTTAGTAATACTGCAAGTATTTTTCTTGTAAGAACATCAAATTTTAATTTATCTAATTTTGTATATAATTTTTTTTGTTTTTTTTCATCAAGGACATTTGAGTATATAGATGAAAACCAACTTTTTTCTATTTCATGATAAGAGCATGAGCGTATGCTATAAAATAAAATATCAAGGATTATTTTATAATCTAAATTAAGTTTCTTACTAGTTTCTCTCCAAAGTTCAGCTAATGGATAATTATCAATAGTATCCTTATTATTTCCAGTTATATGTTTAATAGGAGTTAGATTATATGTAGAGTAACCTAAAAGTATTTTATCCATATTACCTGACCATCTCTCAACCTCATACTCATAATCTGCATTTTCAATAATAAGTTCATCAAATTTTTCATATACTTTTAATATTTTATTTATATCTACATCGAGAATCTTCTTAGCTTCTTTTTTAGTTGATATAGAAACAGAATCCTCATTAGAAGATAAGCTTAAATTGGAAATAATCTTATTAAGTTTTGATGGAGTAGAGGAATCGTATTTAAAATCAAATTGTTCAGGAATTTGAAGCTTATTTTCAGGATTGTATATCCCAAATCCATTTTCTTTACAATAATCATTTTTTGCTTTACCTAATAAATTATCAATTAATATCTGAACTTGAGATGTATTCTTTTTAGACTTATCAACACTTTCCACTAATGAAATAAGTTTATTGTATAGTTCTTGTCTATCAGTATTGTCTTTTAATAAGTTTACAATTTCAAGTCCTCCAAGACATTTTTGCGAATTTGAAGATTTTATTAGAGAAGAAGCAATATTTTCTAGTTTTGAATCATCTTGTTCAAGTAAAATCTTTATTACTGTTTGTCTGATAGAGCTTGTTTTTAAAGTAAGTAAGTTGTTTATTCTGTCTAACTCTACATCTGATAAGTCAAGTTCTTTAAGTAGACTTAATACAATTTCTCTATTAGAAACACTCTTATCGCTCAAACATTCTAATAAGAAACTACGTTGTTTATCTGTTTTTGGCTCATTTATAAAATTAGCTATAAATGAAGCTCTTAAATCAGAACTCATAAGAAGATAGTTGTCCATTAGAACATCCATAAATTGAGTATTCATATCATATGCTGTTAATGTCATCATGCATCTAAGGATACTGTAAGAAGAAATTTCGACCCAAGACCATGGAAATACACTGCCAGAAAATTCCTTAGTTTTTGAATTTAAAAGTTCTAAAGTATGTTTTAGATTTTCAAATTGTTCCTTTCTAGCATCAAAGTCTTTATTAATAGGAGAATTTGATAAGTCAAAATCAACTTTTTGGTTTTGCCAATTATAGTAGTAACCAACAGAACTTTCTACATAGAAATTTCTAACTACCCATGCAAGTATCTCTAAATCGTCGCCTTTAATATTTTTAGATGCAACAGAGTGTTTAAAATATGTACTTTCTGTATTTGATAAGAAGTAAAGAGCTACAAGTTTTTTGTACTTTTCATCATATGAAAGCAATTTTTCAATAAGAGTGTATGAATCATAGATATTGTAAGTTGCAGCTGCCCATAAACTAAAATAAATTTCAAGGTTATCCTTACTGTTAATTGACTCTATACAAAACTCTTTATCAGTCAATGATTTATATGAAAGTTCTAAGCACTTACGAATTATTCCAGGTTTTTGGTCTGAAAAACCAAGCCCTGTCCATGTATCTAAAGCTCTTATAACAGAACTAAATCTTTCTAAATTGTTATCTAGGATAGTTTTTAACATATAGACAGATGCAGGAATTGTACCTTCGTCTAGGCTTTCTACAATTTGTTGTCTAAGACCTTCTTGTTGCTTAGCAGCCAAAAGAAGTTTAGAAAGCATTTCATAGCATTTTTCACTATGACTTTTCATAATACCAATTATCATTTGTCTAGTAAGTAGGGCAGTTTGATTTTCTCCAAAAATTACTTCTTCTAAAGCATTGATTACATCATCATTTCCATTATCTATTTCTAATGCGATTTTATCACTCATTATATAATCATATTGAAGAACTTTATCTGGAAGTGTAAGATAATCTAATACAGAAAAATCGTAATATATCAAACTCACATAATGTGAAATAAGCCTAATTATACTTCTAAAATAATCTTTAAGTTTATTTGAGCGATACCCTTTACGATAGTATCCTCCTGAATATGTATAATTCATTTTTCTTTTAATTAATTGACAAAGTTCTTCTACTTGCTCAGAAGTAAACATTAATTCTAAAGCATTTTTTAAAGGGCCAGAAAGTAATGTGTCTACACTTTCAATTTCATAGTAATAACAATTATAGTATTTTTTTATCATATCTAAGAATTTATTTTCATCTTTTACATCATAATAGTATGATTCGTCTTTTACACAATCCCAAAGAGCTTCAGTTAAATCGTAATATGGTTTTGAAGAAGATTTAGTAAGATTGTTTTTAAAATCTTCAATTATTTTAGGATTTTTTTCTAATCTAGTACGTTCTGACATTTATGTACCTCCAATTTATTTATTTTAAAACATCCTTCCAGCAAGTAGAGTGAGTCTTATAAAAGTGAATATATCACTATCTTTTAAATTTATAGGAGAATTGAGTTCTTCAATAACATCTTCGTTTATAAGAACTTTATAGATTCCATCTTCAAATGCTTGTAGTGCAACTTCTATAGCTTTTTCTATAGATTGTTTGTTTTCATTGTAGATAGAGCCGAATCCAACTTTTCCAATAGTAGCTTGAGACTCAATATCTTCACTAGTTAAAAAGCTTATTATTGATTTTTCTGGGGTCTTTTCATTATATTCAAGAACATTTTTAGATACAATTTCAGAGATAGCCTCTTTTAGGCAATTGATGTTGTCAGATAAATCAAAGGGGGTAAGTTCTAGCATAGGTCTACGTTTGCCAACAGCTTTAACTCTAAAATAAATTTGCATAAAATCACCTCGCAAAATATTAAGTATTAAGAAACTTAAAAAATTTATCTATTTGTTATATTATATCATTTTGTGAAATATTAGTGTGTATTATGGAATTATTTTACAAAAAATAGAAAAAAAGCTATCTTAAAGTCTAAAAAAGAGATAAAAGATAACTTTTAATTATGAAAGCATATAATAATAACTTGTAGTTATTAAAATTTAATTTAGATGTTTAGTTTTAATAACTATCTTTTTTTATTTATAAATTTTACTCCTAAGTATTTTTTGATATCTTCTTCAGGAGAAAAATCGTCAATAAGGATTTCTTTGCCAGTATCTTCAAATACTACTAGAACTTCACAGTCACCTTGTAAGAAAAATTTTCTGACAGTATCCTCTTTAACTTCTCTAACTTTTATTACATTCTTTTTTTCTTTTTCAAAGTCTTTTGTATAGTAACTTCCCATCATATTAATGATTTTTGTATATCTATTCATAAAATGCCTCCTCATGCGATTAAATTTAAAAAATATGTTATAATAATTGTTTGTATTAACTTAATAATTATAACAAGGAGTAATAATAATGACTAGTATAAAAAATAAAGATATTTTAAATTGTATAGATTATTCCACTAAAAATAAGCTCTTTAATAAATTAAATGATGTATATGAATCTTTACCAACTGGAAATTGTTCTGGTTGTGGTAATTGTTGTATGGAATCGGTAGGTATAAATTTAATTGAGTTTTTGAATATATTTTGTTATCTTGAAGATAGAGCGGATTTAAGAAGAAGATGTATAATTAAAATAGTAGACTATTATTTTGAAGAGTATTCTAAAAAAAATTCATGTCCATTCAAAGATGATAATAATAGGTGTTTAATATATGAAGTCAGACCACTAAATTGTAGATTATTTGGACATTGGAAAAAAGAGGACTATAACAAAAATCTAGATAATGTGACTAAGAAAAATAATGCTTATAAAGACTTGATGAAGAGACAACATGGATTTGAAATAAATGATGAAGTGGTAAATTATAGAATAGATTATTGTGAAAGCTTTATTCCAAGTAAAGATTATTTGAGTAAATCTGAGAGATTAAGCTTTTTTGATGAACTTATGATACTAGATTCAAAACTATATTCTAATAGCATTATAGATATAGATTTTAAGGATAGAGGCATAGTTGAATATCTTATAGAATCGCTATTTTACAGAGATTTAGCATATAATGTAAAAATAAGGATATCTAAAGAACCTAAAATAAAAAAAAGAACTATTAATAGAATAAAAAGACTTATTCTACTAGAGTCTTATATTAAATAAATAATAACTTGTAGTATAAATATTGTCAAAATGAGGTGAAGATGGTGAATCTAACAAAAGTAAAAGGAAATACTTTTTTTATAAAAGGTGGTACAAATACAGGAATATATGTGTTTGAGGATAATACAGCACTTATGATAGACCCAGGATTATGTGGTTCGAGGCCAAGAAGAGTAACCAAAGTATTAGATGAAAATAAAATACAAGTTAGATATATTATAAACACTCATGGTCATGATGACCACTATGGGGCATGTAATCAATTTAAAGAATACTATAAAGATGTGTGCGTAATGTCATCAAAATACGATAAGTTATATATAGAAAACCCAGAATTATTTTCAAAGTATATTGTTGGGGGGAAAAGCAATATATTTATGGATAGTATTTTAAAAAGTAAAATGTTAGATGATATAGAAATAGATAAAACTATAGATGCAGGTAGGCTGGAACTAAATAATGAAATGTTTGATATAATTGAATTTCAGGGACATACACCTGGAAGTATAGCTGTTTTAACTAAAGATAAGGTGATTTTTGTGGGAGACCTTTTGATAGGAGATGAAATTCTATCAAAATTCGATTTCTTATTTTTATATGATATACAAGAGCAAATGAACTCGTTAGAAAAGTTAAAAGGTATAGATTTTGAGTATTTGGTTTTGGGACATGGAAAACAAGTGATATCAAAAGAAGATGCTTATAAATTAATAGAAAAGCATTTGAATGCTTTAGAGAAATATTTATACCAAATAAGACAATTACTTGAAAAACCAAAATCTTTAGAAATTTTACTAAAAAATATTATAAATAACAATAATTTAAGCAATAATTATAAAGAGTATCATTTTTTTAAATCTTCATTGATATCTGTTATAAGTTACCTAATTGATTTAGACGAAATAGGGTATATCTTAGAAGATGGAGAATTGCTTTACTATACAAAAACAAAATAAATTATGATAAAATAAAGAAGGTCATAAAAAACAAATAAAGGGTGAGCAATATGGAATACGAAAAATGGAATGAGATACTAGCACCTTATGAACATGCAGTAGAAGAATTGAAAATAAAATTTAAAAATATAAGAAAAGAATATTTAGCAAAAGGCGAGTATTCTCCCATAGAATTTGTCACAGGAAGGACAAAAAAAATATCTTCCATAATATCTAAGTTAAAAAGGCTAAATGCGAAAGATATAGAAACTGAAATTGATGATATTGCTGGTATAAGAATAATGTGCCAGTTTGTTGAAGATATATATTATATAGTTGATTTGATAAAAGTAAGAAATGATATGACTATAATAGGAGAAAAAGATTATATTACCAACTACAAAGATAGTGGTTATAGAAGCTATCATGTTATAATAAAATATCCTATAAACTCAATTGCGGGCTCAAAAGAAATTATATGTGAAATACAAATAAGAACTCTTGCAATGAATTTCTGGGCTACAATAGAACATTCATTAAAATATAAATATGACCATTACATACCTGAGACTCTAGCAGAAAGACTTAGAAGAGCATCTGATGCTGCGTTTCTCTTAGACCAAGAAATGAGTGAAATAAGAGAGGATATAATGAAAGCTCAGGCTATGTATCAAATGAAGTCTATAGCAATTAGAGACACTCTAAATAGAATACAAGAGTTATATGACTTAGGTGATACACATAAAGCTATGCAGTATCAAAGAAAGTTGGATAGAACTGAAACAGACAAAAACATAACCGAAATTTTAGAATTAAAACAAGAAATAGATATGTTATTAGAGCAATATAAGGATAACAAGGTAGATGATAGAGTGGTTCAATAAAGCTACTTATAGAGAAAATTTACTAAATATTAATGGGGCTGCCTCTTAATGGAAAATAATTTCTAAGAAGAGACAGCCTATTTAGTTTAATCAAGGAAGGAATGATGTTATGAGTTTATATGCAATAGGTGATTTACATTTTTCAACATCAGTAAATAAGCCAATGAATATCTTTGGCAGTAATTGGGATGGTCATGAAAAAAAGATTATAGATAATTGGAAAGAGGTTGTTACAGAAGAAGATGTAGTATTAGTATTAGGAGATACATCTTGGGGAATTAATTTATCAGAAGCTAAAAAAGACTTAGATATAATAAATGAACTTCCAGGTAAAAAAATACTTATAAAGGGAAATCATGACTATTGGTGGACAACAGTTACAAGTTTGAATAAGCTATATGAAAATATGCGTTTTATTCAAACAAATTTCTATGAATATAGAGAGTATGCAATTTGTGGAGGTAGAGGTTGGATATGTCCCAATGATGTTAAATTTGATGAGACTGATGAAAAAGTTTATAGAAGAGAAGAAAATAGATTAAGGCTGTCATTAGAGTCTGCCCGTAAAAAAGGTTATTCCAAAATAATAGTAATCACTCATTATCCTCCTACAAATGATAGATTAGAGGAGTCTTTATTTACAAAATTATTTGAAGAATATAATGTTGAAAAGGTGATTTATGGTCACTTGCATGGTAAAGAGTCTTTTAAAATGGGTCTAAAAGGAATTAGAAATGGAGTTGAATATATATTAGCATCTTGTGATTATACAGAATTTAATTTAATAAAAGTTCACGATTAAAAAACATAAATTGGTAAATACTATAAGATACATGATTAAAAATAAATATTTGAGGGATTTCGGTTTTGAGAAAGGAGACACGATTTATGAGGTGGATATTAGTTTTTATATTTTTATATCTTATTCCTTTGATAGTGATATTCAGAAATTACAAGAATTTTAAGAGGTCTTGTATCTACAGTAGTATTTATGTAGTATTAGCTACAACAATAATGATAAGTAACATCTATATGAGTGGACTTAATAAGATAAAAGAATCTATGTATTATCATAATTATATTTCTGATGAGACATATGATGAGAAATATGTATCAAATTTTAATGAAAAAGAAGAAGAAGATTTAAAACAAGATAAAAAAAATAGCAAAGAATCAAACAACAAAAAAGTAGATAATAAGCAAGAGAAAAATACACAAAGTACAGAAAATAATAAAGAAGAAAATCAAAAAGATGTAACAAAGAATAATGATTTAGAAAGAAATACTTCAACAAATAGTGAATCAGAAAAACAAGTAAATACTGGAGAAAACAAAGATACTTATACAAGTAAAGAAAATGATAGTGAAGATATAAAAAAAATAGACCTAGAAAGTATAGGAATTTTCAAGAAAGAAATTTATAATATAGAAAGAGTAGCTTTAGTACCAATGAGAGAATGTATACCTTATACTAAGGATATTGCAAAAAATATAACTAAATTATCTAGTATAAAAAAAGATGTTACAAATGCTAGAAATAAGTGTAAAGAAGTTATAGAAGAATATGATAATATGCAAATCCCAGAACTTTCTAAGGATGAATATACAAAGGTATTAAGTAGTGCTAGAGATGATGTAAAAAAGGCGTATGAACTTAGACAAAAGTCCATGGATAGTGCCTTAAAATTAATAAATACTAAAAGTCCTAAATATATAGGCAAGATAACTGAGTATCTTGATTTATCAGATAAGCAGATAGAAAGTTTTAAAAATAGATTGAATGATTTAAATGAAGAAATAGATGGGTCAAATACTATTGATTAAGAGTTAAAGAGATAAGTTAAAAGGGAGATTAGCATGAATAAGCAGAGTATAGGAAAACTAAATATGTTTTTTATGGGAATTACTCAGAGAAATCTTGAAAATGAAGATTTTTTTATTGAATTAGAAGTAGTTTTTAAATCAGGAAGAAAAGAATTTAAAGGAATTGCAATAGAAGAAGAAGGTAAGTACAAATTTAATTTTAAAGGCAAGTCAGAGTTACATACATTTAGTGAATTGTTAAAAAATATATCTAAAGAAGCGGAAAATTATGATGGGCTAGTGTTTAGATATATTGAAAGAGGTACTATTGTCGTAATAGAAGGAGACAATAAAAAAGTAAATGTAAAGTATCTAGATAATAAAGAAGAAGTACCGAAAATAGATGAATTTACAGCATCTCAAATAAAAAACAGAGAGTACTATGTAAAAGTAGGACAAGCAAATGCACTTTTAAAAGAAATTGGAGTACTTACAAAAGATGGTAAAATAAAAAATGATAAAATAAGAAAGTATAATCAAATAGACCACTTTGTGGAGCTTATAGACAATATTTTAAAAGAAATAAAAGACAAAGACTGTATAACAATATTAGATTGTGCTTGTGGTAAATCATATCTAAGTTTTGTACTAAATTTCTATATAAAAGAAGTATTAAAGAAAAACTGTTATTTTATAGGAATAGATTATTCAGATGTAGTTATAGAAGCGTCAAAGAAGATGGCTAAAAACTTAGGCTATAAAAATATGTCATTTATAAAAGAGGATTTAACTAATTATACACCTAATAGAGATGTTGACCTTGTAATAAGCTTACATGCTTGTGATACAGCAACAGATATGGCTATAGGATTAGGAATTAGAGCAAAATCAGAAGCTATAGTAGTAGTACCATGCTGTCATAAGGAGTTATTAGGACAATATAAATATGAAGCTATGGAACCAATATTAAAACATGGAGTATTTAAAGCTAGATTTGCAGACTTAATAACTGATGGTTTAAGAACGTTATTGCTAGAAGGAAATGGATACGATACTTCTGTGGTAGAATACATATCCCCATTAGATACACCAAAAAATTTAATGATAAGAGCAATAAAAACTAAAACAAATAATGAAAAAGCATTAAATGAATATAGAGAACTAAAAACACAATTTGGAGTAGAACCAACTTTAGAAAAACTTATATATTAGTTGAAAATGTAAAATTTACAAAAAGCTTGCTTAAATATGCAAGCTTTTTGGTATTATATAGGTATAGTCATATATATGATTTTGATTTATAATTAAAGCTGTGCTATAATATTTGATTAATAAAATCAATAAATGTTACATGGAGGTAAAAATGAACAAATTAAATATATGTATTGATATAGATGGAACAATAACTAGCCCTTATCATTTTCTTCCATACCTAAATGATATCTTCAATAAAAATATTACAGAGTCAGAGTGTATAACTCACAATTGGGAAGAATTATATGGTTCAGGAATAAGGGATGTATATGCAGAATTTAATGATAAGTATGTACATTCATATGATGAAGCAGAAATTGTAGAAGGAGCTATTGAAGTAATAGAGGAATTATCTAAGGGGCATAATTTATCTTTTGTAACAGCTAGACATGAGTGTTTAACTGATGTAACTAAAAACTGGTTAATTAGACAAGGAATTTTAGATATAGATGTTTACTTATTAGGAAGTGATTATAAAGTTGAAAAGGCAAGAGAACTGAGTTGTGATATATTTATAGAAGATAACCCTTTAAACTCAGTCCAATTGGCTGATGCAGGTGTTAAAGTAATACTTTTAGATACTAACTATAATAAAGATATTGAACATCAAAACATAATTAGAGTTAATAACTGGATAGATATTAAAAAGATTATAGAAGAAAGTAATTAAAAGACTTATAATTTGAAAGGGGGAGCATATGATAGATTTAAAACTAGAAAACAGAAAAGGAAAAATTCATGTAAAGAGTAGTGAGATAAAAGACATTTTAGAATTACGTCCAGACTTTGAATATGTACAAGATATATCAAATACTATAAATCAGGAGAATATATTGGTGTTTGATTGTCAATTGACAGGAAATTCTTTTGATATGGATGATTTAGATATAGAAGAAATATTAGAAGAATTGGGTGATGAAATAGATGAGTCTTATTTCAATGTCTTATTTGAAGATGTAAGAGCATATTTAAAAGATGCTACTGATGAAATAGAAGCAGATTTGCAAGAAAATTACCTATTTGATAATTTGAGATGCTATTTTGATATATATAATATAAATCAAGAATTCACTGATTTTAAGTTTGTATTTTTAGTTTCTTTTAAGGATATAAAAATATCTTCATTAGCTAATCTAGCTAAGATTGTTTCCAAAAGACAACTGATAGGAGCATCTAAGTTTTATAGTTAAAATACAATTTTATGATAGCAAAAGCTAGTAGTCTTGTAAAAACATAGACTTCTAGCTTTTTTATTTGCTTATTTTTAAAGAAAACTTTAGAATAGTATTTACATTCTTAAAAAAGTATTATATATTAAACATAATGTACAGTATATTGTCTAGAATGTTTTAAAATAAGTTACTGTCTTTAGATAAAATAATTAAATATGCTTATGATTGTATAAGTATAGTCGAGGTGAATTTATGCAGAATTTAAATGAAATAATTGCTGAAAACTTAAAAAAAATAAGGAAAGAAAAACATCTTAGCTTAGATAAAATTTCTCAACTTAGTGGAGTAAGTAAGAGTATGTTGTCTCAAATTGAAAAATGTGAAGTGAATCCAACTATATCTACTATCAAGAAAATAACGAATGGATTAAAAATATCATTTACATCATTGATGGAAAGACAAGAAAGTGAGATAGAATTGGTTGATAAAAAGGATGTAGACCATTTTATTGAAGATGATGGAAAATATGTAAGTTATCCGATATTTCCATTTGATTCCAAGAGAAGATTTGAAATATTTATGATTGAGATAGAAGAGGGAGGAACGTTGGATTCAAATGCGGAACTTCCAGGAACTCAAGAGTTTATTACAGTTTTTAGTGGTGAAATAACTATTAAAATAAATGGAGAGGATTATATCGTATCTAGTGGTAATTCTATAAGATTTAAAGCTGATGTATCACATGTATATAGAAACTCAGGGAGAGGTGTAGCTAAAATAAGTATGGTAGTATATTATGTATAATAATTGAATGGAGTATATAGTAATATTTAGATGATTTTAAGTAGGAGAGTATATAATATTTAAATAATAGGAGTGTGATTTATAGATGAATAACAAAAAAGCAATTTTCTTCTTTTGTAATAATTTAGATAAAGACCCAGTGGCTAAAAATGTAATTAACTGTTGTGAGGAAGTAATGGATTTAAAGCAGACTGATATTATTGTTGATGATAACTTTGTATTAGAATTTATAGATAAAAACAATAACCTATTCCAGTTTGTAAAAACGGAAAATGTAATAAGTCATGATTATAAATATTATCTGCCAATTTTAAATAAGTATTTCAAAGATTTTGATTTTGCAGGAGTTGTGAATTGGCATGAAGGAGAGCATGCTCCAGAAAATATTCTAACCGCTCATACTATTGGAGATGTACCAACAGGCGAGTTTGGAAATTCAAATCCAAAATATTTTAGAAACTTAATTAATGCAATTGAAGATATAAAAAATGAAAACTCCCTTGATGAATTCACTACATTAACAGAAGCAACTCACTGGTCTGGAACTACATATGGTGAAGTAGCTAAATTAATTACAGAATATTCTGTACCTATGTTAGATATTGAGATAGGAAGTAATAGTAATAGTTTTAATAATAAGACAGCAATACAAGTATTATCGAAGTCTCTAATTAGAGTATTTGATAGTGATGAGCCTATAAAAACTTTACTGTGTGTAGGAGGAGTTCACTTTGAAAATTCTTTTTCAGACATTATAAAAAATGGAGAATACAATATATCAATTGGGCATGTATTACCAAATCAATGGATTGTAAGTGGAATGTATGATAATGAAGATGGATTTGAAAAATTAGAAAAGTGTGTAGACAGTATTGATGGTGGAATTGATGGTATAGTTTTTCATGATAAATTAAAGGGGACTTATAAAGAACAATGTCGTAAGTTAGGGGAAAAGCTTAAGGTACCTGTATTTAAACATAAGATATTGAAAAACCCAAAAGATTTGCCTATATGGTAGATTTGATTTATAATAATGAGATTTAGTAAGTATATTCAGTAATTCAGATTAATTTTTAAGTGAGGTCAAAAATGATAATATCTTATTTTGCACTATTAATTAGAGTAGTGCTGTTAGCCTTTGAAAGAGTAGTTGTAAGATTATTAGGTGATGAGGAAGGCGATATTTATAAAAATATAGCTTCATCATTTTTATTTTTCTTTATAGGTGGAGTATGTTTACTACCATTTAGTATAATGAGTAAGGTTGGAGATTGGTCTTTTTTAATACCATGCTATATAAGTAGCTTAGTTTATTCGATTGGGTCAGTAGCATATGTAACATCTCTAGCAACTGGTGAAGTTTCACTTGTAACTCCAATAAACAGTTTAAACTCACTATTTCTATTGCTTTTATCAGTTGTATTTTTAGGCGAAAGTTTTAGTTTAGCAAAAGTTGCAGGAATTATAATTATGATAGGTGGAGTATTTATATTAAAAAATGTAAGTTCTTTATTAAAAAATGCATCTGCCATTCTAAATAATCTACCATGTAGATTGATGTTTTTGTACATATTTTTTCAATCAGTAGGAAGGGTATTAGATAAGGCATTTTATGTTCAAGTATCTCCTATACTATATTCAACGATACTTTACTTTTTTGTTGGATTAAATCTATTTGTCTTTTTAGCATTTAAAAAGAAACAAAGAGTAATCTATGAAATATTTAGTAATAAGAAGGGACTTTCAATTTTAAGTGGTGCTATTAATGGATATTCTTATCTAGCATTATTAATTGCTTTAAATAATTTAGAACTCAGTATAGCAGAACCATTTTCTCAAGTTTCTATGATAATAACCTTAATACTTGCTCACTTTATATTTAAAGAAAATATCAAGGAGAAAATACCAGGTTCAATTCTTATATTAATTGGTGGATGGTTGTTATTGCTTTAATTGATAAATCAGAGAGATGATGGAAGTCTATAAAGGGCTAGATAAACAAAAATGTGATGGGGTAAAACATGTTGTAGCTGGTGCAGAGAATTTGCACCAGCTCAGACTTTAGACAAACTATATATTAATATTTTCTGACTTTTCATTGTGCTTATTATTCAATGCTTCAGACTATAATTTCCATACCATCATAGGCAAAGGAAATATTATCAAGTTTTTTCTCTAATTCACTACTTTATATTTTTTCTCTTTTTTATGTATTTTCTTAAAAAGTTTTCTGGTCTTGTTAGACATAGTCATATTTCTTCTGACTTACATGTGGGTTATAGCAAAGAATGATTCTGTTATCAAGAAAGGTATTAAAAGTAATAAAACATTAACTAAATAGATAATGTTTTATTACGTTATTTTAAAGACCCACCTATAGTTAACTATTTTCATATGTCAACCTTGTATTAAGGTTTTAAATACTAATTTATAATTGTTAGTTTTTATGTCTAACTCTAAGTGGTATATCAAGTTCTTTTGCTAATTGTTTAGATTCTTCTATTTCCTCTGGAGATATTTCATCTACTACTGAAAAGGCAACTTCTTTTATATATTCTTTGCAATCTTTTGCAAAATCTAACATGTAGTCAAATGATTTTTCTCCAAACTTTGGTTGAGTAACTCTATTATAAGCTTCTTTATTTGGAGCATTAAGACTTATTGATACTGTATCTATCACATCTTTTAACATAATAGCAGTTTTTTTATTGTGTATTAAATCGCTTAGACCGTTTGTATTTATTCTTGTTTTGATATTACTTTTCCCTTTTACAAATTTAGCAACTTCTATTAATTCATTTATCCTCATTAGTGGTTCACCGTATCCACAAAATACAATTTCATCATATTCATCTAAATTATATTTGTCAAAGGCTTCTTTTACTTCATTAATACTTGGTTCGTGTTCTAACCATAAGCTACCACTATTTGCTACTTCATCTTTTTCATTTCTTATGCAAAACACACAGCTACATGGACATGTATTAGTTATATTTACATAGATACTATTTTCAATTGTATATAAGATATTCATAATTTTCCCTCCATAAATTTAAGTTTTTAGTTAAAATAACGTCTTTTAAAATCAAGTTTATCAAGTGCTATCCCTAGAAGTACAAACACAATAAAGCTTCCTATTGGCTGTAACAAACCAAGTAAACTCATTACAAAAGCACTTGTAAAGCTTCCAATAATTATTCCCTCAGCAAACATATATAAAACTAGACCTACTATGCCTGCTACAAATGAAGCAATTATATTTCGTTTATTTATTATCTTGTCACTTTTAGAAGTGAAAAATAATACGAGTATTGGCTTTATAATTATAGTTGGTATTACCCATATTGCAGCTCCTGTAGATAAATCAGCTAGACCAGCGCCTATTGCGGAGGCTGCTATAGCATAGTTTGTTGGTAAAATAGTTGCAGCTAGATAAATAAAGGCATCTCCTATATGAACATATCCATTGTTTCCTCCAACTGGAATATGTAATATATAAGCTATTGTCAAACATATTATAGACGCAAATAGCGCTGAAGTGACGATACAGGTCGTCTTTTTAGAAGTAGCTTTATTCATTTTTTCCAATATAATCCCTCCTCAAAAATCCCAAACTAGTATTCTTGTAATGTTTTCTTATAAATATATTAATATTAATCATACAATTTTCATAGTTTGTTTGGTATTTTTCTGGTAAAAAGTGAATTGTACCCATTCAAAGTCTTTTGATGGAAAAGTAGATTGTAATTAGGATAATTTAATAGGATAATTAGAAAGGTTGTTGTAAATTTGATATAAAATATAACAAATAGTAGGTGTATACAAATAATATAAAATAAGAAAAATAATATAAGAGAGTCATACTCAATGTATATTGAATAGACTCTCTTATATTTGGGAAATTAAAGGCTATTTTGTTAGATAATAGCTAATTAATGAAAAAATATATTTATAAAATACTAATTTACTCTATTAGCAGCAGTTCCTGTGCTTATAACATCTACAGCACTACTTAAACTAGAATAAACTATATTTTCTATCGCTGTACTAGTGAAGAATCCAAGGTGATGAGTAAATATAACTTGCTCCATAGAAAGAAGTTTGTTGATTTCTGGGTCAGTTAATTCACCTGGGTTCATTTTTTTATTTAAGAATAATCCTTCAGTTTCAAATGTATCAAGGGCAGCAGCTCTTATTTTTCCAGCTTCTAGTGCTTCTATTAAGTCCCCTGTCTTAATTAAACCACCACGACCAGTATTTACTATGTAAGCGCCATCCTTCATTATAGCTAAAGTATCTTTATTTATCATATGTTTTGTTCCTTCAAGTAAAGGAGTATGTAATGTTATAAGGTCAGCTTCTTTAAGAAGGTCTTCTAAAGAATCTTTATAAGTTAATATATCATTTAAATCTTTATTTGGATATTGGTCAAATGCAATTACATTAGCTCCTAAGCCTTTGAATAATTTGGCAGAAGTAGCACCTATTTTTCCTGTACCTATAACACCAACTGTGATAGATCTAACTTCTGTTCCAAGAAGTTCAGCTATCCAACGATAGTCACCTTCACAGACTTTTTTCTTTACTAAAGGAGTCTTTCTTAAAAGGTTCATAGCTTGAGTAACAGCTAATTCAGCTATTGCATTAGGTGAATAAGAAGGAACATTTGTAACAATAAGTCCATTTTCATTAACTAAACCAAAATGTATCATGTCCATCCCTGCAGTTCTTGAAGCTATAACTTTAACCCCAGCATCTTTTAAAGTTTCATAAATATAAGGGTTATCTATATAGTTAGTTTGTTGTATAGATATACCATCATATCCTTTAGCTTTTACTACATTTTCTTCAGTCATGTTTTCAGGATAAATATCCACTTGAACATCCTTATGTTCTTCAGACCATTGTTTTATTACTGGTTCTTCATAATCGCGTGCTCCAAATACTAGTATTTTCATATCAATACCCTCCTGTAATTATTAAATTATATGGTAATTTTTCATTTAGAAATAATATGTAGCAATATAAGGTTATATTTTTATACAAAATTTTTAAGGTTAAAAATTTAGTTTTGAAATTGTTTTCCCTGTGTTATTTTGATATTTAGTTATTTTTTATTTAAGATAATAATTGCTCTAAACATTTATCAAAGAAATTGTTATTTTTTAGATTAAATATTATTAAAAAATTATCTAAGTTTTAAATTAGTTAACTAATCAATTGATTAATTACAATGATAGCATGTGTTTTTGAGTTTAGCAATGAAAATTTTTTTTGAAAAGTCAAGCTTTTTCATAAAAAAATATATAAAAAAAACTTTTAAAGGCATAAAAAAAATGGCAAAATGCTATGGAGAGTTGCATGATGCCACGATATGAAATTAATAATGCAATTGTATATTGTTAAAAAACATTCAAATCAAGCGATATTTTGCTTAAATATAAAGTTGGCACGATAAATGCTTAACAATATAGGTGTAAGACAATAAAAAATATAAAAAATAATCATTTATAACTTTTAATAATTTTATAAGTTATCTCAATAAGATTAGGAACTTTGACATCAAATAGTTAATATCAGAAAAAAGTACTTTATATGTGATTTAATTGAATTTTTATAATTGATACTATTAAGGAGGAAAACGTTATGCTTTTAGAAGGAGTTAAGGTAGTAGAACTTTCAAGTTTCATCGCAGCACCATGTTGTGCAAAAATGTTAGGTGACTGGGGTGCAGATGTTATTAAAGTTGAGCCTATAGAAGGTGATGGAATAAGAGTTATGGGTGGAACATTTAAATCTCCAGCATCAGATGATGAAAACCCTATGTTTGAATTAGAAAATGGAAATAAGAAGGGTGTAAGTATTAATATAAAATCAAAAGAAGGAATAGAAATATTACATAAATTAATATCAGAAGCAGACATATTTGTAACTAATGTTAGAGTTCAAGCATTAGAAAAAATGGGTATAGCTTATGACCAAATAAAAGATAAGTATCCAGGACTAATATTTGCTCAAATATTAGGATATGGTGAAAAAGGACCTTTAAAAGATAAACCAGGATTTGACTATACTGCATACTTTGCAAGAGGAGGAGTTAGCCAATCTGTAATGGAAAAAGGAACATCTCCAGCAAATACAGCAGCAGGATTTGGTGACCACTATGCAGGTTTAGCATTAGCAGCAGGAAGTTTAGCTGCATTACATAAAAAAGGAAAAACTGGTGTAGGTGAAAGAGTAACAGTAAGTCTTTTCCATACAGCTATATATGGAATGGGAACAATGATAACAACAGCACAATATGGAAATGAAATGCCTTTATCAAGAGAAAATCCAAACAGCCCATTAATGACTACATATAAATGTAAAGATGGAAGATGGATTCAATTAGCTTTAATACAATACAATAAGTGGTTAGGCAAATTCTGTAAGGTTATAAATAGAGAATATATATTAGAAGATGATAGATACAACAACATAGATTCAATGGTTAATCACATTGAAGATTTAGTTAAGATAGTTGGAGAAGCTATGTTAGAAAAAACATTAGATGAGTGGTCAGTTTTATTAGAAGAAGCAGACTTACCATTTGAAAAAATCCAAAGCTGTGAAGATTTACTAGATGATGAACAAGCTTGGGCAAATGACTTCTTATTTAAGAAGACATATGATAGTGGAAATACAGGTGTTTTAGTTAATACTCCAGTTATGTTTAGAAATGAAGGAATAAAAGATTATACACCAGCACCAAAAGTAGGGGAACATACTATAGAAGTATTAAAAACTTTAGGATATGACGAATCAAAAATAAATAACTTAAAAGAAGATAAAGTTGTAAGATACTAATTAGTATTTCTAGATTTTGGGAAAGGAGAATACTAAAGATGTATACAATGGGATTAGATATAGGTTCAACTGCATCAAAGGGAGTAATTTTAAAAGATGGAGAGGATATTGTGGCTTCAGCTACGATATCTTCTGGTACTGGGACTACTGGACCATCAAGAGTTTTGGAAAAATTATACAGCGAGTCAGGTCTTGGAAGAGAAGACATTGAAAAAATAGTAGTTACAGGATATGGGAGAATGAAATATTCTGATGCTGACAAACAGATAAGTGAGTTAAGTTGTCATGCTAGAGGAGTAAACTTCATAATTCCAGAAACAAGAACCATTATTGATATAGGTGGTCAAGATGCTAAAGTACTAAAGCTAGATAAGAATGGAAGATTACTAAACTTTCTTATGAATGACAAATGTGCTGCAGGTACAGGAAGATTTTTAGATGTAATGGCAAAAATAATAGAGGTTGATGTATCTGAACTCGGAAGTATATCTATGAATTCTCAAAATGAAGTATCAATAAGTAGTACATGCACAGTGTTTGCAGAATCTGAAGTTATATCACACTTATCAGAAAATGCAAAAATTGAAGATATAGTAGCAGGTATTCACACTTCAGTAGCAAAGAGAGTTTCTAGCCTAGCAAAAAGAATAGGAGTACAAAGAAACGTAGTAATGGTTGGTGGAGTTGCCAGAAATAGTGGAATTGTAAGAGCTATGGCAAGAGAAATCAATACAGAAATTATTGTACCTGATATACCTCAATTAACTGGTGCTTTAGGAGCAGCATTATATGCTTTTGATGAAGCAAAAGAATCACAAAAAGAAGTGAAAAATATATAAAAAGAGGGATGACAATGTCTGAAAAAAAAGAAGCTAGAGTAGTAATAAACGATTTATTAGCTGAACAATATGCAAATGCATTTAAAGCTAAAGAAGAAGGAAGACCTGTAGGTTGGTCAACATCAGTATTTCCTCAAGAGTTAGCAGAAGTATTTGACTTAAATGTATTATATCCAGAAAATCAAGCAGCTGGGGTAGCGGCTAAAAAAGGTTCTTTAGAATTATGTGAAATGGCTGAATCTAAAGGATATTCTATCGACCTATGTGCATATGCAAGAACAAACTTTGGTCTTTTAGAAAATGGTGGATGTGAAGCTTTAGATATGCCAGCTCCAGATTTCCTACTTTGCTGTAATAATATATGTAATCAAGTTATAAAATGGTATGAAAATATTTCAAGAGAATTAGATATACCTTTAATAATGATTGATACAACTTTCAATAATGAAGATGAAGTAACTCAATCTAGAATAGACTATATAAAAGCTCAATTTGAAGAGGCTATAAAACAGTTAGAAATTATATCAGGAAAGAAATTTGACCCTAAGAAATTTGAAGAAGTAATGAAAGTATCAGCTGAGAACGGAAGACTATGGAAATATTCTATGAGTTTACCAGCAGATTCTTCTCCTTCACCAATGAATGGATTTGATTTATTTACTTATATGGCTGTAATAGTTTGTGCTAGAGGTAAAAAAGAAACTACAGAAGCATTTAAATTACTTATAGAAGAGTTAGAAGATAATATGAAAACTGGAAAATCTTCTTTCAGAGGAGAAGAAAAGTATAGAATAATGATGGAAGGTATACCTTGCTGGCCATATATTGGATATAAAATGAAAACATTAGCTAAATTTGGAGTTAATATGACAGGTAGTGTTTATCCACATGCTTGGGCATTACAATATGAAGTTAATGATTTAGATGGAATGGCAGTAGCATACAGTACTATGTTTAACAATGTAAACTTAGACCGTATGACAAAATATAGAGTTGATTCTTTAGTAGAGGGTAAATGTGATGGAGCATTCTATCATATGAACAGAAGCTGTAAACTTATGAGTTTAATACAATATGAAATGCAAAGAAGAGCAGCTGAAGAAACTGGATTACCATATGCTGGATTTGATGGTGACCAAGCTGACCCTAGAGCCTTTACTAATGCTCAATTTGAAACAAGAATTCAAGGTTTAGTTGAAGTAATGGAAGAAAGAAAAAAACTTAATAGAGGTGAGATATAATGGAAGCTATTTTATCTAAAATGAAAGAAGTAGTTGAAAATCCAAATAAGGCTGTAAAAGAATATAAAAATGCAACTGGTAAAAAAGCTATAGGTTGTTTCCCAGTTTATTGCCCAGAAGAAATTATACATGCAGCTGGAATGCTTCCAGTTGGTATATGGGGAGGACAAACAGAATTAGATTTAGCTAAACAATATTTCCCTGCATTTGCATGTTCAATAATGCAATCATGTCTAGAGTATGGATTAAAAGGTGCATATGATGAATTATCTGGAGTTATCATACCAGGTATGTGTGACACATTAATTTGTTTAGGACAAAACTGGAAATCAGCAGTACCTCACATAAAATATATATCATTAGTACACCCACAAAACAGAAAACTTGAAGCTGGTGTAAAATACCTAATCAGTGAATACAAAGGTGTAAAAAGAGAACTTGAAGAAATATGTGGTTATGAAATAGAAGAAGCAAAAATTCATGAAAGTATAGAAATTTACAATGAACATAGAAAAACTATGAGAGACTTTGTTGAAGTAGCTTATAAACATTCTAATACTATAAAACCATCAATAAGAAGCTTAGTAATTAAAAGTGGATTCTTTATGAGAAAAGAAGAACACACTAAATTAGTAAAAGATTTAATAGCAAAATTAAACACAATGCCAGAAGAAGTCTGTTCTGGAAAGAAAGTTTTATTGACAGGTATATTAGCAGATTCTAAAGATATATTAGATATTTTAGAAGACAATAATATAGCAGTAGTAGCTGATGATTTAGCTCAAGAAACAAGACAATTCAGAACAGATGTGCCTGCAGGTGATGATGCATTAGAAAGATTAGCAAGACAATGGTCAAACATAGAAGGTTGTTCATTAGCTTATGACCCTAAGAAAAAACGTGGGTCACTTATAGTAGATGAAGTTAAAAAGAAAGATGTAGATGGTGTTATCTTCTGTATGATGAAATTCTGTGACCCAGAAGAATACGATTATCCTTTAGTTAAGAAAGATATAGAAGATAGTGGAATACCTACTTTATATGTTGAAATTGACCAACAAACTCAGAATAATGAACAAGCAAGAACTCGTATTCAAACTTTTGCTGAGATGATGAGTTTAGCTTAAGTTCATTAAAATAAATTTACTATAAAATATGAAAATTGGAGGAAGCTATGTTATATAACAAAGAGCAAGAACTTTTAAGAAAAGCAGTAAGAGATTTTGTTAGTAAAGAATTAGATACTTTACCAGCAGAAATGGATAAAACAGGTGTAATGCCTAAGGAATTAATCAAAAAATTAGCTGAAACAAAATTTATAAGCAGTAATATCCCAGAAGAATATGGTGGTGGGGGAGCAGGATATGTTTCTTACGCTATCATAATGGAAGAAATAGCTAGAAGATGTGCTTCAACAGCTACTTTCGTTACAGCTGGTTCTTCTCTTGCTACATTACCAATACTTTACAATGGTACTGAAGAGCAAAAACAAAAATACTTAAGAGGTTTAGCAACAGGTGAGTTAATAGGAGCATTTGGTTTAACTGAGCCAGGAGCTGGTTCTGATGCTGGTGGACAACAAACTACAGCAGAATTAGTAGGAGACCACTACATATTAAATGGTAGAAAAACTTTCATAACTAATGGACCATTCTGCGATATAGCTATAGTAATAGCAGTTACAGATAGATCTAAAGGTCTTAGAGGAACATCAGCATTTATAGTAGAAAGCAAATGGGATGGTTTCTCAACAGGAGCTCATGAAGATAAGATGGGTATAAGAGGAACTGAAACTTCTGACTTAATATTTGAAAATGTTAAAGTTCCAAAAGAAAACCTTATAGGAAAAGAAGGTAATGGATTTAAAATAGCAATGGGTACTTTAGAAGTAGGTAGAATAGGTGTTGCTGCCTTAGCTCTAGGAATTGCTCAAGGTGCTTTAGATGAAGCTGTCAAATATACAAAACAAAGAGTTCAATTTGGTAAGCCTATAGCTAAATTCCAAAATACTCAATTTACTATAGCTGATATGGAAACAAAAGTTTGTGCAGCTAGAGGATTAGTTTATGATGCAGCACAAAAGAGAGATGCAGGAATGAGAGTTGCTCAAGAATCTGCAATGGCTAAATACTATGCAGCAGAAGTTGCAAATGAAGTTGCTTATAAAGCATTACAACTTCACGGTGGATATGGATTCATAAAAGATTATGAAATCGAAAGAATGTACAGAGATGCTAGAATCGTATCAATATACGAAGGAACATCAGAAGTTCAAAAAATGGTAATTTCATCAAACGTATTAAAATAATAAATAATCTAATGAAATTGGAGGTATAGACTTTGAAAATATTAGTTTGCGTAAAACAAGTTCCAGATACTAACGAAGTAAGAATAAATAAAGAAACAGGTACTCTTATAAGAGATGGAGTTCCAAGTATATTAAACCCAGATGATGCAAATGCATTAGAAGAAGCATTAAAAATTAAAGATGAGCATGATGATGTAACTATAACAGTTATAACAATGGGACCTCCTCAAGCAGATTTTATGCTAAGAGAGTGTTTAGCTATGGGGGCTGATGATGCAATATTATTAAGTGATAGAGCATTTGGAGGAGCTGATACTTGGGCTACATCAAATACTATCGCAGCAGGAATATCTAAAATAGGCGACTATGATATAATATTTGCAGGAAGACAAGCAATAGATGGAGATACTGCACAAGTTGGACCACAAATTGCAGAAAAATTAAACATTCCTCAAGTTACATATGTACAAGACTTCAAAATAGAAGGAAAAGACATAATAGTTCAAAGACAATTAGAAGATGGATATGAATTAATTAAAGTAAGTACACCTGTACTTTTAACAGCAGTAAAAGAATTAAATGCACCTAGATATATGTCTGTTGATAAAATAGTTAAAGCATATAAACATGATGTAAAAGTTTGGACAATTGATGATTTAGACGTAAATAAAGAAGAAGTTGGCTTAAAAGCATCACCAACTAAAGTATTTAGATCATTTACTCCTGAGCCAAGAGGAAAAGGAGAAATCTTAGAAGGTAAAGCTGACGAAATAGCTAACAAAATAATAATAGGTCTAAAACAAAAGCACATTATATAAGTTGGAGGAGTACAAACTATGAATGATATAAAAGATTTAAGTTCTTATAAAAACGTATGGATATTTGCAGAGCAAAGAGATGGAAAAATAACTCCAGTAGTTATCGAATTATTAGGAGAAGGAAGAAAATTAGCTAAAGAAGTAGATGCAGAACTTTGTGCAGTATTATTAGGAAAAGATGTTGATGGATTAGCTAAAGAATTAATTTCTTATGGAGCTGATAAAGTTTATGTTGCAGATGATGCTCTTTTAGAAAAATATACAACTGATGCATATACAAAAGTAATAAAAGATGCAATAGATGAAATAAAACCAGAAATAATGCTTTTCGGAGCAACTCATATAGGTAGAGACTTAGCCCCTAGAATAGCTTCAAGAGTAGGAACTGGATTAACAGCAGACTGTACTAAACTAGAAATAGACCCAGAAGATAAGAAAATAAAACAAACTCGTCCAGCATTTGGTGGAAACATAATGGCTACAATCATTTGTCCAAACCATAGACCTCAAATGTCTACAGTTAGACCTGGAGTTATGGATAAAGCTGAAAAAGACGAAACAAGAACTGGTGAAGTTATAGCATTAGATTACAAAATAACTCAAGATGATATAAGAACTACTGTTTTAGAAACAGTTAAGAGTAAAAAAGATTTAGTATCTCTTACAGATGCAAATGTTATAGTATCAGGTGGTCTAGGATTAGGTGGACCTGAAGGATTTGAAATGCTTAAACAATTAGCTGACAAATTAGGTGGAGTAGTTGGTTCTTCTCGTGCAGCTGTAGATGCTGGATGGATAGACCATTCTCACCAAGTAGGTCAAACAGGAACTACTGTTAAACCAAACCTATACATAGCTTGTGGTATATCAGGAGCAATACAACATTTAGCAGGTATGCAATCATCAGATTTCATAATTGCTATAAACAAAAACCCAGCAGCTCCAATATTAGAAATTGCTGATTATGGAGTAGTTGGTGACTTACATGAAATAGTTCCAATGCTTATAGATAAATTAGATAGCGTTGATGATTTATTAGAAGCTATAAAAGCTTAATAGGTAACAAGTACCTAAATATTACTGATGAAATAAGCCTTATTAGTTAGTAACATAAATATTATTACATAATATGGTTATTACTAAATTGTATTTGTCAGTTATTAAAGAGTCTGTTTGAATAAAATTTTATAATACAAGATATCTAGATAATCCTTATATGTATATTACTTACAAAATGTGAGTCATATTCTATAAGGATTATCTTTATTTTCAAAAATAAGCACTAATTTTAATTAAATTGTGTTAAACAGACAAATAATTACCGAATATGTGATAAAATACAATTAAAAGCAAAATGAAATTTTTAACAAACTATGACCATTAAAATTATCTGTAAGTTGTATTTTAATGAAGCAAGATATTAAAAAAAGACAAATAAGGAGTTGGTTGTATGTGCTAATAGTATTTATTGTAAGCAAACAATAAATTTTGTATGTAGTTCAATAAATTACTTAATGAAAGGTGCGAATATTGATGGATAATAATTTGATAGGGCTTATAGAACATGTAGAAAATCCAGTTATTTTATGCAAAGAGTCAGGCGAAATAATATACTGTAATCATCTAATAGATAATATTTTTAGCTTTCTCGATATAAAAAGACCTAAAAATATAAATGAATTAGATTCAAATTTTGACAAAAAAGATATACTGGTGAATAATAAAAAGAAAATAGCTTTTAGAGAATTAAGAATGACTGCACATATTTATAATATGAGAGATAATGATAATGAAAATAACATAGTTTATTTATTTGAGAAGTCTGTAATATCTGACAAAATAGTTGAGGATATAATAGAACATATAGATGAAGTTGTCGTTGTATTTAACAAAGATGGAGTAATTGAAAAGATGAATACTGTCAGTGATGAGATTTTACCTTTTAAAAGAACTGAAGTACTTGGTAGAAATATAACAGATCTTGTCAGACAGGGGTTAGTTGAAGAACCAATAATATTAAATATGCTTAAGGTAAAGAAAAAGATTTATAGAAATATTGTTTATCCTGATGGAAAGCTTATCGCTTATACAGCCGTTCCAATATGGGACTCAAAAGGAAAACTTACAGGAGGAGTACTTACAGGTAGAGATATATCAAGGGTTATTAAACTTGAATCTCAGATAAGATATAGTGATGTATCAGAAGATACAGAGTATATAAGTCAAAGTAAGACTATGGACAATATAAAAAAAGTTGTCAAAAGAGCTGCAGCATCAGATTCTTCTATATTTATAAATGGAGAATCAGGCGTAGGAAAAGAAATTATAGCTAGGACAATATATAAGTATAGTTCAAGAAGGGAAAAGCCTTTTATAGCTATAAACTGTGGGGCTATACCAAATGAATTATTAGAATCAGAGTTTTTTGGATATGAAGAAGGTTCTTTTACTGGAGCTAAGAAAAAGGGTAAAAAAGGACTTTTTGAAGAAGCAAATGGTGGAACTATATTCTTGGATGAAATAGGTGAATTGCCAATGCAAATGCAAAAAAAATTACTTAGAGTTATACAAGAAAACACAATTACTAGAATTGGTGGGAGTAAACCTATAAAGATAGATGTTAGATATATAAGTGCCACTAATATTTCTCATGAGGACCTTAGAAACAACCTTAAATTTAGACAAGATTTATACTATAGATTGAGTGTTATTCCAGTAAAGATACCACCACTTAGAGAGAGAAAAGAAGATATAGTTCCATTAGTGGACTACTTCCTAAAACTTTATAATGATAAGTACAATAGAGAAGTAGAAGTTTCACCTAAGGTTATTGAATTATTGGAAGAATACTCTTGGCCAGGAAATATAAGAGAGTTAAAAAATATTATTGAAAGATTTGTAGTATTATCAGCCAAAAACGTAATTGGAGAAGATGAATTTAATATGCTTATAAATCTGGATATGATTGATAACGAATCAAATGATTTATCACCAATAGTGGTAAATGGAATTATGAATCTGAATGATGCATATAAAATGGTAGACCAAATAATGATAAGTAAGGCTATAAATAAATATGGTTCAATAACAAAGGCAGCCGAAGTGATAGGCATATATCCTTCTACAATACATAGAAAGATAAAAAGCGGATATATTCGTGTTTAGTAGATAATTATATGCTATATTAATTAATTTTATAAAAAAATATATTTTTAAATACATAACCTATATACAACTTAAAAGAGATGGCTTAGAAATAAATTTAATTACTCTAAGTCATCTCTTTTCTTTTATAAATATTTAAAAGTTATATTAGTTTATAGAGTTAGCAGAACCTAAAACATCATCTATTTTACTTTCAACTACAGCTTGTATAGCATCTCTACCAGCACCAATGTATTTTCTTGGGTCAAATTCTTTTGGATTTTCAGCTAAGAATTTTCTAACAGCAGCAGTCATAGCTAGTCTTAAGTCAGTATCCATGTTTATTTTACAAACAGCCATAGAAGATGCTTTTCTTAACATGTCTACAGGTACACCTTTAGCTCCAGCTATATTTCCACCAAATTCATTACATGTAGCAACAGCGTTTTGGTCAACAGCAGATGCACCATGAAGAACTATTGGGAAACCTGGTAATTTGCTTTGGATTTCTTCTAGTATATCGAATCTTAATTTAGCTTCTCCTTTGAATTTGAAAGCACCATGAGAAGTTCCTATAGCTATTGCTAATGAATCAACTCCTGTTCTTTCAACAAATTCAACTGCTTCAGCAGGTTGAGTATATTTATGAACATCAGAAGTAACATCATCTTCTGTTCCAGCTAAAACACCAAGTTCTGCTTCAACAACAACACCTTTAGAGTGTGCATATTCAACAGCTTCTTTAGTTATTTTAACATTTTCTTCAAAGTCAAAATGAGATCCATCTATCATAACTGAAGAGAAACCAGCATCAATACAAGTTTTAATAGCATCCATATTTGGACCATGATCTAAGTGAAGAGCTACATCTACACCTATTTCATCAGAAGCAGCTTTAACCATCTCAACTAAAGTATGAGGTCCAGCATATTTAACAGCTGACATAGAAGCTTGTATCATAACATAAGAATTTTTAGCTTTAGCAGCTTTTAAAACACCTTGTAATTGTTCTAAGTCACTTATGTTAAATGCACCTATAGCAAATCCACCTTCGTAAGCTTTTTTAAACATTTCTTTTGTATTAATTAATGCCATTTTAAACTCCTCCTATTAACTTTTAAAATTTACCCATCACTTATATTATAACGTTAAATCAAAAAAAGTACATAGTAAATTGTAATAACTATAAATTACAAGTATAATGTTAAATAGAAGATAATAGGATTAGGCAGAATAATAAAGAATAGAAACAATTTAGGAAGAATTAAAATAAAGAAGGGTTAAATAAAGGAGTCAATATGCCACAGATAAAGATAAGAGGAATTCATGAAAATGATATATGTAAAATAAGTGAAAAAATGATAGATGATTTAGTTGAAGCTGTAAAATGTCCAAGAGATTACTTTGAGATAGAATGTATAAAATCAGTTGCAATAAGAGATGGTAAAATAGCAGAAGTGTATCCTTTTGTTGAGATAGCATGGTTTGATAGAGGACAAGAAGTACAAGATACAGTAGCAAGAATAATAACTGATAGTATAAGAAATAATTTAGATGTTGAAAGTATGGATTTAGCATTTACATTATTTGAAAAAGAAAAATATTATGAGAATGGAGAACATTTTTAATGGCTAAGAAGCAACGTATAGATAAAATTCTTTCAAACTTAGGTTATGGAAGTAGAAGTGAGATAAAGAAATATTGTAAGCAAGGTTCTGTAGTAGTAAATGGAAGTGAAGTTTCAAACCCAGGGACTCAAGTGGATACTGAAAACGATGAAATATTATTCAATGGAGAAGAAGTTTTCTATAGAGAATATATATATTTAATGATGAATAAACCAGATGGATATATATCAGCAACTACAGATAAATACGACCCAACAGTTTTAGATTTGATTGATGTATCATACTTAGCATTTGAGCCATTTCCTGTTGGAAGATTAGACAAAGACACAGAGGGATTGTTAGTTTTAACTAATGATGGGAAGCTTTCTCACAGAGTTTTATCGCCTAAGAAGCATGTGCCTAAGACTTATTATGCAAAAATTGATGGGATAGTGACTGAAAAAGATGTAGAAGCTTTTGCAGAAGGAGTAGTACTTGATGATGGGTACAAAACTATGGCATCTCAGTTAAAAATATTAAAGAGTGATGAGGAATCAGAGATAGAACTTACAATACATGAAGGTAAATTTCACCAAGTTAAAAGAATGTTTGAAAGCGTAGATAAAAAAGTAGTATACTTAAAAAGATTGTCTATGGGTAATTTAAAGTTGGATGAAAGCTTAGAGTTAGGCGAATATAGAGAGTTAACAGATGAAGAAGTAAAATTGATTGAAGAAAGATAATAAAGATACTATAGTAAATTGGAGGAGAATTTGTGAAGAAAAAGGATATTATAGAATTTGAAGTAGATAAAATGGAGTTTGGAGGCACATCCTTAAGCCAAGTTGGAGATAGAGTTATCCATATGAAGGGCGGAATAAGTGGTCAAAAGGTAAAAGCTGCTGTTAAAAAAGTTAGAAGCAAAAAAGCAGAAGTTAAGATGATGGAGTTACTTGAATATTCACCTCTTGAAACCGAAACACCTTGTAAGCACTTTAGAGAATGTGGAGGATGTACATTACTATCAGTGCCATATGAAAAGCAATTAGAAATAAAAGAAAAACAAGTTATGGATTTATTTTTAAAGCAAGACTTATTTGGGTTTCAGTTTTTGGGAATAGAAGGAAGTCCTGAAAACAAGTACTATAGAAATAAAATGGAATATACTTTTGGAGATGAAGTAAAAAATGGACCTTTAACATTAGGACTTCATAAAAAAGGAAAGCATATAGATATACAAACTGTTGAAGAATGTATGTTAGTTGATGAAGACTTCTCAAAAGTATTAGTATCTAGTGTAGAATTTTTCAATGAAAAAAATCTTCCTTATTATAGAACAATGAATCACAAGGGATATTTAAGACATCTTGTAGTTAGAAAAGGGATTTATACTAATGAGATTATGGTTAATATAGTTACTTCTTCTCAGGAAGATTTTAATATGAATGAATTTAAGGACATGCTTTTAGAACTTAATTTAAAAGCTGAGTTGGTAGGTGTACTTCACACTATTAATGATGGTCTAGCAGATGCTGTTCAATGTGATGAGTTAAGAGTTTTATATGGAAGAGATTATATACAAGAGGAAATTTTAGGGCTTAAATTTAAGATTTCTCCATTTTCATTTTTCCAAACCAATACTAAAGGAGCAGAGGTTCTTTATAGTATTGCTAAAGATTTTATTGGAAATTACAATGATAAGGTTGTATTTGATTTATATAGTGGGACTGGCTCTATTGGACAGGTTATGGCTGGTTCAGCTAAGAAGGTGTATGGTATTGAAATAGTTGAGGAAGCTGTTGCTGCGGCTAATGAGAATGCCAAGTTAAATGGACTTACTAATTGTGAGTTTATTGCTGGAGATGTTGCTAAGGTTGTTAAAGATTTAAAGGATAAGCCTGATTTAATTATTGTTGACCCTCCTAGACCAGGGATTCATAAGGATGCTATTAGGGATATTTGTGGATTTGGTGCGGAGGAGATTGTTTATATTTCTTGTAATCCTAAGTCTTTGGTTGTTGATTTGGTTGATTTTAAGGGTTATGGTTATGAGATTAAATTGGTCAAGTGTATGGATATGTTCCCAAATACACCTCATTGCGAGACTGTAGTTAAACTTATTAGAGAATAACAGGGTTCTAGCTGTTTATATGATGTTATAAAGGTGGATTTGCCACCGATTTGCCACCGTAATTATTTTTCGGTGGCAAATTTACTCTACAATGCTTTCAAAAATATTTACTGTTTGGTTTCTCATGTTGTTAGTTACATGTGAATATGTGTCCATAGTTGTTGATATTTTAGCATGTCCTAATCTATGTTGTATATCTTTTATATTAGCACCATTTTCTAATAACATAGTAGCATGTGTATGTCTTAAACTATGAAAATTAAAATCTATGCCAAGTTCGTAATTCACGACTCTGCTCAAATATTTTAAACTGTTTGTTGTTACATGCTCACCCATTACTTCGCCACCACGCATTCCAGTATTAAATGCTATTTGTAAAGGAATGTAGAAACTAGAGCCTTGTGGGAATCTTTCTAAGATTTTATTAAAATCTTTTAAACTTATAATTTTTAAATCATTTTTTTTATTTTCTTGCATTTTAGGCATATGTACGTATTGCATAGGATTTTCTTTTATAAATTTAAATGGATATACGGCTGATTTTAGAGCTCCACTTAAAACAACATAAAAATTATTGATAGAATTTTTGCTAAGACCAAATTTTGACTTATCATTTAAAAATTTCTGCAATTTAGCAGGATTAAGATTTTTTAGTTTGTATTTTCCTAAATCCTGTTTTAAATGATTTTTTATAATTTTTCCATAGTTTTTTTGTGTACCATATTTACAATTTAATAAAACATATTCTTTGTACCAAAAATCTAAGAAGTCAGAGAAGCTCATTTCATTATCTGAAATAATTGACCTTCATTTTCAAACTCGCTTAGAGCATCTCTTAACGCTTTTTCGGCTTCTTTTTTAGTTTTGCCACCAACTCTTTCTATCTTTTTTCTTTTACCATTAATAGTCCCTAAGTCAAAGTAATAATACCATTTTTCACCACGTTTTCTTATTCCACCTTTCATAATTTTTTCTCCTCTCAAAATTAAATACTCTAACTATATTAGATCAATTAAATATATTCTAAAAAATATATATTTGAATTGTTCATTGTATTTTAACTAGCATAAATTTTTCTTATTTCTTTTCTCCATTTCTTTTTTACCATAAATATCACATAAGTAAGTAGTATATAGAGTCTATAAATCTAGCAACTAAAGAACTAGTAATAAAGATATGCCAGTCAATTTAAGCAATGAAGAACCAGTGATATTAAAAAAGGACTTAATTAAACCTAAGTCTTTTTTTTATATAAAAAATAAAGAGGCTTACATGAATGAAGAACTTTTCAACGCAGATTTAAAAAGACATGAAACAAGAATAAATAAACATGGTGAAGAAATAGACGAATTAAAGATAGCGAATATAGAATCTAAAGCAGAGTTAAAAGCATTATGTGAGAACTTAAACTTACTTACAAGTATGTTAAAGTGGTTGATTGGGACAATGATTACAACACTTGTAGGGTTCTTTATATTTGCAATACAGAAAGGAATATTTTTAGGAGGAAAATAAATAATGAAAATATGTATTACAGTAGGACACAGTATTTTAAAAAGTGGCGCATGTACTTCTGCTGATGGAGTAGTTAACGAGTATCAATATAATAAATCTCTTGCACCAATATTAGCAGATACATTCAGAAAAGAAGGACATAAGGTGGATGTAATAATCTGCCCCGAAAAGCAGTTTAAAACTAAAACAGAAGAAAAGTCGTATAAAATGTGGGATATGACTTACTCATAGAGTTACATCTAAATGCAAGTAATGGTCAAGGAAAAGGTTCAGAGGTGCTATATTATAGTAATAAAGGTCTAGAGTATGCAACTAGAATATGTAAGAAACTAGGCACAGTATTCAAAAATAGAGGTGCTAAATTAGACAAAGGATTATATATTTTAAATAGCTCCAAGCCTACAGCCATATTAATTGAAAGTTTCTTCTGTGACAATAAAGAGGATTATGAGAAGGCTAAGAAACTTGGGGATGAAGGAATGGCCAAATTAATTGTAGAAGGCGTATTGAATAAAACTATAAATAATGTAGAGGTGGGCAAAATGTATAAACACACAATAGTGTACAGTGGTGATGATAAGGTATCAGCAGACATCTTAGGACTATATTACAAGAGGTCAAAAGAAAGTTATTTAGTAGTAGACATAAAAGACTATAAGCCGCATCAAACACAAAATTTGCATGTAATTGGTGGAGTAACTTGCAATAAGATGAAAGAAATGAGTAAGACCACAGGAGAAAAGTTTACTCAGATATATGACAATGATGTGTGGTCTACAATGGATAAGGCTAGAGAGTTTGTAAAAGAAATATTGTAAGTTTTAAATATTTATTTAAACATGTGTGAGGATAAAAAGAATGTATATCAAAGTTCTTTTTATCTGCTTTTATTATAAATGTATTTATTAAAATTATAAGAATATGTTTTTGGCTATTTATACGCTTTTAATGACCAGTTATGCAAAAAAGTATTGAATATTTATAATATTTTGTATATTGTTGAAGGTAAATCTATATAAATAAATTTACATAGATTTATTTTTAAAAATAAAATTAAGAGGTGATTTTATGAATTTAGATTTTCATTATTATGGGACATATCTTGCAGCCAAGATAACAGGTTATGATGATAATGAGTCAAATACAATCGCTTATGCTGCACAATATGTAGATGAATCGAGTAAAAGTATGATTCTTGATGATGTAAACTTTACATTTCCTACAATACAGACTAATTCAGAATTTGAAAAATATTATGCAGATTTTACTTCATGGGGTTATAAATGGAATATTGACAGTTTGAATTAAATAAAGATAGTGTGGATACCATTTCATTTTTTACCTGGGAATTTAAATAAACAATACAACTATAATGGTGTTAAGGAAAGCAAAGGTCTTACAACAAACTGGAAGTTTAAAGATGGAGATGAACAGAAATTTAGATTGATGTGTTTGCTAAATAGTGAAACTGTGTCAGCTATTATAAATGACCTAATCTATTTTCATAATACTGAAGAATATAAGTTACAATTTATTGGTATGAGAATGCATGTACTTGCTGATACATGGGCACATATGTATTTTATTGGTAAGCCAGAATGGTATATTAATGACGTTAAAGAATTTATTGCTGAAGAGAGCAAATACATAGAAGAAACTAAATGGACTAAAGCAGAAGAGTATCGTAATAATGGTTGGCATTCTATTAATTTCACAGGAACTCCTGATGTTGGTGGATATGAAGGAATTGCATATCTTGGGCATGGAAGAATGGGTCATATACCAGATTATGGATATCTTAATTACAGATATATTCCAAATTGGAGTTGTACTGATGATAAAGTGAAGATACAAAAAAATAATCAAGATAATTTCTTTAAAGCATTTTGTCAAATGGTATATGCACTAAAGTGTATTAAGAATGGTACTGATTTTAGTCTAAATCAATATGAGAGTTTAACAGAAAATCAGAAAACAGAAGTTACAAAAGTAATAATAACTAGAAAAGATGACCAGTCAGATGCATGGGAAAAAGCAATAAAAGCTTTAGGATATAGTTCTTTAGATAAATTTGATAAGAATAAATGGAAAAATGAATTTATAAAATCTTCTAATAAAGAAAAGACAGATTATTATTATTTTAATTTGGTTGCAAAAAAACATGTAGACTATGTAATTGACTTTTTAGAGGAAAAAGAAGTACTGTTAGAAGAAATGTGTAGTAAATATTGTGAATTTAAAACTTTTGATGATACCCAATTTGCTAAAAATAAAAATAGAGTAACAAAAATTATACTTAGAGGAGCTTATATAGCTGATTCTATACAATTTGTATATGATGGAAAATATAAGACGCCAGTACACGGAGAAGCATTAGGAGGAAATGAAACATCTATGGTTTTAGATGCTGATGACTATATAATTAAGATAAGTGGTTCAGTAGGATTATATGAAGGTGGAGAACCGTATCCTAATTCACCAACTAGAACAATCGGAAAAATAACTTTTTTAACCAAAAAAGGAAAAACGATAACAGCAGGGTGTGAAACTATGTTTAAATCATATGGGACTTTTACTCTAGAACCACTTGCAGGTAAACAAATTTTTGCGCTTCAAGGTTCATATTTAATACGTAAATTAGAATCAGAAACTAACAAGCGATATTTAGATTGTTTGGGAATTGCAAGTACAAAATAACTACAGATTAATTAACTGTTGTTATTTTATACTTAAGAAAATAACATAATATTTTACATTTATAATGAGAGTGTTTCCTATATGAGGGTAAATATAAAAATATTACATATATTAGAGTTCTTGTAAGTAATTCATCAAATAAAAAATATAAATATTTTTGTTGTTTTTTTATATAAATAGCATCTATTTGTCCACTTATGCCTTTTCAATGACTAGTTATACAAAAGTATTGAAAATTATGAATATTAATATTATTATGAATATAAGTCGAATATACATATTAGGAGGTTTTTTATGAATACTTTGTGTGGTGGATGGTCAGATTTTAAAGTAGTAGAAAAAGAAAATTTAGAAATATTTAACGAGGCTATAGGAATGTTAAAAGGTGTTGATTATGAACCGCTTATTGTTTCTACTCAAATTGTAGCTGGGATGAATTATAGCTTTATTTGTAATGCTACTTTAGTTACCAAAAATCCAAGAAGTTTTTTAGCAGAGATTGTTGTTTTTAAACCTCTATCTTGCGAAGAAAACAATAAAGCAATAATTACTCATATTAATGAGATACATAATTATACACATACACACAGATAATAAAAAATATTAATCTAGTGAGGAGTCACAAAATGAGACTAAATATAACTCAACAAAATACTATAGAGGTTGAAAATAGTAAAAAAGAAGATGTATATTTTGTAATAGTTGGCGAGGTTTTTTTTGAACGCCATGGTAATACATTCAATAATATCACAAACAACAATGTAGATAATTATGAAGTTGAAGTGTTGCCAACTGATAATATTAATTTAGAACTTAAAATAACATCCTCAAGAAATACAAATCGTGTTTATGTAATTGTTGAGGACAAGCAATACAATCATGGTGCAGTATTTTTAAATCCGACATTAAAAGAGGAAGATAAATAGATTAAATTAAAGTAACTGTGTCTGTAAAATGTAAATTTTATTAATACAGTTACTTTTATGTGATATAATAAAAAAAATAGAAGTGTACTACCAATACACTTCTATAGCTGCAATTAAGCACTCTCATGTTGGGGAGTGCTTTTTTCATTTCTCCAAATAACCTTGTTTTTTTCATCAATAATTATCTTATATATACTAGCAATAAAAAAAGACCCTAAAAGAGTCTTTCCCGAAAAATCTATATATTATAATATAGTTATATTTTCTGCTTGAGGACCTCTAGCACCTTTAACTATATCAAAGCTTACTTGTTGACCTTCTTCTAATGATTTAAATCCTGAAGTTTGTATAGCTGAGAAATGAGCAAATACATCATCTCCACCTTCTATTGATATAAAACCAAATCCTTTTTCATTATTAAACCATTTCACTATTCCATTATTCATTAAAAATACTCCTATTAACCTATATCAAGATATACTTGATTTAATTGTGTATTAACACAAATACTATTGTATCATAGATTAATAGAAATGTCTACTTAATTATATTTTTTAGTTAACATTTTTGGTTATTCTTAATATTAAAAATATATTTGAGCGTTTTATATTGGTATATATTAATAGAAATGTAGATAAAACTAAAAAGGGTTCTCTAGAAAACAAAATCTATTTAATTATACTTACTTACCAATACCATCACTTGATGTAAGCAATTTTCTACTACATTTTCTCCATACTCTAATATAAAATCATCTAACTGTGTATCTATAAAATCACAATAATCATATGAACTACCAATATATGCAGTCAACATGTGTGTACATCTATCCATTTTATCTCTAAACATATATTATTATCCCCCTAAAAAACTTTCATAAAAACAAAAAGAACAATATCTTTTTGGCAACTGGCTGACATAACTTATAAGATATTTTACAAGTCTTAGCCCCTATAGCTTTGCGTCACTAAATTTCTCTAGTTTTGCCTATTTAGTTTTATTCTACAATTTAATAATACAATGTAATTAGTTATTATTCAACATATGTGTTTGAAAATTGAATAAGTTTATAAATATGAATAGTATTTTTTATATATAAAAACAAACTAAAATAGTAGAATATATGTAAAATTTTACCTGTAGTTTTTGTATTAAAAAGCTTCTATTATTAGTTTAAGTTAGACTGAACGAGGGAGCGACATTAAGATGGAAGAAGAAATGTTAATAGAAAAATTATTAAGAGCCGAACTAATAGTAATGGAGTATTTATGGAAAAAAGATTCTGAAATGTCTAAAAAAGAAATTGTAAAAGATATAAAACAGATGTATGTATGGCATAAAAGTACAATAAAAACACTACTAAAAAGATTGGTTGACAAAGGTTATTTGGTTAGAGATATTATAAAGTTTCAATCTCATTATAAAATAATAATAGATAACAAAGAATATTACGCTTTTAAGAAAAAAGTACTAAAATCTAGTAAAAGTAGAAAAATAATGCATTCACTTACTACTACACATAAAACCGTAAGTAAAGAAAAGTTAGATTCACTAGAAGAGTATTATAAAAACTTAAAAGAATAATATGGTAAATTTTGGATGAGAGTATTTGGATAAATTCTCTTGTTTTGAAAACTTTATTGAGATAGAATTTATTTATACATAAGTTGGTAATGGAGGGGTATATAATATGAAAATTAGTAAATTACCAGAAGCAGAGTTAAAAGTTATGAGATATATTTGGGAATCAGATAGAATATTAACATCAAGAGAAATTGTTGAAGCTATGGAAGAAAAATATAAATGGAAAGATACTACTACATTTACAGTATTAAAAAGATTACAAAGAAGAGTTTAGAAACTTAAAAGATGAGGAATAAAAAATGGTGGCAAATTATGTTTTGCCACCATTTTGCCACCGTTTCAAAATAACTTGTTTTTTATTAAAAAGTTTAATATAGTATTATACAGTGCAGTAGTTTCAATTACTGTAAAAATAAGATAGGTTAGATAGTTTCAAGAAATATGCAATAGTTTCAACGTTTCAAGAAACTCTATATTGCGAGACTTTAGTATTGATACAACGAGTTGATATGTAGAAATTCTATGTTTTAGGCAATTTTGCAAGTATATCGTCTTCACAGGTGATGCTGATAAAATCAGAAATAAGGTCATTAAAAACTATATCAATGTTTCTGTGGTGTTGATATAGAGTGTGAGGATACAACGAAATAAAGATGGAGAATCAAAGGAGTACTGTGAAAATGGTACTCCTTTTCTCAGAGGATTTCAGAGCTCAGGGTACAAAAACTCTGTAAAGAAAATGAATACCAAGTATTATACCTTTTAGTCGTATCTGGTGGATATAAAAAGAAGCAGAAAAACCAGAAGATAATCGTAAAAAGTTGTAGAGTTAGGAAATTCTTAATAATTTCTTATGCAGAAAATCATAAATAGTAAAGATTCTTTTGATACAATAATAAAATATCTTGTATATGCGCGAAAGGAGGAAAACAGTTATGAATGATAAAATTCTTGTAGTAGATGATGAACATGATATAGCGGACTTAATAGAGGTCTATCTGCAAAATGAAAACTATATCGTATTTAAGTATTATTCAGCTAAGGAAGCTCTTGCTTGTATAGAAAATACAGAGCTTGACCTTGCTATTTTGGATATTATGATGCCTGATGTAAATGGATTTGATATTTGTCGAAAAATACGTGAGAAGTACAATTTTCCAGTTATTATGCTAACTGCAAAAGATGAGGAAACTGACAAAATCACAGGATTAACTTTAGGAGCTGACGATTATGTCACAAAACCTTTTCGTCCCCTTGAATTAATTGCTAGAGTAAAGGCACAGCTGCGTAGATATAAAAAATACAATCCTATACAAGAAGAATCTGATACAAGTTCTGTTTTATGTTATTTAGGTTTAGAAATTAATACTAAGACATATGATTGTCTAATTGACGGAAATCCTATTTCACTTACACCAACGGAGTATTCCATACTTTGTATTTTGCTACAGAACAAGGGAACTGTTGTTAGTTCAGAGGAATTATTTTATAAAATATGGCAAGATGAGTATTATAGCAAAAGTAACAATACAATCACTGTTCATATACGACATTTGCGTGAAAAAATGGGTGATACTATTGAAAAACCTAAATATATCAAAACTATATGGGGAGTCGGTTATAAAATTTAACTACAACTCACTATGAGGAGAGGAAAAATTACGCTATGAATAAAAAAAAGAAACATTTAAAAATAATTAGTTGTGTATTATTCATACTTTATTTAATTTTATTAGTATGGATTATATTGTTTAAACTACAATTCAGAATAAGCGATATAGGTTACACAAGGAGTATCAACTTGATTCCATTTCATTACTCTACTTCTGTTGGAGAACAGTTTCATTTTGAGGAAGTGAGAGATAATATTTTAATTTTTATTCCTTTCGGAGTTTTACTTTCCATGTTGTCATCAAGAATGAAACTACAAAATAAAGTTCTTATTATTTTTGGAAGCAGTTTTATCCTTGAAATGATTCAGTATATTCTTGCTATCGGAAGTACAGATATTACAGACTTAATCACCAATATGTTTGGTGGAATAATTGGTATTGGTCTATATGCATTACTGCTGAAAATACTAAAAGATAAGCAAAAAACAGATATAGTAATTTCAACTCTAGCTGGAATCTTTGCAGTTCTTTTTTTAGCACTGATGACAGTTCTTCTGTTATCCAATTAATAAATGTATAGATATGGAGGTGATAGCAATGACAAATATTGGTACAGAAAAGAAATTACGTATGAAACTATTTATAAGCTTAATTATATATACCTTAGCTGGGTATATTTTGGTAATATTATTCGATTATGGATTCAGTAGATTTTCAAACACATTTTTTCCGTGGCTACATCTTAGAATTGACTTAATTTATTTTCTATATTTGATTATAGGTTTTTTCTGTATTTTTTATCATTACTGGAAAAAACCATGGGGATATTTGCAGGAAGTCATGAATGCCACTAAAGTAATATATCAACTAAATGACAGCACCATTGAATTATCTGAACCACTCAAAGATATGGAAAAGCAGATGAACCAAATAAAAATGGCTGTTCTACTTAGCCAGCAAGCTGTAAAAGAAGCTGAAAACAAAAAGAATGAATTAGTCATGTATTTAGCTCATGATATTCGCACACCTCTTACCTCTGTAATAGGTTATTTAAGTCTGCTGGATGAAGCACCTGACATGCCTATAGAACAGAAAGCAAAATATGTTGGAATTGCTTTGAAGAAGTCTATGCGTCTGGAAAAGCTTATTGATGAATTTTTTGAAATCACAAGGTACAATACACAGCAAATTCAACTAACAAAAACAAATGTAGATTTATACTATATGCTTGTGCAACTCATTGATGAGTTTTATCCTGTATTATCTGCTAAAGGAAATTCTGTTATACTCAACGCAAATGAGAATTTGATGGTTTATGCTGATTCTGAGAAACTAGCTAGAGTGTTTAACAACATGCTCAAAAATGCTGTTGCATACAGTTATCCTAATACAGAAATTCTTATTTACGTTCAAAAGGAACAGGATAAGATTAAAATTAAATTTGAAAACCAAGGACATACTATTCCACCAGAACAATTATCTACAATTTTTGAAAAATTTAACCGTTTAGATGATGCTCGTAAATCGGACAGTGGTGGTGCAGGTCTTGGGCTTTCTATTGCCAATGAAATTATTCTTTTACATGGTGGAGAAATTTTGGCTCAAAGTGAAAATGATAGGATTATTTTTATTGTATTACTTCCAATTCAATCTTAGGAAAACATTAATTAGATATTAGGATTTTCTTAGGAATTTATCCTGTTAATATTAAAGTTTAAAACGTCCTTGTTTAGTAAAATAAAACTGAACAAGGACGTTTGTCTTTGTATTACAAAAAAGGAGAAAAGACATGGAATTAACAATTACAAATCTTAAAAAAAATTTTAAGAATAAAACCGCAGTTGATGATGTTTGTTTAAATCTTACACCTGGTGTGTGGGGGCTTCTTGGAGCTAATGGTGCTGGTAAGACTACGCTTATGAAAATGATTGCGAATATTCTAAAACCAACTAGTGGAAAAATTGTTTTTGATGGTAAGGATATTCATTCAATGGGAGAAGAATACAGAAATCTATTCGGTTTCTTGCCACAGGATTTTGGTTTCTTTCAAGATTTTACAGTAAAGGACTATTTGGAGTATGTGTCTGCATTAAAGGACGTTCCTGCTAGAGAAACAAGAAAAAAGATTGACAGTCTGCTGCATACACTTACCTTGACTGATGTCAAAAATAAAAAAATTATCAAGTTATCTGGTGGAATGAAACGTCGAGTGGGAATTGCACAAGCAATGTTAAATGACCCGAAACTTCTAATAATGGATGAACCAACAGCTGGACTTGACCCTGGAGAGCGAGTTCGTTTCCGAAACTTTATTTCAGAGTTCTCTCATGACAGGATTGTCCTTATTTCAACTCATATCGTATCTGATATTGAGTATATTGCTACTCAAAATGCCATTATGAAATCAGGAAGAATTCTTGATGTAGGGACAACAGATGAATTGGTCAAACAAGTTACAGGTAAAGTTTGGAATTGTATCATACCTGCTGAAAAGATGCCTATGTATGAAATGCAGCTTCGTATTATTAATCAACGTAGTGAAGGTAATAATCAGGTATCAGTTCGTTATTTGGCAGATGAAGCCAAAACAAGTGACTCAATAATGGCTTCGCCCCGTTTGGAGGACTTATATTTATGGTTATTTCCGCAAGAGGAAATAAGTGAGGAGGGAAAGTAAATGATTCGTATTTATCGTCTTGAAATAAAACGTGTGTTGAAATCACGTCGTTCTATCATTTTATTACTTATTTCACTATTCATGTCTGTTGTGATGGCTTGGCTTCCGGTATTGTATGAGGACATCAATCAATATGATAAAAACGGCAACAAGGTAGCAGAATTAAATGGTCTGGAAGCAATTGCCTATAAAAAATCACTTCGCTCTGAAAATAATGGAGAAGTTACTATGGAAAAACTCAAAGAAGCTTTGAATATCTATCAAAGTGTAGTTTTGCCATATGGAGAAGACAGCCTTAGTAGTGGTGAATTCCCTACAGATATTTATATAAAAAAGGTATTTCCCATTCAATCTCTATTGGCAAGACTGCCAGAAGCCTATTCTAATCCAAAGACTGGTCAGGGAATAAGCTTAATGGATATTTCTCCTAATAAATTAGATGGTTTTTATGAGCAGACTACGCAACATCTTAAAGATATCATGCAGATGGAGCAAAAGAAATATCCAACCGCACAGAAACATGCGATACAAAAATATGTAGAAGTAAATACGCCTTTTCAGCTTTATACTGGATATTCAAGAGATGCATTTGATTATATTATTCTATTTATTTTTCTCCTAGTCATTCTTTGTACAGCGGCTGTGACCCCTACGTTTTCTAATGAATACCAAACGGGTTCAGATAGTATTTTGCGCTGTACAAAACATGGACATTCTCGATTGGCAATTGCAAAGATTATGGCTGCACTTACTATTTTTACTGTAGCATTTGTCATATGTATTTCAATTCATTTGACAATTTCAAATCTAGCATTTGGAACTGAGTGTATGAAAACATCTATGCAGATGCTATTTTCAGTTATCAGTCTGCCTGCACTTAATTTAGGGCAGCTTCAGATTACTTTGGCAATAGGAGGGCTTATTTCACTGCTGGCAACTGTCAGTTTCACACTGTTTTTATCAGCTAAATGCAAGGATTCACTCTCTGTTATCCTAATTGCTATTGTAACATGTTTACTTCCAATATTTACGTATTCGGCTGGAGCCAATTGGCTTACTTTTATCTTACCATCAGCAGGAATAGGTATGCAAAATAGTTTACTGTACCAATTGACTAGCTTTAATTATCTGCATATTGGACAGGCAAGCATCTGGTCACCCTATGTCATAATAGTGGCATCAATAATTGAAATTCCTGTATTTCTTCTTCTTGCTATACGGGCTTATAACAAACATCAGGTTATATAAATCAACATTCTGTGAACAACTGTTTAGTAGTTAAAAACCTTTGTTTAGGAATAGAAATGTTTCATCTTAAATATAGGTGTTAGTAAAATGGTGGCTCTGAAATAAAATCAAAGTAGCCATTTTCTAATGTGTATTTAAAACATATTATCAATGATACAAAAATTAATCGAAAATGAATAGTTCCTCAATTGGTACATCTACTATTCTTGACATATCTATTGCTGATTTTAGATATGTATTAATTATTTTAATATAAATATTAATTATTTTAATGTATATATTGACTTTATTAATTTTTTGATTTATATTATAAACATTAGATAGAAAGAAGGTGATGTGATGTATCAAGTTATCAGCCGCTGTCCTGTCTGCGGAAGAAAACTTAAAGTTGTCAAGCTACAATGTGAAAACTGTGATACAGTGATTGAAAATGATTTCTGCCTCAGTGCATTTGACTATCTATCTGCAGATGATTTATTCTTTGCAGAAACATTTTTAAAATGTCGTGGTAATATAAAAGAAGTGGAAAAAGAACTAAAGATTTCTTATCCAACTGTTCGTTCTAGGTTAGATGATATTATCCAAAAACTAGACGGAAAATCTAATGTGACATCTTCTTCTGATTCACATAAAAAGGAGATTTTAGATGCACTGGAAAAAGGAGAAATCACTCCAGCAGAGGCATTAGAACAAATAAAAGAAAATAAATGAAGCTCTATCTCTATTTCTGACAGTAGTCAGGAGTAGTGACCAAAATATGAGGCTATTTCTGTTGGAATGGATACAGAAGAGCAGAAATGAGGAAAATAATATGGATGAAAAAATGAGGATTTTAACAATGGTAGAGGAGGGAAAGCTTTCTGCCAAAGAGGCAATTGACTTGATTGATGCATTAGATAAAACTACATCTCAAGAGGAGTATACGAATTATTCAGAAGACTTTGATAGTCAAGCTTTTACTAAACAAAGCAGTACTTCATATGAAAATAAGATGTTGAAGATTATTGTGGACACTCCAGATGGTGATAAAGTAAATGTGCAACTTCCTGTAAAGATTATACGTCAAGTGTTGAAAATGACAGGTAAGTTGCCAATTAAGAGTGAAGATTTGCAAGGTATAGACCTAGATGCTCTTACTACCTCTATTCTTGAATGTCTGGATAATGAAACACTTGGCAATATCATAGAGGTTGACTCTGCTGATGGCACTACAGTTAAAGTTTTTATAAAATAATACTAGGAGAATAGGTTTATGCGCATTATTGTCCGCTCAAAAGAAACAAATTTGTGGCTACCCATACCATTGTTTCTAGCAAATACTGCAGTTCTTTTGTTGCCAGAATCGGTTATTGAAGAGATTAAAAAATCACTTCCAGAGCCATATCAGGAAGTCATTAACAAAAAATTTCTACAGGAACTCGTTCGAGAATGTCAGTCTGTTCTTAAGCAGTACAAGGGACTTGAGATTGTTCATGTGGAAACTCAGGATGGCACTTTTGTATCCATTCGCTTATAAAGTAGTGTTTATTTTGTATATTACTATTATTTAGAGAACTTACATTTACTGAGAACACTTATATTTATTGACTTAAAAATGACGAAAACATGTCCGTTTTTTACAATATTTTTTTCTAGTACTAATGTTATAATCTATTTACTAATGTTGATGGAGGTAACTTATGAAATATGCAGGTTGTTTATTTGCAGTAAAAGATATTCAAATTGCTCGTAAATTCTATGAAGAATTATTTGATTTAAAAGTTATTGTTGACTATGGAAAAAACATTGTATTTGAGGGTGGATTGTCATTGCAACAAGATTTTGATTGGTTGACAGGAATCTCGAAAGAAGATATGAAAGACAAAGAGAATAATTGTGAAATATTCTTTGAAGCAGAGTCTTTTGAAGAGTTTCTATCAAAACTAAATGTAAGAAATGATGTTACTTTACTTCGTGATGTAGAAGAAGCACCATGGGGGCAAAAGGTAGTTCGAATTTATGACTTGGATAATCATTTAATTGAAATAGGTGAGTCTATGAAATCAGTAGTTAATAGATTCCAAGAACAAGGTATGAATCTTACAGAAGTGGCGACGAGAATGGATATAACTATTGATGATGTTAATCAAATTTTACAAGGCTAAATTATGGCTGATTAAGTAAATCTCAATATCAAACTAAGTAATTCTAAATATCAAAATATAAAACAGTAAATTCTCATGATTTGCTGTTTTTTATATGCATAATTAAAAAAATGATATGATAATCATTAAAAATACCTAAACTAGGAAAAAAGAAGGCTACCAAATAATGCTTTATAATTGTTTATATTACAGTCAATTTTATTTTTAAGTAACGATTATATACAATCTAATATTAATTATAATACTTAATAAAATAATCTATGAATAGTAAAACAGAGCTTATTTGGACACTATATTTAGTAGTATATTAAAATAAGCTCTTTATAGTACATATTATAAATATTTAGTTCTCATAAGTCTGAACTATTAGACCTATAATTCTCACGAGTTTAACTATAAGACCTACAAATAGAAGTTTAATCACGCTGAAATAACTGAATAACTCCCTCTAAATGGTTATACATTGATGTATAACCCAAATTAGCATCTTTACTATCAAAAGCCATCATTATCTCATTGTGATGACTAATCATATCTTGTAGTGAATTTCTATATTTAAAGCCAAAGTGTTGATTAGAAGACACAGTTTTAGGTATTAATTCATAATACTTTATAAAAATTGGATTATGAGAAGCTAAAATTATTTCTTTGTGAAATTGCAGGTCAGCGTCATAACATTCTTCTATTAAGCCTTGTGAAACTTTGTCTAGTTCTTCTACAGATTTCAAGTAAGCATATCTTATTCTCTGAAGTTCTTCAGAAGTAGCATTTAAAATGGCTAACTTAGTAGCTTCACTTTCTATAAGTTGTCTTGCTCTTAAAGATTCAACGTAAAATTCTTGTATATTATGATTTTTATAAACTTCATTATCAGAAAAAAGGTCAACTTTTTTAAATCCTTCAACTATGGGGCTTGAATAGGGAATAGACCTAAGTATTCCTTCTTTACAAAGTTTGTCTATAGCATTCCTTACAGGAATTCTACTTATATTAAATAGTTCAGCAATCTTTCTTTCACTTGGCAATTTACTATTAATTTTAAAATTTCCATTTAGAATATTTACTTTAATATAATCAATAATTTGTTCAGTGGCACTTAAATTTGTCATAAAAACTCCTAAACATATAATTTTTTATGAGTGTATTATATCACAATTAAGAGGTAAATTTAATTTTTTATAGTATGTATAAGATAATATGGAAGCAATTATAGCAATAAAAGCTAAAGTAAAATAACCATATTGTATTGAAATATAATCTGATATTTTACCCACTAGCATTGGAAATATAGACATTCCTATAGCATAAACTGCTTGAAAAAATCCCATTGCAGTAGATTTTTGATATTTTGGTATATTTTTCATAGACTCACTAGTAAGGTAAGAAAGAAGTATACCTGTAGATATTCCTGGTAACGATTGTAGCATAAATATTATATTAATACTTTTTACTGTTGGAACTAGAAAGCAATAAACTGAAATCAAAAAAAACACTGAGGGAATCCAAAATTTTGGTCCATGCTTTGTACAAAATTTAGTAGAAGCAAATCCAGAAGATACAACAGCACATACCATGTAAAATATAGAAGATAAGCCTATAATGGTAGAGCTAGAGCCTAGTTCTTTAAGAATTTGAGTAGTAAATGACATTGTTGTAGACATTTGGATTCCTTGTTGAATCAATGCCATAAAAGAAAAAAATACAAGTCTTTTGTCTTTGCATATAGATAAATAATTTTTAAGTGGGATTTTTTCGGTTATTTTTCCTGAGTGATGATTTTTTACATTTAAGGCTAGAAGTGTACCAATGATTGAAGATATTACACTCATAATACACAAATTTACCATTCCTAATTTTTCATAAAATAAGGTACTCATGACAAATCCAATTAACATTCCTAGGTTGTTTACCAAAATTATTGTACTTGTAGCTTTTTGTTGATGTTCTATGGAAAAAAAATCAGTGTAGTGAACCATGTAAGAAATCCAAGTTGATGATGCTATTCCAGATAAGATATTAGCTATAAGAAATCCTTCTCCTCCAGAAGAAATAACTCTTATAAGAGATGCCAAACCAGCAAATAAAATTCCACATAGTATAAATATTTTATGTTTGTTTATAGAATCTGCAAAAACCCCAATAGGAAGTCTTAGTAAGCATTGTGAGATTCCATATGAGCCTATTATTATACCAATCATGTTTGTAGATACGTGACATATACTTAAATATGGATTTTGAAAAGGTATGTATACGTATTGTGAAAACCAGAAAAATACAACAATAGAGAGTAAAAGTAATTTTTGATTAAATATTTTTTTCATATTATCCTCCAAATGGTATGTTTATAATGGAAATAATATACCATTTTGTTTAGTAAATCAAGTATTTTAAAATTTTAAAAATAAATTTCGATATAACAATAAGAATTATTTGTTGAAAAATTATATTTTATAGTTGAATTAAGAAAACGCTTATGTTACTATAAAGTTAACAAATTTGAATATTACAGTAGACGTGTTACTGGTGATGCAGGCAAGATCGAATCAATTTTTATAGGTTACCTATATAGTACTATGGGTATAATCTATTTATTTGGTTCGATTTTTTTGTTTAATTGGCCATAAAAACAAAAAGCCTATAATTAAAGATGGAGGATTTATATATGGATTATAAAAAAGTAGCTCAAGAAATTCTACAAAATGTAGGTGGAAAAGAGAATATAAATGAAGTTACTCACTGTATGACGAGACTTAGATTCAAAGTTAAAATTACCTCTAAGGTTAATAAGGATAAGTTAGCCAGAACTGAAGGAGTAATAACTGTTGTAGAGAGTATGGGTCAGATACAAGTTGTAATTGGTAATAAAGTAAAAAAAGTGTATGATGAGATTGTAAAAATGGTACCTCAATCAAGTGAAATAGATAATAAAAATGGAAATGAAGAAAAACAAGGTATCATGAACTCTATATTATCTGCTGTAGCTGGAATATTTACACCTACAATACCTGCTATAGCAGGGGTTGGTATGATTAAAGGTATTTTATCAGTTCTTGCTATGTACTATATGAATAAAAATGGTGTAGATATAAAAGAGACTCAAAGTTATATTATTCTAAATGCTATGGCTGATTCTATATTCTATTTTATGCCTATCATACTAGGATATACTGCGGCTAAAGTGTTTAATGCAAATAAAATAATATCTATGGTATTAGGGGCAACACTTTGTTATCCAGCCTTTACAGCTTTGATGGCAGGGGAAGAAACAGTTAGATTTTTAGGATTAGCAGTAACAAAGGCCACATATACATCATCTGTTATTCCAATAATTATTGCTATATGGGCTCTTTCATATGTTGAAAAAATACTGGAAAAGTATATACCTGAAGTAATTAAAATAATAATGGTTCCAACTTTATCATTAGTTATAATCTTACCTGCAACATTGTTTTTATTTGGACCAATTGGGATATATATAGGAAATGTTATAAACTTTGTTTACAAGTATATTTATGAACTAAGCCCTGCATTGTGTGGAGCATTCATAGGTGGATTATGGTGCGTATTGGTTATATTTGGTGCACATAGAGCACTACTACCAATAGGTATAAGTGATGTTGCTCAAACTGGAAGACAGAATTTATTGGCTTTTGCAGGAGCCGCAAACTTCTCGCAAGCAGGAGCTGCTCTAGGTGTATTCTTTAAAACTAAAAATCAAGGATTAAAGACAATCTCTATGTCTGCAACTATAACGGCACTATTTGGTATAACTGAGCCTGCAATATATGGAGCTAATCTTAGGTTAAAAAAACCAATGGTATGTGCTGTAATATGTGGTGCAATTGGAGGTGGCATAATGGGAATGGGTGGCTCTTATGGTAACGCATTCGCAAACCAAGGTGTTTTAACTATACCTGTATATGCTGAAGCAGGAACGTTAGGTTTTTTAAGTTATCTAGGAGGTTGTGCTATAGCATTTTTTGGTTCAGCTATTTTAACTTATCTGGTTGGGTTTGAAGATTTAGAAGAATCTTCTAAAGGAAATAGCTCTACTATAAAAGTAGAAACAAAAGAGGGCATTGTTGATATAACTTCACCTGTGGAAGGAGATTGTATAGAATTATCAGAAGTAAAAGATGATGTATTTGCATCAAAAGCTATGGGAGAAGGTATAGCTGTATTACCTACAAAAGGAGTAATAGTAGCTCCTACTGATTGTGAAGTAGCTTCTTTATTTCCAACACTACATGCAATAGGATTAAAGCTAGATAATGGAGCAGAAATGTTGATACATGTTGGAATTAATACAGTAGAGTTAAATGGAAAACACTTTGTAAAACATGTTAATCAAGGAGATTTAGTGAAAAAAGGTTCTAAACTGATAACCTTCGATATAGATGAAATAAAAAAAGCTGGATATGATGTAACTACACCAGTTATAGTAAATAATACATTTGATTTTGCACAGGTGATTTCTTGTAAATCCAGTCATGTATCTACAAATGATAAAATAATTTCATTAGTTAATAATTAAATTGATTAGAACTATAAAAATTAGCTTAGTGCAATAAAGCAACAAATAAAACGATTAAAACATTAATATAAAAGGAGTGACACTTATGAATACAGGATTTCCAAAAGATTTTTTATGGGGAGCATCATCTTCAGCATTTCAAGTGGAAGGAGCTTGGGATAAAGATAATAAAGGAAAAACAGTGGCTGATTACAATTCTTTTAAAAAGTCTCACTTGCAAGCAGACACTAAAGTAGCATCAGATTTTTATCATAATTATGAAGAAGATATTGAACTGATGAAAGAATTAGGAATGAAAACTTATCGTTTCTCAATTTCATGGGCAAGGCTAATTCCAGATGGGGAAGGAGAAATAAACCAAAAGGGAATAGATTTTTATAATAAAGTAATAGATAAATTAATAGAGTGTGACATTGAGCCATTTGTAACTTTATATCACTTTGACCTACCTTTTGCACTAGTGGAGAAGTATAATGGTTGGGAAGGTAGAGAGACTGTTTATGCCTTTGAAAGATTTGCCAAAGTATGCTTTGAGCATTTTGGAGATAGAGTGAAATATTGGCAACCTCATAATGAACAGAATTTAATAGTTAGAGTAGAAGAGAGAATTAATATATATAATGAAACAGACCCATGGAAGATAGATAAAATGCGTGCTCAAATGGATTATAATCTTTGTTTAGCTCATGCATTGGCAGTTAATGCATGCCATGAAATGATAGAAGGAAGCAAGATTGGAGCAGCAGTATCATCATCTGTAACATATCCTCTTACATCTAAACCAGAAGATGTATACGCAGCAAGAATGAATGACAACTTTAAAGTGTACTACATGCTTGATATGCATTATTATGGAGAGTATCCAGGGTATTATATGAATTATCTTGAGAAAAGAAATATAGTCCCTCATATGGAAAATGAAGATAAAGAAGTACTTAAAAAAGCTAAAATGGATTTCATAGCTGTAAATTATTATAGAACAAACTGTGCAGAGGCCTTACCTGAGGATTCACAACATCAATTTGGACTAAGAGAAGGAACCGTTGACTTTAGTATGTATGGATTATTTAAGATGTCAATGAATCCTAATCTAAAGGCTTCAGAGTATGGAGCATCAATAGATTCATCAGGACTTAGAGTTGCATTGAATGAATATTGGCAAAGGTATCACTTACCTGTTATAATAACGGAGAATGGTCTTGGAGCTAAAGATGTCCTTGAAGATGGTAAAATTCATGATGACTATCGTATAGATTATTTAAATACTCATATAAATGCATGTAAATTAGCTATTGAAGATGGTGTAGAAATGATGGGATATTGTCTATGGTCATTTACAGACCTTTTAAGTTCTTCACAAGGTTTCAACAAACGTTATGGGCTTGTTTACATAAACAGAACAGACCATGAAACCTTAGATTTAAAAAGAATAAAGAAAGATAGTTTTTATTGGTATAAAGAAGTCATAAAGAGTAATGGAATAACAAAATAAATATAATATATTGAGGTTTTTAGTATGTACATTACAAAGGTATTAAATAATTCGTTGCTACTTGCAAAGGATGATAATGACGAAGAAATAATATTGATGGGAAAAGGAATTGGTCATAATTATAAGATTGGGTCTGAGTTAAATAAAGAAGATATAGAAAAAACTTTCGTTCTTCATGATGAAAATATAAAAAAGAGCATTGTACAACTTGCATCAGAAATAGATGCAGAATACTTTGGTATAGCTCAAATGATAATCTCATATGGAATAGAAAAGTATAATTTAAAACTTATGAACCATATATACTTGGCTTTAACTGACCACATCGCCTTTGCAGTGAGACGCTTTAAAGAAGGTATAATGATTGAGAATTACTATTTGTTTGAAATTAAAGAATTTAATCCAAAAGAATATGATATAGGAAAATATGCGATTACTGTTTTTAAGGAGGTTCTTGGTCTAGACCTACCAGAAGAGGAAATTGGTAATATAGCAGGCCATTTTATAAATGCACAACAAGACAATCCTTATAGTGATAGAAACAAGAGAAGTGCTAAAATTGTGAATGCCATTTTACAAATAGTTCATTATCACTTTTCTATTGTATATAATAAAGAATCATTTTATTATATGAGATTTGTAATGCATCTAAAGGCTTTTTCTCAAAGATTTCTGGCTAATGAACCATCAAAAGAAAAGATAGATTTTATATATAATCAAGTTCGTAAAAATTGTAAGGAAGAATATGAATGTGTAAATAAAATAGGAGCCTATATACACAAGGAATACTCTAGAAAATTACCTCGTCAGGAGGAATTATATTTAATGATTCATATTCATAAGATTCTAGGGGAGCTAGATGAAAACTGTTAAAATGTTTTAGTATATTAGTAACTTGATAATAAAAATAAGAATTAACCAAATTTAAATAATGGAATTATTTTAAGAGATAGCTATTAAACTATCTCTTAATTTTATGCAAAAAATGACTCTAAAAGTAGTAACCTAGAAAATATGTTTAATCCTAATGTTATTTATATATTAGAAGAACTACAAGATTAATATTGATTTTCTTTATGAATTTCAAGGATGAATACTAGTGATTTATAATAAGCAGTACTATTTCTTATTTGAGTTATTCATTATTTTCAATCCATTTGTATTTACTTAAAATAAGAGCACTGTGTGACAAGCATCATAATATTGGTTTTGTTATACTGTTAATATAAAGATGCAACTAAGAATAAAAACTACGAAACAGAGGCTAAGAAATAAAAATAAAGTAATGGAGGATATGAAATGGCTAGAATATCTAATATAACGATGTCTGAACAGCCTTCGTATTGCATTTTAGCAATACGAAAAACTATTGACTTTATGGTAGAATTTTCAGAGTTTTCACAGCAAAGTTTTCGAAAAATTTCCAACTATCTGGAAGAAAAGGGAATATTGTCTGCAGGAGCACCAATTGTATGCTTTCATAACATGGACTTAGAAAAATTAGATGTTGAAGTAGGTTTTCCTGTAGCTAATCATTCTGTATTTAATAATATGGATACAGAAAATGAAATTTTGCAAAAGATTGTTCCAACACAGAAAATAATAACTGCAATTGATTTAGGACCATATGAACTGCAAGACCCTACACTTGAAGAATTATTTTTGTGGGCGAAGGATAGTGGATATGAACTTCATGGAGATATCTATTATCAGTACTTGAATGATTTAAATCGTCCTGAAAGTGAGTATCTCACTAAAATGATGTTACCTATTCTATAAATAACAAAACAGAATAGAAATTCTGTGGATACATAGGCTTAGCTGTAATAAAAAACAAGTTAACTACCATTTTACTATGAATGGTAGTTAACTTGTTTTTTATATGGATTGTTTATGATATGACAGATTGAATTGTTACTTAATGAGTGACTAATAGACGTTTTTATTGAAAGTTACTACCTGTTATGTGATAATAAGGACTTGTTAGGGTAATTATTATAGTTGTAGTTTAATGATTGAGATATTATCATAATATTTGAAAAATGATATAATCGAGAAGAAACAAGACAGATAAATAAAGGAGTAAATAATATGAAGATATATGATGTATTAACACGTTTTTATATTAAGGATATAGAAAATGCAATTCCTTTTTATGAAAATCTTTTAAAAGATAAATGTTCTTTACGTTTTTCTTATAAAGAAGTGGGGTTAGAGTTGGCTCAAGTAGGAAATGTTTTGCTGTTATCTGGTTCTGATACTGCTCTTAAGCCATTTACAGAAACGAAAGCTACTTTTATGGTTGATTCTGTGGATGAATGGAGAAGTCATCTGCTACAAAGTGGAGCAGTAGTAATAAGAGATAAGAAAAAAGTTCCTACAGGATATAATATGACAGTAAAACATCCAGATGGCACAATTATAGAGTATGTTCAGCATACAAAATAAAATTAGCTCAAAATATGGGATTAACTCAAACACAGGATTAACTTTAAAATAGAGTTATTAATAAATAGCTTAGGGTAATATATTATATACTCAAAAGTTTAATTTGTTAATCTTAACTCTGATATATTATAAATTAGATTAATATGTATCAAAATAAAAAAAGTTATTTACATAGAAGGTGAACTTTGGATAGAGTTCACCTTTCTATTTTTTTTGACCTACAAAAAATAATATGCTGAAATGTCACAACAGAAACCCATCCTATGCCAGTAGCAAATGCAATTGTCTTTAAACCAAATTGTTGAATAAACAAATAAGAAATAATAACACGAATTGATATATGTAAGACGGTTCCAATTACAGGAATATTTACTTTTCCACTTCCTCTATACCATCCAACAAATGCACTTCCTATAAAACATAAAACATAGAAAATAGCGATAGTTTTCATGTACTCTATGCCATTTACCATAATTCTATCATTGGCATTATTCATCATAAATTTAATACCAGCCTTAGCAGAAAAATACATTATCAAAGATAATCCAATTCCTAGAAAAACTAGTGTAATCAATCCTGTATAAAATCCTTGCTTTGCTCTTTTTCTATTTTCATTTCCAAGATTTTGTGCGACAAATATAGAGATAGCCTCATCACCACTATCACCAAAAGAATTAGCAAAGCCTTCAATTCTTGTTGTAGCAGTGTATGCTGTAATCATGTCTGCTCCCATTAGATTTACAGCTCCCTGTACTAGTAATTTTCCAATATATAAACTGGATTGATGAAGAGCTGAAATTAGACTATAGGATAGAGTTAATCTTAATAATTTCCATTCAAACTTCATATCTTCCTTTCTAAACAAAAGAAATGGAATGTTTTTTCTTATATAAATAAAACAAAGAATTGATGCAAGAGTCTGTGAAAGTACAGTTGCAGAAGCTGCTCCTTGGATTCCAAAATCACATACTGCAACAAAAACTATATCCAAAACAGTATTTATTATCATTGAAAGCATTAAGATAATTAGGGTAGCTTTAGTATTCCCAACAGCTCTCAAGGCTGCTGATAATAAATTATAAAAATATGTTGCGATAAGTCCACAAAAAATAATATTTAGGTATGGTATCGCGATATTTGAAACTTCTTGTGGTGTATGAATTAGATTTAGTAATGGAGAAAGTATAAATATTGAACATATACTTAATCCTAAAGTTAATATAATGCCAAAGATAGTTGCTAGAAAAGATTCTTTTCTAAATGAAGATAAATCACTAGCTCCATAAAAATGTGCAAATATAATTGATATACCTGTACAACTTCCACTTAGTACAAATATAAAAAGGTTCATAATAGTTCCAGCTACACCTACAGCAGCAAAAGCAGTTTGACTTACAAACCTACCAACTATAATAGCATCAATAGTATTGTAAAGTTGTTGGAGTATATTTCCTAAAAGTAATGGGAACATGAGTATGACCAACTCTTTCTTTATGTAACCTTCTGTTAAGTTAGTTGTATATTTCATAATGGCACCTCGTTAAATTTTAAGATACAATTAGTTTACAGTCAGATTAAATAATTGTAAAATGCTGTTTTTATCCATATAATATAAATAAATATTTATATTATGAATTGGGGTAAGATTATGACAGAACTTGAGATACAAGCTTTTTTGACTATTATAAAGCTGGGAAGCATTTCTGCTGCTGCTGAAAGTTTATATGTTACTCAGCCAGCTTTAAGTAGACGCATATATGCATTAGAAGCTGAATTGGGATACAAATTAATTAATCGAAAAAAGGGAGTACGAATATCAGAGTTGACAGAAGAAGGGAAGGCATTTGTTCCAATTGCGGAAAAATATAAAACTCTCTTACAAGAAGCTAAGTATATAACTAAGATTGATAGAAGTAAAATTATAAATATATCCTCTATAGGAAGTGTTAGCTCATACATACTTCCAGATGTATTTTCCTGTTTTATGAATACATATCCAGAGTATAATGTAAATTTTTATAACTATCATTCTTATGAAGCATATGATTATGTTTCCAAGGGGGAAGTTGATATAGCTCTTATTTCAGATGATATGTTTTTTAATGACATAGAAACAATACCAATATTTAAAGAAGCCATGTTACTGGTAACAAGTTATGGCTCAAAATACAATGGAGAATTGCATCCATCTGTTTTAGATGTTGCCGATGAAATAAGACTTCCATGGAATCCTGAATATGATTTGTGGCATAATTTTTGGTTTCGTTCAACTCTTCAACCTAAAGTATTTTTAGACCAAATGTCTCTTTTAGAGTATTTTATGAGACAAGAAAATGTATGGGCCATTGTGCCAGTATCAGTAGCATATCACCTTAAAGAAATATCTAATATCGAGATACATTACATAAAAGATGCTCCACCAGATAGGTTTATTTATTATTTAGTTAAAGAATCTAATAAACAGGAAATAATAGATAAATTTTTAGATTTATTAAACGAAAAACTATTGAAAATTAAAGGGTTGGAGTCTTTAATTAAATAATAGAAGATAGTAAATCTTAAAGTTAAAAGTTTATTTAGAGTTAAATAAATTAAGTGTATATTTAAAAATAAAGAAATATTTATATAAAGAAGAGTATTTCAAGAGAATATTAAGAATCTCAAATGAAATACTCTATTTTTCTTTTTCAATGATTATATTATATGAAAAAATGGATATTATTAAGTTAGAAATATGTAAGAAAATTGAAAAATAGGTTACAGGATGAGATAAACATATAAAAAATAATTTTCACATTATAAAAAATAGCAAGATTTATTAAATATGACTAAGAAGTAATTGATATAATGTCTCATGGATAAAAGGAGGAGAGCTGCAATGTTTTATAAAATAAATAATGTTATAACTGCTATTGATTATATAGAGGAGCATTTATCAGAAAAGCTGGATTTAGATATAGTTGCTAATGCTGTTCATTATTCAAAATATCATCTACATAGAACTTTTACAACTTCTGTTGGGTTGACAATGCATGATTATATAAAACGAAGAAAACTCACAGAGGCAGCAAAACTATTAGTATTTTCTAAAAAAACAATTATTGAAATTGCATTGATAGCTGGCTATGAAAGTCAACAAGCATTTACTTCTGTATTTAAAGATATGTATAAAAAATCTCCAAATAAATATCGAAAAGAACAAGAATTTTATCCTTTGCAGCTAAGATTTGTTTTGAAAAAAGAAAATCTATTTTCAAAAGATATATCGGAATTAGAAAAAGATATTACACTTGCTAAAATATCTGATATACCATCATGGATGAGTTTAGTGAGATTAGTCATAGATGGATTCCCAAATTTACAGGAGGAAGAATATATCTCTCAATTAAAACAATATATTTTGGAAGAAAGAGCCTTGATATTAAAATTTAATAACATTGCTATTGCAAATATGGTATTTAATAAAGAAACTGGGAGCATTGACTTTTTTGGAATACACCCTCAATATCGTAATTCAGATATTGCACAGGTGTTTCTAAAAAAGGTTATTGAGAATTTTTTGATAGATAAATCTATCTCAATCACAACTTTTAGAGAAGGAGATAAAGCTGATACAGGACATCGGAATATGATAAAGAAGTTAGGTTTTGCAGAAGCTGAATTATTGACTGAATTTGGGTATCCTACTCAAAAATTTATTCTGTCTTCTGAAAATGAAAAAGACACTGAATAGTACTAATAATCTATTGTATTAAAAAATAATTTTACATTTTTAGGTGTATTTATTTTGCTGTCCATGTTTCTCATAACTTTAATTATAAATATAAGAAAATGTATTTTTTATTTAAAAAGAAATATAAATTTTGAGGTTGAAATTTAAAACAAAAACTAAATTTGAATCAAAGAGCAAGAATGATTAAAAAATATAAAATTCAATTCAGTATAATGATTTAAGATAATACTTAATTGGCAAGGAGGATTCAAATGTCTAAAAATCAGCAATTAGAAAGTTGTAATTCTATTACATCCAATCCTAAACATAATATATCTGGACAAGAGATGGAGTTAGCAACATCTTTTCCAGATGAGATTGCATATCTTATAGATATAAATAATAAGCTGGATAATGCTTTGGAGAATGCAGAAAATTCAGTTGATAAACTAGATAAAGATTACATGGATGCTAAATTATATATGGTAAAAAATCGTGGAGAGATAGACCCACATGAAATGTTCCAAAATGAACTGGCACTAAAGCAAATAGATAGTTATGGGGCTTTTATGGTAAAAGTTCGAGACAAGATTGCTAAAATGAAAGATTCGCCATATTTTGCTAGGATAGATTTTCAACTAAAAGATGAAGGTTATGATTCAAAGTATTATATTGGTCGATTTGCATTTGATTATGAAAATGAACTTCTAATACTAGATTGGCGTTCTCCAATGGCCAGTATGTTTTATGATTGTGAGATAGGATCAGCAGGGTATAATGCACCACTTGGATGGATAGATGGAGAAATAACACGTAAACGACAGTTTAAAATTAAAAATGGAACACTGGAGTATGTACTTGAAAGTTCTATGAATATACAAGATGATATTCTTCAGAAGGAACTTAGTAATACTTCAGATGAAAAGATGAAATCCATTATTTCAACAATACAAAAAGAGCAGAATCAAATTATTAGAAATGACAAGGCTGACACCCTCATTATTCAAGGAGTAGCTGGTTCTGGAAAAACATCTATAGCCTTACATCGAATTGCTTTTCTTCTTTATCGATTTAAAGATAAGATATCAGCAAATAATGTAATTATTCTATCACCTAATAAAGTCTTTGGTGACTATATTTCTAATGTACTTCCTGAACTAGGAGAAGAGCCTCTATGTGAATTAAGTTTTGAAGATATAGCAGAAGTTCAATTAGAGAGGATTATTGATTTTGAGGGAGAAAAAGATTCTCTGGAAGTAAATGATGTACAATGGGAAAAAAGAGTGCGTTTCAAGTCTACACTTGATTTTTTAAAGCTTATGGATAAATATATAAAGCAAATGCCAAATATGGTCTTTATTCCTAAAGATTACACTTTTGGAGGTTTTATAGCTAAAAGTGACTGGATACGAAAAAGATTTGATGCATACAATAAATATCCAGTTAAGCGAAGACTGGAGATGGTAGCAGAAGATATTCATTATAGATTTGAATCAGATAATGTTATGGAAGATGACTTACCAAAAGTAAAAAATATACTGAAAAGTTTAAATAGAATGCTAACAATAAAAAATACTCTAACAGTGTATAAGGACTTCTTTAAACAGATGAATATTCAAGATATGTTTGTAATGCCATCAAAGAATACTCTTGAGTGGGCAGATGTGTATCCATTTATATATCTTCATGCTGCATATGAGGGATTACAAGAAGACAAAGTGATAAGACACATTGTTATTGATGAGATGCAGGATTACACTCCTATTCAATATGCTGTAATAAACTTACTTTTCAAATGTAAAAAAACTATTCTTGGAGATTTTGGACAACTAATCAACCCTAATCATTTACATACATTAGATGATATGGTACAGATTTATGATGGTGGAGAGTTAGTAATGTTAAACAAGAGTTATCGTTCTACTTTTGAGATTATTAATTTTGCCAAGAAAATTCAAAATATAACTTCGCTGGAGGCTATTGAAAGACATGGTGAGGAGCCTGTTGTGATTAAATGCAGTAACGAACCAGATGAGATAGAGAAGATAAAAATGGAGATTGAGCAGTTTGAGGAAAGCAACAATGCTACCCTTGGTATTATACTAAAAACCAACAGCAAGGCTAAAGCAATATATGATGTTATTAAGCAAGAATATGATGTTAATTTAATATCTCCTGAAAGTTCTAGTTTTATAAAAGGTGTATCAATTACTTCTATTAAAATGTCAAAGGGGCTAGAGTTTGATGAAGTTGTTATTCCTTCAGTAAATAATAAAACATATTACAATGATTACGACCGTAGTTTATTATATATTGCTTGTACACGGGCTATGCATAAACTTAAGCTTACATACACTGGAAATTTAACACAGTTGATAGAACTTAATTGAGATATATAGTTTACATTGTAAAGATTGATTTTTCTAACTTATTATGAGGTATAACACCTTGACACTCAATTACTTGAAAATCTGATTTCATGTGCTTTTCCGCTTGTACTCTTAATGGGGGAGCTTATTGACCTCATTGACAAATACAAAAACTTTGACACCATGACAACAACTATGCTTAATGAGTTTGTTGAAAAAATCCTTGTTGTGCATGAGCGTTACCGCAAGGGTAGCCAAGAAGGTAGTCCTCCAATCCGAGGATATGGCTGGCTAAGGGCGTATATGCCCTTACCAGAAGTTTATCAAGGCAGGAACCCGTGTCGCCATTATTTGAAAGAAACTGGGGTAGCATTTACGCTTCTCCAGTTTCAGCAATTTATTTTATCGTGTTAATAAGTTTTTTCGTTGATATTATATCTGTTTGAATAATTTGTGCACTGTGCTTGACGTTGCAAATAATATATGTAGGCAAGTCTTGGGATTTCAAAATTTCTATTTGATTTGAAGTACCTATATTGCTTTTTTCAAGATATTCTAATCGTTTTGTAAGAATATCAACTGCTTCTTTTCTATCTAAGAATTTAATAAGAAAAATAGTAATCATAAAAGGAACAAGGTTATAATTAAAATTTTGAATAAATGATACAAGTGTACCTTTCAACTCAATATAACCTGTCTTAGAAAGCTAATAAACGGTTTTGTCAGGTATATTTGTCTCTTCTTTAGCCATATGAACTCCTTACAGTTCAGCAAACTTGCGTTTCGATATGAAGCATTGTATCTTCTGAGTTACTTCCAAGACAAATTCATCTGTATGTAAGCAATCATAGCTAAAATAACTTGGAGACCCAGCAGCACAATTGATTTTGCTTGTATTGGCTGGATAAGAAGGTCCATTGTGAATAGACCACCAATCGCATTGCACCACGCATGAAAACACACACAGATTAGGACACTTCCAGTCAGCCTGTATAAGACTGCCAACATAAAAGACATCGCGATACACCAACACAAAAACGAGATGAAGTTCATGGAGGATTGGTTTGCGTTCTGTAGCAACCAGAGCGGAAGATGCCAAATGGCCCATATCACGCCTGTGAGAAGACATGCAGCAAAAAAAGGGAGTTTTTGCTCTAATGCTGGCTGCAAAAAACCGCGCCAGCCAAGCTCTTCCAATCCGCCGCCTATAATCATGAATGGAAACATAAGGAGTATCGTATACCAAGGCTTTCCTAGATATCGATTGCAAAGGATATTGATCACAATCTGGCTGGCAAAGAAAATAGCAACAATCAGGGCGCGAGAGCTGGATATATGATTGGTTCTGACGATACGTTCACAAAGTTCTTTAATCCCGTGAATCTGTCCGCTTTTTTTAAGAAGAATCGTAACAGCATAAGCTGGAGCAAATCCAATTGAGAAACCAACTAGTAAGTAGTATACGACAGTTCCAATCGGTTCTGCAAACCATTCAAGCCGTTCGCCTATTATGACGATTGTTGTAGCACTCCATGCAATTAAAAATACAAGCAATAAGTATTGTAGTATTGGTTTTTTCTCATAATAATTCCACATCAGCATAACCTCCTCATTGTAAATAAACTATGGACTCATTCTTGTTGTCCTTATTTTCAGACTGACTGGTTACTGCTTCCCAACATGAAAAGGACAGATGTACACAGGCTGAACAGTAATCCATCCGTATTCAACTGAATATATTGCATAGCAGGGTAGCACCTTGTTAGAATCAAGTCTCTTTCGATTCCGCTGAGACATACTGTAATGAAAGAATATATTTCATCTAACGTCTGTTTAGGAGAGAAATAGCCTTTTTGTATTTGCTCTTCAATATATTGATATGCTTGCGTTTGTAAATAATCGCTATGGGATGCAACCTTTACATTTGCCCGAAACCTCTGATAATATTGCTGGTCGCTGGCAAGCGTAGAAAGCATTTCATTTAAAATCTTACCGTACCCAGTGATGCCAATCATAATCGCATCAAAATATAGCGAAAACAGCTGCTTTACAACATCTTCTGGAGAATGTTCTGAGTGCAGTATTTCATCAACTTTAGCAGACACGTCAACAATTGATGTGTCTCTGTTAATGAGGGCAAATAGGATATCCTCCAAATTAGTAAAATAACGATATACAAGCCCGTGACTAAAGCCTGTTTTCTCAATAATATCTTTCATTTTAACTGTATATACTGGCTTGGACATGCAAACATCAAATGCAGCATCCAGTATCTGATCCCGTTTTTCCTCCAAATACTGTTCATTTACTTTTGGCATTACATCAACCTCCCTTAAAATGACTTTATCGTCATTATTATATGATATACTATACTCTCTTTTCTATGTCATGTCAATGTTAAAATGACGAATATGTCATTTTAATGTTGTGGATGTGGTCCAGTCAATCACAGGCAACATAGCTGTTAATAAAACTGCGGCTGGTATCAGGCAGAACGAAGTGGGAATAGGAACCGAAAACGATGTGAAGGCAGATGATTGTGTGGTAAACTAAGTGGCTGACCTAAAGTCATATAAGATAATCCAACATCTTTCATAGTTTGTAATATTTTACAAAGTTTCTTTTCCGTAAAGAATTCAAGTGATTCATCTACTGTCATGGAAAGAACTTCAACTATATTTTTACCCTTATACAATTTTGACAGGACTTCTTCATTATATCGAGTACCTCTACAAGCTTCACATATATTAATAACAGGGTCCATAAATACCAGTTCTGTAACAAGTACTCCTTTTCCATTACAAATAGGACAAGCCCCTTTAGAATTAAAGCTGAATAAACTTTCACCAACATTATTTTCTTTAGCAAAAAGTTTTCTTATTTCATCAAAAAAACCAAGAAATGTAGCTGGCATAGAGCGATTTGTAGTCGTGATAGGGTTTTGGTCAATTTTAATAACATCTTTTTCATATTTTTTTGCAAAAATACTAGAAATCAAAGTACTTTTTCCAGAACCAGCAACTCCAGTAACAACTGTCATGATTCCAACTGGTATATCTATATCAACATTTTTTAGATTATACAAACAAGCTCCTCTAATGGGAAGAAAGTTTTTTGGTTTACGAGTATTAGATTTTAGAGATAATGACAAATTCATAGCTTTTGAAGTAAGTGTATTTGCTAGAAGTAATTGATTATAGGTACCTTGAAATATAATATTTCCCCCATGTTTACCAGCATTTGGACCAATATCTATAATCTCATCTGCTATAGATATGACATCTTTATCATGTTCTACCACCAGAACTGTATTTCCTCTGTCTCTAAGTCTTTTTAATAATTGATTCATACGATGTACATCTCTTGGGTGCATTCCAGTGCTGGGTTCATCAAAAATATAGGTTAGACCTGTGAGGCTACTTCCCATATAGCGTACAAGTTTTAATCTCTGAGCTTCTCCTCCAGATAGAGAAGTTGATTCTCTATTTAGATGTAAATAAGGAAGTCCAATATCAATCATTCTTTTCAAGCCATCAGTAAGAGTATCTACAACAGTTTCAACTCTATCATCATTTATTTGAGAGAGTAAATTGTAAAGTTCAGTAAATTCCATATTACTCATATCTGCTATAGAATACCCTAAAATAGTGCAGTTAAGAGCATCTTTATTTAATCTTTTTCCATGACATTCAGGACATTCCTTATCAGTTATAAGTCTTTCCGACTTTTCTTTGGTGTGTTTGCTCATATTGCTAATATCTCGATTTAGATATGTTTGATTGTATTTATTAAAAATACCTTCAACTTTTGAATTTTCAGGTTTGCTTTTTCCATCTTTTGAGCCATATAGCAATAAATTATATTCCTCCATAGAATAATCCTTCAGAGGTTTATCTAAATCAAATAGTCCAGATTCAGTATACTGTTTCCAATACCATGAATTAGGTTTAAATAGAGAGTCATTTACACAACCTGAATTCCATGAATTTTCAGGATTTAGAATAGACTCAATATTAATCGCTTTGACTCTACCAATTCCAGAACAGTTTTTACACATACCATTTGGGTCATTAAACGAAAAATATGATGTTGTTCCCATATATGGTTTGCCAATTCTAGAAAATAATAATCTTAGTGAAGAATACAAATCGCTTATAGTTCCTACTGTAGAACGTGCATTGCCACCAAGAGGAGACTGGTCCACGATTACAGAAGCAGTTAAATTATCAATCAGTTCTACATGAGGTTTTTTGTATTTTGGAAGTCGACCTCTAATAAATGCTGAATATGTTTCATTCATTTGTCTTTGTGATTCTGCCGCAATTGTGTCAAATACAATACTTGATTTTCCAGAGCCAGAAACTCCAGTAAAGACAATGATTTTGTTTTTTGGAAGTTTAAGTGAGATGTTTTTTAAATTATTATGTGTAAGTCCCTTTATTATGATATCTGACATAAATACTAAGCCCTTTCTTTATATATTTTAGTAGCATAATTATATTATGTAGTTATATTATAATAAGATTAAAATTTATTTTCATGATATATTCTGCTATATTACAGATATTATTTTTAAATTTACTTACAGTGTAAACAGTATTAATTAGTATGCTACATATAAAAACAAAACTCCTATTATAAAACTTATTTAGAATTTAGTAAAAATAAGCTAGTTTAAAAGATTTAAATAACTTGACTTTTAAAACTTACTATTGTAATATTTTAAATATTACAATAGTAAGTTTTAAGTGTATACTCAGACATAATTTTACTACTTGAAAGGAGAGAACAATGTTACTGATAGTTATAATAGCTGTTTTTATAATAGCTTTAATTAACATAATTATATTAGGTAAAGAAAATATAAAAGGAATAATTATTCCTGTAGCTTTATTTCTTGTAAGTGACTTCTTATTTCTTTGTGGAAATATTATATTGAGAGGAGGAGTGATTTTACTATTCATAGGATTATTTGCAATACCATTAATGTTGATTGCTTTCATATGGATTTGTGTACATATTATTAAACTACATCTTAGAAAAGATTTAAATAAAAGAAAAGTAATCGGATGTATAGTTTGTACTTTTATAAGTATATCTACTATATTTCTTCCTGGACCAAGTGAAAGTTTTAGATTCCAACTTTACAAAAAGGATTATATAGAGGTTGCACAAGCAGTTTTAAAAGCATGTGATGAGAAAAAGTTAAATGCTGAATATAATCTAAATATTAAACTTGGCAAAAAGGAGTTAGAAAATATTTTTTCTGAAGAAGTAGTAAATAAAATAAATAAGTTAAATAGAAATGTAGATGTAACTAAGATAGTTGGTAATAAAAAATCAGTTTGTTTTTTCTTTGGAGCTGAATTACAATCTGTTGATGGGATTGTATTCTTTAAAGATTTAAAAGGAAATAAGCCAGAGTTAGATTTTATAAATAAACACATTCAAGCTCCACGTTTAGAGTATATGACAGATGATGTCTATTATTTTAAAGGAGGATTATAAATATACATATATAGGGAAGGAGTAAGATATGAAAAGAAAGACAAGTTTTATTTTAATAATTATTCTATTAATCATTGCATTTATAGCAAAACATTCAATGGAAAGTAATCAAAAGAGTAAAGAACAAAATATTAAGAGTAACAATACAAATTTTAAATCAAATGAATTGGATAGTAAAGATAGTACACAACAGAAAAAAGATAAAGTTAATGTAGTTGATTATAGTAATTGTTTTAAAGATGTTAGTGGAGGAGCTATTTTTTATAGTAGTAAAAATAAAGAATATAATATATACAATAAAGAGTTAATTGAAACAAGGACTTCACCTTGTTCTACTTTTAAAATAATTTCAACATTAATTGGTTTAGAAAAAGGAATAGTAAATTCAAAAGAATCAGTTATGGGGTATAATGGCACAATTTATGAGATTGAAGATTGGAATAGAAATCTTAATTTAGAAGAAGCATTTAAAGTATCTTGTGTTTGGTATCATAGAAAACTGATGAATCAAGTTGATGCTAAATTTGTTCAAAATACACTAGATAATCTAAAATATGGGAATTGTGACATTAGTGAGTGGGAAGGAAATTTAAAAAATGGAAGTAAAGATTTAAATGGGTTCTGGTTAGAATCTTCATTAAAAATCTCTCCCAAAGAGCAAACACAAGTATTAACTAAAATTTTTGAGGGTGATACAAGTTTTAAAAAAGAGAATATTAATCTCTTGAAGGACATTATGAAAATAGATATAAATGATAAGAAAATAAATGTATATGGTAAAACTGGAACAGGATTTGATGAAAAGAAGCAATGTGTTGATGCATGGTTTGTTGGGATGGTAGAAAATGAAGATGATAAATATTACTTTGCTATTAAATCAGATGATTCTAATAAAAAAATCGGAGGACCAAAAGTAAAAGAGATTGCAATTGATATAATTAAGAAATATTACAATACTATATAATAGACATAACTTTATACTAAAATATTAGGTAGATTTAAGGAACTATGCAATGAATTGATAAATATATTGTATAGTTTTTATTTTATTTATATTATTTTAAGTATATGTAAAAGGATATGAGCAAAATTTTAATAAAAAATAATCTTATATTGGTTAAAATTTATAAGGTGTTTATGTAAAGTATCATATTTAATTGAAAAAAGTATTTTGAGAGAGAGTCAACATTTAGTTTGAAGTGTCACTATAATGTCATTTTGGATTGCTAAACTTTAACTATAAAGGAGATGATTATATATGGAAATACTAAAATGTGAAAATTTAACAAAGACATATGGCTCAAATCAAACTATGGTGACGGCTCTTAATAATTTGAATTTATCAGTTCAAAAAGGTGATTTTGTATCCATAGTAGGAGCCTCTGGTTCTGGAAAATCTACATTACTCCATATGCTTGGAGGAGTAGATAGACCTACATCTGGAAAAATTTATATTGAAGATACTGAGATAGCAAGCTTAAAAGAAGAAGCATTGGCAATTTTTCGACGCAGAAAAGTAGGGCTTATATATCAATTTTATAATCTTATACCTACTCTTGATGTTAGAAAAAATATATTATTACCAATGTTACTTGATAAGAGGAAAGTGGATGAAGATAGGTTTTCGGAAATTGTATCTACCTTGGGATTAACTGATAGGCTAAAACATCTTCCAGGTCAACTTTCAGGTGGGCAACAGCAAAGAGTAGCTATAGCTAGAAGTTTAATATATAGACCAGCTATTTTATTAGCAGATGAACCAACAGGTAATCTTGATAGAAAAAATTCTGAAGAAATTGTAGATTTACTAAACTTATCAAATAAACGATTTAATCAAACAATACTTCTTATTACTCATGATGAAAAAATAGCATTAGAAGCAAATCGCATTATAACTATGGAAGATGGTATGATAGTTTCTGAAAAGGTGGTGAAGAAATGAATATTCTTCAAGAATACACCTTAGATTTTGTACGTCGTAATAAGCGTAGTAGTATAGCTATAATGTTGGCTATATTACTTACTACAACTATGATGTCTTCTTTATGTGGATTATTATATACAATGTGGAGTGATTTTATAAGACTTTCAGTTGAGAAAGAAGGTAATTGGCATGGAGAATTATTTGATGAAACTCATGGAAGTGACTTATCATTAATTGAAAATTTCTCTTCAGTTGATGATGTGATGATTAAAGGACCATGGTATGTAGGTAAAATTAATGCTGATAAAAGGGATTACATAATTTATAGAAATGCCACATCAGAATATTGGAATTCTATGCCAGAAAAAGACACTATACTAGAGGGGCGTCGACCAAATAATGCTAATGAAATTGCACTCTCAAAACAATATTTTGAAAGTAATCCAAATGTAAAAGTTGGTGATAAGATTACTATCCCAATAGGAGATAGGGTTTTAAATGGAAATTATATTGTACCTACAGCACCAACAGCAAAAGGTGAAAGTTTTAGAAAGATTTCAGAAACTGTGTTGACAATAGTAGGGAAAATAGATGTTACTACTTCATCAGTTGTACCTGCATATACAGCTCTTGGTTATCTTGATAGAGCAAGTATAAAGCCTAGTGATAATATTACTGTATATTTGCGATTTAAAAATATTAGAGATACATATAAAGAGCTTCCAAAGCTTGCTAAATCATTAGGATGGAAAATGAATGAATATGGAAAATACAATCTTAAGTATAATAGTAATTATCTTTTAAAGATGTTAGTCTTTTCTCCAGAACAGAAAGCATCTATGAACAGTATAGAAAAATTTTCAACACCTCTTATGTATTTAACAATAGCAATCTTTACAGTGGCTGTATTTGTAATGGTGATTTATAATGCTTTTGCATTATCAGCAAATGCTAGACTTACTCAATTGGGCATACTAGCTAGCATTGGAGCATCTCCAAAGCAGATTAAAAAGTCTGTAGTTTTTGAAGGTTTTTTATTGACAATTATCCCTTTACCTATAGGCTTATTTTTAGGGTGGGCATTGTGTAATGGCCTTGTAAGTTATATTAATTCAGTAAATATTAATATTGATAATCAACAGGTAATCTTTACTTATGGTATTCCTGCTTTCTTACCAGCTGTTTTACTTACAATAATAACAGTATGGGTTTCCGCACTGATACCAGCACGTAGAGTATCAAAACTAGCACCTATAGAAGCAATCAGACAAGGTGATAGTGTTAAAATTAAAAGTTCTAATAAATACTCATTAACAAGGTTATTTGGTATAGAAGGAGAACTTGCAGTAAATGCGCTTCGTGCCCGTAAAAAATCTTATCGTACTGCAACAATATCTTTAACACTTTCTTTTTTATTATTGACAAGCTTTCTAAATATAATTGCATGTCAAAAAGGTGCAGAGAGTGTTTATGGTAGTGATATTTATGCGAGTCAAAGGGATATATCATTGTATTTGGAAAATAGTGAACCTACAGAAAAACAGTTTTTAGAGCAATTAAACAATACACAAGGTGTAGAGAGTTCATTATATTATCTAAAAATGTCTGCAGCAACTTGGTTAACTGAAAAAGATGCTTCAAAAGAGCTTGCAAAGAGTGGAGGATTTAAAAATATAGTCTCAGCTAAAAAATATTCTCCTATAGAACGTGATGGTAAGTTTCGTATCACTTCAACTATGATTGGACTTGATGATGAGAGTTTTGCAAAATATTGCAAACAACTTTCTATAGACCCCAAACCATATTATGATACAAAAAATCCAATTTCAATTGTATATAATCGTGAGGAAGATGTTGAGCGTAGTACACGTAGGGATAAAGTATATATAGATTATTTAAATCTTTCTGTAGGAGATAACATTACATTGAATGAAAAAGTATATGATGAAGATGAGGGAAATTATACTTTTAACATGAAAGTAGGAGCTATTACAGATACACTTCCACAAATAGCAGAAAGGCTTGGTAGATACACACTAATTCAAGTAGTACCAATGTCTACAGTACAAGATATGTCTAAAAATTACCATAAAAATCGTAGATTAAAATCAAATAGGATAACAGGGCTATTTAAAATAGATAATCATGATAATATTTCTAAAGTAAGAAAAGAGTTTGAATCTATTTGCAACCAATATTATGGGTCAGGTGATTATAGGATTAATGATGTTGTAGAAAATGAAGAGTTAAGTGATAGTGGACAAATAACTATGAATTTAATAGTAGGATTTATTACAGCATTGTTAGCTGCAATTGGTTTATCAAATGTATGGGCGACTGTTTCAGGGAATCTTAGAAGTAGGCGACAAGAATTTGCTATGTTACGTTCTGCAGGATTGTCTCCAAATGGCATGAAAAAGATGATTATCTTAGAAGGATTATTTTTTGGTCTTACACCATTATTACTCAGTATTCCTGTGCAAATAGCTATATTGTATGCTTTCATCCATATAAATGAAATAAGTTTTATGGAGTACTTATTATTTTCACCAATATCCATAGTGACGAGTTTTACCATATTGATACTTATTGTAGTAATAGCATCGTATATTATGGGATGTAAACAATTAAATAATGAAAACATAGTAGAATCTATAAAAAATGAGACAATATAAACAAGATTTATTTGAATATTTTTTAAAAGCAACTTTAAATAATATTGTGTGTAAGTTATAAATAATGTATAAATAAGATATAATGTAACTGGATTATAGGTGTTTTCCTATAATCCAGTTTTTTATGTATAAAACTTAATTATGAATTTTGCACCACCATGATGACAATTTTCTGCATGTATAGTACCATTTTGATTTTCGATAATAGACTTTGATAGAGCAAGACCTATACCAATGCTGTATTTGCTAGCATTTTTACCACGATAAAATCGATTAAAAATATATGGCAGGTCTTCTTGAGCAAAACCTTTACCATTATCTTCTATAATAATTTCAATGTATAGAGGATTTTTACTATAATAAGCAACAATCTGTCCACCATCTTCTACATGTTCACTACAGTTTTTAAGAATATTTAAAAGAGCTTCCAAAGTCCAGTTAATATCAATGTTAAATTCTACAAACGAAGAGTCTTCAATAAGAAATGTCTGGTTTTTTTCTTTTAAAATTTCTTCTATAGGTTCAACTGCATGAGTAAGAAGAGAATGGACATCTATAAGCTTACTTTCAAATATTAAAGTACTTGCATCTAACTTTGACAAAGTAAGTAAGGATGACACCAATCTTTCTAATCTTAATATTTGATTTGTAAGTCTGTTGAGGTAATCTATTTCTTCCTCGGGACAACTTTCTGCAAGTAACTGTGCCATGAGCGACATAGAAGTAATTGGAGTTTTAAGTTGATGTGCGATATCTGCAAGATTATCTGAAAGAGTTTGTCTTTCTTTTAAAGCAAATTCTTTTGAGCAACGAAGTTCTCCCACAGTTTTGTATATCTCGTCTTCAAGATGTGAAAACTCATCTTCACAACGTAAAAGTACAGATTCTTTTCCTAAATTTACTTCTTCTAAATAGCTCGTAAGCATATTTATTCTATTCATATTTTTTCTTTTTTCTCTATACTGAATTATAAACATAACTATAGCCATTGTTGACACTATAATAAAGGACACTATCATGAAATAAAAAAAGTTTTTATACCAAAATGTATTTTTAGTATAACCATGTTTTAATAAAATCTCATTTCCCACATTAAAGTCATGAGAATCTGAATTTTTTAGTGATTCTAAAATATGTTCTGTAGATTTAGGATTAAGTTGATAGGATGTACCAATGGTTTTAGCTATCATATTATATTCTTCAGAAGAAGTTACAGTTGTTAGAATTATACTTAACAAAATAGTAATAACTAAACAGAATACTATAAAAATAACAGTATTATTGATATATTTTTTTATTTTCACTAGCTGTCCTCCATTCTGTATCCTATACCTCTCAAGGTTTTTATACAGGATGGATTTTTTAGTTTTTCTCTAAGTCGCTTTATTGTAACAGTAAGAGTATTATCATTTACAAAGTTGCCATCTATATCCCAGAGCATTTCTAAGAGTTTTGCACGAGTAAGTGCTTTATTTTTATTCTCCATTAGACTTAGGAGTAGTTTGTATTCTCCTGCTGTCAAAGAGATTTCAATATTGTCCAAATATACTTTGACTTCATCTTTATTCAATCTTATATTTTCACATGTAAGAGTGCTAGTAGTGTTAGAATGAGTACGTCTAAGTACAGCATTAATTCTAGATTGAAGTACTGAAAGTAAGAATGGCTTAACCACATAGTCGTCTGCACCCATATCCAAACCTTGTACAATATCTTTTTCATCATCGCGCACTGTCAAAAATATCACTGGAATATCTCTTATATTTTTAACATATTTACAAAATTCATATCCAATCCCATCAGGTAAATTTAAATCAAGTAGAATTAAATTGATATCTTTGTCAAATTTTTTCTTAGCTTCAGTGATTGTACTATAACAACAAACTACATGGTTTTTCTTTTCTAGGGAAGCTTTTATCCCAAATGCAATTGTATCATCATCTTCTAAAAGAAGTATTTTTGCCATTTATTTTCAGTCCTTTCATTTAAAAGAAATTATAGTGTAAAAATATGGTTATCAGCATAAATAACTAACTGCTTGTGTGATATTGAATATTCAGTTACCAAACTGGAATTTGTTTTAATCTTTACTATTGCTCTTTTCTATAATAGTTCCAAGACCAGCTCCTACTATCATTCCAAATACTAATCCATAACACATAGATATTCCAGTTTTTCCTTGAGAGATACCAATCGCAAAACCGATAGCAATACCAATACCTGCACCTATAAACATAAATAAAGTAACATAACTATTTCTTTTATCTTTTTCTTCCATACACAGTCCTCCAACGTAAATTTCTATTTATACAGATATTATACAGATACACAAAATCATACACAATGGAAATCCTTGTTCTACAACAAAGTTATCATTTTATCCTCTAGATTATCCTGCACAGAAAATAAAATTCCTGTCAAAAAACTTATAAATTAAAACTACGCTTTAAGTGAATCTATCAAAAGACCAAGAGTGGTTTCAATAAATTTTTTTTCTTCTATATTAAAATTGTTGAGATACGATTTTCCTGTTATAGATAATAAATTAAAAAATCCTGTAAGTGTAAATATTGATGAATACATAAGAGTGGGTATCTCAATATCTGACCTAATACTTCCATCAACTTTTCCTATTTCAAATAGTTCTTGTATTTCTTCAAACATAAACTTATTGAAAGAAAAAAACTTTTCTTTAAAAGGTATCTCTAAGTCTGAGTTTTTAGATTGTACAAGTCCAATCATTCCCATTAAAGCTAATAAAGAAGGCTCTTTACAGTAGAATTTATGAAATGCAGAATATGAAAATTTTAATCTTTCAAATCCAGTTTTACCTCTTGAACTTTCTATTTTAACACTATCCCAAAGTCTTTTATACCCTCTTAGTACAACAGCAAAAAACAAATCTTCCTTGCATGAGAAATATTTATATATAGTACGTTTTGTATATTCTGTTTCCTTTGCTAGTTCATTCATAGAGGTGTTATCAAATCCATTAAGACAAAATAATTTTTCTGCTTTGACAACAATTTCATTTTCTCTTTGGATTTTTTCTTTATCTCTTTTTGATAATTCTGGCATATAAAACACTCCTTTTTACTGATTTCATTGATAAAATAGTATACTGATGGTATACTTATATAACGACAGTATACTATTGCGAATAAAATTAATGTAAAGCACTATAATTTATTATAACTTTACTAATTAATTATATAGGTAAAATATAAAAAAAGGGGGATTTATTTATGCAAATAAAAGAAAATATCTTGTTGTTAGATAGTACTCGTGGTGCAAATTGTTTTATTGTGTTTGATGAAGAGATTACATTGATAGATACAGGACTTCCTTTTATGGGGAATGGTATAATTAAAGAATTAAAAACACTTGGGATTCAACTAACTGATATTAAGCATATTTTACTGACTCATCATGATGTTGACCATATGTCTAATATTAAGTTATTGAAAGAATATACAGGAGCAAAAGTGTGGGCTCATATGGAAGATATCCCATTTATTATAGGAGAGAAGGATAGACCTGGATTCAAAAAATTTATTGGAAAGACAATTACAAAAAGAATTATTAAAGATATAGAGCCTTATAGAGACAATATGCAAGTTGGAAATATAAAAATTATTCATACACCAGGACATACACCAGGACATGTTTGTATGCTTTTTGAAGATGTTTTATTTGCAGGAGACTTAGTTAAGAATAAGAACGGAAATATAATTCCATATCCTAATCTGTGGAACTGGGACTCTGAAAAAATGATGAAATCTGTAAATGAGTTAGAAAATTTAAAATACAACTGGATATGTATGTCTCATGGAAGCCCTTGTACTAAAGAATAAAAATAATAACTTATGATACATTATTTAAAATAATAACTATTGACTATATACAACGTTGGTGATAGTATAATATCCAAGATAGAGTATAAGGTGGTGAATTTTTCTGATACGTACTTTAATTTTATATTATTTAAATATTAAGCCAACACATGGATATGAAATTCAAAAATTTTTACAAGTTTCTGGTGCAGATAGATGGAGCAAAATACAATCTGGTTCAATCTACTATGCTTTGACAAAGTTAGAAAAAGATGGATTAGTTAGAGTTTTGAGAGAAGAAAAAAATGGTGCTAGAATTCGTAAGATTTATGAGATTACACAAAGTGGTAAAGTGGAGCTAAGAGAAGAACTACAAAAAGAACTGCAAATGCCTATAGTTCCAATAGGTTCAAATAAGTTTTTGTTGTATAATATTTTAGATGTATTACCAAGAGATACTATACAAACCAATCTTGAAAAGCATATAAAGCATCTGATAGAGCAGAAAAAGTATTGGGAAAACTGGAAAGAAATTAAAAAGATTGATAAAAAAAGCCTTCCAACAGAAAGAATTGCCTTTGATATGACAATAGATAATTTGAATTATCAAATACTATGGCATGAGGAAATACTAAATAATATTGATAAGTACATATCTGTTGGTTATGAAACACAGAACGTCATTAAATCTATAGATTTTTCAAATATAGAAGAAGATTTTTTATTTGCAAATGAGGCAACAAGTGAACTATTAGAGGTTCAAAAACTCAGAGATGAAATAATTAATAATCCAGACAAAGCTATAGAAAATATAGATAAAATAATACTAAAATTACAAAATAAAAAATAAGTTTATTCATAATAACACGGGTCAAAGACTCGTGTTTTAAAAAAACAATATATACAACATTGGATATATAATATTGGTTAAAATATTAGGAGGTTTTATAAATGGAAAATGTACTATTAGAGATTGAAAAGTTATCTAAAAGATATAAAAATAAGGAAGTTGTATCAAGGGAGAGTTTTAAAATACTAGAAGGGGATATTTTAGGTTTTATTGGGCCAAATGGAGCAGGAAAAAGCACCTCTATTAATATGTTTACTACGATTGTATCTCCAGATAGTGGAGATATATATTATAAAGGTAAAAGTATCAAAAATCAGCAAAATGTTTTTAAAAGTGCTATTGGTGTTGTGCCACAAGAACTGGCAATATATGAAGATTTAAGTGCATATGATAATGTTAAATTCTTTTGTTCATTGTATGGTTTTAGAGGAAACGAACTCAAATCTCGAACTAAAGAGGCCTTAGAGTTTGTTGGACTTTGGGGTAGACACAAAGAACTTCCATCAAAATTTTCTGGAGGAATGAAACGCAGATTAAATATAGCTTGTGCAATCGCACATAGTCCTAAAATTCTCATTATGGATGAGCCAACAGTTGGAATTGACCCTCAATCGAGAAATAAAATTATGGAAGCAATTAAAACGATTAATAAGAATGGTACAACAATTATTTACACTAGTCACTATATGGAGGAAATAGAAGCTTTATGTAATAGGATTATTTTAATTGACAAAGGAGTAATTTTAGAAGACTTAGATAAGAGCGTATACAAAGATAAGTATTTAAAACTTGGTTGCAAGACCTTGGAGGATATTTTTTTATATCTTACAGGTACAAATTTGAGAGATTCGGAGGAATAATATATGAGATATTTTTTACCATTGTTTAGATTAGGAATAAAGAGAAGAAGTAAAGATTTTTTTATTTTATTTTATAATATTGTTTTTCCATTAATAATCATAATGTTATTAGGATATTTAACATCAAAATCTTATGGAACAGAATTTACATCATATAACTATTATACTATTGTCACAATACCATTTTGTGTACTTATGGGAATTATTAGTGTTTCATATGCGGCACAAGATGAGAAAATTTCTAGTACATCATATCGTTATATGATTTCTCCTATTTCTATAACAGCACTAGTACTTTCAAAACTTTTTTCTTGTACAATTATACTTTCACTGTGTAATGTAATAACTTTAATGATAATAAAAAGTGTTTTTCAGATAAGTTTTGGTGGAAATTTTTTAGTTATTATTTTTCTTTTAGTGTGTGAATCAACTGTAGTATCAGCTATAGGTTTATTTTTAGGTCTTGCATGCAAAAACTTAGATATACTACGTAATATCATTAATATACCAATAGTGGTTTTTGGTTTCTTAGGAGGAGTATTTTTTCCAGTTAGTTCATTAAACCCAATTGTTTCATTAGCAATTAATATATCACCATTGACTTGGGTCAATAGGAGTATAGTTACTTGTATTTATGATAATAATTTTCAACCTATTTTTTATATATCATCTATATTTGTAATGATAAGTATTTTAATTACAGTACTTACAGTTAAATTTTTTAAAAAGGAGGCATTTATATAGTGAACTTAATAGGTATTTTTAATAATAATTTTAAAAGAAATATAAATAAAAAATCAGGATTTTTAGTAACACTCTTATTTCCAATAATTATAGTAATACTTGGAGTAATGGCAAACTACATAAGTAAACCATCTTTTAATATTGGTATTTTAAGTGAGTATAAAAATGAGCAAGTTTTAAATGAATCTGAAAAGAATATTTATACAGATATGGTTAAGGCATTAAAAAGTACTCAAGGAATTGATGTTGAAACTGCAGATTTTAAAACAGTTAAAACTGATATTATAACTGGAAAATATTCTGCTGTTATATATTTTAATAAGGGTAATTTCGAACTTTATTCTATAAAAGATAAAAGTACAAATAATATATTAGAGTATTTAATAGAATCATATAAAGAAGATTCAACAACTATAAATATAAGTAAACTACAAGAAAACACATTAGGGGTTTTGCAAAGAATAATTGCTTTTATTGTATTATTTTTAATGATAACATCTACTATTACAGCATCAATGATTATTAAAGATAAGAATTCAGGTACATTTACAAGAATATTATATTCACCACAAAATATAAGAGGATATGTGTTAGGGAATATGCTATATAACTTTGCAATCACATATTTTCAATATCTAGTTTCTATAACTATTATTAAATTATTTAATATTGATATTAGTATCAGTTATATAAATTTACTTTTAATGGGTGTATGGATATCGGCTTTGGCAACTTCTTTTGGAACATTTGTATCTTCCTTGTTTAATAAAGAGATGTATGCAAATTTATTTGCTACTGGTATATCTCTTATATTATCACTTGTTGGTGGTTCATTTATTCCAATTGATAAAATGCCTACTATGTTGCAAAATATGAGTATCATAAGTCCCATACGATGGTTTATAAGTATTTCCACTTACATGGAAGATGGGAAAGGATGGTTTTCTAATATGAACTATATTTATATTTTAACAGCAACAATAGTAGCTTTAATTTTGTTAACTGTGGGATGGACTAAAAGAGTAAAATATTTAAATAAAATTGAGAACTAAATAAAATTAAAGAAAAAATAAATAGTTATAATTAAAATAAGTAAACAATCACATTATCCCATTAGTGCAATGTGATTGTTTATCCTAGATTATAAATATTATAATACATGGTTATAATACAGATGTTTTTTAGAATAGCCATGTATCAGTATTAAAGCACATTTTTTGTATATCATCAATAAAACAACTTACATGGTATCCATCAGTAGCTGCATGATGTACTGTTATAGAAAGAGGGAGAAGTATTTTTTCATCTTTTTGATGATACTTACCTGATTCAACTGTAGGGAAAAAATAATTTTCAAGACCATGATTATGTACAGTAAAGCTTTTAAAACTAATCCATGGAAGACATGAAACAGTATAGCAATTTTTTGGAGGATTAGGTTTTGCTAAAAAACCATAATTTTTTCCATATTGTTCAACATCATTTAAGTAACTCTTATAGAATATTGAAAAATCTTTATTGTATTCTGTCCATATTGATGAAAAAGTTTTATTATCATCATGAAAAATTGCATAGAATGGAGTTAAAGTATCCCAATATCCTAGTTCATTTTCATCATATGCAATCTTTAGTTCTTTATATCGATTTAAACAAGTTGTTACTATATATAGATATGCTGGATAAAATTTGATATTTTTCTTTTTTGTTTCATCAAGTAAATGAGTAATATCTATTTCTATAGTTAAATCAAATCCTACATTTGTCATCTTTGAAAAATAATAAAAATGTGTATATCGTTCCCAGTTTTGTAAGTCAATTTTATGGAATTGTTGTTTATTCATATAAAATCACCATATCCTTTATAAGATTTATTTGATTATCAATATCGTTATCTGTAAGTATTAAAACAGGTGCGGATGTCTTCATACTATCAAACAAGAACATTATGTGTGTTGCAAGTATTGTAGAATTACATTTTTTAAATTCATTTTTAGATTGTCCATAATCTATTAACTTCGAAAGCATTGTAATAGCTGAGTTATATCTTTTGTTCATATAATCACGCTGGTCTTTTTCTACAAAAGCAAATTCATGGATTGCAAAATCTAGTCCAGAATATTCACTTTGTATTTCTGACTTTTGTTGATTAAGAAAATACTCTAACATTTGCCTAGCTGATATATTTTCTTTGATACTTTCATCTAATAAATTTTTAGCATTGTCTTTATGAGAATTTAGCATATCAATAAAAATTTCTTTTGTTGAATTAAAATGTCTGTATAGACCACCACGACTTAAATTACATGCTTCACAAACATCTTTCATAGTTACATTACTGTAGCCTTTTTCAGAAAATAACCTTATTGAAGTATCAATAATAAATTGTTTAGTTTGCATTCCTTTTGTTGCCATAGATTTTCCTCCTTTGCGACATGCGTGTCGCTTTGTCAATTTAAATTTATATAGTATAAAACAGTTAGGTGTAAGATAACTTAATTTATTTTAAATTAAGAAAGAAATTTATTAAAGATAGTAATAATAATATTGACTTTTAAAACTTACATATGTAATATATAAATTACTATCAATTATAATATTTAAGATACATATTTTTTATGAGTATATTTAAAAACAATAGACCAATAAAAAAGTATATAATTGATATATTTATGGGCTTATTTTGAATTTAAGGCTTACATATGTAATATATTGAAGAATAAGGGGGTTTGTATGAGAAAAAAGATAAAAACAAAGAAATTACTAATCCTTGGAGCTTTAATCTGTTTAGTTACAGTTATTATTGGTCTTACAATTAATTTTGTATTGAATGGATTTAATAAAATCAAACCAGATGAAGTATTAAAACAGTATATGTCTTTCGCAAATGAAAGACAATATGAAAAAATGTACAATCTATTAGATGAGAAAAGTAAACTAGAAAACAAAAAAGAAGATTTTATCTCTAGAAATAAAAAAATATACGAAGGAATTAGTGCACACAATATAAGTATTGATATTAAGGGCATTAAAAAAGATGAAGATGAAGGTACAAAAATAAATTATGATTCTAAAATAAACACTTTAGCAGGAGAAATCTCATTTTCAAATGAAGTATTGTTGACTAAAGACAAGCAAAAAAACTATAAAATAAGATGGCAGTCAAAAGTTATATTTCCAGAACTTGAAAATGATAATAAGGTTCTAGTATCAACACTTAAAGCTAAAAGAGGAAATATTTTAGATAGAAATGGTGAAGTACTTGCTGGTCAAGGTCTTGCATCTGTTATAGGATTAGTGCCTGGAAAGATGAGTAATAATGTAGAAGACCTAAAAAAACTATCTGATTTACTAGATATACCAGTTGAGAAAATCCAAAAAAAATTAGATGCATCTTGGGTAAAAGAAAACTCAATGGTACCTATAAAAACTATTGAAAAAATAGAAGAAAATCCAGATGGATCTGTAAAAGAAAAAGATAAATCATTACAAGAATCATTACTTAGCATTTCAGGAGTTAAAATATCTAATACAGAGGTAAGAGCATATCCACTAGGTGAAAAAGCTGGTCATTTAACTGGGTATGTTCAAAATGTGAATGCAGAAATATTAAAAGAAAAAAAGGGAAAGAACTACAATGTTAATAGCATAATAGGTAAAATTGGTTTAGAAAGTTTATTGGAAGACAGAATACGTGGTATTGATGGATGTGAGATTATCATAGCTGATAGATATGGAGATAAAAAAGAAACTTTAGCAATTGTTCCAAAGCAAGATGGGGAAGATGTCAAACTGACCATTGATTCGAAGATACAGAGTAAATTATATGACCAGTTGAAAAATGATAAAGGTTGCGCAGTAGTTATGAATCCTAAAACAGGAGAGATTTTATCTCTTGTAAGTAGTCCATCATACAATCCAAATGAATTTATACTAGGTATGTCAGGGGATAGATGGAAGGAACTCAATGAAAATGAAAATAAACCAATGTATAATAGATTTAAAGCCAGACTATGCCCTGGGTCTTCTTTCAAACCAGTTACTGCTGGTATTGGTATAACAACAGGAAAGATTAATCCTAATGAAAATTTTGGACATAGTGGTCTTAGTTGGCAAAAAGATTCTAGTTGGGGAAGTTATAAGGTAACTACGTTAAAGGATTATGGAAATACTGTAAATATGAAAAATGCATTGATTTACTCTGATAATATTTACTTTGCCAAAGCAGCATTAAAAATAGGTGAAAATGTATTATCAAAAGAATTGTTAAAACTGGGATTTGAAGAAAGTATACCATTTGAATTTGGCTTAGCTTCTTCAAAATTTGGTACTGACAATAAATTTGATACAGAAATACAATTAGCAGATAGTGGGTATGGTCAAGGTAAAGTACTTGTAAATCCAGTACATATGGCATCAATATATTCAACTTTTGTCAATGATGGAAGTATGATAAGGCCTTATCTTGAATTTAAAGAAAATCCACAGGCTGAATTCTGGAAAAAAGATGTGTTTTCTAAAGAGTCTGTGAAAATTATTCGTGATGATTTAATTCAAGTTATTGAAAATCCAAATGGAACAGGCCATAGTGCTAAAACTGAAGGAGTTACTATTGCTGGAAAAACTGGTACAGCAGAAATTAAAGCATCAAAAGATGATACTACTGGAATAGAGCTTGGATGGTTTAATGCTTTTACAGTTGATGAAAATAGTGACAAACAGTATTTAGCATTAGCTATGGTTGAAGATGTGAAACATCGTGGAGGAAGCCATTATGTTATACCTATTATAAAATCAGTATTTGAAGATTAATATGATGTATTAGAGATTATATTTTTGGCTTATTTTTAGATAAAAGTCAAACTAATAAGAGACTTCACTATATAGTGAAGTTTTTTATTAGTTCAAAAAATAAAATAGTGGCAACAATTGAGGATGTGAGGGAGAGTTGCCACTATTTGTATAGGGTATTATATTATGTTTTTAAGCTAGTTTTACTATCTTCTATGTTTATATAATAAACCTTGTATATGAATTTTATAGAGAATTAATTTGAATATTGTATGAAGTTTTTAAATCTTAAAGAAAAAGTATTAGGTTTTATGTAAATAAATAAAAACTTACATAAATATTTAAACTATTTATAAATAAAATCACATATTTAGAGTATTTATATAGATATGTGTGAACAAATTACAACCATCAAATTTTTTTATTGTAATTTTAAAAGTATATTTGCATTAATTTGTCTTATATATTTTTTTATCATTTAAAATAGATAATGTTATTTTGGCTGCTGTGATACCATTAGAATAATCTTTACTTTGAATGTTTGTTGCAAATAAATAAGTATTTCCATTTTTTTCTACATAGCCTATAAACCAACCATTTACATCTTTTCCATTTATATTAGCAGTACCAGTTTTTCCATAAAGCGATACTCCAGCTTCTTTAGATATCAATAATGAATCTTTTACAATTTTTATATTGTCATCTTTAAATTCAAATTTATTTGTATAAAAATCTTTAAGTAAATTTACCTGTTCAATAGGTGAGATTTTCAAAGAAGATTCTAACCAATAGTTTGATATCCCAGATGAAACATCACAATTTCCATAGTTAATTTTTTTTAGATAAGTTTGTACTTTCTTCATACCATTTTTTTTGTCTAAATCTTGAAAATACCAGTTAACGGAGTTTTCCATAGCAGAAAATAAGTCATGGTCTTTATTCCAAGAATCATTAGTAGAATACTTCCCATCCCAATGAATGTATGAATTATCTCTTGTTATCACACCATTTTCTAATCCCAACAAAGCACTATAAATTTTATAAGTGGAGTCTGGTGAAATTCTCGTTTTACTTTTTTCTTCATTATAAATATGATACTGATTTGACTCTAAATCATACATTACAAAACTTCCATCAAAACCCTTGAAATACTGACTTAAATCTTCATATAAAGTTTGATTACTTGTAATATTATATTTTTCATTGACATCTGCCATAATGGATAGTGTAGGGCTACTTCCAAATACAATTAAAGCTATTATTGTAAAAATTAAAATACTTTTAAGTTTTAAAGCTTTTGACTCAATTTGGAAATCTGTTATCTTTAATATACGTCTTTTTATTTGCTTTTTTGAACCACCAATATCTGAAGTAAGTGTGAGATTAGATGGTTTTGATAGATTGTCTATAAAATTTATTATGGTATGTCCATATTCTATGTAGCTATTCTCATCAAGTCTTTTTAAAACTGAAATATCACATGCAATCTCACGGTCTAATCTCATTTCTTTAAGTGCATACCAGATAAGAGGATTAAACCAATATAATATTTGGAAAAAACACATTAGATAATTTACTAAAATATCTTTGTTTTTAGAGTGTTGTAATTCATGAAGTAAAATATATCTTATGTCTTTTAAAGATAATTTAGATATAGATTCGCTTGGTAATATAATATGTGGCCTAAAGTATCCAAATGTAATAGGTGTATTTATAATAGATGATTTACATAGTATAAAATTCTTATCTAAACCTATATTTTCTTTACAGTGCTTAAAAAGTGAAAGTATCTCTTCATCTTCTAAAATTTGTACTGATTTTTTTATATTTCCTATTTTAAAATTACAATGAACTGTAATAATTATCATGGTTGTAATTCCAATTATCCATAATGTTAGCAATAAAATATTTAAATTATCGAAATTAGATTGACTCAAAGATACTGAAAAATCTTTTAATGCATTTGAATTATTAATTATACTGTCTGAAGAGTTTTTTACAATAGAAGTATTTGCTGTATTATTTTCAATCTGAGTAAAACTAGATATATAGCTAAATATATTTAAATGATTAATATATTTAAGCGGAATAAATGGGATTATTAACATTATAAGTATCATAAACCCGATATTGTATTGATACATTGCAGAAATATGTTTTTTTAATATTTTTTTAGCAAGCAAAATTATAATAATTAAAAAAGATAAGGTTATTGTGCTAAGCAAGAATCGAATAAAAAATGGAGCATACATACTTACTTATCCTCCTTAGTTTTCCTTTTATCTAAAATATGTCTTAATTCTTCTATATCATCTTCTGATAATTTATCATTCTCTAAAAAATTTAGTACCATAGAATTAAGTGTTCCATTATAAAAGCGATTTAAAAAAGAACTACTTTCTGTAGATACATACTCTTCTTCTTTAACAATTGGAGTATAAACAAAGACTCTACTATTTTTTTCATATGCCAAAGCTCCCTTTTTAACCAAACGCAACAACATTGTCTGAATAGTCTTAGGACTCCACTTACTTGTTTTTACTAGCTTTTCAATCACTTCATTCGTACTAATAGGAGCATATTTCCAAATGATTTTCATTACTTGATATTCTGCTTCTGAAATCTGTGGTAGTTTTTTCATAAGATACCTCCTTATACTTACATTTGTAATACATAAAGTATATTATCATTAGTTCGCTTTGTCAATTTTTTTAAATAGTTCATTTTTAGTCATCTAGAAAGTACATGTATTTAAACATAAATAGTATTAATTAAGCTGTATATCTATGACTAATTAATCTGTATGTATGGTAAAAAATTAAATATAAGGATTATATTGACAGTTAAAAAAATGGTTGATATACTTATTGTTGATATAACAACTAAAATGGAGGTATAAATTATGATAATTACAGTTATAAATGGAAGCCCTAGAAAAAATGGGGCAACATCAAAGGTTTTGACTCAGTTATGCAAAGATATAAAAAAAATTAAACCAAATGTCAAAATCAATTTTTTTAATCTAAGTGAAGTCAATCCATCATATTGCATTGGTTGTTTAAATTGTTATAAAATAGGTAAGTGTATTAATCAAAATGATAAAGTAGAGCATATTCATGATATAATTACTAAGAGTGATGGCGTTATATTTGGTAGTCCAACTTATGGAAGTAGTGTAACTGGTCTTTTTAAGGTGTTTACAGATAGAGCTCATATGATGTTAGAGCGATTATTGTATCATAAACCATGTATAGCAGTTACAACATATGAAAATGCTCGTGGTTCAAAAGCTATTTCTTTTATGAAATCAATGGTTTCAGATTCAGGAGGTTATGTTTGTGGTCATTTATCTGTAAAGGTTGGATTTAATCAAAATCCTATAGTTGAAAGAGTAGAATCAAAGATACAAAAGGTATCTAAAAAATTTGTTTATTGTATAGAGGAAAAGAAAAATCCACCTGTGTTTTCTCAAATCTACGATTTTATTGCTATGAATATTATTTTAAAGCCAATGGCATTTAAAAATATTGAGCAATATAAAGGAATAATTGATAGATGGGAGGCGCAAGGTATTATTTAGATGGAGGTATTATGAGAGATTTTGAGAAATTATATGAAGTTACAAGTAAGTTAATAAGTACTTCATTGAAAGTAAAAGAAGATTTAAAAAAGATGTTTAAGCAAAATGGGTATGATATAACAACTGATCATTATGCTTTATTAAGATTTCTATGGGAACAAGATGGAATTTCTCAAATAGATTTGTGCGAAAAATCATGTAAGGATAAATCTAATACAACAAGAATTTTAGATGTTATGAAAAATAAAGGCTTGATTGTTCGTAAAGTAGATGTTAAAGATAGACGAAAATTTCAAATATTTTTAACAGATGTAGGCAGAGAATTAGAAGAGCCATTAAATAAAATTGCAGATATATATGCAACAGAGACATTTAAAACTATTTCAGATGAGGAGCTGTCTTTATTTACTGAAGCTTTAGATAAACTCAGTAAATAAGTATAAACTATGTTTTAAGAAGTCTTTTTAACTCATTGATGATACAAAACAATAGAAAGAGGGATAGGGATGAGTTCTAAGATTTATTATTTTTCTGGAACAGGAAACTCTTTAGTGGTTTCAAAGACTTTAAAAGAAATGTTAAATGAAAATGGGGAAGTAATACCTTTAGCTATACATAGAAAAGAAAGACATATAGACGTAAATGAAGATATATTGATAATTGTTTTTCCAGTTTATTTCTCTGATGTTCCTGATATAGTAAAGTTTTTTATAGATAAGTTGAATTTTAATAGTAATACTCATATATATGCTATTGCCACTTGCAATGGGGTGGCTGGACACAGTTTATTTACTATAGATAAATTACTTAAGAAAAAGGGTAAAAAATTATCTGCTGGTTTTTTAATTAATATGCCTGGAAATGCTTTGATAACACCTCCAGATGTTGAAGAGGAAAGATTGAGAAGTCAAACTAATAGAGTAGCTGAAGTTGCAAAATGTATCAATAACTTGGAATTTGGAAATATAGAGGGAAAAAACAATTTAAAGTCACATATAGATAGTGTTGTACTTCATCTAGTAGGTAAAAACATGCAGATTGCCACCACTAAATTTTTTGCAGAAGATAATTGTAATGGGTGCGGAACATGCAAAAGAGTTTGTCCATTAGAAAACATAAGTATAGTTGACAGAAAACCAAAGTGGGGTAATGAGTGTGAAAGATGTTTAGCCTGTTTTCATTGGTGTCCAAAAGAGGCTATTAATATAAAAAAATCGTTTTTGACAGATAGAAAGAAGTATCACCATCCAGATGTTACAGTAAAGGATATATTTTTAGAAAAATAGATAAGTTTGATTTGTTCAATGATGGACAATATTAAAGGTTAGTGATAAATAATATTAAATAAAAATTTAAATTTACTATAAAAAAAGTACTATAATTATAACTTATGATTTGAAAAGTAGAGTGCCTCAAAGCGTTTTTATGAGGCACTTTTCTATTATTTTATAAGTTCTATCATTTTTTGAATATCTTCTGAGGCCATTTCGAATTTTGATTTTTCAATCAATAAGTTTCCACCAGTCATAATATATGATGGGAATATTCGTAAATTGTCATAATAAAGTTCATTATTACGAAGTTTGTATGTTGAAATAGAAGGAACTGCATTCTTTTTTGTATGTTTTTTAGTAATCATATTAAAAGATTTTTTTGCTACATCTCCCATTAACATTATTACCTTTAGATTACTGAATAATTTAATTTCTTCTTCTAAAATAGGCATGTGCGATTGAATAGTGTCGCGAGTTATTGTATATTCTGATTTAGGTAATTTTACTGCATTGGTTATATATATGCCTAGATTTAAGATATCGTTTATGCTAGATACTTTTATACCTGCATTTTGGAATAAAGGGATTGTATTTTTTAAGTAGTCAGCATGCTCATCTAAACTATAAAAATCATCATTAGGATTACTTGGTACAACTTCGTTAATCATTATAGTTTTTATAGAGTCTGTATCTATTGTTATATTGGGAAGATATGATAAGACTTCATTATCCTCAAAAAGATTATTATTTTTAATAAATTCATTTAAAGTTGATTTTATATTTATCTTCATATGTTTAAGCTCCTTAATTTTAAGCCTTAAATACTATAAAAAGTAATTGTAAAGCAAAAGAATTTTAAAAACATAATAGCACAATAAACATGACAACATAATGTCATGTTTATTAATTAATAACTTATATAAAGAATATCCTTTGAAAAGTTCAATTCTATTTAAAAACATAAATATGCCCTCCAGAAATAATATTAATCTATTACCATTATAAAAGAAATTAATTCTAAACTGTTATAAACCAAAGATAGTAAAATTACATTGACTTGTAAAGTTTTTAGAAGTACGATGTAAATATTAAAATTAATAAATCAATGTTTTTATAATGAAATGTATTAATAAGATTACATAAAGATTGGATGGAGATTTTATATGAAAAAAATGCCAGAAGGAAAAATAAATATAGATACACAGGAAGTATTACAACAAAAAGTTAAAGAATGGAAAGCTGTATATGAAAAATATAGAAGTACTTTAAATGTAAATGCTAAGTCTATTTTGGAATTAGTAGAATATTTGAAACAAAAGTATACACTAAAAGAAGAAGCTTCGGAAGAATTTAAAAATGTAGTCATTAATAATATTAAGTTAAACAAACCTTTTTCAAAAAAGATACCAAGCAATAGAGAATTAAAACCTATTGTATTTACAATTCAAAATGAAGGAAAAGCAAAGACTTTATATGAAAATCAAGAAGAAGTTTATAGTGGTTGTTCTATTGTTGTAGGTATGGAATTTGAAACAGGTTGTGTTTTTGTGGAAGGTAGTAGTGAACTTGCTGATGAAATAACTGCATTTAAAGGATTAGATGAAGATGATATAAATAATTATTATTTAGTAGCAAATTATGTTAGATGTATAAAGAAATATAATCTTATAGATGAATAAATACTTTAAATTAGGCAAAGTAAATCTAGCTGACATACTGTAGAAAATCAAAAGAAATAGATAACTGTGTATTTAAAAGTCAATTAATGTGATTTTTCTCAAAATCGTTTGATTTTACAAATTGTATTAAACTTATATACTATTTTTGCTAATTTACTACTTTTAAACCATAAAATATATCAAGATACGAGAGTATATGTAAATATACACCAAATGAAAACATAAAAAAAGACCATAAATAAAGGCGATAGCAATATTTGTGGTCATAAAGATATATAATCAAAAAATCTATAGGATTATAGTTTTAAAAAGATAATTTATTATGTTTTATTTATAGATATTAATTTATTATTATCATTCTATAATATCTATACAATCAATAATATCCATTTTTTTAATTCTCCTTAAAGGAATAAGAGTGGCTATAATACATGCAATTATAGAAACAAGTGTAGCTTGTGAAATCGAAACAATTGGGATATTAGTAAAATCAATTTTTTCTATAGTAGCCATGTTTATTATAACAGTACTGGCATATCCTGCAATTGAACCAAATATAGAAGCAGAGATTCCATAATAACAACCTTCCCATAAAAACATTTTGTATAAACTACTGTTACTCATACCAATAGCTCTCTTAACTCCAATTTCATTAATTCTAGTATTAATGTTTGTATGAGTTGTGTTAATAATGTTTAAAGTACCAATCAAACCTACAAATAGTATAATAGTCCATGCTAAAAATTGTATTTGTTTGAAACTTTCTTTAAGTTGGTTGTCTGATTCAATATACGATATCCAACGAGAACCTGGATTGTTTTTGCAAATTTGTTCAATAGATAATTTTATTTCTTCTAAATTTGATTTATCTTTAGCATAAACATTTATCTGACTGAATTTATTTTTATTTGTTAGGGTGTCATATACAGTATCATATACAATAACATCAATACCATTTAACCAACCATTACCCTGCAAATTAATCATTTTATCTACAGTATTGTATACTTTTAATTGTTTTTTATTAATTGTAATATTATCCTTTGGTTTTAGATTTGTAGCCTTAAATTTTGTATCTGATGTAGAAATAGCAATTGGATTTTTTATAAGACATAGAGAGCCATTTTTGAAATCCTCCAATAAAGAATCTTTTACAGAAGGTATTAATTCTTTAAGAGTTTGTTCATCAACTCCAATAACTTTTAACATTTCAGAACCATTTTCAAAGTTAATATCTGTATTTATTTCCCCTTGTTTATATTCAGAGTATTTGATAAAAGAGGTACGATTGATATTTTTCATGTTAACTATTTTATCTAGCGTAGATTTATCAAAGCCAGGCACTTCATTTGTTAAAGAAAAATCTCCTTTTTTTAAGTCACTAACCGATTTGGATACATCTAATACATTAGAAAATTCACTCAGTGCAACAAATACTGTTATACTCATAAATAATGATAGTATAGTTATTATAGTTCTACCTTTATTTCTTTTTAGATTTAGCCATGCTAGATGTCTTTCGAAGTTTTTGATTGGTTTTTCTCGTTTAATCTTAATTTTTCTTTTGATTTTGATAGTGCTACCAGCCATAGCAATTTTAGGAGAAACATGTGAAGCATATATTGCTGATGGTAAAGCCGCAACAAATGAAAATACTAGTGAAATACTAACACTTAATAATAGTGGAATTAAGTATGCTGTTGAATTTCTCTGTATAATCTCAGGCATTTGTTTACTGTCATTTACTAAAAATATATCTGGATTTAAAATATTCGTAACCATCTCAGTTATGCTTTCAGAAGAAACAATTCCAATTATAGCTCCAATAGGTATAGCAATAGCGCATAAAAATAAAATTTGTAAGATAATAATTTTATATAGTTGCCTTGGTTCAGCTCCAATTGCTCTTAAACATCCATACTCTTTGATTTTCTTTGTAACAGAAATTTTTAAAATATTATAGATTACAAGTCCAGAGGCCAGTAGTACTAAGAGTGCAACAAATAAAGATATTATTATAATTATAGACATATTAGCACTATTGGAACTGTTTTTATCTCCTTCAAAGTTAATTCCTAATGTATTTAAATAAACCCAGTTGTATTGAATTGAACTACGAGAAATATTGACTTTTTTGGCTAATTGATTTATAATTTCCTGAAATTTATTTTGTTGCTTTATTTTAAAATCCAATGATGATAAAGCATATCTTTTAGGTAATAGATTTTCTGATGTACCTTTACCTACAACACTATTTACTATTCCACTTGCATAGCCTGTGTAGTCATTTTCTAAAATACCACTTAGTTTAAAATTGGTTTTATAACCATAGGGTTGTTCTGTATCATTTAAGAGTGAGATATTTAAATCCATAGGAATAGTTATACCAAGTTTTGGTTTTATTCCCATAAGTTGTAAGGTGTTTTCATCTAAAGCAATCTCATTTTTATTTTTAGGAAGATTTCCAAACTTTAGTTTCATTAGTTTTGGATAGTTGGAAAGTCCTATTTTATCGTATTCTTTTACAAGTATAGAGATACCTGTATTCTTTATTTTACTAGTACCAAGTGTTGTTGAAAGACCAGCTTGGTAGATTCTATTATCTTTTTTTAGTTTATCAACTTGAGTTTTATTGAGTTGGTGAAAGGATACATGTCTATCACCATTAAAAGAGCGAGCTTGCTCTTTTCTTAAGTTTTGAAGTATGCCAATTGATTGACCTACTACAGTTGTCATTATAGTTGACATTATTATTGCAATAACAATTAATGTAGTCATAAGTTTTTGGTTTTTTAACTCTTTTATTGAAAGTGAAAGGTAATTCTTCATTACTATTTCACCTCCATAAGTACACCATCAATTATTGAAAGCTGTCTGTCAGCAAGCTTTGCAATCCTATCATCATGAGTTATTACTACTAGAGTCTTTTTAAATTGTTTTGATGTTTTAATAAGAAGATTCATAACTTCACTACCACTTTTGCTGTCTAAGTTTCCTGTAGGTTCATCTGCAAATATTACATTTGGCTTTGCAATTAATGCTCTAGCAATAGCAACTCTTTGTTGCTGACCTCCTGAGAGTTCATGTGGAAGATGATGCAATCTATCTGAGATTCCAAGCAATGATGAAATTTCATTTAAGTATTCTTTATCAGGTTGTCTTTTATCTAATAATACAGGCATTGAAATATTTTCTGAAGCTGTCAAAACTGGTAGTAGATTAAACTGTTGAAATACAAATCCAAAACATTTTCTTCTAAGAGTGGAAAGTTCCTTTTCACTATATTTATACATATCTTTCCCATCAAGTAATACCTGCCCAGATGTAGGACTATCTAATCCACTCAAGATATGTAAAAGTGTACTTTTTCCACTTCCAGAAGGTCCAATGATAGAAACAAATTCACCTGAGTTTATTTCTAAATCAATGTTGTTTAATGCAATAACTTTGTTGTTATTAGAACCATATATTTTTGATAGTTGTTTTGCTTTTATAATCATAAAAAACACACTCCTTTTTTATATAAGAAGAGTGTAAGTCATAAAACTCAATTTTCTCTCAACTTTTATACAATTATATAAATAAAAGTAAATTATAGACAAAAAGGATATAAATATATTTGAAATACTGTGTTAAAAAATAAGATAGATAGACTTATCTATATCTATTATTTTGAATCTCAATAGAAATTATAATTTAATAAAGAAATAAGAATAAAAAATTAAAATGAAATTTCCTTAGAGAAGTTTAATTAGTTTAAAGAAAATATTTAAAGAAAATTTATTAAAACTAGGCAGATTTAAGGGTATTTGTTGAGTACAATTCAATTCGTAGGGGTATAAGGGTTAAATGGATGTAATTTACTATTAAAGAAAAAGATTCCAAAATAAAGTAGGAGTTGCTATGAACATTTTTACTTAATATTTTTATTTGTTCATAGTGGTTGATATAGGAGGAGGATAACTACTAATAAAATTAACTGTAGCTTTGAAATATAAAGCTGTTATGGATTATTATTGTGATATAATAATTGTAAACATAAAATTAAACCAGATATTGGGAGGACTATAGAATATTGGGAAGACTATACAATATGAAGATAGTATTCGCAAAACTGCGAATAGGTGCAGTTCCACTTATCTTGAGCATTGCCCTAATTTTGACAGGTATATTGTCAGTTCGTTCTATCAACAACCTTGAGGGAGATGCACGTGTTATCAATTATACAGGTATTATCCGTGGTGCTACACAGAGACTGATAAAAAAAGAACTTGCTCATGTACAGGATGATAGTTTGATTGCACATCTAGATGATATACTAACAGGGCTTTCTAATGGAAGTGCTGAACTTAATTTAATAAGACTTGAAAGTGAAGAGTATCAATCATTATTAGTAGAAATGAAAAAGGATTGGTCAGATATTAAGGTAGAAATCATGAGTTATAGAGATGGCGGTTCTGGGGACAAACTGTTTGAGATGAGTGAAGATTACTTTAACTTAGCGGACCAGTTGGTAATGGCTGCAGAGGTATATACTGATAAAATCGTTCAAGATGCTCGAAATTTATTGTTTTATATTAATATAGTGTTTATATTGATGGCAGGGCTATGTACTGTTTTTGCTTTCTGCCAAGATAAACGTCGCAGAAGATTGATTGAAGTTGAAAATGAGAATAAACTAAAAAACGAACAGTTATCAAAAAGGTTGCAAGAATTGCTTGTTCCTATAAATGAAATAACAGAACTAATGTATATATCAGACATTGATACCTATGATTTGCTATTTGTCAATGAAGCTGGAAAGAAAACTTTCAATATCAATGACGAAGAGCATTTGAAGTGTTATAAAGTATTGCAGGGATTTGATTCTCCATGTTCATTCTGTCAGAATTCTATTCTAAAAAAGGATGAAAATTATACTTGGGAACATACAAACCCAATCACTAAACGCCACTACTTATTAAAAGATAGATTAATGGAGTGGGAAGGCCGCACAGCAAGAATGGAAATTGCATTTGATATTACTGAAGCAACTAATGAAAAAATTGAACTAGAGAGCCGTTTGAAGAGAGATAATGTTCTTGTTGAATGTATTCGAGAACTTTATCGCAATCATGAAACGTTAGATGCTACTAATTATGTATTGGAACAGGTAGGAAATTTGTTTTTAGCTGAACGTGCCTACATTTTCTTATTTCATGGTGATAATCTATCTAATATTGCAGAATGGTGTAAAGAAGGTATAATTCCACAAATTGATAACCTACAGGATTTACCACAGTCAGATTTTGCAATGTGGCTCAATGTGTTTCAAAAGCGAGGCAATGTAGTTATTCATGATATAGAAGACTTAAAATTGACTATGGAGTTTGAATATGAGATTCTTTTACAACAGAAAATTAAGCGTCTGGTCATGGTTCCATTAGAGCGTAATGGAAAATTAGATGGATGTATTGGACTGGATAACCCCTCTATAAACTTAACGGAAAATGCAGCTACATTTCTTGAAACTCTTAGTTATTTTATTATGATTGCAATGCATAGAAATGAAAATGAGGAAGTTCTTTATCGTTTAAGTTACTTAGACACTCTTACTTCTTTTTATAATAGAAACCGTTATATTCACGATATTGATAACCTTGTGGGCGAAAAAAATTCTATTGGCGTAGTATATTTAGATGTAAACGGACTCAAGGAAATCAATGATAATTTGGGACATGATTCTGGTGATGAGTTGCTTAAAGCATGTGCAAAAATCATTCAAAATAGCTTTGAAATAGGTTCCTACTATCGAATTGGTGGTGATGAATTTGTAATTATTTGCATAGATATAAGTGAGAATGAATTCAATGAAAAAGTTCAAAAATTAAGGAATAATTTTATGAATGATGAATGTAAAGCTGCCATTGGTTCAAAATGGGAAGAAAATTGTGAAAATATTCAATTCATTATAAAAACTGCAGACGAACTCATGTATGCTGATAAAAAAGAATTTTATCATAACCATCGTGCAACAGGACGCTATCGACATAATACTGATGTATTAGAAGATTCAGATAGATTGAAAGAAAAAAATATTTAATAAACAGTTTCAAGTTTATCTGTACATAAATTTATACATAAAGAGTAAAGAAGTTATTTAAGCAGAAGCATTAGTATGTTATTTGAATGATAATGGACTGAGTTAATTGACAGATAAATTTATTATTGTATTATAAAAATTAAATTTAATTAGCGAAATAGATTTTTATGTATTTGAAATGTGTTGTGTAAATCTATCTGATTTAAAAAAATCAGATAGATTATATTTATGTTTAAGGTTGCGTCTTTTTATTAGAATGTAGGCTATAGGGTATATTTTAATAAAACTTAAAAGTTTATTATACTTTATACAAAGTTTATTATGTTTTATACAAGAAAATCTAGATTAAAAATTAAAGTACCTCTAGTCTTTTGTTGAGAACTTTGTTGTAATTTTGGCACCACCAATTGGATTGTTTTCAATAAAAATAGAACCACCATGTTTCTCACATAATACTTTAGATATATAAAGACCCATACCAAAATTTAAGTTGTTATTATTTAAAGTCTTATCTTTATAAAAAGGTTTTAATGCTGATTTTATAGATTCTTCACTAAATCCCACACCATCATCTTCAATTACGAAAGTAAGGAATTCTTGCTCAAGGTATATAAGTATAGATATTTTATTTTTTGCATATCTAAATGCATTTGATATTATATTTTCAATAACTCTATGAATAATATTTTCATCAAATAATACGTTTATATTATCCACTTTATTTGTAATTTTAAAAGATTTTCCAGCTTGTTTTGATAGAATAGAGATATTGCTATCTAAGTTTTCTACAAAAGCATTTATACTTGATGTAGATTTTGTAATAACTAGCTCTTCTAATCGTTGAGCATTACTCATACTATTTACATAGTATTCAATTCTGTTGATATGTTCAGACATAAGTTGTGCAGTTGATAAAATTTTTTTATCACTAAGTTTTCCTGTTGGCATGTATTTTATTAAATAATCTGAGTATCCCTTTAGAACAGTCAGAGGATTTCTTAAATCATGAGAAAAAGCAGCATTAAGCTGTTTTCTATCGTCTATCATAGTCCACATTTTTATATTATTTTTATTTAGTTGCAACCTCATTTTCTCAAAGGCACTACACAGATTACCTAATTCGTCATTACTCTTATATTCTAAGTAAAAATCTAAGTTATTATTGGATATTTCGTTTGCTCCTTTATTAAGTATTTCAATAGGTATCTTTAATTTTACCTTATAAAAAATTATATCAGCCAATAATAGAAGTCCTATAAAAAATACGAGTGGGAGTATAAGCTGAAGTGTACTAATTATATTAATCAATACTTTATCAAAATCACTATATTGATTTAAATTATTTTGCACTATGGTTATAGTTTCTGTGTATAAAGGAGTTTGTAAATATTTGTCTTGTATAGAGTGATATATGTAATTAAGTAAAATGTATGAGACCGTTGTAAGTACTGATGCTATAATTAATGAAGATAGAGTGAGAAAGAAAAAAGATTTTTTTAATGACATATTCTTTATTTTATCCATTTGTAACCAGCTCCCCATACTGTTTCTATGTAATTATCAAGAGTATATCTTGATAATTTAATTCGTATTTTTCTGATATGTTCCATTATAACATCACTATTTCCATTTTTATCATAGCCCCATATTCTATCATAAATTCTCTCTCTATCAAATACTTGACCAGGGTTCGTAGAGAGAAGTTCTACGATATCAAATTCTTTTTTTGAAAGTGAAACTTGGTTATTATCAATGGAAATTGACCTTTTTTCATAGTCTATTACTAAATCTTTATAAAAATTGACTTTAGTATGATTTGATTTTCTTTGTTCGCGTCTTAAGTGAGCAGAGACTCTTGCCCCAAGTTCCTCTAAATCAAAAGGTTTTACAATATAATCATCAGCACCAACACGAAAACCATTAATTTTATCATTGTTTTCAATTTTGGCTGTTAAAAATAAGATAGGACATGATATATAGTTTCTAATTCTACTGCAAACTTCAATTCCATCTATTTCAGGCATGTTTATATCAAGTAGAATAATGTCTGGATTTTTAGATATTTTTTCTAGTGCTTCTTTTCCATTTTGAGCAGTATAAACTTCATAATCATTTATTTCAAAATAATCCTTTAATAAAGTGGTGATTCCTTCCTCGTCATCTACAACAAGTATTTTACTGTTCATAAAAATTCTCCTTTCTAAATAAAACTTTTTAAACAACTTCTATTTTAGTATAAAAATCTCAAGAATTTCTCAAATTATTAAATTTACATAAAAATATAATAGTTTTAATGATTAAAATTAGTATATTTTTATATACTAAATAAATCAAGTGTCTAATTATTGGAAAATTTAAGCATGTAGTTAATAGTCTTTATTTGAGTATTCTAATTTTAATATATAAAGATGAATAATTTTCCAAAAGGGCATCTTGGGAGGAGTATTTTATGAAAGATAAAGTTATTTATTATTTTACATCAACTGGAAATAGCCTAAGTGTAGCAGAGAGTATATCGAATAAAATAAATGCAAATATAATTAGAATATGTGAAACAACTGATGTAGATTGTAATAGTGATATGATAGGATTTGTATTTCCACTATATTTTTGGGGGTTACCTAATCTTGTTTCTAAATTTATATCAAATCTAAATATTAAAAGTGATAAACCATATATTTTTGCTGTAGTAACTTGTGGAGGCATGATAGGTGGAAGTGCGCTTCATGATGTGGATGCTTTATTGAAAGAGAAGGGTCATGGACTAAATCTAGGTTCAAGGATACAGATGGTTTCTAATTACATTTGTGAGTTTAAAATAAAAGATGATAAAAAAATTGATAATTTACTTAGAAAAGCAGAAATCAAGGTTAATGAAGTGTCAGAAGATATTGTAAATAAGAAAAGTAATAAAATTGGCAAAACAAATTTTATATACAAGAAGTTTTATAAAAAATATATTTCATCTTGTGCAAGTCAAGATAGCCATTTTTCAGTTGAAAATACCTGTATAGAATGTGGTATTTGTTCAAAAGTATGTCCTGTAAATAATATAGACGTTGAAAAGGGGAGACCGAAGTTTTTACACAATTGTGAACATTGTTTAGCATGTGTACATTGGTGTCCTAAGCAAGCGATTCAATGGAAAGATGTAACTAAAAATAAAAAGAGATACCATAATCCAAATATAAAGTTGGAAGATATGATAAGTGAGAAAAGTAAAGATATTTAATAAAAAATGACTACTATTAATCAATTAGTAACTAAGAGTAGTTGGGATAATTACCATAATAAAAACCCCATAAATATTTTAAATAATTAATTTAGGGGGTTTTATAATTTTTTATTTTAAAATATTAAGTTCATATAAGTCTGTTCTTCTATGTTTAAGTAATGGTAATTGTTGTCTTATGTCAGGAATTAAATCTCTATCAATATCAGCATAGATAATGCATTCCTTTTCATCAGCCTGAGCTATAATTTTTCCCCAAGGGTCTGAAATTCTTGAATTACCAAAAGCTATGTAAGAAGCATCTTTATTTCGAGCAGGTGCAGCACCAACATAAAATATCTGATTATCTAAAGCACGCATTCTGATAGATAATTCCCAATGTGCAGGTCCAGTTGTCATATTGAATGCTGCTGGCAAGATAACGATTTCTGCACCTTCAAGAGCCATTAAACGTGATAATTCAGGGAAACGAATATCATAGCAAATAGCAATACCCATCTTTCCATATTCAGTATCTATTATAGTAACATCATTTCCAGCAGTAAGAGTATCAGATTCTTTAAAGCTAACTTTTCCTGTAACTTCAATGTCAAATAAGTGCATTTTGCGATGTTTTCCAATTAAAGTTCCATTTTTATCAAATACATAACAAGTATTATAGATTTTGCTATCTTCTAACTCTGGAATACTACCAGAAATTAGATAAATACCATGTTTTTCGGCTAGTTTACTCAATGTATTTGTTGTTTCACCTGGATATTCTTCTGCAAATTTAGGAAAGTATTTATTTTCATATGGACAATTAAACATTTCCGGTAAAACCACAATTTTAGCCCCATTATTGGCAGCTTCTGTTACCATTTCTACAGCATGATTAATATTTTCAATCTTGTTTTCTGTAGTAATCATCTGACACACTGCAATTTTGTAGGAATTCATAAAAATTACTCCTTTCGATATTTTTATGTTATTATAACATATTAAATAAAAATTAGATATAAATACAAAATATGTAAGTTGAATATGTTATATAACCAAAGAGTACAAATTACTATAGATATATATTTTAATTTATACTCTTATAATTTATATCATATCAATATATTGACTTTTTTTACCTATGTTGATAGTATTATTTTAAAGACAATAAAATAATACTAGAGTTTTATAGGGTTCCGCAATTATTAATGATTGGTCTGGTCCAAGATAAAACCCACAACATAATTTTGTTGTGAACACGGAAGGATAAAAACCTGGGAGATATTTTATAATATTTCTCAGGTTATTTTATTGCTAAAAAAGAGATATATTATTTGAAAAGAGGGATGATTTATATGAAATGGTTATTTTTATTTATTGCAGGACTATTTGAAGTTTTTTGGGCATTTCAATTAAAAAATTCACATGGATTTTCTAAGTTGACTCCAAGTATACTTACTGTTGTTGGGATGATTGTTAGTTTTTATTTTTTATCATTGGCGCTTAAACATCTTCCGCTTGGAACGTCATATGCCATATGGACTGGAATTGGTACAGTTGGAACTGCTATTGTAGGAATTGCTCTTTTAAATGAACCAGTTAATATGGCTAGAATTTTATGTATAGGTCTTATTGTAGTGGGGATTGTAGGATTGAAATTATTATCGAGTAACTAATAAGTATGAATTAGGATAAATAGTAGGAGGTGATAGTTATAGAATATAGAAGCTAATTTATAGGAATTAAGTGCATCAGCAGAATAAAAGATGCTATAAAGTTAGAAATTATAAAATGTTGTAATAATACAATAAAAAAGCTATGAAATTAGAAATTATAAAATGTTTTAAAGTAATTGATATTTTATAGAATTTCTGATTCATAGCTTGTTTTTATTTATAAGTTTATTAGATTTGTATTTGAAAATTATATGTATATATTCTGTATAATTATTTTGCTAATAATAAAGCAGTTAAATCCATAGGGTCAACTATTACACCATCTTTATAAACACGCATATTTCCAGATGCTATCTCATCTATTAATATTACTTCATTATTGTAGAATCCAAATTCAAACTTAATATCATAAAGTTCAAGTCCTTTTTCAGCTATAGTATCACGAACTATGTTAGAAATTTTTTGAGTCATACTCTTCATTGAATCAAATTGAGCTTGAGTCATAATATTTAAAGCTTCTAAACCTTCAGATGTTATAAGTGGGTCACAACGGTCATCATCTTTTAAAGTTGCTTCTACATAACAGTCTAACTTAGCTCCTTCTTCAACACATGAACCATAACGACGTAAGAAACTACCAACAGCTCTATAACGACAAATAACTTCTAATCCATTACCAAAAACTTTTGCTGGTAACACTTCCATAGTTGCATCTTCTAAATTAGCACTTACATAATGAGTTTTAATTCCAGCATTGTTTAGAATTTCAAAGAACTTAACAGATGTTTCTAAATTAGCCTTACCAATTCCATCTATGCTTAGCCCTACAGTATTTTCACCTGGATCGAATACACCATCTTTGCCAGTTACATCATCCTTAAATTTAAGTAAGAAATTTCCATTATCTAATTCAAAAACATCTTTAGTCTTTCCTTGATACACTTTTTTCATAAACAACCTCCAAAATATTAAATTATTATATTGAATAAGGCATTAGTGTCAAAAAAGTTCTGGTATTCGTATAAAAATCTATATTGATGCCTTATATTTAATATTATATCACAAAAATAGAGAATTTTTCCGAACATTTTTATAAAAATAATAAAAAAAGTACATTTTATGAAAAATTTTAGAAAAGTACTCAGAAAGAAAGTGAGTGTCATTTGTATTAACACACATAAGTTTTTGTAGGAAAATTTTTTGACACACTTTGACACACATATAATAACAGTGTGATAAATGGCATGAAAACTATATTTACAAATGTTGGCATAAAAATTGCTCTATATATTTTACATAAAAAAGATGAGTATATATCTAAATAAAATAAACAATAGAGGTGGTTAATGTGAAGTCAGTTAAGTTCTATGGTGTAAGAGATACAAGAGTAGAGAATGCAGATATACCTAAAATATTAGAAAAAGATGATGTAATAGTTAAAGTAAAAGTTGCTGGTATATGTGGCTCTGATATATCAAAATACTCAAAGACAGGCCCTCATATGGTGGGAGAAATCTTAGGACATGAATTTTCAGGAGAAGTAGCAGAAGTTGGTATAGAAGTAAAAGATTTTAAAATAGGAGATAGAGTTGCTGTTTGTCCAGCTATGCCATGTTTTGAATGTGATGAATGTAAAAAAGGGTTGTATTCAAGATGTAATAATGTAGCAATAATAGGCAATAAAGAGCTTGGAGGATGTTTTGCTGAATATACAAAGGTAAAGGAAAGAAATTTGATAAAAATACCAGAAGAAATAAGTTATGAAACGGCTGCTGCTTTAGAACCAGTGTGTATAGCAGGGCATGGGCTTTTTAGGTCAGAAACTAAGGTAGGGGATACTGTTGTAGTACTTGGAACAGGACCAATAGGCTTATTTTCAATACAATGGGCAAAAATATTTGGTTCTACAAAAATAGTGGCTATAGATGTATTTGATGAGAAATTAGAATTAGCGAAGGAATTAGGAGCAGATATTTGTATAAATGCAAAAGAAAAAAATATTGTAGAAGAGATAAAAAAATTAACTAATGGAGCTGGAGCAGACATTGTCATTGAATCAGCAGGAACTCCAATGACATGTGGTCAGGTATTATTATTAGCCAAAAAAGGTGGGACAGTACTGTATGCAGGAGTACCATATGGAGATGTAGCTTTAAGCAGAGAACAATTTGAGAAGATAGTGAGAAGTGAGCTAACTGTGAAAGGAACTTGGTTTGGAAATTCATTTCCATTTCCAGGAAAAGAATGGAGTGCTGGCTTGTATCATATGCAAAAAGGTGACATGAATGTTGAGAAATTGGTGACACACAGAATAAACTTAGATGAAGTGCCAGATTATTTTGAAAAAATATACAAAAGAGACATTTTCTTTGGTAAGATAATGATTAATGTGGCTAATTAAGGTAGAGCAATAAAGATAGTAATTTATAATGTATATAAAAAAGTTAAGAGAGGTATGATTCATATGGCAGGAATAATTATAGCTGCACATGGGAATATGGCTAAAGCAATGTTAGAAAGTGCTGAATTAATAGTAGGGAAACAAGAAAAAGTAGAAACTTTAGGATTAAACCATGGTGACAGTATAGATGAGTTTAGTAGAAAATTAGAAAATGGAATTGAAAAATATAAAGATGAAGGTATTTTAGTATTACTTGATTTTTATGGAGGAACTCCTTTCAATACATCTGCTGTTATAATAAATAAATTTGCTAAGGAATGTGAATTAGAATGTTTAACAGGTGTAAATTTGCCTATGCTTTTAGAGCTGTTTTTAAACAGAGATACTATGAAGTTAAAAGATTTAAAAAATTTATGTGAAGAAGTTGGAGTTTCAGGAATTAAAGATGTAAAAGCAGCTTTAAATATATAAAATAAATTAAAATTTTGGAGGAATTATTATGAGCAATATAGCATTAACAAGAATTGATGATAGATTAATACATGGGCAAGTTATAACTGCTTGGTGTAAGATTACATCAGCAAAGAGGATAGTAATAGTAGATGATTTAGTTGTAAAAGACCCTTTTATAGTTCAAGTATTACAAATGGCAGCACCTTCAACTGTTAAGGTTGAAGTGCATGATATAGAATCAGGTGCTGAAGTTTTAAAATCATATGATGGAGATGAAAATTTAATAGTATTAGTTAAATATCCTAAAACTGTTTTAGGTCTAGTAAATAATGGAGTAGCTTTAAAAGAATTAAATGTTGGGGGTATGGGTGCTGGTCTTGGAAGAAAAAGTTTTTATAAGAATATATCAGTATCAGATGAAGAGAAAGAAATATTTAGGGAATTAATATCAAAGAATGTTAAGTGTTTTATACAAATAGTTCCAGATGCAAAGAAAATTGATGTAGGAACATTGTTGTAAGACCTATTTTGTAAATATTTAAAATTAAATAAGGAGGAAGAACATGCAAATTTCACTAATTCAAGCAGTTTTAATAGCAATTTTTTATTATCTTTCTTGGAGTCCATGGCTAACTTATGTTGGATTTTTTACATGGAATAGACCTTTATTAGCTGGATTTGTAACAGGAATTATACTAGGAGACCCAGTTCAAGGAGCAATTATAGGTGCAGGTATAAATATGATATATTTAGGATTCATATCAGCAGGAGGGGCTCAAATGGGAGACCCAGCTTTTGCAGGATATGTGGGGACTGCTTTAGCTATAGCATCTAATTTGGATGTAAGTACTGCAATGGCAATAGCTGTTCCATTAGGTACTGTTGCAACTGTACTTTGGATAGGTAAAATGACAGTCAATTCTTTTTTTGCACACTGGGCAGATAGAGAGGTTCAAAAAGGAAATATAGATAAAGTAGCATTTATAAATATAGTTCCACCTCAGATACTATTGTTTGTAATGAGTTTTATACCAGCATTATTAGTTGTTTATTTTGGACCAAATGCAATAGATGGAATGTTAGAAGTAATGAATGATAATGTGTTACATGTATTCAATGTAATTGGAGCTATGTTACCAGCGTTAGGAATTGCTATGAACTTAAAATTAATTGGAAATAAGTTTACTATGCCATTTTTCATATTAGGTATATTAATGGCTGTTTATTTTAAAGTAGATATAATAGTAATATCTGTTATTGGAGTAATACTTGCTCTTACAATTACTTCAATTAAGTATGGAAAAGATGGTGCGACATCTTAAATATATAAGAAAGGGGAAAAAATTATGTCAGATACAAAAAGTGAAGTAGCTAAGAAAACGTTAAGCAAAAAAGATGTGATAAAGTCATGGCTAAGATGGTTTTTCTTTGCACAATCCAACTACAATTATGAAAGATTACAATCAACAGCATTTTCACATTCAATGTTACCAGTACTTAAGAAGTTATATCCAGATAAAGAAGAGTTAAAGCAAGAAGTAGAAACTCACTTGGCATTTTTTAATACAGAGCCTATATGTGGATGTGTTATACATGGAATAACAATAGCTATGGAAGAAGAAAAAGCTAATGGTGCAGATGAAATAAGTGGTGATGGTATGAATGCCATAAAGACAGGTTTAATGGGACCATTGGCAGGCATTGGAGATACTTTAACTCAAGGAGTTATAACACCTATAGTATTAGCTGTTTGTATTGGTTTAACTGAGGGAGGAGCATCAATTGCAGGACCGATATTATTTGTATTGGCTCAATATATAATAATGACCTCAATTTCATTTGGAATGTGGACAAATGGATACAAGTATGGTAAAAAAGCTGTTGAAAGTATACTTCAGGGTGGAATAGTAAATAAAGTTATAGAAGGTGCTTCGATACTAGGGACTTTAGTTATGGGCGGACTAGTAGGTAGATTTATTAATTTATCTACACCAATAAGTTATACTAGTGGAGATTTTAAATTTAGTCTTCAGACAGATTTACTTGATAAGATATTTCCAGGGTTAATTCCTTTGGTACTTACTTTATTGGTACTCTTTGCTTTAAAGAAAGGTCTTTCTCCGATAAAAATAATGGGTATATTGATAGTGGTAGGTGCTATTACAGGTATATTAGGATTATTTTAAATAAATGCATATGATGTATTGATGAGGATTTTAGATAAATTGGCTATATCTATAAAATACAATAGTAATTAGGGTAAATTAGATTATTAATAGATTAAGATTTAAGCTTAGATAAGTCGTGTAGAATATATAATTTTGTAAAAGGTATCTCAAAATGATTTTTAAATCATAGGTGAGATACCTTTTTTATTTATGTATAAAATCTTATGGGATGGGATAAAAATATTAATTTTATATAGAAGAGTTATTTTGTAAGTTTCTGCTCTATATTAATATTTAGAGAGTAACAATTATATTTTAAAATTTTGCAGAGTTAATTATGTGTTTAAATTTATAGATTTAGTATTAAATCTTATCTGTACTCTATTTTATGTTGGTATTTAGTAATAATTGTAAACTTCCTGTAACATATATTTTATATAATTGAAACAATGGATATAATATGAAATATAATAAATTTAGGGATGTGAATATATGAATGTATTAATTGCTGATGATGAAGTGAGTATGATTAAGATACTTTGTGCTTATTTTAAAAAAGAAGGCTTCAATGTATTTACTGCAAAAAATGGGGAAGAGGCTTTAGATGTTTTTTATGAAAATAAAATAGATTTAGCAATACTGGATTGGATGATGCCAGTAATTGATGGAATAGAGGTTTGTAAAGAGATAAAGGAAAATAGTAACACAAAGGTACTTATGTTGACAGCTAAAAGTCAAAGCGAAGATGAAATCGAGGCACTCAATATAGGAGCAGATGAATATGTTAAAAAGCCATTTGACCCTAGAGTCTTAATAATAAGGGCTAAGAAATTGGTAAATTATAAAGATACAATTAATATAAGAGATTTAAAAATAGATTTTGAGTCAAATAAAGTTTTTAAAGGTAATGATGAACTACTATTGACTAAAAAAGAATTGGAATTAATGCATTGCTTAGTAAATAATAAAGGAATAGTTTTATCTAGAGAAAGACTTTTAGATTTAGTCTGGGGATTGGATTATGATGGAGATTTTAGAACAGTAGATACTCATATAAGAAGACTGAGAACAAAAGTAGGAGAAGATATAATAAAAACTTACAGAGGATTAGGGTATAGTCTGGAGGATTTTGATGACTAAACTAAATAAGAAGTTATCTATAAGTATATCAATAGTAGTTGTAGTTGTTTATATAATATCTATAGCTATAAATAGTATGTTTATTCATAGGTATTATTTACATGAAAAAAGAAATGTATTGAACAACATTGAAAATGAAATAAAACATAAGGATATGAATAAATTAAAGTCAAATATTGAATTAATTGAAGAAAAAAGTAATACAGCCATTGTATATGTAACATTAGATAAAAATTACAAAAATAAAAATAGTATAGATAAAATAAATCAAGATTTGCTAGACGCTTTTTGGAATAAAGGTTTGAGCTTAAATAAATTTTGGATTGAAGGAAGTGTTTTAAAAGATATTGACAATAAAAGTATTAATAAAATATATAATCAGGGAAAAACCAAATATAGTCTACTAGTAAAGTTTATGAAAAAGGATAATTATTTATTTGCTATATCTATACCAATAGAACATTCAGAAGAAACAATTGGTATAGTAAATAGATTTAATATAATAATGGGGATATTTTCAGTAATTATAATAACTATACTTACATTTATACTGTCAAACAGAATTATAAGACCTATGGAAAAGTTAAAGCTTTTATCGAAGGATATATCTGAGTTAAATTTTAGAACTGAGGCTATAAAAACGAATGATGAAATAGAGGAGTTAGCTTATAGCATAAATATAATGAGTGTGAAGCTTGAAAAGGCACACAATGAATTAAATAAAAGAAATGAAAATTTAAAATCTTTTATATCTGATGCATCTCATGAAATGAAAACTCCAATAGCACTTATAAAAGCATATGCTATAGGTATGAAAGATGGTTTGGATGATGGTACTTATACAGATACAATAATTGAACAGGCAGAAAATATGTCTAATACAATAAATACTCTTTTATATTGGGCTAAATATGAGAAAAAAGAAGTTAGTTTGTGTGAAGTAGATTTAAAGGAAAGATTGCTTAAGAATTTAAAAAATTATGAATTATTGATATCTAAGGATAATATAAGTGTTAAATGCGATATAGAAGATAAAAATCTTATAATAAATTCTGATAAAGATAGTATAGACATGGTACTTAATAATTTGATTAGTAATGCAATAAAGTATACTAGTGATAATGAGATAGAGATTAATCTTTTTAGAGATAAGGATAAGATTATTTTATCTATAAAAAATGGAATAGATTATGATAGAGAAGATGATATTGATGATATATGGAAGCCTTTTTATGTCTTAGAGAAGTCAAGAAGTAAAGAACTTTCAGGTACTGGTCTTGGTCTTACAATAGTTAAGACTATACTTGAAGAAAATAATTTTAGATATAAGGTTGAAATTTGTGATGGAAAGATAGAATTTTATATTATCTTTATATAAGCTTTATACTATTTTTATATTGTCTCGTAAAAATACAACAAAATAAAATATAAATATAAAAAATAATTTAAAAAATATCAAATTAATTTGTTTTTCATATGGATAAAATTGGTTATTTAATATATAATCATAATAAGCATAAATAATGAAATTTATTTATAAAACAAGTAGCACTTTTAATTCTAAGAGCTACTTTTTTTTACATAAAACCTACTATTTTACAACAATTCATTAACATAAAAATCAAACTCACCTTAAAATTAAAATTTACTAATTTTTCAATCAATTAGAAAATCTACGCATTCCTTTATAATAACTATAATATAAGAAAATAATAAATAAATTATATATTAATTATAAAATCATTATAGTTAGAAAACCTCTTTAAAATTAGTCTTTAAGTATCCCTTAGAATTAAAACGGGAACAAAACGAAACAATTAGGTACTACTAATGGACAAGGGGGAAATATAATGAAAATACCAAAGAAGATTGCTGCTATGCTTACAGTTACTATGATAGCTGGAAGTTCTACAGCAGGTATAGCTAGTGCACAAACAGTAGCAACAAATTTAACAGGACAAGAGAGATATGAAACTGCTGTAAAAATAAGCCAAGATGGATGGAAAAATGCTGATGAGGTAGTAATAGTAAATGATTCATCTATAGCAGATGCTCTATCCGCAACACCATTTGCAAAGGCAAAAAATGCTCCTATACTTTTAACAGGTAAAGATAAATTAAATGATAAGACAAAAGCAGAGTTACAAAGACTAAAAGCTAAGAAAGTATATCTAATAGGTGGGACTTCTGTACTAAGTGCAAATATAGAAAAACAAATAAAAGATTTAAAAATATCTTTTGAAAGAATATCTGGTGCAGAGAGATACCAAACATCTTTAGAGTTGGCAAAGAGATTAGATGCAGTAAGTGATGTTAAAAAAATAGCTGTAGTTAATGGTGAAAAAGGGCTTGCAGATGCAGTAAGTGTGGGTGCTCCAGCTGCGCAAAATAATATGCCAGTAATACTTGCTGACTCTAAAAATGGAACAGCAGTTGCAGATAAATTTATAAAAGATGCAGGAATAACTCAATCTTATGTAATAGGTGGGGAAAGTTCAGTTTCTGAAGCTGTAAAAAATAAACTACCAAATAGTACAAGATTAGGTGGAACAGATAGAAATGATACAAATGCAAAAGTAGTAAAAGAATTCTATAAAAAGACAGATTTAAAAAATGCATATGTAACTAAAGACGGTATGGCTAAACAAGACCAACTTATAGATGCTTTAGCAGTAGGTGTATTAGGTGCTAAAAATCAATCACCAGTAGTTTTAGTTGGAAAAAATCTATCAGCTTCACAAAAAACTTTAGTTAACTCTAAGAGTTTTGATAAAATAACTAAGGTTGGTGGAAATGGTAATGAAACAGCATTTAATGAAATTAAATCATTACAAGAAGTAAGTACATCTGAAGCTAAAACAATTGCTGAATTAAAGTCAGCTGTAGATAAAGCAACTGCTAATGATGTTATAAACTTTAAACCAACTAGTGAAGTTAAAGAAGCATTTACAATACAAACTGACAAAGCAGTAACAGTGAATTTAAATGGTACATATACAAAGGCTGTAACTATCAACATGCCTAATGGGGATGTAAACAACTATGCAAAAGTAGATGATGTAGTTATAGATGATGTTAAAGACGGAACTTTCGTTAACTATGGAAAAATAACTAATTTAAAAGTTAATGATAAAAATGGAGCTAAGATAGAAAATAATTCAAAAGGTGAGATTGGTAGTTTAACAGTAGCATCTGGAGCAAGTCAAGTAAAAGTAACTAATGGTGGTAAGATAACTACAGTTACAAATAATTCTAAAGGTACTACTATAGATAATAAGGGTACAATAAGTACTGTTAAGGGAGATAATTCTCCATCTATAAGTGGAAATAATCCAGGTTCTAACTCATCAGGAGGAAGTTCTTCAAGTGGAGGAGGTTCACATGGAGGAAGTAGTAGTGGAGGAAGTTCTTCTAACCAAAACCAAACAGCAGTAAATAAAGAGGCAGCAAAAATAACAAGTGTAACTGCACCAGCAAAAGATGCAACTAAATTAACAATGCCATCAGTATCAAGTGGATATACTATAGCAATAAAATCATCAAGTAGCGAGAATGTTATAAAAAAAGATGGAACAATAGTACCACAAAATACAGCAACAACAGTGAAACTAGTATTTACAGTAACACATACATCAAGTGGAAAAACAGCAGATACTAAAGAAATAGAGGTAGTAGTACCAGCTAAATCAACAGATGAAGAATTACAAGCAGCAGTAAATAAAGAGGCAGCAAAAATAACAAGTGTAACTGCACCAGCAAAAGATGCAACTAAATTAACAATGCCATCAGTATCAACAGGATATACTATAGCAATAAAGACTTCAGATAAAGAGGCAGTTATAGATACAAATGGAACAATAGTGCCACCAGATGCAGATGAAACAGTAAAATTAGTATTCACAGTAACACAAACATCAAGTGGAAAAACAGCAGATACTAAAGAAATAGATGTGTTGGTACCAGCTAAATCAACAGAAGTAATAATAGGCTCAGGTTCAGTGGCAGGAGCAACAGCAGGAGATAAAGAAATAACAGGATTAACTAGTGGAAAAATCTATAAAGTAACAATGGATGGAAATGTAAAATATACTAAAGCAGATGGAACATTAGGAGAAGAAGCAGATAAAGCAGCAATAACAGGAACATCAATAACAGGATTAGAAAATGGAAAAACATATAAAGTAGAAGAATATGTAGCACCAGCAGCGACTGAGGTAATAATAGGATCAGGTTCAGTAGCTGGAGCAACAGCAGGAGACAAAAAGATAACAGGATTAACTACAGGTAAAATATATAAAGTAACAGTAGATGGAAATGAAAAATATACTAAAGCAGATGGAACATTAGGAGAAGAAGCAGATAAAGCAGCAATAACAGGAACAGAAATAACAGGGTTAGAAAATGGAAAAACATATAAAGTAGAAGAATATGTAGCACCAGCAGCGACTGAGGTAATAATAGAATCAGGTTCAGTAGCTGGAGCAACAGCAGGAGACAAAAAGATAACAGGATTAACTACAGGTAAAATATATAAAGTAACAGTAGATGGAAATGAAAAATATACTAAAGCAGATGGAACATTAGGAGAAGAAGCAGATAAAGCAGCAATAACAGGAACAGAAATAACAGGGTTAGAAAATGGAAAAACATATAAAGTAGAAGAATATGTAGCACCAGCAGCGACTGAGGTAATAATAGAATCAGGTTCAGTAGCTGGAGCAACAGCAGGAGACAAAAAGATAACAGGATTAACT
>NZ_JACVWG010000009.1:0-130292 GCF_020658465.1 Clostridioides sp. ES-S-0049-02
TCCCAGTATATATTTTTTACAATTTATTAGAATAAAATTCATATATTGGGAAATATTAATAGTAAATAAATAATTGTTGCTATAAAGTAGAAATTATCTTTAAAAGCACAAATTAATTTACAGTCTCTAAAAAAGTACCTGCGATTAAAACAAGTACTTTACATATTTTTTCTAATTTGTGATATAATAAAAGCAAGAAGAACTACAATCTATTTGCAGTAGAGTGGAGTTCGTAAATTAGTGTTTCTTTTTGAACTTAATCTTTAGTTCAAAACTAAAGTCACTCCTGCCAGAGTGGCTTTTTACTTTTTTAAACAATTTATCAGTTAAGTAAACTATTAAACTGGCAACTAAACTTGCTAGTACACCTTGTAAAAAATTATCCACACATACTCACCTCCCTTCTATACGTTGGGAGGATAACCTTTTGTATGAACTCCACTCTATAAATTGTAGATTACATCTTCTTGCTAAAACTATTATAACATATAATTCCTACATATTTTACCTATTATATAGTTATTTTCCTATCTCCTTCACCCTCTTTTTCTTTCCCTTTCTGCCTCTTTCATTGCTTTATATTCTATCTTATTATTTAATTATTATTGCTATCTAAATTCCTTGTATCTACTCTTTTTAATTTTTCTACTTAATTAATACCCTTACACATAAAAAAGAAGCATAGACAAGTTTATTTTGTACAAACTCTATCTATACTCCTTACTTATTCACATAAACTCTATCTATATAGACTTACTCTTTGCCTTACATATCATCTGAGTCATAGTACCCATAGGACAATAAACACACCATGAACGAGGCTTAAATAATATCATCGTAATCAATCCAAGAACAGTCGATGTAAGCATAACACTATAAAAACCAAACGCAAACTGTACCACCCAAGGTGAAACTAAAGTCCCATGATATGCCCATTGCCAAGGCATCTTTATAGTCCAAAGCAAAGTCACTACCTCTTTAAAATTTCTACTACCCTCAAACACTAGATAAGTTGAAAAAAGCATATTAGCGAACATCACCATAAAAAACGTCAAAAAACCATATCTAAACCACTTGCTTCTAATAAATTTAGGAATATCTTTATTTCTTGACAACTTTAATTTATTTCCAAGCAAATTAAACAGCTGTCCTCTTCCACAATACTTATTGCAGTACGCTTTATTTCCTTTAATAATAGAAATAAGTAATGGAACAAAGAAACAAATTAACCCAATCCAAGCGAAAATAATATTTACAAATCCCAATATCAAATATATAGAAGAAAAAATCCATAAATAGTCATACCAGTGTTTTTTATTATTCATGACACTTACCTTCTTCCTCTTTTAATATTGTTATAATCTCAATCACAGATGCTGGACATACCTTCTTACAAATACCACATCCAACACATAAGTCTTTATCAATTTTTGCACTAATACCATATGGTACTGAGATAGCTCTCCTTGGACAGACTTTTATACAGCTACCACAGGCTACACACTCATTTTCTAAAATATTTGCATACTTCTTTTTTTTATTAGACATAATAACCTCCCTGTATTATTAATCTATAAGAATTATAACAATATATTTGCTTTTTATCTGTGACTTAATCACATAAGATATCGAGATTAGAAATTATACTCTAATTGTAGAAGGATTTTAAGTAAATAAGCGACATTGAGTTGTTCAAATAATCATAACTTTATACACAGTCTTACTCTATTATTCACAGTTTAAACTTATTTATAGTCGTAACTTTATACACATCACACTTACCTTATCCACAATATATCTATTTTTTTCTAACAATGTACCTGACATTAATAACACTCATATCAAACATTCTAGCTAATTCCATATAATTTTTTCCATTAAACAATTTAATCATAAGCTCATTTCTAGCCTCTTTTAAAGCACCCTCCACTGTCTTAATATAAAAATATGTTCCCCCACTTTGTTGACACAATTTCAGATACTCCAATAAATTATACTTATGTAACTCCTTTGGAATACTCACTTCTATATTGTGTTCTTCAAGCAATTCTATGATTTCCTCTAATTCTAACATCTTTTCACCTCATATTTTATATTATTTTTCGACTTTCAATAAGCTTGTTATGGCTATCTCATTACTCTAATAATTTAGTTCTTGAAAATGCAACCTATCCCCATAGTAACAAAAATGCTTATGCCTAGTCTGTCCATCCCTACACTTCGCAACTATTAAATCAACAATCTTAATTCCCCTGTACTCTGCTTCTCTAACTAATTCCTCACTTTCTCTTATATCTTTTACTGCTTCTTCATAATCACTCCCTTTTAATTGATGTATATAAACCACATTGTTGCTATCGTGGTAGATGGCTTTACTATCCCTCATAGGTCTATCTCCATAAGGTCTAAAATCTTTCATTTCATCATTTAATTGACTTAACTGAATTATTGGTATATCAAAATCCAAAGTCATACTTTTTAATTCTCTAGAAAAAGTGGCTACTTCTCTTTCTCTTTTTTCCATACTTTTTTGAGATGTAAGAAGTTGCACATAATCAACAATTAATAAGTCTGGCTTTATTTGCCTTATCCTCTTTCTAATTGCACTGATTGTGTCTATCTTGTCATTTATATAAATTAAGTTATTCTCACGTAAATCTCCTATTGCATTTACAATTAGTTTCCAATCACTTTCACTTATCTCTTTAGATTTCATATTTCTTGTACTTACTCCTGTTATCTTGCATATATTTCTCATAAACACTTGCTCACTTGTCATTTCTCTACTTATAAATAGAGTCTTTTTCCCTTGCTTGGCCGAATTTAACATTATTTGAAGAGCTAAAGCAGTTTTTCCAACCCCTGATTTAGCTGCTATTGTCGTTAGCTCTCCTTTAAAAATACCTCCTATAGTCGAATCAAGCAAACTTATCCCAAACTTAAATCCAACATCCTTTTTACTTTCTAAAAAATCAAGGACTTTTTCTGCTATGCTATGTACATCATCATTTTCATAAGTATCTTTATCCAAGATTTTTCTTATATTATTTTCAAATTTATAGATGCAAGTATCAATATTTTCTCCAAAGTTTATGCCTTCCAAGAGTCTTTGACAATTTTGATTTATGCTTCTTCTTGCTAAGTTTTCTTTTAAAATTTTTATATAACCATCAATACCAAAAGTTTGACCCCATGTAATTACACTAGTTAAACTACTCATTTTAATTGCTAAAGATTTCTCATCTATCTTTGATTTTACAGTTGCTACATCAATTATTATATTTTCTTTTCTAAGTTCTTTCATGATTTTAAATATTTCAATGCATGTAGAATTCATAAACATATTTTCATTTAAGTCATCTAGTTTGTAGTTTAATTTATTGTCTAAAATAATTGTGCCTAAAATAGCCTGCTCTATTTCAACAGCTTTTGATTTAACCATATAAATTAATCTCGCTTTCCTCTTAAGTTTTATATTTTAATATTATTAAGTCTTTTATTTTTATATTAGATTGCAACGATATTGTCAGTTAGAAATATACTTTTAATTATAAAAGATATAAATATATTACTAGTTAGAAATGCATTATCAGCTATAAAATATATAAATTCATTCCACCTATAAACGCATTATCAGACTAATTAAAATTCACAGATTGGATTCCAATACCTTGCATTTTCATGTTTTTTTCTTTCACGATTGCTGTCGTCATACGTGGTATAGTCAGAATACATATAATTATTACTGCTATTATTGTTGCTCTTTTTACACTGATAAACATTACTTTGATTTTTTACAGATATGTTTTCATTAACATAGGATTCAAATTTATGGCTAAATAAGGTCTCTGGTCTTATATACATTTCCATTATGGTATCTTTCCACTTAGCTACTTTTACCTCAATAACTTTGTAGAAATCTTCTAAGACATAACCTTCCTTTAGTCTTTCGTTGATAAGTTTTATGCTCGTTGGAGAATTGATTTTAAAATTTTTTCCTGTTTTTTTATTTAGCATATTTATAATGCTTTGCTGTATATTTTTTTTATTAAATTTATTTAAGGATTCTTTTTTATTTGTTACAAACTTATCTTCTTTTTGTGTATCATGAATATTATCAAAACCACTCTTTTTACCATCTCTATTCATGCTACTAAATACTTTACTATTACTTAATTTTATAGCATTTTTACTTTGATTATCTTCTATGTCATTTTTAGTTATTTTATCTATGTCATTACATGTTTCATTAAATCTAACATTTGAAGACCTCGATTTTAAATTAGAGTTTTCGATTTTAAGTTCTTCTCCAATAAGTGTTTTTTTGGTATAATCTTTAATTTTATTAGTTACATTAGTAAAATTAATAACAGATTTTTCAGAGTTGATATTTTCATTGTTGATATTTTCATTATTAGAACTAGTATTTTTACTAGAATTTTTTATTCCACTAGAAGCTAAGTCATTGCTTTTTTTATTAGCAGAATTATTCTTACTACTTAATATATTACAGTCAGCACAGTTACTACATTCTGTATTATCATAAGCACTATTGTACTTTGACATTCCACCACCATAAATACAATCTTCATCAATACAACCTTTATTTTCAATATTTCCATAATTATACTCTAAATTACTGAATTCATAGTTCTCAACACTGTTATAGTTAAAATCTATAGTTTCATCACTATCAAGTAAATTTTCACTAGTACTATCAAATAAATCTTCACTAATTTCTGAACTGATATAGCTATATATAGAATGCATCTTCCCCCTTGTTCCCTTAGACACAAGCCTTATTACTCCTAAATCTGAAAACTCTCTTACAAGCCTACTTATAGTAGAAATAGAAAGTTGTAAATCTGTAGCAGTTCTTCTTACTGTCATATAAAATTGACCTCTTGGTAAAGTACCTTGCAATCTCTGTATATTTTCTTTTCTCATTATATAATGATTAAATCTTATTTTATTAATATCATTTGTTATATCAAAGCCTAATACTACTGAATTCAATTTATAAAATCCATTATTCATATCTACTAACCCCTTTTCTACTAATAAGTAATCATTTCTCAATAATTATTACTTTATATAGATAACATAAAGTTTAAATTTAAATATATATTTATTTTAATATATTTTAAATATACTTATTAATCCCTTAAAATCCCTATTTATATTCTTAAATATGCAAATATATTATGTCATATTTATTTATATTTTTTTATTTATATAGCTTATTTATTGTTTTTTCCCCTTTATACAAGCAATTGTATCATTTTGTTTATTTTTTATCCAACAAATATTTTCGACTATTTTTTTTGAATTCTCAATATATCTCCATTATTTAACAGAATATTTTATAGAATATACAATCTATTTAAATTAATAGGCAATAAATTTAGTAATTTTGTCTAAAAAAAACTTTATAAAATGTCTTTTACCTACTTCACACTTAATCTTTACAAAATATTTTGTATAACAACTTATATACTGTTTTCATTTATTATTCGCTTAATATTGCTTACACACATGTTATGTTTAATGGCGAGCTCCCCATAATTAACCCCATTAAATTGTCTCACTATCTCCCTATTTCTTGCATATCTAAAAATCCCCTTACATGTAGGTATATAAGTGTTTGTACCTCCATACAATTTAGCAATCTCTACAAACTTATCAATACCCACTATTTCCACCATTGCATGAAACTGAACTGGTATATCTTCTAATTTTACTTTCATAAACTACACTCTCCTTTAAAATATTTTTAATAACTTTAGTAGCTTTAATAAAGATTTTAATGGTTTAAGAGTAAAATGTTAATATTGGACTTTTAACTTTTTTATTTACAGATTAAATTTAATAATTTTTTTAACATAAACCTTAGACTAAAACGAACACTTTTAAAGCATTTTTAATATAATAATATTTTTCCAGAAGGAGCATATAGCTATATATCACTTTTAAATTCAACAATAAAAAAAGCAGTAAACCTTAATCGATTTACTGCTTTGGTAATTTAAAATTAAAAAATACAAGTTAAAGCACTTTAAATTTACAACTTGATAGCACACTCCATTGCAAGCTCAAAAGTATGTACTTTTTGTGAAATAGGATGTATAGTTAATCCTCGTTGTTCCCATACATCTGAGTTTAGATTATCACAAGCATAAACAAACTGTGAAAATATAACATTTCTAAATTGTGCTGCGACAGCTACAGCAGCACATTCCATATCAACTGCAATACACCCCTGTGTCTTCCGTGTAAGTATTTTATTAGGTGTTTCACGATATGGAGCATCAGTAGTCCATATTTTACCTTTTATGTATGATAATCCTTTTCTTTTAAATACAGATTCAATAACTTTAACTCCATGTGGGTTAAGTATAATTTCATCAGAGGCTGGTTGATAATGATAACTTGTGCCCTCATCATGGATAGCTGATGTTGGAATGATTAGATACGCATCATCAATAGAATTGTCTAACACACCACATTCTCCACAGATAAATATCTTCTTTGCTCCTAACTCAACTAATTCTTCAAAGTTGGTTACACATGCTGTTGCACCTACCATAACCTGACAAATTCCAATTCTTACATTCTTGAAAAATACTTCATAAATTGGTATATCTCCAGCAACATTAATTAAACGACCTATTTTTTTACCATTATACTTTTCAACAATTGTTTGTATCATAGATTTTGAAAATTCACATACGATAGTCTCAGGAAAATGACAATCAGGTTTTTCTATTACATATTCTGGCATCAAAATCCCTCCCAAATCAGAGTCAAACTGTTCCAACAGAATTTCACTCACAATATAACCTCCTCTCAAAATTTAGTATAGCATATTGTTGTTCAATATCGTGTTCCTGTTCAATATATGGAGTATATTATATCACGATGAACTAGCTAAAATAATTAAAGGTATATACTTACAATCTAGCTACTGGACACAGATACTGGATACATCTAGATAGTTCATTCTAAACAAACACATTAAACATTTTATCCCCTCTAGAAAATATTCTAAGCAAAATCAATAAAAAACTATTGCACATAGAGCATACAAACATTCAATCAATCATTAAAATATATATACTTATAAAGTTTTCTATAAGATTTTAACAAAAAATCTTAAGAAATTACGGTTTAACTCCTATATTATCTTATATGATACTATAGATTTAACAAAGAAAGTCGACAAATCTTTGAAATTAAATTTTTAGGAGGTAGTTTTATGGCAGTTGTTTCAACAAAAAATTTATCTAGTATAAAACTGAAATTGGATGCTGGTTTTGATGATAAGGGTAAGGCAGTTATTAAAAGTAAATCTTTCGCAAATGTAAAGGCAGAGGCATCAAACGATGATGTTTATGCAGTTGCAGAAGCAATCGCAAATCTTCAAGAAAATCCTATTGTAGATATTTTAAAACTAGATAGCACATCACTATCTAAATAGTAACTTTCAAATATAGTCTATACTAATGATTATAGTCTACATTAAAATTCATCAACTATTTATATATCATGTTCAATATATAATACACTTGATATTATATAAATTTAACAAATTATACACTTAATATATTGATACTTTAAGCAGTTTAATATCTTAAGTAATTTAAATATGTTCGTAAATTAAACATGTTAGTTATTTTAAATACTGCTTTGCTTTAAGTATAACAATACCAGAGTATTTTCTACCCTAACAATAATTAAAATACTTAAAGCAATTAAAAAAATAAATTATTATCGTGGAGGTAACTGTATGGAGATTAAGAAAAAATTAGTCATGAGTTTCAAGAATACAAAGGATAAACAAGTTTCTTTTTCTATAGAAAATCCAAAGGAGGACTTAACTGAAGAAAATATAAAATCTGCTATGGATTTGATAGTATCTAAAAATGTTTTTTCAGTTGGAGGATTTGACCTTGCTTCTGCTGTTGAAGCTAAGATTGTAGAAACTAATACTACTCCTTATGACCTAGTTTAGGATGGGAGGTAATTTTATGGATGATAGTTTACAATTGTTAATAACTAATGTTGGTTTTCCTATAGCTCTATCCATGTATTTATTGGTTAGAATTGAGGGCAAATTGAACACACTATCTAACAGCATTGATGTACTATCTAAAAATATTTTGACATTTGAGAAGTAATTTGACAACATATGTAAGTCATAAGATAGGTCTATTTGTATAATAATTAGAGATATTCTATGAAAAGTACTACGATATTTGGATAACATTTCCAAATAGTCGTAGTATTTTTTCGAATTTTACCACTTTAAATTTGAATTTTACTATTTTAAATTTGAATTTAACTGTACTTAATTTGAAATTTAGCACTCATCTAGTTGGACTCAATAAAATATAATGCTATTCTAATGACAGTAATAAAATGAGGTGATAATTAATGAAAATACATGTCGAACAATCCACTAATTTTGATGATATTGAAATAATTATAAAATGCTCTGCCATTGACAATAATATTGAAAAAATAATTTCACTACTAAATACACCATTACTAGATATAAATGGTAAAAAAGCAGGAGAAATTTATAAGCTTAATATTTGCGATATTTTATACTTTGAGACAGTTGGCAATAAGACATTTGCTTACTATAAAGATGATGTATTTGAAGTTGACCTAAAAATATATGAATTATCAAACCGATTACACAATACATCTTTTTTACGAATATCTAAATCTATGATTTTAAATATGGATTACCTAGAAAGTATAAAAGTAATATCACATAATCGCATGCAAGCTACTTTATCAAATAATGAAAAAGTTATTATAAATCGCCGTTACATAAAAAATATTAGAGATAAGCTAAATATTTAATAAAAATTATAAAAATCGAAAATATTTTATTAATATCACTAATTATCTACTTATTAATCAACTTTATAGTCAAAATAAAATAAATATAAATTAAACCACTATTAACAAAATGAAAGGATAGTGAACATAAGATGCAATTATATAATCCCCATTTTAATTCAGATAAAAATTTAATTTTTTTCTTTACAAGCACTCTATTATGGACTTGGTTATTTAGCTTTACACCTGTATTATTAGGAGTTACAAATACCATGCTTGGAAAACTTCTTTTTTACTTCGCATATACAGCCCCTTCTGTCATAGGGCTACTTTTTATTTTCACAATATATCCAAATAGCGCAAGAAAAGATTTTCTTTACAGGAGCTTTAGCTTCAAAGAAATAGGAGTAAAATGGCCATTATTAACAGTACTCTTTTTTGCTTTAATTGTAATTTGTTCTTTACTAATAGGAAAATATTTTCATCTAGAAATTAATGATGTGGATTGGACGCACATAGCTATTTATACACCTTATAAAATACCAATTATGCTATTTATAAGCTTTATATTAAGTATACTTAGCCAAGGATTTGGATGGATAGGGTATTCTCTTGATAAATTATTAGTCAGATTTGGATTTACAGGTGCTTCAATTATTTTAGGTACTATTTGTGGAGTTTGGTATTTGGGATGGTATCTTACACCTGGTCAAATCCCATATAATCTACTGCAATACTCTTTATTTGATGCACTTTTATTTATACCATCTACTATACTTCTAAACTTTGTTATTACATTTGTATATATTAATACACATAGAAGTATTTTAGCAGGTGGATTTGTGCATATGATGTGTGACTTCTTTACCATTCAACTATATTCTTACTACCCTATTGAAGCCTACGTAATGGCTCAATATGTAAAAATAATATTTTGCCTCATATTAATTATTTACATAATTTCTTCTACTAAATTTAAACAGAAAATTAATTCTGAAATTGAGAAGATAAAATCAGACGAATTTGAATTTGAGTTAGACTGCTGATTATAGATTAAACTGATAATTAAATGCATTTTCCTAAACACTTGAAGTATACAAAAACAAAATATATACTGATTATAAGTGAGAAGGGGGTCATATTTTCATGTTTAAAATTGGAGAATTTTCAAAACTAACACAAGTCTCTATTCGAATGTTACGTTATTATGATGAACTTGGTATTCTAAAACCAGCAAAGATAGATAAATACACAGGTTATCGCCTATACTCTGCTGACCAAATTTCAACTTTACAAAGAATTATTTTACTAAGAGATTCAAAATTTACTGTTTCAGAGATATCAAATATTATTCATAATTGGAACGACGAACTTGTGATTAAAGAATTGAATCGAAAAAAAATTGAAATACAAGATGAAGTTAAAAAAGAACAACAAAGAATAAATAATATTAATAAATTGATTAAGGCTATAGATGACAATAAAGATGAGATTCATTACAATGTTATCTTTAAGGAAATTCCCAGTTATAAGATTATCTCGCTTAGAGAAATAATTCCAGACTATCACCATGAAGGTATACTGTGGGAAAAATTATATGAATTTATTAAAGAAGAACATATAGAAATATCCCACCAAGCAAGCAACAATATAGCACTTTATCATGATGAAGAACTGAAAGATTGTGGTGTAGATATAGAGGTTGGAACGGTTGTAAAGAAATTAGGAAAAAACAAATCTGGATTTATATATCGTGAGACAGAGGCAGTTGATATGATGGCATGTAGTATGGTATATGGCCCATATGAAAATATAGCTGGTGGGTATGAGTCATTTGCTTACTGGCTGGATAAAAATAGTGATTATAAAATGTCTGGTATCAATAGGCAAATTGGTCATAAAGGGGTTCATAATGAGGAAAATCCTGAAAACTATCTTACAGAAATTCAGATACCAGTAATAAAAGTTAAATAGATTTGTAATAAAAATACACAAATAAAAATAGCTAACAGATTGATTCTGTTAGCTATTTTTATCCAATAATTCTTATCTATATCATGTAAAACTTCTTATCACTATTATGTTATTTAAGAAGTTCTCTCTAAACTCACAAGCTACCTTACTAAATGTAAAGAAGCTATACATACCAATACCGATTAGATATATCGCTTTTTTCTCTTAGTCACTCTGTTTTTTATTTATAACAACTATTTATGTAGCTTTTAGACACTTATCAGAATACATTAATTATTGATTTACATTTGTCTAAAGAATCTATCATAATTAAGACCTCCTTAAGTTAATAAAATGTTTTCTTTCAATATTTTTTAATAAATATTTATTGCTAATATCAAGCCACTATCTATCAATTACTCCTTTACTATTTTTATGTTACTCAATATAAGTTTTATTAATCTTATATTTTGAATTTTTTTCATTTCTTACTCCCTCTTTGTTGCTGAATCATTCCAAATATTAATATTGTAATAATATATATAAATATAAATCATATTATTTTTGTTATATTATTTTATTTAAAATTAAAAAGGATGTTATCTTATTAACGCAAGATTCGATTATTTTTATTAACTCCAAATTTTCTATGCTTAGCAGATAACATCCTCTATATTATTTTTCAATACTATTACTCCAACTAGGCACTTTAAATTTCCAACTGGAATTATTTTCTAGATAATGGTATATAAATAGTAGTTGTAAACTTATTTTTATCTGAATATATTTCTACATTTCCATTATATTTTTCTACTGAACTTTTTATACTACTTATTCCTATTCCATGTAAAAATGAGTCTTTTTTATCTGTAATAATTTTATTATTCTTTAATATAATCTCATTTATTTTTGTATTTTCACATTTAATTACAAATAATCTATTTATAATAGTTCCTCTTAATTTAATCTTTTTTTGTATATTTGTATCGTAAATCTTATTACAAGCTTCTATTGCATTATCTATCATATTTGAAAATATGCTACACACATCCGCCATTTCTATAAAATTGCATTCTAAAAAATTAATATCTACTAAAAAATCTATGCCATTTATATCACAAATAGATTTTTTCTCACTTAAAATAACATCTAAAATCATACTTTGTGTATTAAATATAGTATTACATTCATTTATTTGCTTATTTATATCTTTAATATACTTCTCTGCAATCTCATTTTTACCATAAATATTCTTAATACAAATAATATGATTGTTCATGTCATGGTATAGTTTTCTTATTTTCGACTGATATTCCTGTAAATTTAAATAGTATTTATATTGCATATTTATCTTTTCTTTTGTAATTTCATGTTCCATCTTTAGGTTATTGTCTTTTATTATTCTACCTATAATACTTACTAACGAAATATTTGAAAGTAAAAATACAATTGATATAACAAGTATTGTCAAACTTTCGGTAGGATTAATACTCTTATCTTTAAAAATAAATCCAAATACAACTATTATGCTAACAATATTTGCTATTAAGGGGAAAAATAAATAGATACAATCCTTCTTGTTTATTTTTATTTTTAATCTAATAGCTTTAAGTAATGGTATTAATCCTATTAGTAGTGATTTAGATATAATTATTAATTCTAGTTTTAATAAATTATTATTTAATAAATCACTCATCTCTTGTATAGAGTTAAGTGTGCCTACTATACTTAATCCAGTACTATCAAATCCGATTAATAACATCCAATATAATAAACTTATAAACACACTTTTCCATTGGTCCACCACATAATTACTTCTATACAATAGATATGTAATAAATATACATATAAATAACTTAACCTTTATATCAAATTCAATTATAGTCAAGGTAGTAATTATTATAATTGCAATTAGTAGACTACTATTTAAAACTGACTTGCTCTTTCTTAGCTCACTAAGTTCATCTAATATAAATTTTAATACAATCCATTCTATCATTGTAGAAAATAAAGTTAGAATAATCCCCCATACATCTATCCCTAACATAATACATCTCCCAATACATGTGTTAATTTTGTCTTTAAATCAGATATTCTATATTTACTGACTGGAATATTTTCATTATTAATAACTACAGTATTTTTACATATAAGTTGAATATATTCCATGTTTATTAAATAGCTTTTATGACATCTAAAAAAATTATATTTTTCTAATTCTAACTCTATTTTATCCATACTATTATTAGTATTATAAATACCATCTGTAGTATGTATAGTCAAAACCTTTTTCCTGACCTCTATATACATAATACTATTAATTAAAATTTTGTTGATTATACCTTTATTTTCTATCAGCATAAAGTTTTCTCTTTTTTTAATAATATCTGATATACAATTTAAAATATTTTCATTTAAATCCTCAAAATCTATAGGCTTTAATAAATATCTATAAGCCCTTACCTTATAACCTTCTTGTATATAGTCGACTATTGAAGTTATAAATATTATTTCAGAAGTATCATTTGTTTCTCTAATTATTTTAGCTACATCCATCCCTGTTAGTTGAAGCATTTGAATATCTAAAAAATATATATCAACTCCTTCTAAAGCAGACTCCAATAACTCTTCTCCTGAATTAAACTCTAATAGTTCAATTTGACTAGAAACTCCCTCTAAGGATTTTAGTATACACTCTCTTAAGAAAACCATTTGTGTAATATCATCCTCACAAATAACTATTCTATACATAAAAATCCCCCCTTATCCCTTAGATAGAAAAACAGTTAAGGCTACACATTTATAAACTACAGTACCTCCTTACTATTCCTAAACTTAAAGAGTTGGCTATCCTATTTTTGCTTAATCCTTATTCCTTTAACTTTTTATATTCTCTATCTCCTTTTTTATTCTATTACCCTCTTCATTAATCCATTTTCATTTTTTCTTTTCACGCTTCTTTTTTCATTACTTATAGAATGTTTTTAATCAGTATCTATGATAGTTTTCATACATTTTTATTTTCTTGATATTATACTGAGTCTAACATCATATAAATGGTAACAAAACTTTGTCATTTACAACAAAAAATTCTCCTCTATTTTTAGCATGTTTGCACTAAAGATAAGGAGATTTTACAGATTTATTAATAACAATCAATACTTAATATGGTTTAAGCTTATTGCCTCATTAATAATTTTGTATACTTTTTAAATATCGAAATTATTAATGTTTTATGATTGTTATGATAATATTAAAAGATGATAACAATATAAAAAGCTCCCTAACTAGAGTACTCTCTTACCAAGAATGACTGTATAAAAAGCTAAGAGTAAGTCGCCAAACTTAAGAACTCATGACTTTTTTTATTTATTTTTTATTTCATTATAATATAAATTTTAACATAATTCTATTTATTAGTATACAATCTTTAATAATTATATATATTAATACATGATTGATAGAACACCTCTTAAACTTAGTATCATATAACCTTATTTATCATGTATTTAACAAGACAATTATAAAAAAACTTCCCCCTACTATCCTCCTTAAAAACTATCCCTCCATTGACATATAAAAGCTTTCGTGATAGTATCTAAACGTGTATTAAACACGTTTAATTTTTTTATGAGGAATTCTTAAGGGGAAAAATATGAAAATAGATTCAAAAAAAGAGCAACTAATTAACACAACAGTTCAGCTATTAACTTCAAACAGAGATATTTCAAGTATCACAGCTAGAGAAATCATAGCTAAAGCAAATGTCAATTTGGCTATGATTAATTATTATTTTAAATCTAAAGAAGCACTAATTAATACTGCTATTAAGAGAATTTTAAAATGCCATATGGATGAATATAAAACTACACATGATAAGCAAAATCTAACACCTAAGCAAGAGTTAAAAGAAATGTTAATGACATTTTGTGATGTTATAATTTTATATAGTCAATTTATAGAGATTTCTGTACCTTACATATTAGTTCAAGAAGACATTATTTATCCATTTGAAATATTGCCTTTGATTAGAGCTCATTATAAAAATCACGACAACAATAAAACTGAAGAAGATTACAAGGTTATTGCATATCAAATAACTTCATTTATACAGTTAGTTCTTCTTCGTTCTAATGCCTTTTTAAGATACAGTGGTATTGATATTATGGATGCAGAGAAAAGAAGTGCTTTAATTGACTCTCAATTAGAGTTATTTTTAATAGACACCATAAAGTAGTACTATTTCAGTTTAGTATTTATATCTATTTAGTATTATGTCTATTTAATACTATTTCAGTTTAACTATATATCTATTTAGTACTATTTCAGTTTAATTATATGTCTTTTAGTTTTGATACATAACTCAGCCATACTCTGACAGAACTTAAAGATATTCTCATGGACTCAAATACTTACATTAAATAAAGGGGGAATTTTAATGTTTTTTACATTTATAGGGATAATATCAGCAGTTTTATTGATATGTACAATTATATGTGGACTTTGGATAAAACTTAATAATCGCAATAATGACTCAAATTCTCACTTTACTTTTTCAATACTTTCAATTGTATTTTCGTTATTGATTGTGGTAGCTTTTTTAGTAAAAAAATAGTGTTTTTATATTATAAAATAAAAATATATAATTATTTTACAAAAAAGACTACCATTTATACATCAACATATCTTTTATCTAAATAATCGTAACAATACCTTTTCAAAAATTTTTCTAACTCAAACATTACAAAAAAACACCCAATTCTTACAACGAGACTTATATTCCCATACCCCTTTCAAATGCTATCATTAACTTACAAGATAAATGAAAGCGAGGATGATATATATGCTTAAAGTAAACAATTTATGTAAATCATACAAGGCAGGTAATAAAACGTACCCTGTATTAAAAAATATTTCTTTTGAAATCAATAAAGGAGAATTCGTTGCAATCATGGGTGCATCTGGAAGTGGAAAGACAACTCTCTTAAACTGTATTTCATGCTTTATACCAATTGATGAAGGTGAAATAACTCTTGGAAACAATAATATAAGAAACCTACAAGAAAAAGAACTTTCCGAAGTTAGAAATCAGCAGTTGGGCTTTGTATTCCAAGATTTTATGCTGTTTGATGGTCTTAGTGTCTTTGAAAATATCTGTGTTCCACAAATTATTAAAGGTGGTAAAGTTATACAAATGGAAAACCGTGCTACTAGCCTATGCAAATTATTTGGTATTGAACATATACGCAAAAAATACCCTGCTGAAATATCTGGTGGTGAAAAACAGCGTACAGCAGTAGCAAGAGCTCTTATGAATAATCCAGATTTGATATTAGCAGATGAGCCAACTGGTAATCTTGATAGCAAATCTTGTCGTACAGTAATTGACTCATTCCTAAAAGCCAAACAAGAGCTAGATGCCACTATATTCATGGTTACACATGATAGCTTTGCTGCAAGTTTTTGTGACCGTGTTATTGTCCTTAAAGATGGAATGGTCTACAAAGAAGTCGTAAAATCAAATTCAAGACGTGAATTCCTAGATGAATTATTGGAACTTTTAAAAGAAATGGGAGGCGGTCAAGATGACAATTAATAAATTATATGGAAAACTTCGAGCCTACAATTGGAAAAACTATACAACATTATTCTTTTGTATAATACTTTCTGTAGTCTTAGTAACTTCATATGCTTTAATTTATTTTAGTCCTACAGTGCAAACAATCCTTCCAACTGGAGGAGATAGTAGAAAACAAGCCATAATGATATTTGCAGTTGCTATATTAGGATGTGCTGTTTTTACTACTTATGCCTCTTCCCTATTTTTAAAATTTAAAAGTAGAGAAATTGGTATTTTTATGGCTCTAGGGACAGATAAGAAAAATTTGAAAAAAATTCTATTTTCAGAAATACTCCTTATTTCAATAGTCTGTTGTCTTTTAGGTCTTCTATTGAGTATGCCTGTATCTTTTGGTATATGGAAGATATTCCAATTGGTAATTATTGATACAAGAGAAATGACATACCACTTTGGAACTCAAGGATTTATATATGGTTTCATATTTTGTATATTTGTAACTCTATGTATTTTCTTACTTTCAGTAAAATTCATCAATCGTACAAATATAATTGATATACTAAATGACCAAAGAATCTCTGAACCAGTGCATGAGGTAAAAAGTTGGTATGGTATATTGGGAACATTTTTTATGGTATTAGGACTTCTTCTAGGTTATGTAGTACCTTCAATAGTCATAAGTGAACTTAATTACATGATGCCATCTATATGGAACATTACGTATGTATTCTCTGCTATTGGAATTTACATGATTATGACATATGTAGTAGTACATGCAAAAAGAGGAAAACATCCAGAAAAATACTACAAAAATATTATATCTACTAGTATGATGAGATTTATGGGCAAGCAAACTGTAAAAAATATGTGTGTTATTGCATTTTTAATTGCAGGAGCCTTATTTGCTGTATTCTATATACCTAATGTGATTGCAGGAATTAATGAAAATACTAAAAAGAATCCTATAGATTACACATTCACTTATAACCAAAGAGTGAATCAAATATCTAAAAAAGAAATTGAACAGTTGGCAGATAAGCATAAAGTAAAAATCCAAAACTATATGGAACTTCCTTCTATTGAATTAATTGTAGATGGTACAGAATCAATATTTAATAAAGATAGAACTATTGATGATGTATATATGAAAAAACATTCTTTAGCCATGTTCTTTAATTCTAAGGATTTCTCTAAATTAATTGATAAACCTATCAGTATAAAAAATGGTGAATATCTTGCTGTTGTAAGTAAAGAAAATAATAATAGAGATTATGATTTTCCAAAATTTATATCAAGCCCAGCCACAGAAAAAGAAACTCCTTTTAAATATTCTGGAAACCTAATATTTAATGGTTCTTTCTTTCAAAATGCTCGTATGACTGCTTATGTCCTTAGTGAAGACGATTATAATGCATTTACTAAAGGTTTATCTATAAATAACTACAATAATTCTATCCTATTTAATGTAGATAAAGTTACAGATACCTATGCTTTTGCTAATGATTTAAAGTCAGAGATTATAAAAAGAACACCTAAGGAAATGGGAACATACACTATGTATGATGAATATGTGAAAAAACGCAATGAATCAACTGGTCAAAAGTATTTTTTGGATGAAGAATATCCAAGTGGAGAAGGTTCTTTAAAATTAACTCCAGATAATAATCAATTATATCTCCAATGGAAGTACTATCCTAATTTTAAAACTTTGCAGAGTCAAGATATGATAAAAAATACAGCAGTATTCTTGATGTTATTTATCTATGTAGGTATAATCTGCTTTACGGCTGTGGGAATCATTGCATATACAAGAGGTGTTACAATAGCAGTAAATCACAAACAGATTTTTATAGATTTGAGTCGATTAGGTGCTAACAACGACTATATAAAATTCTGTATTCGCAACCAATTAAAGAAAATCTTTTCATACCCTCTTATTACTGGAAGTTTTGTAATATATCTTTTTAACTTTATGATTATGGTAAACAATGATGGTAGAATTGTTCATAGTGAAGTCAATGCTCTTCTGATAAATCTAGGTTTACTAGTGGTTTGTGGGGTTTATATGTACCTTATATATCTGTTGACTTACAAAAAATTTAAAGAAATTGTTGGAATTTCAAAATAAGTTTGCTTAAATTATTTTAGATAAAACTTCTCTGAGTAAGTCTATATAATTCTTATCTGTACGATTTTAGTCAAAACTTATTTAAGTAAGACTCTACTTTGCTACCTAGACATATTTTCTCTTTTATGTATCTAGGTAGCTCAATTTATTATATACTTAATTATATAAATATAAAACTTGAAAGGAGAATAATCATTGATTTCAATTTGTATTTGTGATGACGAAAAACAACAAAGAAGTATGCTAAATAAAATCATCACAAGAGAAATGGATTTATGGGGCTATCTCTGCCAGATAAAAGAATACTCAAATGGAGAAAGTCTAATATATAATCTAGAACATGAAAATTATTATATGGACATCATTTTTTTAGATATTGAACTTGGAGAAATTAATGGAGTTGATATAGCAAAAGTCATTCGAAAATACTCAAAAGATACTATAATTATCTTTGTCACAGGTTTTTCTGACTATGTATTTCATGGATATGATGTAGGAGCTTTAAACTATATCTTAAAACCTTATAAAAGTGAAAAAATATGTGAAGTCTTAAAAGAAGCACTAAAAAAATTAGAACAATGGAAAGAACACTTTATTACGATTCAGATTGGAACTAACCTTTGTAAAATCAATACAAAAGACATTCTCTACTTTAAAAGTGAATTAAGAAAGCTGACTGTAGTAACCTCTGACAAATCTTTAGAGTATTATGGAAAACTAAATGATATGGAAGATATTCTTCCATCTAATTTTATACGTACACATCAAAGATATATTGTCAATCTAAACTATGTAAACAGTATAAATCAAACATATGCTAAAGTACAAAATGAAAAAATTCCTATAAGTCGTCAAAAATATCAAGAAGTTGTAGGAAAATTTACAAGACATATGCTAGAATCTTAATTTTTAGAAAGGTTTTCAAATGGATACTTATTCAATAATATCAAAAGCTACAATTTATATTACAGTTTTACTTAGCATTTTTATGGCCTTTTTTCTTTATAAGCTAACATCTTATTTTATAGATTTTAGGAAACATTGGATTTTTAAAATAATATTGATTTTGGGTTATTCTATTATTGGTCAAATGATAATATGGCTTTCTGACCCTGTAAATATACTTTTTACACTACTTGGATATTTTATACTCCTTATAGTCTGTAGTAAAAGTAGGTTGATTCCTATAATATCAGTTATAATGATACTCTATCCTATTATAGTTGGTGTTAATTTTCTTTTTATAAACAATCCTATATATAGAGAACTTGTAAGCTCAAGTGAGTATACTGTAGTACTTTCAATCTTTAAGATAGTTTCTGCCATAATTAAAGTATTTTTATGGTTTTTGATACATTTTTTCTTAAAAAATAGATTAGTTAATATAAAACAGTACCTTACAAATCGCATATGGATTTTTATTGATATAGTATGTATATCCTCATTTTTATCAATATTAATTGCCATTATTTTGCCACCCACTAATTTAATTCCTATGGGTAGCGATTATAATATTATTTTAGGTAACTTACCTTATGGTACTTATCTAATTATTTTATCTGCAATCATAGCTAATATTGGTGTGATACTTCTTTTAAATCCATTAATTGAAAATGTAAAGATGAAGTTAGAAAATCAATCGAATCATATAAAAGAAGAATATTACGACTTACTAGAGAATCAACAGGTTCAGATACGCAAAATACGACATGATATAAATAACCACTTCCAAATGATTGAGTCTTATTTAGAAGTTGAAGATATTGATGGAGCTAAAGATTATTTTACACAATTAAAACTTAGTTTTGGGACTTTAAGTGGTAAGCAATTTTGTAAAAACCCTGCCCTTAATTCAATTTTAAATCTTCGTCATACAGAATTGGAAGAAAATAGTGTTGATGTTCATTTTAATATAGATATAGACAATCACTTTGGTATAGAGCCAATGGATTTATGTACTATTTTTTCAAACTCTTTGGATAATGCTATAGAAGCATCCTTAAAGATTTCCGACTTATCAAATAGAAAAGTGGTGCTAAAAGCACGTTGTGAAAATGAGTATTTTAGCTATTTATTAACAAATAACAAGGTAAATCCTATCATTAAAAAACATGGTTTATTTATTTCAGATAAAGATAATAGTAAATCTCATGGATATGGTGTTGAAAATATCAAGGAAATTGTTGATAAGTATAGTGGAGAGTTGAATATTTCTTATACTGATACAGATTTTTCTTTATTTCTTTATATTAGGTTGTGTTAGTATTAAGCTGAGAATCTTAATATATTTAAAAAACTCCAAAAAGGAAAGCCAGAAATGACTTTCCTTAATTTATATTTTAATAATAATATAAACACATATAAATTGTGAGCTTTTTCAACTGTCTCAAAGTGATTTTAATATTTCATTTTTAGTAAGCATTGATATATTAAACTTAAATTTAAATATATTAAACTTAAATATAGTAAATAACATCCTAACTGTATCTATTAGAATACAATTTCCTAGATTTTTCAGTTACCTTTTTAATAAAATCTGATTTATTATCTGTATAAGCATCACGATTATGCTCATATTCCTTCCATAATTTCAACTTAAGATTCTCATATTCCTTCGCAACGCTTAGATTATCAATCAAATAATCTCTAAAAAATAATTCATCATTGTCTCCTGCATATCTTATATGTAAATGAAAAACTCGTTCTGCAAACCCATCTACTGTATATCCTTTATTAAATGAAATCCTATCACCACTTTCAGACATGCAAATATAGTCATCTGACTCAATTATCTCTTTAATCTCTTGCATATTACACTCAGGCTTTATCTCCATCAGTATATCAACAATCGGTTTTGCATAAATTGTATTCACAGCAGTACTTCCAATATGACTTATTCTCACAATTTTTTGCATAGGAAGTAGTTCAGTTAGTCTAGATTCTTCTTCTTTAAACCAGTCTTTCCAACATTCCCTATGATTAGTTAAAAATATGGGAAATAGCTTCCATAACTCTTCTAACGTCATATCTGACAGTTGTTTTCTCATAAACCAGTTTCCCCCTTTTAGATTAGCAAATTTAATTGTTCTTTATACAATCTTTTTAAAATAATACTCACTAGCTACCTCTTGATTGTAAAATATCATAAATCCTATCGCATCAATTACTTCAGAAATCTTAATCCTATCATCACTCTCTAAAACATCAAACAATACAGGTAAAATCTCTACATTCATCCTTGCTAAACTTCTTGTAATTATATCCCTTGCCAATGGATAACTCTTCATCTGAATACGATTGAAATTTATTGATATATTCTTCTGTAATAAAACCTCGCTTTATCAAATTATACATATTACCCTATTCAAACAAAGAAACTAATATTGGACGCAAAGTCATCCCTAACTCAGTTAAAGAATATTCAACTTTAGGTGGAATTTGTGCATAGACTTCACGATGCACCAATCCATCATCATAGAAAGTATTGCAAACATAGTTCTCAAGTCTAGCTAAGTGTAAGAAGATTAATCTTCCATTTCCCTTTCATCAAATATTTTATGCTGAAATATTACACATGCACCACCATATTCCGCATTTTCTATTCTGATTGAACCACCAAGCATCTCAACTAATTGCTTGACAATGTACAACCCCAAACCAGAATGCCCATCTTTAGTTTGTCTAGCCTCATCACCTCTATAAAATTTTTCAAAAACTTTATGCATATCTTTAGCACTGAATCCAGCACCAGAATCACAAATCTCATATGAGATATATTCTTTTTCTGCCTTTGCCGATATTTTGATTTTTCCGCCTTCTGGAGTATATTGAAGACTATTGGATACGATATTATCAAAGATTCTTTCCAATTTCTCTATATCAATCAAAATAGATTCTTCTATATCACTTTGAATGTTTAAAGTGATAGATATTTCTTTTTTCCTAGCCTCTAATTCATAGTAGTATACTTTTTGCTCCAAAAACTCAGTAAGATTTATAGGAACTAACTGTAACTGAATACAAGATTTTTCAAGTTCAGAAGTATATTGCATTTGCTGAACTAGTGAGACACTTTTATCTACATTTGCTTCTATAACTGCAAGATATTGACGTTGTTCTTCACTAATCTCAGTATCATCAATCAGAGCTTCTGAATATACCTTTACAATAGATAATGGTGATTTCAGGTCATGTGCCAATGCCTCTACCATTTCTACTCGTTCCTGTTCTATTTTCCACTGTGCAGATAAGGATTTTTTTAATTCTTCTTTCATTTCTGAAAAAGCACTACATAGATTTCCTAGTTCATTATCCGCGTAATAATCTATTTCAAAATCAAGGTTCTTTTCTTTAATCTTCTGTGAACTATCCATCAAGAGTTTTAGTGGTCGATTGATATTTTTAGCAAGAATTCGAGAAAATAGTATTGTAAATCCTATAATATATATAAAAGGAGATAACAAAACAAGAATAATAACCCTATCGTCTCTCCACAACTCATTTTCATTTCCATTTGCATAAGTAAGTTTCAACTGATAAGCAAGAAGGACAGCCCCTTTGATTTTTCCACTATCATCAATAACAGGAACAATCTTGACAAAATTTCCCGAATCTATAATTTTAGTATTTAGTTTATTAAATAATTGTTCCTTTGTTTCAAAAATTTGTTTCTTATATGTACCATATAAAAAGTTACTGTCATTATCTACAACCTGATAGAGTAATCCGTCACCATGAATCATATTGTTCAAATCTTCTGCATTTGAAGGAGATAGAATAGTTGTATTTTTTTTATGAATGTATTTTTCTATTTCTGGTATCTGCTGTTCATAATAATTTTCGCCATATATGTCATTATTATTTAAAGCTCGAATAAACAACATAATTACTCCAGCATAAGTAATCAGTGACGCCAATATGCTGGTGATTATAATTAAAAAAAGTGTTCTGCGAAACTGTGCTGAAAGTGACCGATTTTTTATGCTTTTCATTATATGAAAATCTCCTTCTCTAAAATTTGTTCCATTTATACCCAATTCCCCAAACAGTAGAAATATATTCAATTTTAGGTGTTACCACAGAAAATTTAGCACGAATCTTCTTAACACGCTCAACAACTGTTGAATCTTCACCTTCTGAATCATATCCCCAGACTTTTTCATAGATTTGTTCTCTAGAAAAAACCTGTCCTGCATGCAATGCAAGTAATTCTACAATATCATATTCTCTCTTTGTCAAGTGAACATCCTTGCCATCAATTTTGACTGCACGCTCTTGTATATCTAAACATAGTTTTCCAAAATACATTTTTGGACGTTTATTTTCCATATTGATATATTGTGACCTCTTTTCACGGCGTAGATTAGCTTCAATACGTGCCATCAATTCTCGTAACCCAAAAGGCTTCACTATATAGTCATCTCCACCAAGAGTTAATCCCTTTATTTTATCTGTTTCTGATTGCTTTGCACTTAGAAAAATGATAGGGCACACTACATCATCTCGTATGGTACTACAAACTTCAAAGCCATCAGCCCCAGGCATCATAATATCAAGTATAATAAGGTCTGGCTGTTTCTTTGCTAATTCAATTCCATCATTTCCATTATATGCGATAAGTACTTCATGCCCTTTTGACTTCAGTTTTTTTTCTAATAATGTCACCAATTCTCTTTCATCATCAACAATCAATATTTTGCTCAATTTTAATTATCCTCCAATACTTATGCATTATTAACAAGCCTGTATTGTGACCTGCTCATATATTATCTGATAATTTTTCTCATTGGTCAAGTTTATAAAAATGTCCATAGTCATTACTCATTGCATGCTCTACCTTCCCATCTGTTAAACCATATAATTCCACCAACTAGAAAAATGATAAGTCCAATTCCTGTTAAATTAAGTGCATTTATTAGCTGTGACTCTGCTCCTGAAGAAATTGCAGTTGATAAGGTAGTCTGAAAATAAATAGATGGAAACATTGACATCTTTACTGGCCAAGCCCAAGGAACAAACACCCAGATTTTACCCCCAAGACTTGTTCCTCCAATCAAAGCAGCCATTAAAATACCACCCATGCTTATTCCTATGGATGCTCCCATCCCCCATAAAAAACTGACCCACAAGTGAATAGATAGAATTGGAAGTGTCCCTATTACTGCAAGTAAGGATGCCATCATAAATAGAGAAATGCTACCTCCATCAGGTATTATAATATTCATTCCGACACATATTATAAGTGATGAAATAAAAGTGCTGACTGCCATACAAAAAATCAATATAAAAAATTTTCCTAAGTATAACTTAATTCGGGAGACTCCTGTATTTAAAAAACCATTGAACTCTCCAGCAAGTTCCTCCTCATGTATAATAAAGCTTGATAGAAGACTTATTCCTACTGGAATGATAATTGCTGTCCATACTATAAAATAACCTTCAAAAACAAATTTATATGTAACTTCAGACCTAATTGCCAGATAAGCAACAACACAAAGTGCAATGACTACAGGCATAAAGAATGTAAGCCAACGAATTGCTGTACGTTTTGTTTTTAGCCACTCTGATGATAATACTCCTATCATTTTACTTCCCTCCTATTAAACCAAATACCTGTAATTACTGTAATTACAACAAATATAACCACAGATAAGATAATCCCAACAGGAATCACAGATGAATCTAAAAGTGGATTTCCAGTCTCCAAAATAGCTCCATTTGGATGCACACCAGCAATAGGACACATCAGCCTCATAGCCCAACTCCACGGTACTGCAAACCATAAAGATTTTATTGCTGTAAGAACACCTATCATCATACCTACAAGTGCAATTCCCATACTTAAAAATGTTCCTTTCCATGTAGCTGCCCACAGCTGAATAGGGATAAGTGAAAGAGAAACAAGCCAACAAACAAAACCTCCAGCAATAATCTTACCAAATGGGATTGCTCCTTCTGATAAAAACAAACCAGTCATAATTGTTGAAACTATCAAAACTAGTGTTGAAAGCAGAGTGTAAACTGCCATAGCCATAACCTTATCAGTCCAAAGAATCATAGGTGAAACATTATATGCACGCAAAGTGCGATAATTCCCAGCTTTTCTTTCCTGACTAGCTACCAAAGTAGCAAACAATCCCATACCAAGAGGTAAAAATACAAATGGCCACGAATTAAAAACCAAGGCTAGAAGGCTGTCCCATGACCAAGAGCTACTTTGAGATAATGGGTTTTTCATGATTGTTGATTGTGTTATCCCTGCATATAATGCAAAGAATATTGGAATAAAAACAATCAATTTCCCCATAAATGTTCTTTTGTATTTTAAAAGTTCAGATTTAAGTCCATTCATTTTACTTTCCTCCTTTTAAGATTACATCAGAGAAGAATTCCTCTAGATTTTCATTTGGGTCTGGTATACCTTGAAATAATAGCCTTCCTCCACTAATAATTCCTATTTTATCAACTACCTGAGCAACCTCTGATAATATATGACTTGAGAGAATTACTGTAATTCCCTTTTCAGGAAAAGATGCAATCAACTCACGTAGTTCTTGAATTCCAAATGGGTCAAGCCCGTTGGTTGGTTCATCTAAAATCAATAGTTCTGGATTATTCAAAAGTGCAATAGCGATTCCAAGTCGTTGTTTCATTCCCATAGAAAATTGTGAGGCTTTCTTTTTTCCAGTATTTTTTAAATCAACTGTGTCTAATACTTCATGAATTTTTTCATGTGGAATGCCTAGAAGTCTTGTGTGAACTAGTAGATTTTCCTCTGCTGTAAGGTTTCCATATAAAGCAGGTGATTCGATTAAAGAACCGATTTTTGTAAGAGATTCTCGTTGCCAAGGCTTTCCATTAAAAAAAATATGTCCTCCTGTTGGATGAAGAAGTCCAACAATCATTTTAAGTGTTGTTGACTTACCTGCACCATTTGGTCCAAGAAGTCCATATATACTATTACGTTCAATTTGAAGTGAAATATGGTTGGCTGCCATCTGCTCTCCATATCTTTTTGATAAATTTTTTGTTTCAAGAATTAAGTCTTTCATGTCTATTCATCCTTTCTTGTAATAATCTAAATTCATTTTCTATAAGAAGATTAACATGAAAAAATAACAATTCTATAACACTTATAATTTTTTTATTAAAATATACTATTTATTCATAAATGAAAAAAGTTAATCAGTACTAACAAAGAAAAAAAGCAGGATATCCTCCTACTCTTTTTTCTTTGTTAATATTATGTAATTTATATCTTACACTACTCTATTCTCAATACTTGTATTTATTCAAAAGCTTTAAACTCAAGTATATTTTCTTTAATATACTGCTTCATATTTCTTTAAAACACTGCTCCAAAAAGGTTAATAGTATTTCTATAGTGTTTAGACTAAAAACATATCTTTTTAATTATCTTGTTTAGTATCAGAATCAAAAGGAATCCATGCACGTCCAAACTCTTTATCTTTAAATAAATAGGATAATCCAGTTATTTGCTTTAATCTAAGAATCTCCTCAATATCCATCCCTAAGTGCTTTGATATCCATTTATCAGATTTTCCAATATCACAAAGTTCCTTTATAATATTGCTCATTAAATCCACATTATGTGAACCTCTTGCACGATTGTGACGAATAGTACTTGCCATTCTCTCATCAAGTGATTTATCAATTACTGAAACAGGAAGTACTCCACCTTCTCTATCATATATATCCTTATTTTCAAGCATTATTCGATATCTATGAAAACCATCTACAATAACATATTTGTCATTTTCTGGATTATAATAACAGACAATCGGCATTGTATATCCATCTTCTTTTATACTTTTATACAGTAACTGCATTTCTGGTGGAGCTACTGCATTTGGATTATAGTCGTTAGATTCTATCTTTTCAATTGGGACAGCGATGATTTCATATACAGGACTTTTATACTTCATAGCATCTTAACTCCTATCTTAGAAAATTTTTCATACTTTTTCTTAATGTATTCTGTTTTCATTCTTTGCTCTTTTGTAGGACCAAATCCCATAAACTTACACATATGGTCATTTTTTAAAATACAATAACACATTCTTTTCCAACTTGGTATATCTTTAGTAAATTTAATATCATCTGTGTCATCAGGTATATCTCCTAAGAATACGACTCTACTTTTTTTATCTTTTGTATGATTAGAAATTCCATTTATTTCTATATTATACCCTTTTCTTATCAACTCACATATAGCGATTTCTGGCAAACCACCACCCTTTTTATGCCAAAAGTCGATAGATGTTGAAAATTTTTTAATATAATTATTTCTTATATCTTCAGGTAGTGTATCAAGCAGAAAATAAGTGAAACTTTTCCATGTATGTCCTTCTGGCAACTTTACACTACGATACCCCATAGCTTTTGTTTTTCCATAAATAGAAGTAAAATTAGCCCCTTGTACTCTAGCAACCAATTTCACCCATACTTCTGGGTCCAATATCTTATATAAGTTTAAACTCTCTTTTGCTGAATCATTGAAAGGAGATGCTACTCTCATTTTTCTTGGAGGCAATCCAGCTTTATAGAACAAATCATAGATTTTATTGTACTCATAGTCGAATTTATAATTGGCTACCCAAACATCTTCTAGTCCCCAGTCATATAAAGGAGATGCTGTCCATACATTTTTAAACTCCTTTGTTATCCAACACTTGCCTTTATATCCATGCTGTTTATTCACAATAGCACAATAACGTTGTAAGGATTCTGAAGCTCTTGTTCCAAGTAAACAAGCAACTTTTGCACCCTTATGCTTGTTTCTCATCCACCTACCAAATTGCTTTGCCAAACTTTCCTGCTTCATCTTATACTTATAGTAGGTAAAAAGATTATTTTCTTGATTTATTACGTATTCTTTGTCTGGCATTTTTCTTACCCATAATTCTTCTTTCTCATCATCCCATGGATACCAAAACATTTCATGATTACCTACAGCTGTTCTCGTAGCCATTGGCAGACATACCCAATATGGTTCAATATCTTCAAGATTGTCTTCAAACATTTTTTCAACATATTCTGTTGTCATACTATATTGAGCCTCAAAATCTTGATGAAATACTCCTATTTTGGATTTTATATTATATTTTCTTTTATAATCCAAAACTAAATTCAATAATAGACCACTATCTTTTCCTCCACTGAAAGATACATAGATATAATCAAATTCACTGAAAACATAAGAAAGTCTGTCTTGAAAAGCTTCAAATACACTGGATTCCAAATATCTTTTATCCATTTGTAATCTCCCCTTTCAAATAGAAGTTCATGAAAGCTTATAACATAATATTATATATGCACTTTTAGTAGTAATCAGCATAAATTATGAATCCTCTAAGTGCATAAATCCAAAAAAATAAATATAATTATAATATAAATCAATTTTTCTATTATAAACTATATTTTACCATTATTTTACATAATTTTCCAACAGCATAATTATCATTATTTCTTCAGTATTTAGCTCAATATTTTGTATTTTACATATGTTTTAAAATCAAATTTTTATTTTCCAAGTTTATAATTTTTTAGATTATATATTTCTTTTATATATTTCTTAGGTAAATTTTAAAAATGTCTTTGCTTTTTTTATTGTTTTATAAGAAAAATAATATAAACATATATAATATTTAAAATAATATAGACATGTATAATGTTTAAATATACTATTAACTTATAAGATAGTAATTTTATACATCAATAATTTTTATAAAAATCAACTATTTTTAGTTAAATTGGGTAATAAAAAATAAAAGGATGGTGATTTGATTGAAACTTAATAAAGGTATCAAATTTACAATAGGATTGCTTATTGATATAGGAATCAGCTTAGTTTTAGGTCTTAACCCCCTATTAACAACTTTATTTGCTCTACTATATATAACACTTTATATTCCAGATATTTGTAATATCATAAAAAAATAAATATTCATCTGAAATAGACTATATAGAAAAAGCGCCCTACTTAAAAGACTATTCTAGCTTAAATTCAATTGATTTTTATGTAGTACCACATTTCCAAAATTGAGAATTTGGAAAAGCTGTAGAAAAAATAGTAAATGCGTATTCTAAAACTTTAGAATTAAAAACTATTAATGATAATCAAGCAATATTAATTGAAAACGACAGTGTTAGAATTTTAAAATAATTTAATATAAATAGCACCAGAAAATGATAAACACTACATTGTCATATCTCTGGTGTTTTTCTATGCAATAAGTTTTAAAATAGTCCTCGATGAAATCAACATTGACTTTGAAAATACAGACTACCCACCTGGGGAAAAAGAAACCTTCCGTGTTGGTGAAGAAATCAATGAGAAAATAAAACAGTTACTAAAGGCTGGTATCTTATCAGGTGAGCTTAGAGAAGATATTGAAATTATGCCTACTATATTTTCACTGTGGGGAATGTTATCTGGCATTATACAGACAGCACCAAATAAAGAAGCTTATATCAAACAAGAAGTAAAACTTTCTAAACAGGAATTTCTTAAACACGGATTTGATATGCTTTATCGCTCTATTTCCAAATAGATAAGATAAATCTACAAATATACAACTATACAATTTCTTATAATAGACATTATTACTTTATATATTTGAATATATCTGAAATTAAATTAAAACAAAAGATATTCAAAACAATTACCAAATACTCTAACTAAAATAATTGAGAGATATTAGAAATGAAAGTAAGCAAGAAAAAAATCATTTATTGTATTATCGTTATAGTTTTGCTGATAGGACTTGCATACCTTGGAACCTAGGTTGGAGAATGTAATATAAATATCATATCTGCTAAAGTAGAAGTCACTGTAAAGAGTGGTAAAATTTCAAACATTAATCTTTTGGAACATAAAAATGAACGAGGAAAAAAACAGAAAAAGTTATTGATAAAGTACTTAACAAGCAAAAAGTAGATGTAGATGCTGTATCAGGTGCAACAAATTCAAGTAAAGTTATAAAAAAAGCAATCGAAAATGCACTCATAAAAGGATAACTATACTTAACAAATTTCTATAAGAGTAAAAATATTGTTTTTGAATATCTGTACCAATTTGTGGTATAATAAAAGCAAGAAGAACTACAATCTATTTCGTCGTAGAGTGAAGTTCATAATTAAATGAAGCTATTTGAACTTATGGAACTTGATTTTAAAATCAAATTCCCAGCCACTTTTACTCTTGCCACGAGTTGAGTGGCTTTTTACTTTCGTAAATACTTTACAAATTAAGTAAAATATTAAACTAGCAACAACGCCAGCTATTACATTAAGTAAAAAGTTATTCATACTTCCCACCTCCTATCATTAGGAAGTAGGTTTTATCCTAGTATGAACTCCACTCTTAAATTATAGGTTACATCTTCTTGCTATAAATATTATAACATATACTTTCCCATATTTTACCTGTGTTTTTATTCTAATAACTCCCTTTTCTTTTCAGCATCATATCTACCTACTATCATCAAATATTGTTTAAAAATTAGATTTAATATAATAAAATCAACTATAAACAAGAATAAGTTTGTTTCTCTAAGCAATGTAATGCTTATAGGAATGTGTTACAAATAAAACTCTCAATAATTGAGCCTTGAGTAGTGATAAAATAATATTTTTCATAAAATAAGCCGATTAATTGATATAAATTATCATTTTCTGTTGAAAGTTACATTCATGCGTGCTATACTTAATTGCATAAATGGTAATAAATGTCATATGATTTTACAATTCTATTAATAACAATTATTATTAACTTTTTAATTTTCGAAATAAATATCAAGAATTTTCTAAAATACATGATAATTCTTTAAAATATAAGAGAATTATTAAAATGTAAAAGAATTATATAGACTATATAAAAAACACATAAAACTATACAAAAATATATAGGATTATACAAAAGCGTATAGGACTCTCGAAACATAATAGAACTATATAATACTACTTTTGTAAAATCGCGCTCTATTTTTAACATTTATTACTTTATACATAAGATATATAAATAAAATTTAACTTAATGAAGGGATATGATAAAATGAATATTTTAAAAATGAAAAAAACAGGGATATTTTTAGGAGGAGTACTTTTAGGTACTGTAGGTGTCAAAATACTTTCAAGTGATTGTGTAAAAAAGTCTTGTACTAAAGCAACTGCTGGAGCGTTGAAAGTTAAGGATTCTGTTCTTGAAACAACTACTAAAATCCAAGAAAATATGGAAGATATTTTAGCTGAGGCAAAAGAAATCAATGAACTAGAAGAATTATCTTCATCTAAAACAAAAAATGTCCAGGAAGATACTAAAGTTGTACAAGAAACTATTAAAGATGAAAATGTACAAACTGTAGAAAAAAATAGTACTTGCACAGCAGAATAAATTTAACGATTATTATGGTTAATAATATCAGGTGTTATGATTAATAATATCAAGTATTATGATTAATAGTATCAGGAGGAAGTAAATTGAATCTTTATATAAAGCATGAAATCAGAGGTCGTATACGTTTTGATTTACAACTTGGTAAATTGAATAACAAACAGGCAGATACTCTACTATATTATTTGACTTCTATAAATGGTGTTACCAAAGCAAAGGTTTATGATAGAACTGGTGACGCTGTTATTTATTACACAGGTGAAAGAGACTATATAATAAAAGAAATCACTAAGTTCAGTTTCAACAATAGCGAAATAGAAAAACTAGTCCCTGAACACACTGGTAGAGAGTTAAATAATTACTACAGAGATAAATTAGTAAATAAGCTATTTATAAAGAGTGTATCTAAGATATTTTTCCCAAAATATTTAAGATTTTTTTTTATAGGACTTCACTCTATAAAATATTTCAAAAAAGGTATATCTTCTTTACTAAATAAAAAGATAGAAATTTCTGTTTTGGATGCAACTGCAATAGGTATCTCCATTTTTAGGAAAGACATAAATACAGCTGGGTCAGTGATGTTTCTTCTTGGTATAGGCGAATTACTAGAAGAATGGACTAGAAAAAAATCTATAGATGATTTAGCTCAAAGCATGTCATTAAATATTGAAAAAGTATGGTTAAAAAAGGATGATAATGAAATTTTAGTCCCAATTTCAGAAATAAAAGAAAACGATTTAGTTAGTGTAAATATGGGAAATATGATTCCATTAGATGGAATTATTGAATCTGGTGAAGCAATGATTAATCAGGCCTCTCTTACAGGTGAATCTCTTGCAGTTAATAAAAAAGAAGGCTCTTACATCTATGCTGGAACTGTAATAGAACAAGGTAATATTGTAATGTGTGTCAAAGAAAAGGCTGGTACTACAAGATTTCAAAAAATTGTAACTATGATTGAAGAATCTGAGAAACTTAAGTCTTCTGTAGAAGGAAAATTTGAACATCTAGCAGATACCTTGGTTCCATATAGTTTTTTAGGAACGCTATTTACTTATGCAGTTACTAGAAATCCTATAAAAGCACTTTCTATTTTGATGGTAGATTTTTCTTGTGCGTTAAAGCTATCTATTCCTATTTCTGTATTATCAGCTATGAGAGAATGTAACAATTATAATATTGCTGTAAAAGGTGGGAAATTCCTTGAAAATGTTGCCTATGCAGATACTATTGTATTTGATAAAACAGGCACATTGACAAAAGCTCAACCAACAGTTGCAGATATAATTACCTTCCAAGATTATAATAAAAAAGATATGTTAAGACTAGCTGCTTGTCTAGAGGAACATTTCCCACATTCTATAGCTAATGCAGTAGTTCATGAAGCTGAAAAACAAGGTCTCAGTCATAAGGAAATGCATACAGAAGTAGAATATATTATTGCACATGGTATTTCAACAAAAGTCGATAATAAAAAGGTTATAATAGGTAGTAAACACTTCGTATTTGAAGATGAAAAATGTATTATACCAGATGGCGAGGAGTATAAATATAATAATCTTTCAGACGAATATTCTCACCTATTTATGGCAATATCAGGAAAATTATCAGCTGTTATTTGTATTAATGACCCTTTACGAAAAGAAGCTAAAGATGTAATTTCAAACTTAAGAGAATATGGACTCAAAAAAATTGTAATGATGACTGGTGATAGTGAAAAAACAGCTAGGTCTATAGCTAGTAAAATTGGAGTGGATGAGTATTATTCAGAAGTTCTACCAGAAGACAAAGCCAATTTTATTAAAGATGAAAAACTAAAAGGTCGTAAAGTTATTATGATTGGAGACGGAATCAATGATTCCCCTGCTATATCTGAGTCAGATGTTGGAATTGCAATGAGTGAAGGTGCTGAAATAGCAAGAGAAATTTCAGATATTACTATATCAGCAGATAATTTAAATAATTTAATTACTTTAAAACAGATTAGCAATAAACTTATGAAAAGAATTGGTTTAAGTTCTAAGTTTATTATTGCTTTCAACTTAGGTTTGATTTTTCTTGGTGTAGGTGGATTTATTAGACCAAGTACATCCGCGTTTTTGCATAATGCTTCTACTGTTGGAATAAGTTTAAACAGTATGACAAATTTATTAGATAAACCTAATACTTATAACTACAATTAAACCCCCTTGTATAACACATTTATACATAAAAAATTTATAATTCATATTAAAAAAAGCACTTTTAAACAATTAAACAGTAATATTTAAAAGTGCTTTTTTGACTAAATTTCCATAATATTTCTACTTAACTACTAAAAACACCCTTCCTTAAACCTCACTTAAAACCGCTATATTTCAATTAATCTCTGTTCATAGCATTTTAGTTCATTTTGTTTTAGATAGTTAAATTCAGACTCTACATAGATACCACAACCAATAAACTCAATTGTCAGATTTGGTATATTCTCTTTCAGTATACTCATCTGCTCATATATAATTTTTTCCCACAAATCAGCCTGTAATATAGAGAAATACTTCATAATTTCTCCATTGTTATCCATATCCTTTTTAATTTCAGACCAGTTTTTTAACAAAACGCCTCTTTTATCAATGTATCCAAGTTTTTTAAAGCTCTCTATACTCTGATTCCATGCATCTTTGCTACTCTTCTCAAAATATGACTCTAGCTTTTTATTCTGCTCACTTGTCAATAGGTCATAAGAAAGCTTCTTATTAAAATGTGCTTTCAAAGAAAGCTTAGCCATAGAATATGGGCTTCTACCAGAGTTTAATCCCGCATTTTTAAACTTTTCTATTCCTTTATCTTCTATTGAAGACCATATAGAGTTTACTGAATCTGAATCATCATCTTTTTTATATTTAACATCCAAGCCATGTGTAATATCGATATAATTTTGTGGAAATACATATTGATAGTGCATATCTTTGTTATCATCATATAGAGAAAAATATCCTTTATCATATAAATGCATATGTACATTTATTTTTAAACTATCATCTAAAATATTTCGTCTAAGATTAGGTATATTTGCATAAATAGTCACATATTTCATTGCATCATAGTTTTGATTTAGTGGAATTTCAAAGCTAATTTCTTCTCCTGTCAAAAGCTTTTTCACTTCTTCTTCATTACAATCATATAAAGAAAATGTATTTTCAAATCCCACACGTGATTTTCCTGCTAAACTTCCTGCTAATGGTATTTTCAAAATATGATTATCTGTCTTTTGCCATTGATAAGTATCTTGAACTAAAAACTCTTTAATTTGTCTATTCTGTTCCTTTGCCTGCTTTAACACCTCATCTTCATTTTCTGTTATCCCTACATGACATCTATTTAAGATATTTACTATATTGCTTCCAAATGGAAATGTCCATAATTGAAAAGCTGCTGCCTCCAATTGGCACAAATATCTAATCTGATTCAATTCAATTTGATGAATAAGCTTTTTCTGATACTCATTCATCTGGTTACCACTGTCTGACATTTGATAAATCAGTTCTCCCATTGCAAGATTATCTTTTTTCTTGTCAATCTTATCAGTAATAATAATCTGAGCATCCATCATATCCTGTACTTTTTTGAAAATCCCAGAAATATCCTCTGAATTTTCCATTTTCAAGATTTCAAACTTCTTAATTAATTCAGTTAGGACATCTTTCATTTTTAGTCTGCTTATTTCATTTTCAAAAATATCCTGATTTTTAACTGTAGTATCAAATCCGTCTACAAATGGTATAATAGATTCTTTCAATGTTTTATTTTTGAACTCTTCCATCTGAATATTTAAATTATCTAGTTTTTTAATATTATCCTCTTTTGACTTAATCGCATCTTTAACTACTTTTATTTTATCTTCAAAGCTAGCTTTTACATTTAGACAATTATTAACACTACTAATTGCTGTATTAATAAAAGAACAACTTGCACTACCAATGCTTAATACATTTTTAATAGTTGCTGTTTTTTGCTGTCTTTCAATAGATGCTTTACACTTCTCTAGTGCAACCAATTTATCTTTTTGTTGTTTATTACTATAATTTGCTTCCAACATACCCATTTCTTTTTTCTGAATGCTTGTGTATATTTTTTCATATTCGCCTTCATCCAAGCCATTTTTTGCTACTGCAATGTCATTTTCTTTCCCTTGGTAGTCATTATTATCTAAGGACTTAGTCATAATCTCTTTAATTTTATTAAAATTATCTCTCTTTCCATCATCAACACCGACTAATTTATTTGTCATTGCTCCTAAAGCATTCTTTCTATCTTCATTTAACTGAGTTCCAAGGACAAAACTCATACCTTCAGAATCTATTTTGAAATCTGAAAAATTAACCATTCTGTTAGTCCATTGATACTCTTCTTCCTTAGCTGAAAGATTTTCTTTTAAAGATTTTGCACTATCAAAAGCTCCTAAGCACGCTTGACCAATACCACTTAATGATGATAGTAAACTCAACGCACTCTGTATTCCAGAAAGAATTAGTTGTATTTTCATCTGTTCTTGAAGTTTTTCCTTCTTTTCTTCTAGTTTCTTTATATCTTCTTTTTCATCTTCTTTTATCTTTAGAATTTCTTGAATCAAAAGATTCATTTTTGCTCCAACAGAAAGCATTTTATTTTCAAGCTCTTTTTTCAAAACTTCTATCTGTTGATTTCCTGAGTTAATTTGAGTTAGAACACTTTCCTTATAGGTATTGAAATATGCTTCTTTTAATTCATCTTTCTTTCCTTGTTCCAATTCTTTTAAAGTCTTCTCTAGATAATCTGTCAGAGTTCGAATATCTGTAACACGATTTCCTCCAATTTCATCTTCCTCTATCATCTGCATGTAAAATGCTGCCTTCTGTTCTAATGCAAATAAAATCATACTCCATTCACTAAAACTCTGATTTTCTTTTACAAAAGCTTCTATTCTATTAGACTGCATCAATTTATTTATAAGGTAGTCATAAATCTCTTTTGCTTCTTGGTAAAACGCTTTCTTAATATGCATATCATCTAAAGAAATTACTTCTTTATTTTTCTTATCAAATTTATAATACTTCTGAAGAATTTCTCTATTTAACTGCATTTCCACTTTCTCAACTGCATTAAAAATCTCATAAATATGCGAAATTTCTAAAATATCAGCTTCTAAAATTCCTACTGCACATAAAAGTTTAAGATTTCTATATCCTTTACTTCCAGAAAAACCAAATCTTTCAAAGAATTGATAGAAAAATGTATCCATTGATAGAGAATACTCTTGCTTTAACAATTCGTTTTCTACTAATGACTTTCCAGGATTTCCTTCTTTTCCCTGTGCTCCATCTAGACCTGAGTCTGCAAGCTTTTTAATTGTCCAGTCCTTGTGTTTTGTATAAAGATCATCTAATGCCTTTCCATCATCTGCTGTTTCCTCACTATCTGAACCACTCCCTATCACATATCTATCAAAATAGTAATAGTTTATGTCACTATAACCCGTTTTACCAGAAATTCCTGTATACATTCTTGCTTCTTCAAAAATTCCGCGGATTCCTCCAAGACCCCCAGCTCCACCTTTTCCTCCAGAACCGCCTTTTCCAGCTAAGCCATGTCTTCCGTCTATTTGGCTTATAGAACTTTTTAGAACTGTTGCTTCTCCAAGGAGATAAATCTGTCCAGCCTTACTTCCAAGACCAGCATTTCCACCATCTCCACCTGTTCCTCCAGTATTTCCTTGTTTTCCTTTTTCTGCTTCTATTATATAGTATTTTGCACCTTTTTCCTCAGCAAACTCTTTTTTCTCTGGTTTAGAGCCTAGTTTTGCATTTGCTCCAGCTACTCCAGATGCTCCTGTTTCTCCTACTTTTCCATCTTGACCATTTCCACCTTGTCCACCGTCAGCATAAAGCTTAAGTTCGCCTTCTTTTTGTATATGTTTAAAAGATATTAAAATATCGCCTGAGGTTCCTGCATTATTTCCGACTCTTCCATTCATTCCGTTATAAATAGAACTTTCTCCATCCAATTTTTTTGCGTCATTTCCAGAAACATTAATTGAATAAGAACCTTTTGGTATACATAATCTTTCAACTAATAGAACTATATTTTTACCTGAGAAAACATCCTTCTTCATATCACAATCTATTTTTAGCTCACACTCTCCATACATATATATAGATGATAATTCATTAAGTTTATAGCCAGATATTATTTTAGTTAAATCTGATAAATTCACTTTAGGTACAGGAATATATATAGAAAGCACTTTATCTTTTTCATATGATTTTATATATGTACAATTTTGGATTTTTTCTCTTCTGTATTCTGCATCTAGAAGCTTCTCAGCTTCTTCTTGTTCCAATTCCTTCTCTGCTATCCAGTATTTAATACATTTTAATGTATCTTCCAGTGTTGTATTTAATAATGACTTTAATAATTCACTTAGACCGACAATATTAGTTTCTTTGCAGTAACTATTTAGCTCTAGAACAAGGTGTATTTTTTCTAATATATTTACTTTTTGCACTCCATCACCATAGAAAAGCCCTTGTACAAACTCCATAAGTTCTTCAATACTATTTGTTTTACATAAACTCTGATACATTTGTTCCAACTGAGATTTTTTTTCTTTTAGATTTTCTATAGAAGATAAAATGGAAATAGAATCTTCTAATGCCTTTTTTACACTTTCTATATAAGGAGCTAGAAGTTTTTCTAGTTCTTTATATGTTGTGTCAACAGCTTTTTGTATCTCCATTTTACAAGAAGCAGTAAGCATTAATCCCATATCAGTTTTCTTGAAAGTAGTTGGAAGTTTTTCTAATTCTCTCAATAGATTTTCTGGCTTTGTGTCTAGTGGATTACACAATTCTATAGAAACATTATCTGCTAGTACCACATTTAACAGATATACCAGTTCCTTATAACCTTCATAATATTTTTCTTGGCTATCTAGGTCTTCTTTTACTTTTTTCAGTATATTTCTAACTTTCTCTTTTGTCACGCTACCACTAAGTGGCTTAGGTATTTTATTGATAAGAAAGAAAAAATTTTCCTTATACTGTGTATATTCATTAAACATATCTTTTAAGTTTTTAGCTGTATCAATTAACAGTGTATGTCTAGAGTCCAGTAAAGACTGGTAGTCTAAAATGACTACTATACCTTTTACTTTTAAAGATGCAGATATAGTTTCTCTTACAAGCATTGCTCCTGCAATCATATACTCTGCTCCACGATTATCAAAAAATCCAGGACAATCGCATAAAGAAAATGCTTTATTTTCAATATCTACAACTTCTGGGCATAAAGTCTTAGAATATACACCATTACCAATATCAACTGCTGAATCTTTAGCTGTGATGTACACTTGTCCAGTTTCCGCATCTGTTTTTTCTTCCATATCACAACCTTTTAAATAGTTGATACAAGTGCTTTTTCCAACCCCTGAAGCACCCAGGAATAACAAAATCGATTTTTCTTTTAAATTGTATCTTTCCAGTTCATTCCTTCCATTTTCCAAAAGATTTATGATTCCATTATACAATTCATTTGACATATATCCATCCCTTTCTATACTTCAGCACAATAGTTTTGATATTTCTCTTTAACAAAGCTTTCTTCAACTTTTAAAACTGCTGTTGATTTTTTATAATTTGGATTATTATATCCTCCAGATTCTCCTCTATCTCCATAATCAGCATACTCTCTTGATGGACCTTCTTTTCCTTTTTCCCAACTTCCACCTTCAAGAGTTATACGATAACTAGTAATACTAGTTAGTTTATAATCCCAACTTTTAAAATATCCTGTATAGTATACAGTAGAATCTATAGCACTTGGAGAGAATGAAAGTGTATTATAACCATGATGACCACCTTTTCCTCCACTTCCACCAAATCCTGGTCTTCCATCTGGACCTCTTTCTCCATCTCTTACTGTTATATCACAACAACTGATTAACTTCTCTCTCTTTTTATCTGAATCTGCCAAGAAGTAAATATTTCCTTTACTTCCTCCATTTCCACCTCTTCCAGCATTTCCTCCTTTTTCTCCTTTTCCTCCTTTTGCACCACTTGTTCCTTCTGCAAAATAACCTTTAAACATTTGTCCATAGAAATAACTTGTATATCCTGCATCACTTCCATTTCTACCTGTGCTTCCAGCCACACCATCTTTACCATCTGTTCCTCTTGAACCATTTCCTCCATTTGCTATTAGTGTAAGGCGATAGTTTCTAATTTCTTCTTTAATGTACAAATAAATATTTCCTGCATCTCTACCATCTTCACCATTGATTCCATATATAGAATTATCTATAAGATTTCCACTCTTTCCACTTACATTAATCTTAGAATTACTACTTACATCAAGATTCTCACAAGAAATAATGATATTTTTTTCTGATGCAAAATCCATTCCAAGATTAGTATCCATATAGATAGTGTCTTTAGCTAAAAACATAATTGTAGAGACATCATCTCCCACGTTTCTATTTCTAAAAGCTTCTAAAGCACTGCTAATTACCAAGTTTTTAATTAATGCTTTAACTTCTATTACCGTCTTTTCTTTAAGTATAAATGATTTTATTATAAATGGATTTAAAATATATTTACTTACAAGATTTCTAATTATTTCATTTCCTTTTTCTCCATATGCATTTAATCTTGTTATATTTGCTTCTAATTCTTCACTATTTCTATCTGTAAGATTCTTTAAAATAGGCTCAAAATCACGTTTACTATATATGTAGTCTGTTTTATTTGCAACTTCCATCAATTTATCTCTATTTGATAATGTCCATACCTGTTTTTGTACCTCATAAGAAACTAAAATCTCTTCTATTTTCTTTCTTATAATAATAAATTTTTGTTCCATTATACTTTTACTTGTTTTTTCTATAATAGATTCCATATATACAGAAGATAGTGAAATTTCAGCATTTCCATGGTCTGTATATTTATTTAAATCTTTAATTATATCTAAGTTTCTTCTTATCTCATTTTGTAATTTTATACATGTGTCTTCCAAGAATAATCCACTTTCTCCTGACAATAAATTGATAAATTTATCTAAAGTAATACTCTCTGCATTAACTGAACTTTCTAACCAGTTTTTAAATATGTCTACTACTCTTTCATATTTTGACATTTCTTGAATCATTGTTACTCTTTCAACCTTCTTAATAAAGTCTTCTGTATATTCTTTGACATAAACTTCTAGTCTAGATACTATACTACTTTGAATATCTTTTATTAATGTATCTAAAACTAATCTTGCATCTGCACTGATTGGATACTGGAATGCTGATGTTTTATCTTTTACTTCTTCTAATTTTATTACTTCTTTTAATAATCCTTCTCTTTGCTCTGCTTCAAGTGGTTTACAAAGATGAATATTTTTTCCTTCTCCTTTTAGCAATTCTTCAAATAACCAAGCTTTATCTTTTATATTATTTTCTGGACTTTCACACAATTGTTCGTATTTTTTTCTAATCACATTATATATTTGTTTTTCTGTTCTTCCTAAAAAGCTTTTAGAAATAAAGAAAGTAATACTTCCTCTAAAATTCTCTTTATGAAGACACATATTTAATTGTTGAAATAAATCAAGTACTTTTGTAAGTCTAGCCTCTAATATATCTGCTTCTGGTATTAGTACAACTACTCCACATATAGATGCAGAATTTCTAAACACCTCTCCTAACGAAACTGCTGCACTAATGTCATGTGCTACTCCTCTGTTATCACTAAATCCTGCAGTATCACATAATTTTGCATCCATTCCTTCTACTTCTCTTCTCATATCTACAATATTTGGATACAAAGTTTGTGAAACAGCTCCTGAACCAATTTCTGCAACAGGGTCTACACATTCAATATAGGAGATACCAGTATCTTCATCTTCTACTTCCTTCATTTCACATCCTGCAAGATAATTAATTGCTGTACTTTTCCCACAACCTGTGCCTCCAAGAATCAAAATTAGATTCTTATTTATAGCTTTATCTATTGCTACTTTTCCTTCATCTAGTAGGATTTTGATTTCTTCTAAAAGCTTATTTTTTTCTCCCATGTATTTTCTCCCTTTTTTATAAAATTTTTTAATATAAAAATAACTGTGCTTGTAAAATAAAGCCTTTACTAACACAGTTATTTTATTTTATATATCTAATTATATTTTTTATTTTATATATCTAATTACATGTTCTACTTTTTTCTTCACAAAGAAGAGCTTTGAAAATCATAATTTCTGCTAAATAATCCTTAGGAGCCTTTGTAATTGCAGTAGCATTACAAATAAATTTTAAATTTGTACCTGCTACAACTTAAGTAGCAACGATAAGTGTTTCATAATCAACATCTTTTAACATTCCTACAGCTTAATTGAATATTTCTACTTATTATTTTTCTACTGGTCTAAATTTTGACCATCCTCCACAATAAATATTCATATAACAAACCTCCTTATATGCTTAAATTTATTTATATAATAGTACGAATTTTCTAAACATTCAACACAAACTGTGTAACTAGTCGATAAAAGTGCATAACTGGACACATAGTCATCATAAAAAACTTTTAAAGTCAAATTTATCTAATTAAAAATAATATAATACAAAAAAACAGTCAATCTATTAAAATCAACTGCTCCATAAAGTGAATTTTTACTTATTATATTTTACAAAGTTTACACATTTACATGTGTCCCTTTATACAAAACTAATGTTGCCACTCCTATAAGTATCATGCCCATAAAAGCAGGTGTCGCATGACCAAGAAATACATAGATTTGACCTCCAATGATAGGTCCAATTATTCTTGCTAAAGATTGAATGGATTGACTACCACCTTGAATCCTCCCTTGCTCACTAGAATCGACAGACTTGGATAGCATCCCATTGAATGAAGGTCCAAAGATAGAATCGCCAAAACCAAATATAAACATTCCAACAATAAAAATAGGATAGAACGAAAACAAGGCTGATGTTGCAATAAAACTGTAACCTATAATCTCTGAAACCATTCCAAGAATTGCTATCTGTACATCACTAAGTTTTTTCAAAAGCTTTGGCATTATAAAACCTTGTGAAATGATGTCTTGTATACCCATAATTGAAAATACAAGTCCAATTAGTGCGGGTTTCCAATTGAAAGTGTCTATTGTAAATTGTGAAAAAACTGACTGTAAAGACCCATTTGGTATCCAAAGTAAGAATGCTGATAAAAGTAGTCTTTTTAAGTTTTTTACAGAAAGTACATTTGCAAGCTGTATAAATGGATTTAGCCTTGCAAGTGTAATCGACTTTAATCTATTCTTCTTATCAAGGCTCTCAGGCATATACAGGAATCCATAAATAACATTAAGTAAAGTTATTATTGCTCCAAAATACATGGGTACAGAATAACCAAACTTAGCAAGTAATCCACCTACAGTTGGACCAATAACACAGCCTACACCTGAAAACGCACTCACCCATCCAAAGTATTTGCTTCTATGTTCTCTAGGAGTAATATCTGCAAAATATGCGAAGATAGTGCTTATGCTCCCACCTGTTACACCTTCTATTATACGTCCAACAAATAATACCCATAGAGCTCCTCCTATTCCAAAAACTAAGTACCCTATTGCAGAACCCAAAAGGCATAATAAGAGTAATGGACGACGTCCATATCGGTCACTCAAAGCTCCAAGCCCAGGAGCTGCAAAAAACACACAGATTGCATAAACAGAAGTTAGCATTGTAACAACTATAGCTTGTTCTTCTGGACTATTTGTATAAGGTTGCACTAAGAATGGAACGACAGGTGCTATGATAGTGAATCCGATTCCGCAAAGAAACGCAGATATAAGACCAAATATCAAAGCCTTTTTATCTACAATTTGTTCTGTATTCTGTTCATTGTTTGATTTAAATATAAACACTTAAATTCTCCTCTCAAAAATTATAATTTTGTTTCCTTTAGAAACATATTTCTTTTTTACTTTTTTACTTTTTTACGTCTTTACTTTTTTCATTATTTTATTTCCCTAGTAGCATGTTCATCTTTTATCATTTCGCCTCATTTGGAGGTATATTCCCATATTCGTTTTTTGATTCCTTGGAAACATATTTATAGTATCATTTTTTTGTTTCCTTGTCAACAAAATAGATAACAATAAAAATACAGCCTATTCTCAATAGAGTTAGGCTGTATATGATTTCATTTTCATTATTCTGATTTATTCTACTTTAATATTATCCCCTGTTTTTTTATTTCTTCATCCAAATGTCGGTTATAATTTTCGACAAAGCTAATCATACTGTCAAATTGTTCATCAGTTACCTGCTCAAATACAACTTTATCACGTTCTTGAAACTCTTTATGAAGTTCCTCATGGATATTATAAACTGTTTTACCTTGCTCAGTAAGTCTAAAATAGATTTCTTTTTTATTATCAGGCTTCTGGTAACTTTCAATAACACCTTTTTTTATTAGCTTTTTAGTTACTTTACTTATGGCACCTCTAGTCATATAAAAGTATTCTGCCAGTTTTGTCACATTGCAGTCTACATTTCTTCCAATGTATTCAATGCAATGTACTTCAGAAGACTTATAACCCTTGAGACTCTCTTCCATCTTAAATTTATTAAGCCAAACAGTCTTATTTAGTAAATCTCTAAAACCCATCATGACCTGTTCTTCTTTATTCATGGTATATATCCTCCCACCCATTAGTGCATTAACAATATTATATTAAACTTTTGTTTCTATTTCAACAATGTTAAAATAATTCTTTTAGGAATCGAACTATATAAAATAAAGAGATAGAATCATCTAATTTAGACCTACATTTAATTTTATACTCTGCACCATACTTAGATATTAAATTTTTCTTAAATTCATAACTTTAAGTTACTTTATTGAATAATAAAACTTATATGAAATACTTGCTGTTACAAGGATGCAACTCAACATTGACAAAAAACATAGTGAGATTAATAGTATGTAACCTGTATATTTGTTAAAATTTTAGAATAAAGATTGAGGAGGAAAATAAAATGGATATATCTACAATAAGAAATCATTATATTAAATTATTTATATGTATTTTTTTATTTTTCAGTGATATAGTTTTATTTTTTCCGATATACTACTTATATAGAATAAAATTCATTAAATTACCACTCTTAAATTAATCATCTAATCTTTTTATATAACTCTTATTCGAATCATAATAGCACAGATAAAAGCATTGAATTCTAGTTAGAATTTCAAGAATTTTCTAACTTTAATTAAATATATTTTTAGGTGGAAAACAAATGAAAAAAACTAAATCAAAGGTATTAAGTTTAACACTAGCAACTACTTTTTTCGTAGCAACAACAGCAAATTCATATGATATGTGTGCAAAATCTTCAGATATGGACATGGGTAAGAAGTCATAGCTTATGTATTGCAAAAACTGTGATTTAGAGTTTGACGATACTACAACTATATGCCCCAAGTGTAACCACACTCTAACATCTCATAGACAAAATTTATCACAGATATCTATGAAAAATAAAGTTGATGAATTCAAGCTAAATAAAAAAGTTAGAAATGGAAATATACTAACAAATATAATTATTTTGACATTAATAATTCATATAATACTTATTCTTTTCATGCAAATCCATATTGAAGATTATTATGATATTTATATTAAATATTGCCCTACTGCAATATCTGGATTAGTTTTAGTTCTTTCTCTAAAAAGAGGAGAAAAAAGGTTCACCCTAATTAGAGTGAACCTTTTTTATATCTATATAATTTATACAAAATCTATATCCTGATTAAAACTTCATTATTTTCTAGAGCTATATAAAGCTTTAAAAATCAAAATATAAAGTGGAAAAAATTAATTTCTCCACTCTATCCAATATTACTAGTATAATCTACAGACCCTTAACATTTACTACTACTGCCTTAGGTCTAGTCATAGCCTCAATTGAATACTTAACGCCTTGAGTTCCCATTCCAGATGCCTTTACCCCTAAAAATGGGAAGTGGTCTGGTCCCCTCTCAGTCTTATTATTTATTTGAACAGTACCAACCTCAAGCTTATCAGCTATATAAAAAGCCTTATCAATATCACTTGTAAATACTGATGATTGAAGCCCATACTCTGATTGATTAGCAATTTCAATTGCTTCATTTATATCTTTAATTCTTATAATTGGAAGTACTGGTCCAAAAGGTTCCTCCCAAGCAATTTTCATATCAACACTTACATTATCCAATAATGTTGGATAAAATAAATTATTTTTTCTAACATTACCTGTTATTAATTTAGCCCCTTTATGCAATGCATCATCCACTAATCCTTGAACAAAATCAGTTGATTTGTTATCTATAAGAGGTGTAATAACTACTTCATCCATTGGATTCCCAACTGTTAACTTCTCTACTAACGGTTTTATTTTTTCAACTAGCTTATCAGCCACACTATCTTGAACCAAAATTCTCTTTACTGCCGTACATCTTTGACCTGAATATGAGTAAGCTCCAGCTACTATGTTTTTAGCTGCAAAATCCAAGTCGGCATCTTCTAATACAATAGCAGCATCTTTTCCACCAAGTTCCAATAATAACGGAACCATTTTAGATATTTTAGATATATGTTGACCAACTTCAGTACTACCAGTGAAATTTATAAAGTTGATTCCCTTATGAGTTACAACATAATCTCCTATTTCACTACCTCTACCTGTAATTGTGTTGAGTACACCATCTGGTATACCAGCCTTTCTCATAATTTCTACTAAATGAAGTGCACTAATAGCTCCTTGTGTAGCAGGTTTTAGGACAACTGCATTTCCACCAATAAGTGCTGGTGCAATTTTTGACATTGATAAATTTACAGGATAATTAAATGGAGATATAGCTAAAACAGTACCCAACGGAACTCTTGAAACATAAGACATCTTATTACGTGTTCCACCAGGGAAATTGTCACCACTAATAGCCTCACCTTCCATATTCTTTCCTACATCTGCTGTGTATCTCAAAAAATCTGCTGTTCTTTCAACTTCTGCTCTTGCAGATTTTATATCTTTAGCTATTTCAAGTACCAATATATTAGCTATTTCATCCATATTTTCTAGCAATAAGTCAGCTGCTTTATGAAATATATTAGCCCTCTTGTATACAGGCATATCAGCCCATACCTTTATACTTTCTTTTGTATTTTTAATAGCTTCATCTACTTCATGCTTTGTCATAGATTGTACTTTTCCAACAAGTGAGTTATCTATTGGTGAGTAAATTTCTATTGGTTTTTTTGAATTGGATTCTACCCATTTCCCATTTATTAAATTTTTATATACATTTTCTTCGGTTTTAAGTTCATTAAACATATTTTTATTCCTCTCTCTGATATAACATTATGTATTTAAATTATAGCCATTTATTTGTTATGTAAACATTTCTTTTTCTCATAAACGTTTACCTTTAAAAAAAATTTTGTAATCCTTATTTTTTGTATTTTAAATACTGTTTTAATTAGAAGTAGCTTTTTAATTTAAATACCTATTTTTTAATATGTCTCTGTAGTTTAAGTACTTATTTTAATGTATTTTTATTTTAAATAATTCCTCATCATTTCATACTTAAGTTTCTTACAAGATATAATTACACATATCATAATGTCAGCAATAATAGAACATATTATACAATTAAAAGAACATTATTTTGTTAATTATTGACCCTAATCTACCTATGTGATATAATTTAAACAGAACATTATTCTGTTTTAAAAAAGAAACATCACGAAAAGAAATAAAAAGCTATCCAAAATCCAATTTTTTAGTAAACACACTTTTTCATAAAATAATGGAGCGTTATATAAAGAACTGTCCAGGCAATGATAAATATTTTACAGTTTGGGATGATTGTATTTCTTGCGGATTATGTGCTAAAGTATGTCCCTGTAAAACAATTAAATATGCCAGTTATCAAATGCACATACATAGAACCAATAACCTATAAGGTCATTCCTTATGGCTATTGGCTCTTTTCATATAACTGCCTCTACTATAATACTACTTGCAGATTGTAGCAAAAAACCGTTGTTTGTTAACAAAATCATGCTTGACAAATTCATAAATGGACAATACTATATATGTATAACTAAAAAAATATTTTAAGTCATACATATACATACTTATGGAAAGGATTGATAAATATGGCTAAAAGCTTTACAGAAGTTGAAAAAAACAATATAAGAGAAAGATTAATTTTAGAATGTGAAAACCACTGGTCTAAATATGGATATAAAAAAACTAATATTGATGAGCTTTGTTCAAAGGCAGGAATTGCAAAAGGCTCTTTCTACACATTTTTTGATTCAAAAGAAAAGTTATTTTTTGAAGTATTAAATGGAATTCAAAATAGACTTATATCATCACTATACGAAATCTTGAATAGTATGCCTACAAAAGAAGGATTTGTAGCATCTTTAAAGATGTTATATCGCTTATATGATAAAAATCCATTTTTATATGCTCCCAGAGATCATGATTCTATTGCTTTTTTAAACAAATTACCTAAAGACATGGTTTCAAAGCTTGAACATAACAATATACAAAGCTTCTATGATTTAATTGAAAAGTATGATTTTAAACTAAAAATAGATAAAGAAAAAGCCTTTGGTGTTTGTAATGCTCTATTATCAAGTCTACTGTTAAAAGAAGATATTGGATATAACTATTTTGAAGTATTCGATTTCATGATAGAGAATCTTGTAGATGATATATTTGAATAATATGATGTGCTAATTTTACTAGATTATATAAGTAAAATAAATGATTATGTAGAATATGTAACTAGTAGAATAGGTAACTATAAAATAAATTAAATAGACAAATTAAGTGAATTACACAGCAAAAATAATAAATTTTGTTTTTCTGCTAAAATTCCTTTAAAATTCTTTTGGGAGAGTCCATATGATTGAACTAATACAAAAACTAAACGATATTATATATAAAATAAATGAAAAATTAAACATACATACAAAACTTGTAGACCCTAGTAGTGAACTTATGCCTTTCTACTCTACTCTATCTATAATGTTTGCTATATTTTTAATAGTGTTAGGAATTAAAATAAAAAGAAAACTTCTAGTAGTAATTGCTGTTATAACAATTATTATAAATGTTTTAATAATCTTAGATAGGTAGGTGTATATATGACAAAATCACTAAATACTTTCAACAAAAACTTCAACTTAATGGTATTAGGTCAAATAATTTCGCTGTTTGGTGCCTCAATACTTAAATTCGCTTTATCCTTGTACATACTTGATATGACAGGAAAAGCTGGAATATTTGCTACGATACTTGCAGTATCTTCAATTCCAATTATAATATGTTCCCCTATTGGTGGAGCTATTGCAGATAAATTTAATAAAAGAAATTTAATGGTTATTTTTGATTTTTCAAGTAGTTTAACTGTTCTAGTCTTAGCATTATTTTTATTTAACAATAAAGGTTCAATACTGATTGTAGGAATTATCATGACTATACTTTCAATAATAAGTACGATGTATCAACCCACTGTTCAGTCGAGTACACCTATCCTAGTTGATAGTAAAAATTTAATGAATGCAAATGGTGTTGTAGCTGGAGTTGCATCTCTTACAAATATCGCTGGACCTGTACTAGGTGGTGTTTTATATGGAATTCTTGGAGTTAATGCTATTGTAATTATCAGTTGTATAAGCTTCTTTTTATCAGCTATTATGGAAATGTTTATTCATATGCCTTTTGTTAAACAAGAACAGTCTGATAATATCATAAAGTCTATCTTTAATGATATAAAAGATGGTGTTGTCCATATATGTAAAGAAAATCCTACTCTATTAAAAATATTGTTTATAGCAATGGCATTAAACCTCTTTTTAACTTCAATGATAATTGTAGGTATACCATATATAATAAAAATAACAATGGGTGCTAATGATACCTTATATGGTACTGCACAGGGAGCAATATCATTTAGTTCACTAGTAGCTGCTATAAGTATTGGCATGTTCTCTAAACATATAAAAATTAGTAATTTATATATGTACCTTTGTGTATGTGCACTAATGTTTATTCCAATGGCATTTTCGGTATATCCATCTATACTACAAACAGGGTTGGTAGCACCATTTTTAATTCTTGTAATATCCTCTATGTTAATATTTTTCATGACAACAATTATTTCAATATTTGCCATAACAATAACTCAATTAGAAACTCCAAATGAACTGTTAGGAAAAGTAATGGCGATACTTTTTGCAGGAACAGCTGCTGCAATGCCTCTTGGTCAGGTCATATATGGCAAACTTTTTGATTTATTATCAGATAGAGTTTACATTATTATCATAGGAGTTGGTATAGTTATATTCTTTATAGCAATTATTTCAAAAATAATATTAAAAGACAAAAGTGCTAAGTACAGCAAATAGAGATTTTATTATATTCTAATTGTATTTTTTACAAATAATATAAGCAGAATATTTATATTCATAGATACATTATGATGTTTGATTTTAGTCTTAATTTTACAAAATATACAAAACTATACGACTGTAGCATAATATATGAATGTGTCATATATACTGATAAAATTTTAATTTTCACTAATTTCTGAATTTAAATGCAAAATTATGCATTAGTGTGTTGACGTATTGGAAATTGATTGATATAATCAATGAAAAATAAGCTTTATAAAAATTCAAAATATTCAGCTAGAGGAGTGATAGTAATGAGTTACATGCCAAATTTAGAGCAAGCATGGGAAATCTTAAAAAAATACAATAAGGAAGAATTTCATATAAGACATGCTCAAATTGTATCTGGTGTTATGAGATATTATGCAAAAGAATACGACCCTGAAAGAGTAGAATTTTGGGAAATCGTTGGACTTTTACATGACTTAGACTTTGAGATGTATCCTGAAGAACATTGTGTTAAGCAAAGAGAATTAATGACTGAACTTGATTTAGATAAATCAATAATTGATTCTACTGTAAGTCATGGATATGGATTGACTGGCTCAGACGTTAAACCAGAGCAATTTATGGAAAAAGTTTTATTTGCTGTAGATGAACTTACTGGATTAATTGGTGCTGCTGCAATAATGCGTCCTTCAAAAAGTGTATCTGATTTAGAATTAAAGTCTGTTAAAAAGAAATTTAAAGATAAATCTTTTGCTGCTGGCTGTTCTAGAGATGTTATAAGAAGTGGTGCAGAAATGCTTGATTGGGAACTTGACAAACTTATACAAACAACTATAGAGGCTATGAGAAGCCTAATTCCAGAAATGGAAATATAGGCTATCATACATATAAAGTAAGTATAATAAAACCAAATTAAATACTAGAACAACTTTATTTATATAGAGTATCTGATTATGTATTTATCGATTTAATAGTTTCACTAATAAGCAGTTACGTTGATACAAATGTTTTGTTGATTTTATCAATATAACATAACTTTAGTTGCAATAGAAGTTACATCTCTAAAGAGTTTTTCTCCTTTCGATGCAACTTCTTTTTTATGTTATTTTGTCTACTGATTCCACCCCTGTTATCTACTTCCAGCCACATTACCTCTAAATCTCAGACTTTATATTTTAAAACTCATTCTATGTACAACTCACTATATGTACAACACACTATTTTTACAACACACTATATGCATAGCTCACTATATGTATAATTCACTATATAACACACTAATTTAAATAGATTCTTATAGGTAATAATTAAGTCTATTATCTTTATAAAATTATATTATTTACTCATGACACATCAAATTATATATTAATTGCTTTTTTTACATTCCTAAGTGGTATAGAAATCTTAACTACAAATTTTTTATCATCATATTCAATTACAACGTTTCCTCCATATTTATTTACAGAATTTTTTATACTTTTTATTCCTAGACCATGAAGTGCATCTTTTTTATCTGTTACAATTTGTCCGTTCTTTGTGATAATTTCATTTACTTTAGTGTTTTCCACTCTTATAAGATAAAAATTTTGTAAAACATCACCTTTAACACAAATTACTTTACTCCCCTCCTCAATTTTTTTACATGCTTCAATTGCATTATCTAAGATATTTGAAAATATATGACATACATCTATTAATTCAATAGCTTCACAGTGACCAAAATTTATTCCTATTTTAAGTTCTATATTATTTTTATCACAAACTTCTTTCTTCTCACTCAATATAGCATCTAAGATAAAATTACCAGTATTAAATAAAATATCATTACTTTGAATCTCCATCTGTAAGTCATCTAAATATGAAGTAACATCAATACCTTTTTTAACCATAGTTTTTATACATAAGATATGATTTTTCATATCATGACTTAATAATCTAGTTTTTAAATGTTTCTTTTCTATATCCTCATAATATTCATTTTTATTATGTAAAACGTTTTTAATCATATTATTTTCTGCTATTAATGCATTATACTCTTGTAATTTTTTAGCAACTAAAATCAAGATAATACTTGATAGAAGTAACATGATAGAGATTATAAGTAATTGATAATTATGTATTAAACTACCACTAGTTTTAGGATTAAATATGTATTCAAAAATAGCAAAGAAAGACGCTATATTGGCAATTATAGGTATAATTACATATGTTAATGTCTTTTTATTTATTTCTATATTCAATTTTATTTTTAATGTCTTATATAAAAATAAAATTAAAAGCAAAATTGTCTTTCCAGATACAATTGACTCAATTCTATATATATTTTCTGTTAACATTTGGCTCATATCATCTATTGAATTAATCCAAATTGTTAAAGACATGCTCAAAGCATCTATACCCATTAACAACATCCAATACATTAAAGATATTAGTATGGCTTTTGTAAGCCTTACTCTATATGAAATTTTGTAAAATGCAATCATAATCATCACAGATATAATTACTCTTATATTTGGAATTACGTCAAAGAAATAAAATATATTAGCAAAAATAATAATACCTATCATGTAAAGATTTATTCTTTTATTGGAAATTTTTTGTATACTTGTGTAATCTAGTATTTTTTTACAAACAAACCATTCTATGATAAAAGACATAGCAATGAAAATATTCCAAAACAAATTTGACTTTATCATAATATTTTCTCCTAGTGTATTAATAATTTAATTTTTAAAATTTTCCATATAACTTAATTATATACGACTCTACACCTGTAGTAAATACCTTGATAGAATTATCCTAAATAAATTGAATTTTATTTTATTTTTTAATAATATCATTACATATGCTAATATATTTAAGCATTCTTCCTTCTTCCAATTTAATAACAACATCATTTCTCTATAAATAACTATAAAAGTACGTTTTTCATATGATTTAGTATGTAATTCTCTCCTAAAACGATATAAAACTGTAAGAATTATAATAAAATAAATTTTATCACACGAAATACATTGACAGGCGAGGTATATAAAAGTATTATATACTTAAACGGAGGTGATGTTTATGAAAATCGCATCTGATATGATAAGAGGTCATACAGAAACAATTATCTTAAAGCATTTACTTGAAAAAGATAGCTATGGTTATGAGATTAATAAATCTATATTAGAAAAAACACAAGGCTTGTATGAGTTAAAAGAAGCAACTTTATACACAGCCTTTCGTAGACTTGAACAATCTGGTGCAATAACATCTTATTGGGGTGATGAGGCTACTGGTGCTAGAAGAAAATATTATTCTATAACAAGCGAAGGTAGAGAAAAATATAAAAAAAGCCGTGAAGAATGGGATAATACAAAATTGTTAATAGACACATTAATTTAGGAGGTGAAAATATGTTAGATAAAATACATGATTATATTGAACAAAGCTTTACAGAAGTTAAAGAAACAAGAAAGGTCAAAGAACTTAAAGATGAACTATTCGAAAATCTAAAAGAAAAATACAGCGACCAAATACAAAATGGTAAGTCAAAGCAAGAATCATATAATTCAGTAATATCTGGGATTGGAGATTTATCTGAATTAATTGAAAGTGTTAAAGAACCATATTTTATGTCTTCTGAATTAATTGAAGAAAGAAAAAAAAGAGCTTTGAGAGTATCAATAGCAATTGCTCTTTTTATAATAAGTCCATTTTTAACTGCTGTTTTAATTGTAAACTTGGGTATCCAACCAACTCTGGCTAGTCTTCCAATGTTTATATTAATAGCAGTTGGAACAGGTCTATTAGTCTACAATGGAATGACAAAGCAAAACTATAGTCCATCTGATGATACTATTGTAGAAGAATTCAAAGAATGGAGAGTAAAAACTAAAAGTACAAATCTTGCTTATAAATCATTTATGAGTGCATATTGGATGATAATAGTTGGCATTTTTTTAATTGTTAATATATGTTTTGATGCTTGGAGCTTTTCATGGATAATATTCATAATAGGTGCTGCGGGAATTCATATAGTCGAAGGTGTACTACAATTAAAAGACGCGGAGGAGGATGATAAATATGAATAAAAAATTTTTAAAAATAAAAATTATTGTTTGGAGTATTGTGGCTATAGTATTTTCTATAATATTTATTATTTTCCTTACAAATACTATTACTTCATCTAAATATGATGTCAAAGATTTGATTAAAGGTTCAGTTAAAAATGAAAGTTTTTTATCCTCTAATAAAAATTATGATAAGTATATAACTGTTAAAAGTGAGAGTTTTTCAAATAAAATAAATAATATTGATGTTGACTGGATTTCAGGTGAAGTTAGAGTTTTAAAGAGTGATTCTAATAAAATCAAATTAATTCAAAAAGCTCCTTCTAATTTTTCAAGGAAAAAGATTGCAAAAATAAAGGTTGATGGTAATACCCTTTCTATCATTGATAATTCTGCAAAAAAATTCTTCATTGGAATTGGACTTCCAAAATCAACAGTACTTGAACTATATTTACCTGAAAAATTATATAACAATATAAATGTATCTACTACTTCAGCAGATATATATAGTACTTATCTTAAAAGTAACATGGCGTATATTGAATCAGTTTCAGGTAATATAGAAATGTATGGTAAGATTGACAAAATGACTTTAGAGACAACTAGTAGCAATATCAACATAAAAAAACTTGATAGTAAAAGTGTTACCTGTAATTCAATATCTGGTAAAATTCAACTTTCTGGTAAAACTGACGATTTGAAGATAAATACAACAAGTGGAGATATAGATTTAGAAAATATGGACAATAAGAATCTTATATGCGAATCAACTTCTGGTAAAGTTAATATAGAGGGTAAATTTTCCAATATCAAATCTGAGACAACTAGTGGAGATATAAAAATTAATTCAAGTGCAATGTTGTCTTCTTTCAAATGTGATACTACTTCTGGTGATATTGATTTGTATATTCCTGAGAATTCAGGATTTATCTTAGATTTTAGTAAGGTCTCTGGTAATTTAAATAGTAGTTTTAAATTACTTCAGGATGGCGATTCATATGTTTATAAAAATGGGACTGCAAAGATGTATGTGGATACTACAAGTGCCGATTTAAATATTATAAAAAATAACTAACAAAAAATAGCGATATTAAAGCTTTGTATAAACTACATAAAGATAATATACATTAAAAAGTTATATAAATTACACGAAGATAAATCTTTATATCTTATAAGCAAAAATTAGAGGCACATTATCATAAAAAATATGACTAAATGTGCCTCTAATTATAATTATTTATTCACAAGATACTTATCTATACAGAAAATATCTATCTATACACAAGTTAACATTTTATATATCAATTAACTTTATTTTATATATTAGTTTTGAATAACACTTTCTCTTGACTCAATTTCTTTTGAAATACTAGCTATAAACTCATCTAATTTAATACTGCCTATTTCACCTTTATCTCTTGATCTTACAGAAACATTATTTTCAGCTACTTCTTTTTCACCTACTACTAACATATAAGGAACTTTTTCAAGTTGAGCTTCTCTTATTTTAAATCCAATTTTTTCAGCTCTATCATCTAATTCAACTCTTATACCTTTATCAAATAATACTTTTTTAACTTCATTAGCATAATCCATAAACTTATCAGATATAGGAAGTATCTTAACTTGAGTTGGAGATAACCAAACTGGGAATTTGCCAGCATAATGTTCAATTAATATACCTATAAATCTCTCTATACTACCAAAAGCAACTCTATGAATCATAACTGGTCTATGTTTCTCACCATCTTGTCCAATATAAGTATTATCAAATTGTCTTGGAAGTTGCATATCTAATTGGATAGTACCACATTGCCAAGTTCTTCCTAAACAGTCTCTTAAATGGAAGTCTATCTTAGGACCATAGAATGCCCCATCACCTTCATTTATAGTATATGGTAGACCTAACTCTTCTAAAGCTTCTCTTAATCCATTTTCAGCTGCTTCCCACTCTTCTTCGCTTCCCATAGAATTTTCTGGTCTTGTAGATAATTCTAGATTGTATTCAAATCCAAAAGTCTTGTAAATACCATCTATTAGATTAGCTACACCTTTTATTTCATCTTTGATTTGTTCTGGTAACATGAATATATGTGAATCATCTTGAGTAAATGCTCTAACTCTCATTAATCCTTGTAATGCTCCAGATAACTCATGTCTATGAACTCTACCAAGCTCTGCAACTCTCATTGGGAAATCTCTATATGAGTGTAATTGAGAATTGTAGTAAATTAATCCACCAGGACAGTTCATAGGTTTTATAGCATAATCCTCGTCATCTATTTTAACTGTATACATATTCTCTTTGTAATGATACCAGTGACCTGAAGTCTCCCATAATTTTCTGTTTAATATAATTGGAGATTCTATTTCAATATATCCAGCTTTTCTGTGTATTTCTCTCCAGAATTTTAATAATTCATTTTTAAGTTCCATTCCTTTTGGTAAGAACATAGGGAATCCAGGACCTTCATCAGGTATCATAAATAAACCTAATTCTTTACCTAATTTTCTATGGTCTCTTTTTTTAGCTTCTTCTAATAAGTGTAGGTACTCTTCTAAATCTTTATTTTTTTCAAAAGAAGTTCCATAGATTCTTTGAAGCATTTTATTTTTTTCGTCACCACGCCAGTATGCACCTGCTACACTTTGTAATTTAACAGCTTTAACCTTTTTAGTAGATGGTAAATGTGGTCCTCTACATAAATCAGTAAAATCACCTTGTTTGTAGAAAGATATTATTTCACTTTCAGGTAAATCAGATATAAGCTCTACCTTATAATCTTCTCCTTGTTCTTTCATAAGTTCTAAAGCTTCATTTCTAGGAAGTTCAAATCTTTCTATTTTTAAATCTTCTTTAGCTATTTTTTTCATTTCAGCTTCTATTTTTTCCAAGTCTTCTGGAACTAATCTATGTTCTAAATCTATATCATAATAGAATCCATTCTCTATACTTGGCCCTATAGCAAGTTTTGCTTCTGGGTAAAGTCTCTTTATAGCTTGAGCTAACATATGTGCTGATGTATGTCTAAAAACGTCTTTTCCTTCTTTATCTTCAAATTTAAATAAGTTTAAATCACAATCACTATCTATCATGTGGTCCAGACCTACAACCTCTCCGTTCACAGATGCTGCTACCACATTTCTAGCTAATCCTTCACTAATGGATTTAGCCACATCCATAACAGAAAGAGCATTTTCAAATTCTTTTATTGAACCATCTTTTAAAGCAACTTTAATCATTGTTTTTTCCTCCTTATTGAGATAATTTTTAAATTTTTTGTAATAAAAAATCGCCCCAAATATATTTGGGACGATATTAATTCGCGGTTCCACCCAAGTTGGTGTATACAAATATATACAACCCTCTTGATGACTATAAGGTAGTCACCCGAGCACTTTCACAAATCGTGTAAAACAAATATTGCTAATAAGCTCAGCTCCAAGGTAGTTTTCAAATAGACCTATTACATGGGTTTTCAGCCATAGACCCAGATTCTCTGTGAATGGTTTCCACTCTACTCTTCCTCTTCAACACTATAATTTTTGATATATTTTCATTATAACAGATAGTCATACATCAATCAACATTAATGTAATATATTAATTACCCATTATTTTTCATCTCAATCAATTTTAAACTAATATTCTTATATTTTATATTAATTTAATCTTTTGATTTATAGTAATATTATAATATTTTCACTAATTTTAAATTTTTAAAGCATATCTACATGCATGATAGATATAACTAGATAAATATAGTCACTAATCCTTGAACTATACCTATTAAGAAACCTAATACAAGACCTAAGATTTCTATATGTTTTAATTCATTTTTAGCTATTCTTATGATTATTTCTTCTAGTTCATATAAATCTAGTTCATTAATCTTATCTTCGACCATTTTTTGTATATCTATACGCTCATTTGCTTTATTTATTATATTTTTGCTCAATTCATCTATGCTCTGTTTCACTTCAGATTCAATTATATCTCCTAAATAGTCCTGAATCATGTTCTTTATACTGCTTGGTATAAATGAAACTTTCTCATGTATGATAATTTTCACCCTTGCTTTTATGTATCTTACAACTTCTTCCTTATCTTCGTCAGTAATGATATTTGCAAGTATTTCGTCCATTGAAAGAAATTCGTTTTGAATTATTTCACCTACATTTGCTGCTATTTCTGCTCTTCTCTTTGGTATAAGACCTACTATCTCTATATTTAAAATAGGTATCTTAATAGGTACTATTGGTCTAAATATCAGTCTTATAGCAACTACATTTGTGACATAACCTATAAATCCACCAATAACAGCTAATATTAGTATCCTAATTAAATTATCCATTATAAAACTTCTCCTTATCAATTGTATATTTGTTAGCTATATTTTATCTTTAATAACTCTAGTTATATTATAGCTTTATATACAATTATAAGTCTTTCGTGTCGATTTAAAAAGAATTTTTTGATTTCTAATTTTTATTTTTATTATTTTAGTTGTATTTTACTATCTTTTAACTCTGATTCATCTGTAATTTGAGTATATTTTTATTTTTAACTATCTTTTCAAATCTTAAATTATATCTTTCAATTCTAATTTTCCATAATTATACTAACTTTATTTTCAAAAATTGCTTCTACTGTATCTATGATTTCCTTTGAGCAATTGTTATTTAATAAATCTAATATTTCTATCTTCTTAGGGCATAAAGTTAATAAGGTACTTATTAAAAAGTCCTCATAATTTAAATTTTCTCTTATGACCATATTTATAATTTCTTCATCATCTATACTGTCTATTTTATTTCCATTTTTATCGTATAAAATAAATGTATTATCTTCCATTATATGAACTTTAAGTAAATCTATCTTTTCTTCTTGAGTATCTATAAAATATTTTAAAACTCTTATAAACTCATCTTGGTCTCTTTTTATTAAATACTCTTCAACTGCAATATCACCTATAGCAGAAATATATTTCATAAATTCTCTCATTCTAAATCTAATAAAACCTTCGACATTTATAAAATCATTTTCCTCTATATAGTTCCTAACCCTTGTAAATACTGTTTCTCTCATAAAAATCTCTTTTTTAGCAAATATGTTTAGTGAATATATGTATATATTATTTTTATCTTCAGGATATGTACGCCCATAGCATTTTAGAATGTATTCTTTTAAAAGTTTCTCTTTCATTATACTTATTATCATACTAGTTATTTCTGTAGATATTTCATCAATATTTAGAGCTCTTTGTTCAGTTTTAGTACCATTAAGTATCTTCTTATTTAATACTTCTTGCTTTGCAGAATCAATTACGACTTCTACAATGTCATTTGTATATATTAATCTATCGTTTACATTATTATTCCTCAAAAATTTCATAGAAGAAATATTATCCTTCTCAACCAAAGTTATCGCTCCTTTCTCGTCATGAGAGGAACTATAGAACCTATATCGAGTAAATTTTCACTACTAAGTGTAACTATCTCCTTGTTTTTACTTTCTATAAAACTTTTTATACGTTCATAGTCAGGATGTTTTTTAACATCTCCACAAAAAGCTAGTTTATCCTTAGAAATTAACCCTGTACATCCACCTATAAATCCATAATTCATCTCAAATAAATTTATATGACCTTTTTCTATTAATAAACACTCTATTTCTGTATTCTTCATGCTTTTCCAAATACCTTTATCTGATGTTATTATAGATGTTCTATCTACTATACAGATTGAGCATTTAGAATAGCCCTGCTCTATATTTATCTTTTTAAGTTTATTATTTTCAATATAATCTAGTATCGCTCTGTCAGTGTACTTAAAATTGTGTATGGCATAATCACCAACTATAGCAATATTGTAAGGTATATCATAAGGATATTTATTTGATAAATTAGCTTCTCCCTTAATTATATTAAATTTATGTTTACTTAATAACTCTTTGTATTGATTATATACATTCGGCGCAACAATTATATCTCCTTTTCCTAAATTACAAATACATATATCTGGGTGATATTTTATACTTTCATATAATTCTTTACATTCTATTGTTTTTATTATTTCTATATTTCTTAATTTTAATTCATTTTCCATTAGATAACTAATTCTTTTGTCCACCAAAGCTAGACACAAATCGTCATCTAGTATAAATGGCTCTCTTGTAAATTCCATTTTTTACTCCTTTTTATTTTTTTTGATAAATTTTTTATTTGAATATAAATAAAGTGTGCAGTAGATTTTTTCTACTTACACACTTATTATTGGACTTTTATGTAATTAATCTAAATTAATTAATGTATTTTTTGATAAATTTTTATAAAAACTCTACTCTATCATCTAATTGATTTTAATTTAGCTATATCGTTCCAATTGCTTGCTGTTACTATTTCAATTTTATTTAAGTCTCTTTTTATCTCTTGTGTGTCTCCTTTAACAGCTACAACATGTTTTTCTGTATATTCTAATTCTACCTTTGTGTCTTTTAAATCTTTTTTAATTTCTACTAGATTATTTTCTATCTTATCTAATCTAGAGTCTATTCCATTAAATCTAACATCTACTTTATCTAGTCTTATGTCTACTTCATCAAATCTAGTACCCATCTTCTCTAGTCTTATGTCTACCTCATCAAATCTAGCATCCATTTTATCTAGTCTTATGTCTACTTCATCAAATGTAGCACCCATCTTCTCTAGTCTTATGTCTACCTCATCAAATCTAGCATCCATTTTATCTAGTCTTGTATCCACCTTATCTAATCTGTTTTCTAATTTATTAAATCTGTCGTTAATACTGTTTTGCATTTTGTCTAGAAATTGCAAAATTTTGTCTTCCATATGTATCAACTCCTCTATAGATAATTATAACATTCCACACAAATACTATACATATCTTCAGCAATAATTAGTATGTACTTTTCACCTTATTGTACTCTTTTTTTACATATTCCAAAACATCTGGTGGTATGTTTCTATTGCTATTTGGAGTAAGTCCAATTTCTCCATCTTTTATCTTAAACTCCATGACTTTACTTCCCTTAAAACCATCCTTTACAACATTCTGTATCAATTTATAAACAGGCTGTTCTACATCCTTTACAATCGAACTTATTACATTATCTGGAGCCATATCATATTGGTCTTTATTAATAGCTATAACTTTACCACCATTTTCTCTAGCTACCTGAATAGCTCTTTTTCCATCATCCTCTGTGGCTGAAAATACAACATCTCTATCAGAATCTCTCATTTCTTTTGCAATAGTTCTAGCTGACTCAGGATTTTCAAATACATTTGCATACTTTACCAATAAATCAGCATTTTTATTTGAAGTTTTAAGACCTTTTCTAAATCCAGATTCATATTTGTCTCTACTAGAGCCTTCAACCCCTCCTATAAATCCTACTTTACCAGTGTCAGTCATTTTTCCTGCAATAAGACCTGCCAAATATCCAGTGGAATTATCTTGAAATGATACAGAAATTACATTAGCTGGTTGAACCTTATAATTATAATCAACTATTGCAAATTGCTGTTTTGGATATTTTGTAGCAGCTTGTTTAATCGGTTCTGCAAATCTAGCTCCAACTGCTATTATCAAGTCTGGTTCATATTTATATAATTTTTCTATGCTATTTGCAAAGTCATTAAAAGTCTTTGGTCTTTCAATCTTCTCTCTAATATCAAAATCCTCATCAGCTCTTTTTAAAGCTGACAGTACATTATTATTATACGATTCATTACCTAAATTTTCAGTATCTAACAATACTCCAACAGTTTTTCTTACATAAGAATCATCTTCCAATTCATCCTCATCATTGCTACTTTCACTATTTGACTTATCTTTATCAGACAAAGTTGACACATTCTTAGATTCACTTTGTTTAGACTTATTATTATTTATATTAGAATTATTATTTACTCTATTAAATCCAAAATCAAAATTACAGATAAATAGTATAAAAACTGTAAAGAGCATGACAAAACAAAACATCAATATCCTTTTTATTTTCACAAAACTCACTCCCTGACATAGAACATGAAGTCTCTATAAATTATTTATTGTTCTTATTTACATATTCTAACACATCAGGAGGAATATTTTGAGAACTATTTTGAGCAAGTCCAGTACTTCCAGACTTCATTGTATTTTCTATAACTTTACCACCCTTATAATCTCCTTTTACAAAGCTTTGTATTAAGTCATAAGTAGGCTTTTCAAAGTCCTTTACAATAGAACTTATAACATTTTCTGGAGCCAACTCATGCTGATCTTTATTAATTGCTATCACTTTTTTATTCTTTGCTCTAACCATATTTATTACACTCTTTGAATCATCTTCAGTATTAGAAAAAATAATATCTACTCCACTATCCATCATTTTTTTAGCAACAGATTCAGCAGATTTACTATCTTTAAAAATATCTACATACTCAACTGAAATATCTTTTATATTGCTATTAGAAAATTTAACACCTTCTTTAAAGCCAGATTCAAATTTATTTCTACTAGAACCCTCTACTCCACCTATAAAACCAACCTTATCTGTTTCTGTCATCTTTCCAGCAACTAATCCAGCCAAATATCCAGTCTTATTATCCTCAAAAGAAATTGAAGTTATATTAGATGGTTGTTTGTCATACTCATAATCTACAATGGCAAACTGTTGCTTTGGGTATTTCTTGGCTATCTTTTCTAGAGGCTTTGCAAATCTAGAACCAACAGCTATAATCAAGTCAGTATTATCATTACATAAAATATCTATGCTATTAGAAAAAGTTGATGAATCCTCTGATTCCACTTTATTTGTATCTATGTTAAGATTTTTTTGTGCAGTATCTAACGCTAACAAAGCTGAATTATTCATGACTCCATTATTTGACCCTTCAATATCTAATATCATAGATACAGATTTTTTTGAATTTTCTTTGTTACTTAGCTTATTTTTATTATCTTGATTAGAACTAGAATTATTACTTGAATTACTGCTACATCCAACTAACATTCCAGCAGTCATTGCTACAGTTAACATTAATACCAACAATTTTTTTAAACGCATCAAAATCCACTCCTTATATTTTTGTGACATTTTTACATACTATTTACTTTTACATACTATTTACTTTTACATACTATTTACTTTTACATACTATTTACTTTTACATACTATTTACTGATTTGTTATACCTCATTTGCAAGTATTTATTTAATTTTTTCAATAAACTTACCATAAAAAAGTGTGTAATAGATTTCTATCTATTTACACACTTCCCTAAAAACTCAACTTAATATATCAACACTTAATTCTATCTAAAACAAATTATATCTAGTGTATCAATGTTTAACATATCTTATCATAAATTAATAAAAAAATAAATAATCCCAATATAAAAAATTGTTATTTATTTTTTAGACATATAATTCCAGTTACACCAGGACCAGCATGTGCACCTATACACACACCAATTTGGAAAAATTTAATTTCCTTAGGTCTCAATTCATCCTCTATAACTTTAGACAATTGTTCTTTTTCCTTAATGTCATCACTATATCCTATATATATAACTTGGTCTGATAAATCATCCCCACAATTCGATTTTATCAAGTCCATCATCTTAGAAATTACATTCTTCTTACCTCTTACTTGAGATAATTGTGAGACTAACCCTCCTTTTATTTCAAGAATAGGTTTTATATTTAATATACTTCCGATTGCCGCCTTAGTAGATGATATTCTTCCTCCCTTTTGTAAGTACTCCAATGTATCCACTGAAAATATAACAAAAGCTTTTTCTTTTAATTCATCTAAAACAGGTAATATTTCATTAATAGATTTTCCTTCACTTGCAAGCTCTCCTGCTTTTATTACAAGCAGACCAGTTCCCATACAAAGTAAGTTAGAATCATATGTATATATTTCACCTTCTACATCATTCTTCGCCATTACAGCACTTTGATATGTTCCTGTAGCTGTAGCAGAACCAGCTATATAAAGTATTGCTCTACCTTCACTCGTGTATTTTTCAAAAACTTCCTTAAATTGGGCATAAGTAGCTTGAGAAGTTTTTGGATATGCATTTTCTTCTCTAAGTTTTTTATAAAATTCATCTCCAGATATATCAATCCTATCCTTGTATTCTTTTTCTTCTAATATAACTGTTAATGAAACAATATCTATATCATATTTATCTAACAAATCTTTTGGCACGTCCGATAAACTGTCACAGATTATCTTTAGATTTTTCATTAAGTATGCTCCTTTCTAATTTAGGATTATTTAAACTACCTCATATTAGGGTATCCTATTTGTCTTAAAGCCTCATATACTACTATAGCTACTGAATTTGATAAATTTAATGACCTAGCTTTTTCAACATCTAACATAGGTACTCTAATACAAGTATCCATATTTGCTTTCAACAAAGACTCTGGTAATCCCTTTGTTTCTTTTCCAAATACTATAAAACAATTTTCTTCATATTTTACATCTGAATGCGATTGTTTAGCCTTTGTTGTAGAAAAAAAGTATCTACTGTTTGGATATTTTTCTTGTAATTCTTCAAAGCTATCGTAATATTGTATATCAGCTATATCCCAATAGTCAAGACCACATCTTTTTAAGTGCTTATCATCCAATGAAAAACCTAATGGTTTTACTAAATGCAAAGTTGAACCTGTTGCTGCACAAGTTCTTATTATATTTCCTGTATTTTGAGGTATTTCTGGTTCTACTAATACTATATTTAATGACATTTTTATCCTCCTAAATATCGTTCTTGTTTACTAAACTTTATTTTATAAACAGAATAACAATAATATTATACTATCATATATAATAATGTTAATAATAATTTTTATTTTATTATATATAATAGTTTTCTATCTAACATTTTCATAAGTATTATTATATCAGAAAATCACTCTTGTACAACTTACTTTAGAAAAGTTATTTCATTTCTTTAAGTTCTTGATAATAATTACAATCATCTTTTATTGGACAGTTTTCACACTCTGGATTTCTAGCTTTACACATTCTTCTTCCATGAAAAATTAATACATGATGTGAGTGTGACCATCTTTCTTTTGGTATGGCTTCCATAAGTGCAAATTCTGTTTTTTGAGGGTTTGGCTCATCTACTATTCCAATTCTATTACTGACTCTAAATACATGTGTATCTACTGCTATTGCTGGATGATTAAAGGCATTACTAAGAACAACGCCTGCTGTCTTTCTCCCAACACCAGGAAGTTTTACAAGCTTTTCTAAAGTATCTGGTACCTCACCATTATATAATTCACACAACTGTTCAGATGTAGCTTTTATTTTTTGAGCCTTACTTTTATAAAGACCACAACTTTTTATCTCTTTACTAATTTCTTCAATACTTAAATCTGCAAAATCTCTTGCTGTATTGTACTTCTTAAACAATTCCGCTGTAACTTTATTTACTCTTACGTCAGTACATTGAGCGGATAATATAGTTGCTATTAAAAGTTCAAAGGCTGTCCCATAATTTAGTTCACATGTAGCATCTGGATACAATTTTTCTAATTCATCTAAAATTTTATTTACATCTTTTTCGTTTGCAGATTCTTTCTTATCCACAGATTTACTTTTAGCTTTCTTATTACTCACTTTTTGTATATTTTTACTAGATTTATTATCTTTTAATTTACTATCTTTTTCACTTTTTTGAGCATCTTTTTTGCTAACTTTGACACTTTTTTTATTATCCTTAATATCTACAAAATTTTCTATATCTTTTTCATCAATTATTTCATCTACTTCTTTTTGAGTTTCAATTTTATTTACATCATTCTTACTTATATCTTTCTTATTTACACTTTTCATAGTTATCCCCCTTAAAATACCAATTTATAAAACATTATTTATATATAGTTTAATCATATCAACAAAAAATAAACATCAACATACAAAACAAAACTTACTCTACAGATATTTCACAAAAAAAGCAAAAACTTATTAAAGTTCCTGCTTTTTATTATACATATAAATACCCATTAAATTCTATTATAAACTTATTCTTTTGCCTCAATTTGTATCTTACTAAAAGATAGTAGTTTTTCTTTGACCAATTTTTTTATTTCTTCAAATTTGACATCTGTCAATATCTCTATAGCTTCTTCTACTCTTTCAACTGTATATATTTTAAATTTTCCATCTTTTATAGCATCATTAACTTCATCTGATAAAACAAGATTTCTCTGATTTTTTTTAGGAATTATTACACCCTGTTCATTGTTTAAGCCTTTAGTTTTACATATAGAATAAAATCCTTCTACTTTTTCACTTATTCCACCAACTACTTGTATATCTCCCTTTTGATTTATAGAGCCTGTAACTGCAATATTTTGCTTAATTGCTACACCACTAAGAGATGATAACAATACATATAACTCCGCAGAAGATGCACTATCCCCATCTATACCTCCATAATTTTGCTCAAAACAAATATATGCATTTAATGACATCAATAAATCCTGTGCAAAGTTTTCAGAAAGATATCCCCCTAATATAAGCACTCCTTTATTATGTATTGAGCCACTCATATTTACTTCTCTTTCTATATTTACTATACCATTGCTTCCTGGACTAGTAGTTGCTGTAATCCTTGAAGCCCTACCAAAAGAATATTCTCCTGTACTTAAAACTGATAGCCCATTTATTACTCCAACTTTTTTCCCTTCTGTTTCTATTAGAGTAAAACCATTTTCAATTGATTCATCCATGTGTGTCTCTACTCTATTAATACGCTTTTTCTTTTCACTTATTGCTTTTTTAATATCATCTCGCTCTGTATAATCGGAACTTCTAAATTCTGCATATGCACTTCCTTCTATTATAACTTCCATTATTTTATTAAACTTAGTTGATAGCTTCTCTAAATCACCAGACAATTTAGTGCTAAACTTAACAACTTCGTCAACTGCATCTTTTGTAAAATGTTTTAAGCCATTTTTATTGCATTGATATGCTATAAATCTAGCTATTCCATCTTCATTATTTTTATTCTTATCCATTTCGCTATCAAAATCTACAAATATTTTAAAATATTTTCCAAAATCTTCTTCATATCTATATAAAATATCATATATATAATGACTTCCTATCAATATCACTTTGACATCTAATGGCATATTTTCTGGTTTAATTGCTGTCTGTGTTTCCAAAATTACTTTTTTTGTTTGCAATGTCTTTTTAAGAATTTCCCAAGACATAGTATACTTTAATAACTGGTCTGCATAAAGCACCAAATATCCGCCATTAGCTCTATGAAATGCTCCTGATAATAATTTTGTAAAATCAGTCTTTATATTTCCGTTTGCATAATCATATTCTGCCTTTCCAAATAGGTTTGATGGGCTTGGATTTATCTCTACTATGACAGGTGCTGATTCCTTCTTTTTCGAACCTCCATTATCTACAAATAAATTAATTTTATACTTTATAAAGTGTTCTTTATCATACTTATCTTTCAATTCTTCTTCATCTAAGTAAAATAAATACATGTATTCTATGATATCTTTTTTTATATTTTCTAAGTAAAGTTGAATTTTTTCATAACATTCATATTTTTCGCACAACGTTTTAATATGAGGTTCTACTACAAGCTTAGCTATCTCTTCTTCAAGCTCTAACACAGCCTTTTCAGCTTTTTCTTCCAAGTTTCTAATTTTATATACAACTTGTATTGCCATGTTTTCGAGTTCTCTTTTAGCCTTATAAAACTCTTCATCTGATATATCACTTTCTTCTTCATCTTCCTTCAAAGGTATGAAAACTATTCCCATTTTACTTTGTTTTAGTTTAAATCCTTTTTCTTCTCCATATTTTTTAATCTGCTTTAGTAACATATCTTTTTCTATTTCATATTCATCCAAAAGTTTATTTTTCTCTATTTCAAAATCTTCACTTTCAAATGCATTTTTAAAATCTTCTAAAAGACTTTCCACTAACTTTTCCATATCTTTCTTAAGTTCTCTTCCAAACCCTTTTTCTAATTCAACTATCATAGGTTCTCTAGGGTTTTCAAAATTATATATATAGCACCAATCTTTATGTGTACTTTTTTTAGATGCATATTCATTTAAAACCTTTAAGGCATAAGTACTTTTACCTGTTCCAGATTCCCCAGCTAGGTATATGTTGTAGGCTGGATTATTTATCTTTAAACCTAACTCCATAGCTTCTACTGCTCTTTCTTGACCCAATATACTATCTAGTGGACTTATTTCAGATGTATTATTATATTTCAATATTCCCCCACCTCCTCATATTTAACTTTAATGATATAATATGACTTTTACACCATAAGTGTTAAAGTAAATACACATTAAAGTATATGAAATAGACTCTTATTATTAGTCATCATACTTATCTAAAATTATTTCCATATTTCTCTTTATTATATTTTTACCCCTCCAGCTAAAAGCTCTATCTCCATATCTCCTCTTAAATTCTTTATTTGATATATTTTGTATCTCATCATAATCCAAATAGTCTATTATATCTTCCTTAAATTCCAAGATGTGAGTTGTTGGTATTTCAATATTATGAGGACATACTTCTTGACAAATATCGCACCCAAATATCTTTTTACTTTTCTTTAAAACATACTTTTCTTCCTCTGACAAATCTCCCTTTTTTTGAGTTATATATGATAAGCATTTTTTAGGATTCATATCATAATTTCCCAATATAGCATTTCCCGGACAATATTTTACACACTTTCCACATTTAAAACAGCTTTTTTCTAGTGGTTTATCTTCTTCAAACTTATAATTATTTACTATATATCCAATAAATATATAAGAACCATATTCATCAGTTATAATATTATTATTTATTCCAAAATATCCAATACCTGATAAATAAGCTAAATATCTGTCAACTAATGGTCCATTATCAGCAAATATCTTATATTTAAAACCTTCTACATTTTTGGAAATATAATCACAAATTTGTTGTAAAAAATCTTTTACTACAATATGATAGTCCTTTCCATGACAATATTTTGATAAATTTGAATTTTTATTCTTTTCTTGTCTATTTATATGGTATGGAAAAGCACACACTATTATAGAATTAGCATCTTCCATTATATTTCTAGGATTAATTCTATTTTCAATTATGGGTTCTTCCATACCTGTTAAATAGTCTTTTTTCTGTCTATTTTCAAGTATCTCTCTCAGATTTTCATACTTGTCTACTCCAGCTATTCCTACACACTTTAATCCTATGAGGTTACAAAATTCTTTTAATCTGTTATTATCCATAAAATTATTCCTTTTCAACTTAAATTCTAAAATCACAATTATGCTACATATGTTTCTTTGTTTAGACATAACAACATTTATACAGCCTAAATATATATAGTCTAAATAGTCTAATTTTTAAAATTTACATGTTTATATAATTTATTTACTATATAATTTGACTTTTATATGCTGTTATCTTAGTATAATTTAACATCTATCTATTTTTAATTTTTAACTATTTTACTCTTATAACACTTACTTATTCTTAACTATCTATATTTTGTTATTCTACAATATTTGTATAGCTTAGCTTTCATCCATATTATATCTTTAGCTATTTTACTCTTATAACACTACTTATTTTTCACTATCTATATTTTTGTTGTTCTACAACATTATTATAATTTAACTTTCATATCTCTTCCCTCTATTGCTACCTTGTATTTCTTCTATAATATATCTTTCATATCTACAACAATCTAATATATATTACACTATTAAAATCATATCTTATCCAATTAGACTTTGTTATTCAGAAAGGTACAACAAATAAGAATTTGCTTTTAAATCATCCACAGATTATAATAAATACTGTATAAGGATGGTGAATAAATTGATTAAAATAACAATACCAGGTAGACCCATTAGTAAATCTAATTTTAAACTTCATAATATAAATGGTCAAGCATGGATGCCTTCAAAGGGAAAATATTCTAAGTATTTAGCATATGAGAACATGATTGCAGGTTTTATAAATCAACAGTATCAAGGAGAAACTGTTGAAGAAAATTTAATAACAGTGTTAAAATTATTCTTCCCTAACAAGAGAATGGGCGATTTACATAACTATCCAAAGAGCATTTGTGATGGTATTGAAAAAAGTGGAATAATAAAAAATGATAAGCAGCTTAAGCCAGTACTTTTATTTGATTTTATAGATAAGGACAATCCTAGAGTTGAAATTGAACTTTATCCAATATCTAAATATGATATATCTTATAATATTTTTGAAAAATAAAAATCTGTATATGCTATATAAATCTATATTGATGCAAAAACAATATTTATATAATAATTAATTGCATTGACATAACACTTAATACTTTCATAAACACAATCTTATCATAATAATTATACTTACATAAAAAAAGAAATCGGCGTAAATTTATTACACCGATTTCAATAAGTAAAATCTATCCTAGCTTTTCAACAACAGTCTTCAACATTTCTCTTATAGGAAGTTCATATGGACATCGACTTTCACAAAGACCACAGTCAATACATTCAGTAGGTTTAACATCCATAACCTCATATTTTTCCTTAGCCCACTCCTCTAATCCATATCTAGTGTAATATCCTTCGCATAAGAAGCTTAAAGGTATATTTATTCCAACAGCACAAGGCATACAATATTCACATCTTCTACAGAATTTTTTACCTAGAGAATTTCTTATTTCTTCAATTTTTTTCTCATCATCCTCATCTAATACAAGATTTTCAAGCACAGCGACATTTTGTCTAACTTGTTCAACACTATCCATTCCTGGTATAACCACATCTATATAATCCTTAGACAATATATACTTAATAGCCAATGTAGCATTATCTAAAGCTCCACCAGCTAAAGGTTTCATTACTATTATACCAATTCCTTTTTCATGAGCTTTTTTAAATACATCATCTGCTTGTCCTTCAACTATATTGTAAGGAAATTGTATAGTATCAAATTTGCCACTTTCTAAAGCTCTTTCTATAGTATTTAAGTTATGGCTAGTTATACCAATATGTTTTATCTTCCCTTGTTCTTTTGCTTCTAAAAGGGCACTATAAGCCATTTTATCTTTAAAAATATTGTCATACTCTTCTTCTTTAACATTGTGGAATTGATATAAATCTATAAAATCAGTTTTAAAGTTATTTAAACTTATTTCCACATCTCTCTTCATTGAATCATAATCCCTAGACATACTTTTAGTAGCTAGGAAAAATTTATCTCTTTTTCCTTCTATAGCAATTCCAATAGCTTCTTCACTTATTGTGTATCCCCTTGCGCTATCAATAAAGTTTATTCCTTGTTTCTCTAGCTCATTTATAACTAAATTAGTATCCTCTTGTGTAATTCTTTGTATTGGAATTCCCCCAAAACCGACTCTTTTTATCTTCATACTAGTTTTGCCTAAATTTCTCATAGCTTTCCCCACCTAACTTTTAATTAATTTTAAACATTATTAACATGTTACTTTTAATTATACAACAAATTATGAGAATTTTTGCAATCTATTTATATACTATTCAAAATATATACACATTTTATCAAGTTTATTTATATAGTTTATAATATACTCTTTTATATTACATCAAAATTTTATTTAATATGCTTCATAATATACCAATCTATATTTCACTAGCATATAATCTAAATTTAATCCAAATATAATCAAAATGCTACTTAAATAGCATCAAAATATTATTTACATCATATCAAAATACTATTTACTAGATAAAATTTCTTTAATCATCTTAATCTCTCTCTTATGACCTTCTTCATCAAAAGGTGTTTCTAAGAAGAATGGCAAATCTTTAATGCTTGGATGTTCCATAAAATCAGTTAAAGCTTTTAGCCCTATCTTACCTTCACCTATAGGAGCATGTCTATCTTTTTTATCCCCAAATGGCATCATACTATCATTTAAATGTATAGTTTTTAATCTATCTATACCTATAATCTTGTCAAATTCCCCTAAAACTCCATCCAAGTCATTAACTATATCATAACCAGCTGAAAAAATATGACATGTATCAAGACACACACCTATTCTTTCTTTATGTTCGACATTGTCTATTATGCTCTTTAACTGCTCAAAACTAAATCCTATTTCAGTCCCTTTTCCTGACATTGTTTCAAGGAGTATAGTTATATTTTCATCTCCTTTAATAGCATTGTTTAGCCCTTTTACTATCCTATCTATACCAAAGTCTACTCCACCACCTACATGACTTCCAGGGTGAAAACACATGTATTCTATACCTAGTGAATCCATTCTTCTTATATCTTCATCTATTACTCTTGTTGCGAATTCATAAACATCATCCTTCACTCCACCTAGATTCATAGTATATGGAGCATGTGCAAGTAATGGTGCAAAATTGTTTGCTTTTCTAATTTCTTGAAATTTAGCTATATCTTTCTCATCAAATTCTTTAGCATTTCCTCCTCTTGGGTTTCTACTAAAAAATTGAAATGTATTTGCATCAATATATACAGCTGTTTCGGCTGCCTTTGCAAATCCTTTTGCTATTGAAATATGTGTTCCTAATTTAATCATATTAATCTCCTTTTGGTTGTACATAATTTTAATTTATAAATTTTTGATACTTAAGTCTTAATTTTAGTATAACTATAATTAATTTCGTATATATTAATTCTAAATTTTAATATTTATAGTTTAATTATACCCATTTTGATAAATTTCAAAGAGTATATTTAGTCATTCAAATAACAAAAAAATAGAGATTAAAAATCATTATTTTACTCATGCTCAAAAGTATTTTTTGATTATTAAGTAAATTCTGATGTTCAATCTCTAATCTTATGTTTTATAACTAATACATAATTAATGATTCTAATTAGGACATTCTTCTTCAACTGTAGGAACTACAACCATAGCTATATCATACTTAGAACCTTCAACGCTGTCTTGTCTTTTATTTAAAATTTCATCTATCTTTGATTTCATAGTATCATTAAGTTCAACTAATTCATCATGAGTAAGAGAAATATCATGATAATCAACTATATTTTCATTTTCTAAAACATCTTCCTCTGCTGCTTTATAAAAAACTTCACTCATATTTTCAAATCTTGATATGTACAATTCTTCTTTTTCTTCCCCATTGTCTAAAGAAAAATTAAGTATCCTATTCCCTATAACCACATTTTTTGCACTTGGATAATAATATTTTTCCACAATCCCCGACTTTATTTTTTCCTCAACTAATTCTAAAATACCAACTTTGTATAACATTTTTATGTGGTAGTTTATTTTTGCATGAGGTTCTTCCAATAATTGAGATAATTGTTTTGCTGACAATGGCGATTTGTCAAATGCTTTTAGAATATCTATTCTACGTGGATGTGCAATAGCCTTTATGCACTCCAAATCTCGTAATACCAATACCTCTTTCATTGACCCCTCCTAAAAAATTTATTTAATTCATATTTCTTTACAATTTAATTATATATTAAATTATATGTTGTTGTCAAAAAAATCCTTTCTTAAAATTTTAAAAAATATTTAATCTGAGTTTATTTGACAACTCCTCTAAAACTTTAACTCCTGCGACGCTGTTACCTTTTTTGTCAAGTGCAGGTCCATAAACACCAATACCCATACGTCCTGGCACAGAAGCCATTATACCACCCCCAACTCCAGATTTTGCAGGAATTCCAACTTTAATAGCAAATTCCCCAGAAGCATCATACATTCCACAAGTCATCATAAATGTCTTGACAATTCTAGATACCATTTCACTCATTAAATGCTCTCCATTTTCTATGTCTACTCCATAATTAGCAAGATTTATACCAATTCTCGCTAAATCTATAGAATCCACCTCAATTGAGCATTGTTTAAAATAAAGGTCTAAAACATCTTCTACATTACCTCTGATAAATCCATCACTTTTTAACAGATAAGCCATAGCTCTATTTCTATCTCCAGTCATTTTTTCAGACTTATAGACATCATAATTTATTCCTATGTTATCATTTCTTGCCAATTTTCTAAAAAAGCTAAGCATTCTTTCTTCTTTTTCTTCCAAACAGCTCCCATTTATAAGAGAAGTGGTAACTATTGCTCCTGCATTTATCATTGGATTACAAGGCTTTTTAGTATCATTAATCTCAAGTTTCATTATAGAATTAAATGGGTCTCCACTTGGCTCCATTCCAACATTTGAAAAAACGTCTTCCCAGTCATTGTCCATAAGTGCCATGGCAAGCACAATTGGTTTTGAAATACTTTGTATTGTAAATTTTGTGCTACAATTTCCAGCACTATAAATGTTATTTTCACTATCTATAATACAAATTCCTAAATCATTTCTACGAGCATTTTTTAATTCTGGTATGTAACTAGCAACTTGTCCATAATTTGTATATTTTTTATTAGAACTTATAATTTCTTTTAATAATGTCTCATCTAACGTATTCATATGCACCTCATCATCTTATGTTATATACTCTATTTTAGCACAAGTTTATACTATAATAAAACAGTGTTAAAAGAAATTATACTTTAAAACTATTTTTTGCAGACTTAACTTTATTTTTCAAACATATTATAAAAAATATCATAATATTATAAAAGGAGTATTAAAGTTAAATAGTATTTATTATCTATACTAATTCTCACAAAACAAAGAATTTTTGATAACTAAATAGAATTTTCACTTTAATACTCCAGCAATATTACTTAAAATATAAACCATAGATTATTCAGTATCTCTAAAAAAATATTTAGTTCAATATGAGTACAATAAAATAATCAATAATACATGCTAATCAACTATTTTACTTCCTCCAATAAATTCCCTAAGGATTGAAGTTCCTGGTATATCAGAAATATCATCTAGTTCAACAAAATACTGTAAAAACTTTAATAATCTAGTAGCTTCAATATAAGCAGGATTATCTTCATCTATTTCCTCCAATAGAGGCTTAGCAAATCGCTTTAAAACCGCTAATTCATACACACAAGCGGAATTAAATATAGCATCTGCTTCATCTTGATAAGGGAATATATTTTTCTTTTCTCCTCTTCTAACTGATGCCCATTGCAAAATAGTATTATCAGCGCTATATCCTCTAAAATTATAATCTCTAACAATTCTTCTTATCATTCTCAAATCGGCAGTAGGAATTCTATTATGGTCATCTAAATTTATTTGAGTAAGGGCACTTATGTATATCTTAAATTTATCTTCATCTGGTATAGATGCTGTTAAAATAGGGTTTAGCCCATGTATACCTTCTAATATAATTGGTTGATTTGAGTCTATCTTTATCTTTTTACCAGTATATTCTCTTTCCCCAGCTTTAAAGTTAAACCTTATATCCTCAATTTCTTCACCTGCTAAAAGTTTATTTAAATCTAAGTTGAATCTCTCTAAATCTATAGCATAAATTGACTCAAAATCATAGTTTCCATATTCATCTAAAGGAGTATGTTTTCTATCTATAAAATAATCATCTAAAGATATTGAAATCGGATTTAAGTTATTTACTCTAAGATGTATTGATAGTCTATGAGCAAAGCTTGTTTTTCCAGATGATGATGGTGCTGCTATTAAAACTACTCTCTTATTGTTATCTTTTATCATATCTGCTATTTGAGATAGTTTCTTTTCATGTAATGCTTCAAATGTTCTTATTATATCTCCATATTCATTATTTTCTATTATTCTGTTAAGTGATACTACCTTATCAATTCCCATTAGTCTTGACCATTCTTCTGCTTCATAATATACGTTTGATAGCTTAGGTTGAGGTATAAATTTCATAGGTAGAGTCTTATCTTCTTCACTAGGCCCTAAAATTATAATACCTCCATTGTAAAGTATGATATCAAACGATTTTATATAACCAGTTGATGGCAACATATATCCATAAAAATGGTCTATATAGTTTCTACATTTATATACTTTAGCACTATCATATTCCTTGTATTTCAAAAGTTCTGCTTTTTCATACATCTCATTATTTTCAAATATAGAAATAGCTTCATCCCTCGTAACTTCTATTTTTTCTATAGTGTAGTCATTATTTATTATCTCTTTCATTTTATTTTTTATATTTTCAACATCAACTTCTTTAAGTTTTCTCTCTATATGAACTTCACAATATAGTCCACCAGATAGTGAATGTTCTATTGTAACTCTGCTGTCCCAAAATATCTCTCTACAAGCCATCACAAACACAAATGACATGACTCTAAAGTAAACTCTTTCTCCATCTTCATTTGTCGTATCCAAAAACTCTATCTCACAATCCTTTTTCACTCTATAATTTAACTCTTTCAATTTATTATCTACAACCGCAAGTGTTATATATCCTTTATGTTCATCACAAAACTCTTTTGCTATATCTCCTAGTCTAATTCCCAAAGAATTTTCGTCTAATGAATACTCCTTACTTCTTCCGTCTATTTTTAAATTTATTTTCTTCACTTCAACATCTCCTTCCTTTTGATGAATATACATTTTAATCAACGAGGCATATCAACAAGATAAAGAGAGGTATTTAACCCTCTCCTACAATATGATTCAATTTACTTATAGTATCTTCAATGTCTTCGTAATTTATTTCTAATACTAAATATTCTGCATCTAATTTTAAAACCTCTTTAACACTCTCTTCAGATAAAATACCTCTTCCTATACCAACATGTATATCATTGATACCATCATTATCACTTAAATGTATCAATTTTATCTTATCTTTCAAGTTATTTAAATAATCATCCTCATCAATTAAACAGTGTCCAGTATCGTAACAAAAACAAATCTTAGAATTTTTAATCCTCTTAAATATATATTCAAAATCATAGGATATATTTCCAATATTTGAAAAATCCCCACCTTTTGAATAAGTATTCTCTATACAAATATGTGAATCTGTATTTATTTTATTAAAAAAATCTACACTATTATCTAAATACTTGTCCCTATTATTTTTAAGTCTATTTGTCATAACATAACCCAAATGAAGATTAAAGTACCTTATATCAAATCCTTTTAGCTCTAATTCTATCTTCTCAATAAAACTTATCCATGAAGCTCGTATATATTCTATATTTTCACAAGTGTTTAATTCCATAGGTAAATGTATCCCTATAGACAACCCTAGTTTAGAAATTCTCTGCTTATATTTACATAACTCACTACATTCATATATATTATCAATACCAATTTCCAAATGAGTTATTTCCTTTGTACTTTCACAAAGTTTTAAAGCACCCTCAATATTAAACAACAAAGATGCCACACCAACTGCCATACAAATCACCTACTCAAAAATACCTATTTGTGTAAAAGGAAACACTCTTAAAATAACTTTTCCTTTAATATTTTGTTCATCCACTAATCCTACTTCTTTATACCTACTATCTAAACTTACTTCTCTATTATCTCCCATAGCAAATACTTTACCTTGAGGAATCACCATATCAATCTCGCCTTCAGTATAATTATCATGTATATATGAAACTTCATTTAATAACTTACCATTTATATAAACCTTAGAATCTTTAATTTTTAAATGGTCTCCTGGTACACCTATAACCCTTTTTACTAACTCTTTTTTTCTCCCATTATCTTGCAACAAGTCAGTCTTAAATATCATTATATCTCCACATTTTGGTTCTGATAATTTATATGTTATTCTATTTGCCACTAAGTAATCGTGTGGTTTAAGTGTTGGGTACATTGATTCTCCATTTACTAATGTTGGTTTTATAAAGCGAGTTATAATAAATGCCAAAAAAAGTGCAGTAATAATTATTTTTATCCACTCTACAATCTCTTCTTTAATAGTTTCATTCATTCACAAATTCTCCTTTATAGTTATATTATCTTTATTGATAATGCTACTTTTAAGCACTATCTTTTAGATAAGTCTACTAAATAAGGTGTTGTCTTTTTTATATAGACAACTATTGTGTATGGTCTGGTGATTTCAGTTAATCAGCGATTGCTCCAAATTTTATATTTATAATGTTTAGTCAATAGTTCCTATCTTAGAAAATGGATACAATCTGACTAGAACTTTTCCTAGAACGGTGTGCTCGTCGACCAATCCAACCTCATCGTATCTACTATCTAAACTTCTTTCTCTATTGTCTCCCATTGCAAATAATTTTCCTTCTGGAACTACTATATCAATATCTCCATCAGTACGATTATTATGTATATAGGAAACTTCATCTAACAATTTATCATTTACATATACCTTGGAGTCTTTTATCTTTACATGGTCACCAGGAACCCCGATAACTCTTTTTACTAAATCTTTTTTCTTTCCATTTTCTTCTGTTAAGTCGGTTTTGAATACTATTATATCTTTGTATTTTGGCTCTCCTACTTTGTACGCAATTCTATTGACTATCAAATAATCACGTTCTACAAGCGTAGGATACATTGATTCTCCTTTAACTATTGTTGGCACTATAAAACGCGTTATTGCAAATGCCAAAACAAGAGCTATGACAATCACTTTTATCCACTCTACAACTTCTTTTTTAACTGCTTCACCCACTAAAATCGTCTCCTCTGTGTTCAATATTAAGTCAATCTACAGCAAAACTAATCTACCATAAACTTACAATATAAATATTATACTTCTTTTTTCTAATAGTTTAAAATACTTTTCTAAGACCTTTAGGGTAATGATTCTTAATTGTACCAGCAGATTCTTTTCCCCAACCTAAAGGTATATCTTCAACTGATACCAAAACCCATCCTCTACTTTCATTAGAATTTATAACATCCCCTTTTAAATATTTAAGAATCGATTCGCTTTGTACACTAAAGTTTTCAACGTTTTTTACATCTTCAACTTTTAAGTAATGAGATAATGCATGAGAAGGCTCAAATCTATTCTTCTTTAAAACCCCTAAATGCAAACCGTATCTCAATACTTTTAGTTTTTTTGTATCTGGATATATTTCAGGAAGTAGGTACAAATTTTCTCCTCTTAAATAAAATTTATTTTTTTTATTACTATAAAAATCAGTCTTTAAAAATTTCTTTTCAAACTCCCTATAATCCTTTATTTCTTTATCTAAATTTTTTATTTTTAATTCTTTTACATTACTTTCTTCTTCTTCTAATTTTTTTATCTTAGCTACAAAATGACCTTCTCCCTTTATTTTATGAGGCCATAGCCTTTCCATCTCAACAAGTTCTGCATGTGGATATTCACTGATAAACTCATTTATAACATGTTCATTCTCCTCTTTTGAAAAAGTACATGTTGAGTAAATTAAAATACCATCTTTCTTTAACATTTTATATCCATCTCTTATAATCTCCTTTTGAATAGATTGGCATTCAATTACTTTTGCCTGACTCCAATCTAAGATGGCCACTTCATCTTTTCTAAACATCCCTTGCCCAGAACAAGGAGCATCTATAATCACCTTATCAAAATACCCATTAAATGTCTTTCTTAAGCTATTAGAATCAGTATTTGTTATTATACAATTTCTCGCTCCAAATCGTTCTAAGTTTTCTCCTAGAGCTTTAATTCTACTTGTATTAATCTCATTAGAAACCAATAAACCTGTGTTGTTTAATCTAGATAATATATATGTAGATTTGCCACCAGGTGCAGCACACATATCAAGTACTTTATCTCCTTCTTTAATATCTGCTTTTGGTATTACACTCATTGCAGAAGGCTCTTGTAAATAATATGCTCCAGCCTCATGTAATGGATTTCTACCAGGCCTATTAATTTTATCATCATAATAAAAACCTTCATCTGCCCACGGTATCTGATATAAATCAAATAAATTTAAATTCAATAGTTTTTCTTTATCAATTTTTAGTGTATTTATTCTAAGACCAGTAGTCTTTTCTTCATTATAACTTTTTATAAAATCATCATATTCATCTTCTAGTATTTCTCTAATATCTTCTAAAAATTCTTTTGGTAAATTTGCCAAATTTATAATCCCCCTTTTTATCTGCGTTACTTGTTCGTCATTTATTTTCTTTTCTTTTTCTTTAAGTTTCCAAAAAACACTTTTTTAGAGTTATTCATATATTTTTCAAGTTTATCAAGATTTATTTTCCACAAAATTATGACATAAACTATAAATAATATAATAGCCCATCTATATTCTATCATCAATATAAAATCAAAAACTCCATGTAATAAAATCGGAATTAATACAGCCATAAATAAGTATTCACGTTTTTTAATTTCATTCCCCTCAAACTTATACTTAGAAATATAATATCCCATAGTAATAGCAAACATTACATGAGCTGGAATGGAGATAACTGCTCTATTAATACCAACCTGTAGTGCTAAATTTCTACTTTCAGAGAAAATATAAACTATATTTTCAATTGTTGCAAATCCTAAAGATAAAAATACAGAATAAATAATACCATCTAATTTTTCAGTAAAGTGCTTTTCTTTAATCAATGAAGGAATTAGTATTAAAGCTTTTACACCTTCTTCCACAAGACCTGCAACTATAAATGATACATATAATAATTCTGAATATCCTTCAAATACATTAAACTTCATTAATAGATTTTCTAAAAGAATAATTATAACACTTAAAAAAGCACCTATCATAAAAAATTTAATTAAATGGATTAGTGGCTCTCTACAATATTTATCTTTAGATCTTATCCAAAACATACCTATTAATATAGGTACTACTGCTAATAAAAATAAATCCAGCTTCATAGGTAATTTTCCTTTCAAAGTTTTTAATTCATTCATGTTTTATAATTACTACTTATTTTTAGTTTATTTGTGTTTTAAATATACACTTACTTTTAATTTATTTTCTTTCAGCTTTTATTTTAAATTTTTCTACACTCAAATTTATATACTAAACTCTTTATCATTTGATAGGTTAAAAATACTTAAAAAAATTTAAATTTATATCTATATTATTTAACAAATCTCAAGCCATATTCATATCTTGAAATATAAGGGAACTAAATTCATTTAAAGAAAGGGTGATTTGATGCAAGATGGTTTCTTAACAGTAAGTATAATTGATGCTACTAACAATAGACCCATTCAAAATGCAACAGTAAACATATATTCAATGTCTAATGGTAGCCAAAGCTCATCAACTTTATACCAGAACCTAATAAGTAATGAATCTGGCCAAGTGACTGGATTAGTATTACCAGCACCAGATGTAGATTACTCTCTACAACCATCTGATGTTAGACCTTACAGCCAGTATATAGTAGAAGCTATAGCGGATGGATATGAGACAGTTGTCATAGAAGGGACACAGTTACTAGCTACAATTGAGGCGAGACAAGGAGTTCCTATGTTTCCTAGAACAAGAAGTAAGCGTTCCTTCTCAAGACAAAGTGAATTGATTTTTGATATAGGAGAACATACTTTATACGGTACTTATCCTCCTAAAATTCCAGAAAGTAACCTAAAACCATTACCACCACCTACTGGTTTTGTTGTATTAGATAACCCTGTAGTGCCTGAATTTATAGTAGTTCATGATGGTTTACCAGAAAATACATCAGCGGCAAATTATTGGATTCCATTTAAAGAGTACATTAAAAACATAGCCTCATCTGAAATATATTCAACTTGGCCTGAGCAGACAATCTACGCAAATGTAATAGCTATAATATCATTTACTTTAAATAGAGTCTTTACTGAATGGTACAGAAACAAAGGATATAACTTTACAATCACCTCATCAACAGCATATGACCATAAATTTATAAACAATAGAAACTTATTTGAACCAATTAACGTAGTTGTAGATGCTATATTTAATACATTTATAAAAAGACCTCCTACATCAAGACAGCCACTACTAGCTCAATATTGTGATGGTCAAAAATCTCAATGTCCTAATCAAATGACTCAATGGGGTAGTAAGGACCTAGGTGACCAAGGATACGATTATGAAAGAATACTAAGATATTTCTATGGAGACGAAATAGTGTTTGAAAAAGCTCCAGTAGTTAGTGGTGTACCAGTATCATTTCCTGGAACTACACTACAAGTTGGTTCTTCTGGACAATACGTTAGAACTATACAAAACCAGTTAAATGCTATATCTAATTCTTATCCAGCTATACCAAAAGTGAGGGAAGATGGAATCTATGGTACAGATACAGAAAATTCTGTAAAAATATTCCAAGGAATTTTTGGTTTACCTCAAACTGGAGTAGTTGACTTTAAGACATGGTATGAAATATCCAGGGTTTACGTAGCTACAACTAGAATAGCTTCTTTAAATCCTCTAATTTAGATTTTAACTAACTTATTCGCTTAACATAAAAAATGGCTGTTATAAACTACTATCTGTTATAAGTTTTTTAACCTATAATCATAATAGTCTTAGCAGCCATTTTTTGTAGTTATAACTTATTATTTTAGAACCTTAAAACTCTTAAATGGTGGATTTTAAGCTTCTTAAAAACAGCAATCAATAATTCTAACTTAATAACTCTAACTTTATTAATAATATTAATTTGTAGCTTTAGATTTATTGGCTAATGCTAAAATTAATCCTAGAGCTATAGATGCAAAAGCAGAGGCAATTACTCTATATTCAGCAGGGAACAAGAATACAATTGTATGACATGGTATCCAGAAAAATGGTATAGTTTTCAAAACACTAAAACCAAGATATGCATTCCAGTCTACAACATTTACTACATCTTTAAGAACTACCTTAACACCCTTTCCAACTTCGTATTTTTTATCTATAAAACAATCCATAACCTTATGGAATAAAAATACAGTTGGTGACATTAATATATTCATAGTTGCACTCTTAAATAGAGCATTTGCAAAAGCTATTCCTTCAAATGGAAGCATACCATCTACTTGTGCCTGCCCTACACCTGCTGAGTAAATTGACATAGCATATGTTGTAACTACACCTATAATTCCCCAAACTACAGCTCTGTAAAAGATTCCCACTGGTATTTTCCAGTTTTTATGCAAAATTCTAGCACCAAGTAAGTCTCCCATTGTTGCTAACACAGCAAACTTGAAAAAACCTCCAATATATGGATGTGCACCTGTTGCTTCCATAAATACCGCTCTACTACTTGGCATCACTAAAATAGCAATAAGACAAATAAGAACTCCACTCCATATAAAATCGCCTTTTTTCATATTATAAATACTATTTAATAATCTAAATAGTTCTCCTTCCTTTCAAGTATTTATTTTATTGTTATCTCTATATAAATATATTTATTAAATATTGCTTACTTAGGTATTCATTTTCCATGTTTAAATTGATAAAATTTCATTTTTAAATAACTATCTTAGTAAATAGCTATTGCATTAAATAACTATTACATATAGCTTTCTTTTGAAATTATTTTTTAACCCTTTATATATTATATTTTTAATTAATCTTTCCTAACCCTTTTTGTATTATATCTATAATTAATCTTTCCTAACCCTTTGTATATTATATATAATTATTTTTTCTGATTCTTTATATAGTTTTTTATCTGTAATTTTTATTTTCTAAATATTCATTCCTTCTCTTAAAGCTTTTATATTAATTTCTATAAACTTAGGTTTAACCTGTTGTGATACTATCTTTTCCCAATCTATATCATTTTCTAACTGTAAAGCCTTAATCAATGCTCCCAAAAGTACTACATTCATAACCTTCTCATTTCCAAAACCTCTGGCAATATCAACTGCCTTTATCACTGTTACATCCACTTTTTCTTTAATATCGTCTATTATATTTTCAGGATAATCCACTCTACCTGTTAAAATTGGTGCAGAAGGCATTTCATAATCATTTACTACTAATTTACCCTCAGGCTTAAGAAAATCAAGATATCTTAAAGCCTCCATAGTCTCAAATGAAACTAATACGTCAACATCTCCTTTTCCAAGTATAGGAGAGTGTACTTTTTCTCCATATCTAACTTGTGTTGTTACACTTCCACCCCTTTGAGCCATACCATGAACCTCTGACATCTTAACATCATATCCAGTATCTATAAGACCAGCAGAAAGTATTTTACTTGCTAAAACAGTACCCTGACCTCCTACTCCTGATAACAATACATTTTTAACCTTTTTCATTACTTTTCACCAACCTTTTTTATAGCATTTACTGGACATACTTGTGCACATACTGTACATCCTACACATTGAGCCTGATTTATACTTGATTTCTTTTTAGATTTATCAAATCTCAAAGCAGGGCATCCTGTTGTAAGGCATTTCTTACATCCAATACATTTCTCATCATCTACGCTACAAATTGATGGTGTAAGGTCGAATCTTTTTTTATCATCTTCTGTAAATTTTTTTAATGCACATGGCCATCTAGTGATTATTACTGAAGGTTCATCAATTGATAAAGCCCAATTTAATGCTTCTTTAACTTCATTCAACATGTTAGGATTAACTACCTTTACATTTTTACAACCCAAAGCTTTTACTATAGTCTCAATGTCCATCATTTCAGTAACATCACCTTGCAATGAAAATCCAGTTCCAGGATTTTCTTGATGACCAGTCATTCCAGTAATTCTATTATCAAGAATACATGTTACAGTATTACTTTTGTTGTAGATTATATCTATGAGACCATTTATTCCTGTATGAAAGAATGTTGAATCTCCTATTGTAGATATAGTCCTCATGTTAATATTATTTTTAGTAAATATCTTTTGTGCTCCATGAGCTACACCTGGCCCTCCTCCCATACATATACAAGTATCTTTAGCATTTAAAGGCTCTGCTCCTCCTAGACCATAACATCCTATATCTCCACTTATAAGTACATTTTTAACCTTTCCTAGCTCATAGAAAAATCCTCTGTGTGGACATCCTGCACATAAAGTTGGAGGTCTGCCAACTATTTTTTCTTGGCTATACTCTATTAGTTTTCTTTTTTCTCCCAAAATTGATTGAGCTATAATATCTGGATTTAACTCACCTATATTAGGTATCTTTTCTTTTCCAATACATGGTATGTTATTTTCTTTAAGATGTTCTTCTATATAAGGTTCTAATTCTTCGATTACATAAACAGTTTCTACTTGTTCTGCAAAACCTCTTATCTTCTTTGTTGGAAGAGGATATGTAAATCCTAATTTTAAATATGATACAGTATCTCCAAACACATCTTTAGCATACTCATAAGAAGCTCCTGAAGTTATCACGCCTATTTTCTTATCATTCCATTCTATAAAGTTTAAGTCAGTTTCATTAGAAAACTCTTCAAGCTTTTTTAATCTATCTTCAAGTTTAATTCTTAATCCTCTTGAAGTTGCTGGAATAGCATCAAACTTAGAAAGATTTCTTTCATATTTTTTTACAATTGTTTCTTCTTTTTCTCCTAACTCAACAAGTCCTTTACTATGACATATTCTAGTCACCATTCTAAATAAAACTGTTGTATCGTATTTTTCACTTATCTCAACCGCAGCCTTTAGCATATCCTTACATTCTTGGCTGTTGCTTGGTTCTATCATAGCTATCTTTGCAAATTTAGCATAATGTCTATTATCTTGTTCATTTTGTGATGAGTGCATCCCAGGGTCATCTCCAGATACAATAATCATCGCACCATTTACTCCCATATATGCATATGTAAATATTGGGTCTGCAGCAACATTTACTCCAACATGCTTCATAGCTGCAAGGGCTCTACCTCCTGCAATAGAAGCTCCTATTGCTGACTCTACTGCTACTTTCTCATTTGGTGCCCACTCTGCAATTATGTCATCTTTATATAGTGCTATATTTTCCAATATTTCAGTACTTGGTGTTCCTGGATAAGCAGCTGCATAAGATATGCCTGCTTCGTAAGCACCACGTGCTACTGCCTCATTTCCTGTAAGCAATTGTTTCATGCTTTCCCCCTCCTTAGAAATAATACCTCTTTGATAACTTAGTGTATTTGTTAGCGATACATTTTAGAAGCTATCAACTATATATTTATTATCAATACAATTTAAATATTGATAGCAAATAATAATATGAATCCATAAATTTATAATATTGTTCTTATTTTATTTACTAAGCAATTGCCATGCCAATAGCCTTAATTTTTTTAAAACTCACTTTTAAAATACCAAATTGCCATTTTTCTTTAAATTTTAATGACTCTAATAATTAAGAATTAATTTTCGTTAGAATTTTCATAATATTTTTAATATTATTTTAAATAAAAAAAAAGTAATGTTAACATTTCTTAACATACATTAAAAAATGTTAACATTACAAACTGAATTAGTACTCTTACTTTGGCTAGATTTACTTTTGTATCATTTAATTATTTAACGACCATAGAAACCTATCAATCCATTTCCATTGTCTATTCTAATAGGTTTCATAATCTTTAAACCTTCATTTTTTATCTTTTCTAAATCTTTTTCCATACTCTTAATTGTATTTTCAAGGTCTTGTGAACTTAAGTCTTTAACTTGTGTAGTGTCTTTAGCATACTCTTTTAATTCTTCAATACGCTTAGCATATTCTTCATAAGTGTAATACTCAACTCCATATTTTTCTAAGTCAGCAGGCTCAGTTATTCCTGATTTTATTAGAGAATCAAATTTATCTAACGTAATATTAGATACATCACTACTTCCATCTGCAAATACTGCTCCTGTTCCTCCTAATACTATAGCAGATGCCATCATTGTACTTATAAGGGATTTTTTTATTTTCATAACTCATATTCCTTTCTTAGAGATTTATTTGGGTAGTGTAGTTCACAATGACTATTGCAATAGTTATTAACTACACCTTTAGACTATCATAATAGTCATATTTATGTCAAGTATTTCTACAACGTTTTTTAGTAAAAATCCATATTTTGAATAAAAAAAGTAATGTTAACATTTCTTAATACATATAAAAAATGTTAACATTACAAACTGGGTTTAATACTTTTACTTTGACTAGATTTATTTTTATACTATTTAATTTGTTTATTTTTTACTTCTCTATCTTCATATAGACTTTAAGCCTTTTGTTATCGTTTATTTGTTACTTGTTTTATTCTTGTTTACTATGTTTAATTACGCTTATTTAGTTTTTTAAATACTTTTTCCACCTATATCTAAAAAATTTAATATTAATTATTCAGCTCTAGATAAAGAAACTGCCAATTGAGTTCCATCTTCATTATCTATTACGATAGGTTTCATTATCTTTAAGCCTTCAGTTTTTATCTTTTCTAAATCTTTTTCCATAATCTTAATTGTATCTTCAAGGTCTTTTGAACTTACATCTTTAACTGCTGAAGAGTCTTTAGCATATGCTTTTAACTCTTCAATCTGCTTAGCGTACTCTTCATAAGTATAATACTCAACTCCATGTTTTTCTAAGTCAGCAGCATCAGTTACACCTGATTCTACTAGAGATTTAAACTTAGATAACTCAATATTAGATACATCGTCATTTCCACTTGCAAATACTGCTCCTGTTCCTCCTAGTACCATAGCAGATACCATCATTGCACTTATAAGGGATTTTTTTATTTTCATAATTTATATTCCTTTCTTAGAGATTTATTTGGGTAGTGTAGTTCATTATGACTATTGCAATAGTTATTTACTACATCTTTAGACTATCATAATAGTCATAATTGTGTCAAGTATTTCTATAAAATTTTTTAATAAAAAATACTATCTCAAAATAAATTTAATTATTTTAAGATAGTATTCCTAATTCTCAACCCATCCTTATTTGTCATATATCTAGTTGCTTTCAGAATCTTTATACTGCAATTTATTATTTGTTAAAATCTTCATACTTTTTGTTACAGATATCTTCTTAGAAATATTATCAGTTGGTACAACTGAATACTTTGACATATTAGAATACACTTCTTCTACATCAACCTTTGAAGTAATTTTCTGCATTTTATATGTTTCTGATGTACTTAAATCAATGCTTTCATCACTTTTAGCTGATAATCCCACAGAAATATTTGTATTATTTATCTTAGATTCTATTTTTAATGGCTGACCTCCTATTGAAAAGTCGTTTTTATTACTTTGCTCAATTTCCATTAGATTAAAAGATTCAACTTCATCAATTTCTTTATTTCCAGTTGCAAAAACAACACTAGTCCCACAAATTAACACAGCTGAAACTAAAAAAGTAATATAGGTTGATTTTTTAAACTTCATAACATTAACTATTCTTTCTTCTATCTTTGTCTTTCCAAATCCGTTATAAAGTGTCATTGGAAATGTATTATGTTCCTCTGCTAAACTTATAAGCGTAGTTGCATAATCAGCTCTATATTCTTCACCAACTATACTCATTACCTTTTCATCACAACTAAATTCTATATCTTTATTCAATAAAAAAAGCATTACCCAAACTAAAGGATTGAACCAATGGACAGCAAGAGCTACAATCATAAACAACTTCAATATATTGTCAAACCTATTGATATGAACCAATTCATGAGTTAAGACAAAGTTTAGAGTTTGGTTATTGCTATAGTCCATTTGTTTTGGCAAAATAATATTCGGTTTTAAAATACCAGTTGTAAGAGGTGTTTTAGTAAATTCAGAAATACAAACAAAGAATTTTCTAAAACCTCTATTATCATATGCCCACTTTTTAATAAATTCATGATTTTTTATATGTATCGAAGTTTTAAAAAGATTAATCGTCCTGGTATACTTAAAGCATAAAAACATAATAAAAGTAATAGAAATTCCAAACGTTAAAATACTTGATATTTCCAATGCTGTAAAATTCTCAAGATTGAATAAAGCCTTAGAATCTCCAAAATTATTCTTACTGATAGAATTATTATTCTTCTTAATTGAATAATCCACAGCGGATGCATTTCCCAATTGAGCATCAAAATTTGACTCAATAATGCTATAAATACTAAAAGTAGAATTTAAACTTACTGGTACTAAAAGTTTAAACAAAACAACTAACCATAATAATACAAATACTTTTTTAGGCAATTTTTTAAACAAACATGCTCTTATAAAAATAACAATTAAAATTAAAACCCCAGAAGTAACACTCATTTCTAACAATTTAGTGAACATTAATCTTACCTCACTTTAATTTCTCAACAATTTGTTTAAGTTTTGTAATCTCATCACTTGAGAGATTTTCTTTATTAATAAAAGCTGAAAGAAATTTCTCTGAAGACCCTCCAAACATTTTATTAATTAAGCTTTCTGTTTCATGCTTCTGAACTTCTTCTTTGCTTATTAAAGGTCTACAAACAAAGTTTGGTTCAATTCTTTCTATTGCACCTTTTGATACTAATTTTTTTATAACTGTATACGTAGTGTTTCTATTCCACCCTGTTTCTTCCTTTAAAACTTTTACTAATTCCCCTGCTTTACTTTCTCCTATCTCCCATAGAACTTCCATCACCTTAAGTTCTGAATCAAATAATTTTATTTCCATATAAAATCGCTCCTCAAATATGGTTATCACAATAGTCAATATTATAATTTAAAACTATCACAGTAGTCTATGTGATGTCAACCATTTATTTTTTTAATAACAAAAACTGTCCTTTAAAGAAATAGTTCTTGTAAAAGACAGTCTTGTCATTTTTATACTTTAATATCTAAATAAAGCTTTATTTTATTTAACTATAAAACCATCTTAATACATAGAATAAGATTTTTCCTTATCTAATAATATATCTTCTACATCTGGATTATCTTTTAATAATTCTCTATAGAAATTACAATTAGTAACTCCTATATATGGAATTAACCATAACAAACCTATTCCTAAAGTAAATATAGTCAATATATACCATCCTATAAAGCTAAGATTTAATATAAATAGTTTAAGTACATTACCCTTCATCATATCTAAACTAGCACCCATTGCTTTAAATACACCAAGATTATCTTTATCTTCACATATTAAAAAAGCAGCTTGAGAAATGTATAATAACAATATATAAACTGGCAACATCAACACAATTACTATAATAACTAGAGTTATGGCAGTAGAAATTACAGTTCCTACTCCAACATTATTACTTGATAGATATTCAATTGCTCCACTAGTAATTAAAACTCCAAATGACAAAAATGCTCCGATAATTGTGATTATAAAAGAATAAATATAAACAGCAATTGATTCTAATATATAAAGTCCAAAACTTCTTAAATAAATTCTTCCATTTACGAAGATATCTCCCATCTTGACTTTTTTATCTTTAGTAATCTTTAAAAACATACATGTAAATCCTGCTGCAACTAAAAAACCTATTATCGCTACTATGATAGTAGTTAAGGGTTCAAAAGGCAATCCTATAAATGATATAGCTACTATCAACGCAATATATATTGCCATATTAATTGCACATGTTCCCCAGTTTCCAGATAACTGAGCTTTTGATACTCTTTTTAATTCTTGCCTTGATAACATAAAAAACACCCCTTTCATTTTATATAAAAAATCTCCCTAAAAGCATATAAATAAACTTTTATCATATAATATAATATTAATATATCATATTTTCGACTATATAACACACAATTATTCACCATGTTTTATCAAGATATAGCATAATTGTATTGAAAGTTTTATATAGTCAAAACTGCCAAGTATATCAAATAAATTTGAAAGGTAGTGTTCAATAAATAATAAAATAAACTATCTTTCAAACAGTTTATTATATGTTTAAAAGATAGTTTTAGTGTCTTTAAAATAAATTAAATTGTATATATTCCTTCACATAATTTTTGTATATTGCTAGGTGGTTGCCATTTACCATCTTTTTTTGTATATGTAATTGAAGTTGTAACATCTTTCGTTGGCTTTTTGTTATAAAGGTCTATAATCATTTTTGCCATATCATCTTGAACTTCTTTTTCTGCTTTATTGTAATTATTTTTATCAGTTACATATGATTTTACTAAATCGTTTGCCTCAGACATTACTTTACTAGTATCCAATGCTTTACTTACAACTTTTAAAGTTATCTTATCCTTACTAGAAGAATCTACTGTTACTGTCTTTTCAACACCTTGTATTAATTTAACAATTGTGTCATATATCTTTTCAGCATTCTCTTTTCCATAAAGAGGTGTTAATTGAGCAAGCATTGAAACTTTATCTGTGTTATTATAAGTTTGAATTTGTTTATATTCAGCTTCTGTTAAAGCATCAGAAATGCCTTTTTCATCGTATTTATACATTTCTAGTGCTGCTAAATTAGCTTCAAAATTCGACTTTACTTTTTCTTCTGCATTAGAACAGCCTATAGTTAGAACTAAAACTAAAGCCATAATAGAAGACAAGATTAATTTTTTTACCATTTTCATACAAATATCCTCCCTCAGTTAATTGAATAAAAAAATTTATTTATTAATATTATAGCATAATTTTGTCTAATTATAAGTTTATTTTGAAAATTTTACCATTCCCAATCTATTCCAATCCCTCTATCTTTTGCTTTATCATATATTCTTTTCGCTGTTACGACATCTTGTACACCTATTCCGACACTTTTAAACACAATTATTTCGTCATCATTTTCTCTTCCGGAAATAGTTCCATTTATAACATTTCCCAAATCACCACTAAAATCAGCTTTGCTTATTTTACCTTCTTCTAGAGGAATTAATATATCTCCTGATTCTGATAAAACTGCATCTGTTGATTCAAAAAATATCTTAGATGCTCTAGTTAAACAAGTTGGACACATCTCTTGCATATCTGGTAAGTATGAACCTACAGCACTCACTAATGCTCCCTTTTTAACCAAATTTCCATCAAATACTGGTTTTTTTGATGTTGTTGCTAAAACTATTACATCAGCATTATCTATGGCTTCATCAGATGACTCAGCTGCAACTATTTTAGTATTATATTTACTTAGCTTTAAGTTCATCTCTTTTGCAAATTTTTCTCTACTTTCTTTATTTCTACTGAAAACTCTTACTTCATCTAAATTTCTAGCTTCTAACATAGCTTCAAGTTGTGACTCACCTTGTCCTCCCAAGCCTATTAAAGCCCCTATCTTAGAATCCTTTTTAGCTAAAACATCTATAGCTGCACCAGATGCTGCACCAGTACGAACTTGAGTTATATAAGTACCATCTAAAGCAGCACATACTTCTCCAGTCTCCCCATCTAATAATAATACTGTTGCTGGAATTACTGGTTTGCCTTTTTGAGCATTTTTAGGGAATACAGATACAATTTTTATTCCTGCACACCCTAAGTCCTCTACATATCCTGGCATAAATAACATACTAGCATCCTGACTTGGAACTGGTATATTAGTTCTCAAAGGAGTTACACTTTTTCCTTCACAATAAATTCTAAAAGCCTCTTTATCAGCCTCAATTGCATCTCTCATAGTAAATACTTTTTTTATGTCGTCTTTTTTTAAAAGTAGCATTTTATATACCCCCAATTTTAATAAGTTTCTATGCTAGATATTATAACATAACATTTTAATACAAATTCTATTTCATATTAAATAAATATATTTCAAATTAAATAATCCTATTTCAAATTAAACAAATCTACATACTCCGATTTTAACATATAGCTTATTAGTTTTTTGTTTATTGAAAATTCTGGTATTCCTGCTGCATATGGAGTTATATCGTATAAATCAAAATATATAACTAAGTTATCATCTTGCAAATAAAAATTTTGATTTTCTTTTATCCCTTTAAAATTATATATTCCTACATTTTCTTTATCTTTCTTTTCTAAATCAGTTATTTGTTGTTTAATTTCCTCATCTATAACTTCTTTATATTTAGTATTATCTTTAAATAAGTCCATTAATTCTAAAAACTTCCCTGTTCTCATATCTACATTATAAGCTATATCTTGATAATAACCATGTGCTCCACCACTGTAAGTATAATATCTTACCTTTATACTAAGAGCAGAATCAGTATTCTTTTTAAGTTCAAAGTCTACATTTGCAACAAATTTATTTTCTTCATCAGGATTATCTTTAAGGTATTGTTTTGCCTCTTTATACGATTTGTTATAAAATTCAAATATATCATTTTTTATTCTATCATTTGTAGACCTTTCAACAATCTTATTTGAATTTGTTATTATAGGCATATTTATAGTACTTTCTATATATTCATCATTTTTCACTATTGTCTTACTTCCTATTGTACTTACTGATAAAGTTTGTTTACTATTTGTAGTATCTTTTGGCAATGATTGATTACTCATAACGCTTACAGCTTCTTTGTCTTTATTTAGATTAAGTAAAGCATCTTTCCCCAAATTATTATATCTATAGTCATGTTTAATTGCTAAAATAGCTATTATAGTCAAGGATAAAACAAACACATATCTTAAAACTCTAGCTTTCGTATTTACTTTAAAAAATTTCATCTTATTATTTTCCTCCTAAATATAAATCTCTCTTATTATATTTGGAGTTTCTAGGGTTTTTTATCCATATAATTTAATAAAAGATTAATTTTTATTTATAAAAATTAATCTTTTTCTTTTCAAATATTAAGATGACTTATCAGACAACTTGAAATTTTATCAAGTGGTAATTGGATTACAACAGAACCTCTATCAAATGCTACCATTGGCATTCCATATACAATGCAAGAATTTTTATCTTGCCCAATTGTAAATGAACCTTTCTCTCTCATTTTCAAAAGTCCAGTTGCTCCATCTGAACCCATTCCTGTAAGTATTATTCCTACTGAGTTTTTACCTGCTACTTGTGCTACTGAATCAAACAAAACATCTACAGATGGACAATGTCCACTTATTCTTTCACCTTCTTCACAAGTTACATAATACCCATCTTTATCTAAATGTAATTTCATTTGATATCCACCAGGTGCAATAAGTACATTTCCTTGCTCTACTCTATCATTATTTTTAGCTTCTCTTACATTCATAATACACTGCTTATCAAGTCGTTGTGCATACATCTCAGTAAATATAGCTGGCATATGTTGAGCTACAACAACCCCTGGTGTAGATTTTGGTAAGTCTTTTATAATCTCAAGTATTGCTTCTGTTCCACCTATAGATGCGCCTATAGCAATGACCCTGTTATTAATATTTTCCACATTACCGCCCCCACAAAATCATATATCTAAAATATTCTTCTATTTTTTATAAACAGCAGGTTTTACATAGTCGTATTCTGTATTTCTTCTATTTACTATCTCTGCATGACCTACAAATAAAAATCCATCTTTTTTAGTTACATCATAAAATTTATTTATAAGCTCTTCTTTTGTTTTTAAATCGAAATAAATCATAACATTTCTACAAAAAATCAAATCAAAAAGTTGATGTGAGAAATCTTCAATTAAATTGAATGGTTTAAAAAATACACTTTTTCTAATCTTATCACAAACTTTAAATGTACCATCTTTATTATCTATGAAATATTTTTTCTTCCATAATTTTGGAACATTATCAACATTTGCTTCTGTGTATACAGCTCTTTTAGCTTTTTCAAGTGAATTCATTGAAATATCTGTGGCTATAATTTTAATATTCCACAGGTCTTTCCTACTCCCAAAATAATCATCTAAAGTCATAGCTATTGAATATGCTTCTTCTCCACTAGAGCAACCTGCACTCCATATATTTAAGTTTCTGAGTTTATTATTTTCTTCCCAAAAAGGAAGTATATTATTATACATATACTCAAAATGCTGATGTTCTCTCATAAAAAATGTATGATTTGTGCTCAACCTATTTATTAAATTTATAGCTTCATTTCCTGTCTTATCTCTAAATAATAGGTTCATATATTGACTAAAAGAACTAAACTTTCTCTCTCGCATTGTATTATATAGTCGTCCTTCAATTAATACTCTTTTTTTGCTTAAATCAATTCCGTACTCTTTTTTTATATAGTTTACAAGAATTTTAAATTCTTCATCAGTGAGTTTTATCATACAAAAAACTTCCTCCTGCCAATTTATCAAAGCTAATTACATGCTGTCAATTAGAAACTTTCGAATATCTAAAATTAGTATAGACTTATCTCCAACTTTTACAATCTCTTTTATAACTTTATTTATATTTATGTTGTTAGAAATAGTTGTCTCTAGTAAGTTTAAGTCATCTATAAGAACGACATCAACAACTTTGTCTACAATAATTCCAACTTGATACTCATCAATTTTTATAATTATTATGCATGTTCTCTCATTATAATCAACTTCAGGAAGATTGTATCTAATATGCATATCAATAACTGGTATAATTCTTCCTCTCAAATTAATAACTCCATTTATATAATTTGGAAGACGTGGTACATATGTTATTGGTTGAAACCTTATAGTCTCAATTACATTTTCTAATTCTATTCCATAAATAACATCATTAACATAAAATGTTAATACTTGTTTTATAATATCATTTGTAGACATACTTTAAATCCCCTAATATATTTCCATAATGTTATCTGCATCTATAATCAGACTTATACTTCCATCACCAAGTATTGTGCATCCTGAAAAACCATTGTTTTTCATATTAAATCTGTTAAAATAAACTGGAAATGGCTTTACTACAACCTGTTGAGTTCCTATTATTTCATCCACAAAAATACATACTGCTTTATGCTCATTTTCTATGATTATCATATTTCCATTTACTAATTCAGTTATATCTGTATGAATATCATATATTTTATGTAATCTTATAATAGGAATACATGCTCCATATATTGTAATTAATTCTGTTCCACTACCATCTTTAATTACTTGGCTTAAATCTGCAAGTTTAAATGTACTTCTTATTGATGATATTGGCAAAGTAAACATAGATTTTCCAACTTTGAACTCCATACCTTCTACTATAGAAAGTGTCAGTGGTATTTTTATAGTAAATGTTGTTCCTTCATCTTTTGTACCTTTTACACCAATTGAACCACCAACTTTTTCAATACTTTTACGAACAATATCCATCCCTACTCCTCTACCAGAAAATTCAGTTATAGATTCCTTTGTAGAAAATCCTGGAGTCATAATTAAAGAGTTAATTTCATCATCAGTATATTCATTAATTTGATGTTTAAGAAGACCTTGTTCTTTAGCTTTTTCCAAAATCTTATCTTTCATGAGACCTCTGCCATCATCTGAAATACTTATGACAGCTTCTCCGCCTAAATTTTCAGCAGATAAAATTATAGTTCCTATTTCTTTTTTACCCTTAGATATGCGTTCATCAGCAGGCTCTATTGCATGGTCCATAGCATTTCTTATAAGATGCATAAATGGTTCTGCTAAATTATCCATTACATTTTTATCTACTTCTGTTTCATTTCCTATAGTTACTAGTTCAACATTTTTATCTAATTTTTTATTCATATCTCGTACAATTCTATGCATTTTTTGAAATACACCTGCAATTTTAACCATACGCATTGACATTACTATATCCTGCAATTCATCTGTAAGCTTATGTAATTGTCTGGTTGCTTTATTGAAATTATCTATATCAACACCTTTAGAATCTACACTATTTACAACCATTGATTCCATAATTACAATTTCTCCAACTATATTTTGAAGTAAATCTAGTTTTTCTAAATTTACAGTCATAATATTTTGTTTACTTATAGGAAGATGCTCATTTCCTTCAATTAAAACATCTTGCTCTAAGTCAATTTTCTCATTTAAGACACTTTCTTGTAATGCACTTTTTTCTTTTACAAAATTATTTTCATCTTTAGAATTTGTCTCCAAATTAGTTTTTGGGTTTTTCACCAACATATCATCCTGTTTTTCACTTGTATATATATCATCTTTATCAACATTTGAATACTCTTTTACATATAGATTATCTTTTATTGTTTTATAAATTATGTTTTTATCATCTTTAGCAATAAATTGTATATAAAATCCATATTTTTTAATATATTCTGCTGTACCTGTATTCTTTTCTACGTCTTCAGGATAAAATGCTAGAAATTCACAGTAATCTTGCAATTCAAATGTAAGCATAAAAGCTCTTACATTTTCCATCATACAATCTTGTTCAAAAACTATTTTGACTATGTCTGAACCTTCTCTATATGAAAAATTTAAATTAGTTATTTCTTTTTCGTATGTGTCTTCTAAGTTCAACTTATCTTGTAATTTTGTAGAACTTGATAGTTCTAGAGTACTTACATAATCTTCAATATCTTTTATAAAGCTAGAGCAATCAGAAGTTGTACAATCTCCTGATTGTAATTTACCAACATCATATTTTATAAAATCTAATGCTTGAAAAACTAAATCAAACAATAAATCATTATCTATAATCTCTATTTTTCTTTCACGTATAATATAAAATAGGTCTTCTACACTGTGTGCTAAAGCAGACATATTATCTAGACCCATCATAGAAGCTGAGCCTTTTATTGTATGCATAATTCTAAAAGTTTCATTAATATTACTGTCGCTAAATATTCTTTCTTTTTCTGTCTGAATCATAATTTCATCTAATTGCTCAAGTAATAGACTTGTCTCAAATATAAACATATCTAACATTGGTCTCATACTTGGTTCAATGTAATTCATATTTATCACCTACAGTCGACAAATAAATTTCTATTTTTTCTTATATATAATATTCTATAATCTAAATCCACGATGATTTTCTTATCTCACTTTCTTTTAGATGAAATTTTTCTACTAATTCTTTTAAAATTTGTGCTTGAGCAGACATTTCTTCTGAAGCTGCAGCACTTTCCTCTGCTGTTGCAGAGTTCATTTGAACTACTATTGAAATTTGCTCTATTCCAGATAAAATCTGTGTAATTGCTATCTCTTGACTATGCACAGATGAAGAAATTCCATTAATATAATCAGTAGTTTTTTCTACACCATTTACAACTAAGTCTAATGCTTTTGCAGTTTCTTTTGCAATTTTGACACCATTTTCCACTGTTTTAATAGCTTCTTCTATAAGAATTGCTGTGTTTTGAGCTGCTTTAGCACTTTTTCCAGCCAAAGACCTAACTTCATCTGCAACAACTGCAAATCCTCTACCATATTGGCCTGCTCTTGCTGCTTCAACGGCTGCGTTTAATGCAAGAATATTAGTTTGAAAAGCTATCTCATCTATGGTTTTGATTATCTTTGATATTTCATTTGATTTTTCACTTATTGCCTCCATTGATGTCATCATATCATCCATACATCTACTTCCAAAACCAACTTGTAGTGCTGATTGGTCAGATACTTCACATGCAAGACTAGCACTATCTGCACATTGCTTAATTCCATCAGATATTTCATTAATTGTAGAGGCTAATTCTTCTACTGAACTAGCTTGTTCAGTAGCACCCTGCGAAAGAGCTTGTGCTCCTGCTGCTACTTGTTCTGATGCACTTGCAACTTGCTCAGCTGACAGATTTATTTCATAGAAATCATCATTAAAAGAATTTATTATACTTTCTAATGATGTTTTGATTGATTTAAAATCTCCTATAAATTCTTGTTCTATGTCTATTCTTAAATCCCCTTTTGCAATGCTAGTTAATGTACTGTCTATAAGGTCTATATAATTTAATAACATATCTTGCATCTTTTTGACAGAACTTACTAACATTCCTATTTCAGATTTACTTTCTTCAACATCTATACTTGTTCTTAAATCACCCGATGCAATTCTTGAAAAATGTTTTTCTACTTTATTAATAGGAATTACTATCTTTAGTTTTATTACTGCATATTCTATTATTGTTAATATGATTAATAGTGAGAGTATAAATATCGTTCTTAGTATCAAACTTTGTAATTCTTTTTTAACTTCTACAATTTCAGAATTTGAACGAGTAACCACATCCTCTTGAAATTCATCTATTAAAGAATCCATTTTTTCTTGAGATTCTACATATTCGCTACTAAAAATTATACTTTGAGCTAAGCTCTTGTCATTACTTTCAACTGCATTTATAGCACTTTGTTCTTTTGGTACCAAAGAATCAGATATCTCCTTAGCTTCCAAAATTTTATTTGACTCAGTCTTTGTAAGACCAATTTTTTCAAGTTTATTTAAAGCAGATTCTCTTGTTTTTCCATATAGCTCTTTTTCATAGACATCTTTATCCTTTTTTTCACCTGTAAAAACGTACCTTCTTAACATGTCACAAACTTCTCTTGTTGTGTCTTTTATATACTGACTTTCATTTCTCAAATTGTTCATGTCATTGATACTTTTTTCCACTTTTTCAAATGCTTTATAAGATGAAATTGAAGAAAAAATGCCTGCCATAACAGCTAGTACTATAATAATTAGCAATACTATTGCCAATTTGGAAAGCTTTACTTCTCTTTTCATATCTATACTCCTTTATAAAGTAAGTTTATCAAGATATCAATCTATATCTTCTTTAGTCCATTCATTGTACTTACTACACTGCAATCTTTTCCTAGATTTTTTCCCTCGTACATTGCCTTATCTGCTAGGGATATATTTTCTTCTAATGATATGTTTGAGTTTACCTCTACTACTCCTAATGTAATAGTACACTTTATTTCATTTCCTTTATAGTTAAATTCAAATTCCTTTATTTCTTTGCGAATTCTCTCTGAAAGTATTTTTGCCCCTTCTATTGAAGTATTAGTGAGCATTATCAAAAATTCTTCTCCACCCCATCTTGATACAGTATCAATTTGTCTACAATTCTTTTTAATTATACTTGAGATTACTGTTAGCACAAAATCTCCTGCTTCATGACCATAAGTATCATTAATAACTTTAAAATCGTCAATATCTCCAAGAATAAGAGATACTGTTTCATGACTATATCTATTAATTTTTCTTTGTTCCATAAGCTGATTAATTATATGACGTCTATTGTAAAGACCTGTTAGATAATCCCTTACAACTAATCTATTTAATTTTTCAAGAGAAGATTCCAGTTCATTATTTATTTTTCTTAATTTATCTTGAGATTTTTTGACTTCAATATGAGCCATAACACGAGCTTTTAATTCTGTCATACTAAAAGGTTTTACCATATAGTCTATTGCTCCTACTCCAAAACCCTTTACTACATCTGTATCTGTATTTTTTGAAGTTATAAAAATTATAGGTATATCTTCTGTACGAATATTAGATTTGAGTTCTCTACACAATTCAAATCCAGAATTGTCTGGCAAAATTATATCAAGCAGAATAATGTCTGGTGTACACTCTTTAATACACTCTTTTGCCTCTATTGCATTAAATGCTTTTATGACTTTAAAATTATCTTTTGTAAGTGTTTTATCTATTAAATCGCACATTAGAACACTATCATCAACAACTAAAATTGTTCCTTGTTGCTTATTTTCCATATCCAAACCTCTCTTAAACATAATATATTCAAATTTTAATAATTTAAAATTCTTACACTTAATAATTATACCACTATAGTTCCAAATGTTCTCATTATAATATAATTACAATGTCACTAAATTATATATCTGTGTTACATGATAGTTTAATTGTATTTAAAAAGCAATTCATCTATCAAAAGTTCTTCTCCATCAGTCAAAAGCTTCTTCAAATCTAACAAGGTAATTATTTGATTGTCTATCTCTCCAATACCACTTACAAAATAATCTGAATATTCAAGAGTAACCCTTGGTGGAGGTGATATCTGATTTTCTTCTAAATCTATTATCTCCTCAACTTTATCAACCATAAATCCCACTACTAAATTTTCCAATCCGGCTATTACTATATATACATAATCAGTAGTATTTAAATTATTTTTCCTCAGTCTCAAATGCATATCTATTATCGGGATAATTTTTCCCCTCAAATTTATTATTCCTTTTGAATAGGTTGGAAGTTCTGGAATAAATATGATTTCCTGATTCCCAACAATTTCTATGACTTTTTCAAGTTCAATACCAAAGTTCTGTTCATCCATTTTAAATTTTAGGTACTTAATCCCCTCATCTACTAACTCATAACCTAAATATGGGTCATCTGGAAATCTCATTTAATACCTCCCCCTTAAATATCTTCTAAATAAAAATAATCTATATTTTCTTCTTTCCTTTATTTATTGAGTCTACAATTAAATCGCCTGTCTCAGTATAAAAGCGTATTGTTCTTCCATAATTCATTCCTGTATCTTCTGCTATTATTGGAATTTTTAAGCTTAAAAGAGTTTTTTTTACTGCTTCAACATTCCTATACCCTATGCTTGCAATTGATGAATTACTATTTCCTAAAAACATCTGGGCTCCTCCAGCTATTTTTGCTTTTATATATGTCCTATTTGCACCTATATGCTCCATAGACTTAATAAGTTCCTTTATTCCTGTGTCAGCAAATTTATATTTATTTTCAATGTGAATAGCATCTTTACTATATGGCAACATAACATGTAACATTCCACCAATTCCTGCTGTTTTATCTATTAAACATACTCCTACACAAGAACCAAGTGCATAAGTAACCAAAACATTTGGTTTATACACTATTTTCATGTCTGCAATATTTACTACTATCTCTCTACTCATACTGATAATCCCAATCTTACTAATATGTCTTTAAGCGAGTCCATTTCTGGAATCATCAATATGTGGCTAATAAAATAATTATCGCTATTTTTAAATTTATTTTCTATAAATAAAATTTTGTCCCCAACATCAGAAAATCTTATCATAGGAACATTCAACACAGCTCCGACCATATCAATACACATATCTGGAACCGAAATACTTATGTTCATGTTTAGCATAGATGCAATAGCATTTACATAAGAACTTGCCATAATATTTCCTATTTCTTTGATTGCAGAAATTTCAATACCTGTAATTTCGTCTAAGAAAGCTTCATCTTTATTAAAAAGAGAATTAAGCATAAGTTTAGTGATTGATTCATCCAACAAAAACATAAACATCCCATTAATATCGCCTTTCATATCAAGTAGAATACATACAACCTTGTTTTCTGGACCTCCAAGTAAATTTGTAGCTTCATTATATTCAAGTATCTTGACCATGGGTATTAATACTTCTATCTTACTATTTATCATGGATGCAAGTGCAGTAATTGCATTCCCAGAGCCTATATTACCAATTTCTCTAAGAGCATCTATATGAATATTATCAAGTTGTGAATAATTTATAATATAAACCCCTCCCTCTATTGTTACATTTATGTATTTTTACTATATAAAGGTGTATTTACAGCCTTTATTTTAAGGCATTATTTACAACTTTAAACAATGTTTCTGTTTTAAATGGTTTTACTATAAAATCTAGTGCTCCAAGCTTTATAGCTTCCACAATCATATTTTCTTGCCCTATTGCAGAACACATCACCACTTTAGCATTTGAATCCAACATTTTTATTTCCTTTAATACCTCTAGACCATCTTTTTTAGGCATTGTAATATCAAGTAATGTCAAATCAGGCATTTCATCTTTAAACATATTATAAGCTTCTTCTCCATCACTTGCTTCTACTAAATTCTCGTAGCCACTTTTACTCAGAGCTTCTTTAATCATCATTCTCATAAAAATAGCATCATCTACTATTAAAATTTTATTTTCCATAAAACTAACTCCTCCATACTTGTAACAATAAATGCTATTATTTTTCAGTCATTGTTTATACTTACTGACTATTTTCCCTACATAATAAATACATTTCATCTATAAATAAAAGTACATATTCATGCTATACTATATTCAACTTTATTAATACAGTTTATAAATTAAAAAACTTATATATCTATTGTAATATATGTTTTGCATTTTGACGAGTTATTAAAAACATAATCACATAAAAACGTAAAAAACACAAAAACGTAAAAAGTTGTCAAAAACCAATTATATAGATATATAATAAATTGAAAATATTTATATAATATACATCTATTATCGGCTGAACTATAATTAAATTTATATCCTATTATTAATTAATAAATTCTTACATATTGCTAAAGGAAGATTTAAATTATGAACAAAATATTGATTATAAACGATTATAGATAATTTTGTGAACTATTCAAAAATTGTATACTTAAAGAAATCACAATATTATCACTTTTAAAGATAAAATAAAAATTGGGAGTGTATAGTACACTCCCTCATGATTATCAACTTGTTTATTCCTATAATACTCCTGTTATAGTGAATTTTGCATATTTACCACCTGGTATAACTTTGCTTATAACAAACTCTCCACAAATATCTTTTTCATTAAATTCACTTAAGTTGTTGTCCTTATCATCTTCACTATTTACTTCACAACATGCTACAAAGTTATATGGATTTGTAAAATCACCTTGATAGTCTGTATATAAACCTATTGTTTTATCATTTTTTTTACCTTTTATAGCATTATAGATACCCTTCCCCATAAAGCTTTTCCATAATTCACCTATGTCTTTTACTGCTTGTCCGTTGTTATTTGTAGTTTCTTTTGATACACCCACAACTATTTTTTCACTTATATGTACTATTTCATAATCCATACTTTATACCTCACTTTAGCTTTATTGATTGCTTTTGATTATCTGTTTCTTTAATTTAATTATAATTTATAAAATACGACATCTATATGTCATATATTTTAATATAATTAAATTTAGTAATAGTAACTTATAAGGAATACATCTTAAGCATCTCTTTCAATCTATTTATAACATTATCTCTAATGAATTTAGGTTCAAGTACTTCAACACTATCTCCAAAAGATAAGATATATCCATAAATCCACTCTCCAATTGGGAATTCTGCAATTACATCATATGTATTATCTTCATTTTTAGTTATTAAATCATTGTTAAAATCATCAAAAACTCTATAGAGAATCTTTTCCTTAAATCTTAGCCTCAGAGTTACTGTATCTTCTTTAATTATTTTAGAGTCATCTAAGTATGCCTCTTCAATTATCTTTCTTGAAAATATGTCTTCTTTTACTACTAAGTTTTTCATTCTACTGATTCTAAATATTCTAAAATCGTCCTTTAATTTGCAAAACCCATACAAGTACCAAGTCTTACTTTTATACATTAGCTTCATCGGTTCAACAGTCCTATTTGTCTGACTTGAAAAACTATTTACATAATCAAAATTTATAGTATTGCGTCTTAAAATAGCATTTTTTATTTTTGTAAATTTATCATCCTCATTAAAATTACTTCCCCATTCAGTAAAATCTATTTCAATCCAGTTTGCAAAATTACTTTCTCCAAATATTGAGCCAATTTTATCTACTACTGAATTTATTTCTGGATACTTTGTTGCTTGTAATGTTTGAAGTGCTATTATTAAACTCTCCTTATCTTCCTTTGACAATATAGTTTTGTCTATAGAATATTCTTCTATTAAAGATATTCCTCCTCCTTTGCCTTTAGTCATATATACTGGTACTCCTGACATAGACAGAGTTTCTATATCTCTATATATAGTTCTTGTAGAAACTTCAAACCTCTCAGCCAATGCTTTAGCAGTAACTAATTTTTTATTTAATAGTATTACTATTATTTCTGTTAATCTATTTATTTTCATCTATTATCACCTACTAAGATTATTATATTTATCTTTATTTTCTATAATTATATTATTTATTTTAAAGCTTTTTATATTTTATTCATACAATATTTAAGTAAATTTTTAATAAATAAATTTATATGTTAATATTTTGAAGTTATGTAATATTTTACATATTTTTTCGTTGACAATGTTAAATTTTTGATTTATCCTTAATTAAGGACATATTATTGACAGTTCTTAAACTTATTTGAAAAACAATTTTACTATATAATTTTATGTAATTTAGGAAAACGTATTATATTCAAGAAAACGTATTTTCTATTTCAAATTCAAATAAGTACAATATTTATTTTTTTAGGGAGGCAATCATGGAAATTAATAAAAAACACTTTATTCAAGTCTTTTTAACTTGCTTAATCTTAGTAGTAGTATGTGAATTTATAGGACAAAGAACATTAGCTATTGGCTCAGCTTCTATAATACTATTTCCAATGCTTTATGCAGTTATAATCGGACTTATAATAACACCTGACTTATTAGGAAAAAAAATTAAAGCACTTAAAAAAGTTATTGGAGAAAAAGAAATCAATATTGCTGGTGAAGTTGTTGGAATTGCGCTAGTAATGCTTGGTATAAAATATGGGACTACAGTTGGCCCAAACATCGATAAGATAATTCAAGCTGGACCTGCATTTCTTGCTCAAGAATTTGGTCACATACTTGCACCAATAGTTGCATTACCTCTTGCATTAATATTTGGTATGAAAAGAGAAGCTGTTGGAGCTACTGCAAGTATAAGCCGTGAACCCTCTTTAGGAGTTATATCTGAAAAATATGGGATAAATTCTCCAGAAGGTAGTGGCGTGCTTGGTACATATTTAATGGGTACAGTTCTTGGTACTATATATTTTAGCGTATTAGGCTCAGTCTCAATTTATAGTGGCCTTCATCCATATGCTTTAGGAATGGCTTGTGGTGTTGGTAGTGGAAGTATGATGACTGCTGCCGCTGGCTCACTTTCTACCATGGTACCTCCAGAAATGGCAGATACAATACTTGCCTATGCAGCAACAAGTAATATGATGTCTAGTATAACAGGAATTATATTCTTGGTCTTTGTATCTTTACCATTTACTAATTTTATGTACAAAATTTTAGAACCTAAATTTTCAAGAAGTAAAAAAACTGACGAAACAAAAACTACAAAAGGAGAGTGCTAATAAATGTTTGCTAATTTAGATTTAAAGAAAAGTTCATATCAATTATTGGTTATGTCTATTATTGGAGTTATAATTCTTATAGGACAAAGAATTAGTGTTGGTACATCTATAGTAACAGCTTTTCCTGGAATGGTAATGTTAATATTAGCTGCTATGGCTGCTATGATTATAAAGGATTTATTTCCTAAATCAATATTTCCTGCTTTTGGATTTGCAACTATAATAGGTCTTTTACTTAGTATGCCATATAGCCCAACATCTGAAGTATTCTTAACTAACACTAATAATATTAATTTTATGGCTATAACAACTCCTCTATTAGCTTTTGCAGGAATTTCTGTTGGAAACAAAATAGAAGCTTTAAAGGAAATGTCATGGAAAATAGTTATAATATCACTTGTTGTCTTTACAACTATATTCTTTGCATGTGCAAGTATAGCTCATATAGTTTTAAGTATTCAAGGTAAAATATAGGAGGAACTTATTATGAATAAAGAACAATTAAAATCTCTAGTAATAAAGACTATCGATGAAAATAAAGAAAAAATATTAGAAATAGGTCATGGAATCTACAAAAACCCAGAATATGGATATAAAGAGTATAAAACTACAGAAGCTGTTTCAAACTTTTTTGAACAAGAACTAAACTTATCTGTCGAAAAAAATATAGCTGTTACAGGATGTAAGGCAGATGCAAATTCTAGTAAAGAAGGTCCTCATATATCTATACTTGGAGAATTAGATGGTATATCATGCAAAGAACACAAAGATTCTAATGAAATAGGTGCATCTCATACTTGTGGACATAACATACAAATAGCTGGAATGTTAGGTGCAGCTATTGGTTTAGTAAAAAGTGGGGTTTTAGAACATTTAGATGGTAAAATATCATTTATGGCTACTCCTGCTGAAGAATTTATTGAATTGGAATACAGGGAACAATTGAAAAAAGAAGGAAAAATAACTTACTTTGGTGGAAAACAAGAACTAATAAAAAGAGGTTACTTTGATGATATAGACATATCTATGATGTTTCACTCTTCAGATTTAGGAGAAGATAAGGCTCTAGTTGGTCCTGAAAGTAATGGCTTTGTCGGCAAAAAAGTTAAATTTATAGGAAAAGAATCTCATGCTGGTTCTGCTCCACATGATGGAATAAATGCTTTAAATGCAGCAATGCTTGCTATAAATAATGTAAATGCACTTAGAGAGACTTTTAAAGAATCTGAAAGAGTTAGATTCCATCCTATCATCACAAAAGGTGGAGATATAGTAAATGTTGTTCCTGCTGATGTTCATATGGAATCATATGTAAGAGCTAGAACTATAAACGGCATGATAGATGCTAATAAAAGAATAAATAAAGCATTGATGGCTGGTGGAATGGCGGTTGGAGCTGATGTTGAAATAACTGAAATTCCTGGGTATCTACCAATATTAAGATACAAAAACCTTGATAACTTATTTAAAAATAACCTTGAAGATTTAGGTTTAAAAGGAAAAATTATTGATGGTGGAGATTTCACTGGTTCATTTGATTTTGGAGATGTATCTCATATAATGCCTACCCTTCACCCTATGATTGGTGGTGTAAAAGGTGCTCTTCATACAAGAGATTTTGAAATAATTGATGAAGACTTAGCTTACATAGTACCTGCTAAGGCTATGGCACTTACAGTTATAGACCTTCTTTTTGATAATGCTAAAGAGACTAAAGGTATATTAGATGCCTTTACACCAGTTATGACTAAAGAAGAATACTTAACATTCTTAGAAAAACACGACAAAACTTTATAGGTCTATTAAGTATTCTTTTTATAATACAAAGGTGGTATATGCTTTAAAAGCTATACCATCTTTTCTTTTCCTTCGTAAAGTCCTCAATATTTATTTAGAAAAAATATAACAAATATATTCATCCTCATGTATAGTAATAGCATACATTAGTAGTTAGAGATAGCATTTACAAATACTGTATATTTCTTATAAAAAAATATTAGCTAACTCTCAATTATTAGGGTACGAAAGAAGGTGAGTTGAAATGATGACATTAAAACAAGTTTCTTCATTAACTGGTGTCAGTATACGTACTCTACAGTTTTATGACGAAGTTGGTTTATTTAAACCTACAAAAATAACTACTGATGGATTACGATTATACGATGATAACGCATTAGAAGTTCTACAAAAAGTTACATTTTTTAAAGAACTTGATTTCACATTAAAAGAAATTGAAGCAATCATGGAAAATCCTCAATTTGATTGTCTAACTGCATTTAAAAATCAAAGAGAACTAATCCAAATAAAGCGAGATAGATTAAATGCTCTATTAGAATTACTTAATAAACTTATAAAAGTAGATAAATGTGTGGATTTTAAAGATTTTAATATGAGTGAGTATTTTCATATTTTAACTGAGTTCAAAGAATCTCACACTGATGAGATTGTCGCACAAACTGAAAGCATTGAAGATTTTGATAAAATAACTTCAGAAATCAAATCATATGAAAATGAAATAGCAAATATGGCAATTAAGCAGTTTGGAAGTCTTGAAAAATACACAAAGGCTATGGAAAATAACTTTCAAAATTTTTTATCTAACAGTACTACTATTTCTCAATCAGAAGTACTTAACCTTATTAAAAAAGGTGATGATATTACAAGAAAACTTACAAAAAATCTAAGTAAAGATGTTGCATCTTTAGATGTCCAAGAATTAGTTAAAGAACTGATTTCTTTTACTAATAAAATTAATAATGGAATAGATATGGGAGATAATTATTGGCCTATTATGTCTGAAAATTATATATCAAACCCTGTATTTATTGAGGTTAACGATAATAAATATGGAGATGGAGCATCAAAATTTATTGGTCTTGCTTTAAAAGCATACCTTGAAAAATAAAAACTTGATATTACAGTTAGCACTTTATACTATAAATTTGCAAAAAATAGCATTGGTAAACATAATAGATATTTACTGATGCTACTTATTGTAATATTTACAAGGTTACCATTTTTGTAGAAAGCATACAATATTTAGAACGTTGAATTTGAACAGAGTGGCTTCCTGACTCTAGTTATAAATATGTAGAAAATATTTCAGATATAGAAGTTTACTTAAATTCATACCTACAAAATGCAGAACATGAAGTCTGGCTTCCAGTTACAAAAAAATCAGAAAAGAAAAATGGCAGTTTCAAAATTCCAGCTGAAACTACCGTTTTTCTTTTTAAAAATTATATATTACATATACATAAAAATCATGATAAAATATTAAATCAGTTTATTCGATAACACCCTTTTCCTGCTTCCTTTGCTGCATAAAGAGCTTCATCTGCCTTACTATATAAATCTTCAAAATTAGCAATGTTTTTATCACAAATTGAACATCCTAAACTAATATGAAATACATAATCATTTTGTGATAAATCTTCCATATTATCTAATGCATCAAATAATTTCTCAAAGCGTATTTTACAATTCTCCTCATTCTTTAAATCCTTAGCATAGATGGCAAATTCATCACCACCTAATCTTAAAACTACACTATCATAGAAAATATTCTTTATATTATCAGCTACAGCTTGTAAATAACGGTCACCTACAATATGACCATAGGAATCATTGATATATTTAAAATCATCTATATCGATAAGAATAAAAGCTCCATACTTTTTTTCGTCCATAAGATGTTCAATCATTTCAACGCCAGCACCTCGATTATATATACCTGTCAATAAATCAATTTCTGATTTAGTTCTATATTTAATGTAGTTTTCTACACTTTCGATACGGTCATTCAGAATAAAAAAGTTAACACCCACAGATAAAAAATAAAAAGTAACTAAATCAACTAAATCCGCCATAAACATATTTATATCCTTTGCTATAAAGCAACAAATACCATAGATTATAGCAGTTCCTGTTATGTAGAGAGTAATTCTCCACGGTTTATCCAATATGAATAGAGGAAGTACACATATAAAGACCATAATTGTGATTGATGGTTCTGTTTTATCTAGAAAAGTTCCCATCAAAATACCCATTATCATAACTGGAGTTAATGCCAAATAAAAGATAAGCGTTATATGCTGAAAGTGTTTTTTTAAGTAAAATTTAGAAATAATATAAAGAATAAAAAAGTATCCAAGTATAATAAAAAACTCTATATTAAAAGTAACAACTTCTGATAAAATCAATCCAAATACAAACACCATAGCTGAAATAGTGAGTCCTAATAATGACAAACCGCAGAAACATCTATAATTTCTCAATCTAATTTCAGATTTATACAAATTCATCTTCTTTGCTTTAAAATTCTTTAATATTATTTCTAACATCCTACCTCCCTTGTACATTCCACACTCTTGTTCATGAATTATTTTAATACTTCTATAGTTCAACTACTGTTGATACACTTATAAATGAACTCTCACATTATTTATTAATTTAAAGAGTGATTTAACTATCATATAGAGCTATTATTCATATTTTTTCATTTTTCTATTAAAATTAACCCAATGATTTCCAATTATATAAATTGATTATATTTCCAATATATTTTTTATAAAAATATAATAATATTACTATCTAGTTTACAAAAACATATAAATAACTTAATATTTTTAATTTTATTTTAATATTTCTTTACTTATTATTAGAATATATTATATCATTCTCATATACAAAAGTCATTAAAAAGAGCTCCTACATAGGTTATATCCATCATAATATAAACTTGTGTATTTTACTATTTCTCTACGATTCTTTCATCTTTTTATATTTTTCATATGACCTTATGACAATTTATCCTCTTACATATTATTTTTTAATTCTAACCTAAATACTCCACTTGAGTTGTTATTTAGTTGTTATAAAGTTTTGTATTTTATTAATTTATTCTTTTACTAACTTAATATTCCACTAGATTTTTATAAAGTTTTGTTTTAAAATTAATTTTAAAGTATATATATAATACAAATAACTTAGATATAATTCGTCATTAATCTACTTAAAGCATATTTAATTAACATCACTCATCCAGAAAATTCAGAAAATTACATTGACATAGGAAAAAGTTTATTTTATACTTTTTTTAGGACACATTGTGGACACGTCTTAAATTGACAGTCATAATTTATATTATAAATTTGACCACAATACTTATTTTCAATATTATATTTTAAAAACATAGGGAGGATATTATGAATGATAACGTAGTTAAAAAGAAGAACTTTTTTGACAGAACATTAAACAGAATAGAAATTGTTGGTAATAAGCTACCAGACCCAGTTACAATATTTCTAGGATTATGTGTACTTTTACTTATACTATCTAGCATAATCGGTTCTATGGGTATATCAGTAGTTCATCCTGGTACTGGTGAAACTATAACTGCTGTAAATTTATTAACTGTAGAACAACTTCAGATTTTATTAGGAAATATTGTTAGTAATTTTCAAGGCTTTGCACCTTTAGGACTAGTTTTAGTTACTATGATAGGCGCTGGTGTTTGTGATAAGACTGGACTTATGACAGCAACAATAAAGGCATCAGTAAGCAAAATTCCTGAAACAAAAGTAACTCTTGTTGTAATGACTATAGGTATGCTTGCAAATATTGCATCAGATGCAGGTACAATACTATTCCCACCATTGGCTGCACTTGTATATCTTGGTGTTGGAAGACATCCACTTATAGGTTTATTTTCTGGATATGCCGCAGTCTGTCTAGGATTTGCAGCAAACATCATGATAAGTGTTAACGATATACTTGCTGCAAGCTTTACAGTACCAGCAGCTCAGATGATTGATTCTGGATTTGAGGCTAATGCAACAATGAACTTATTTTTTATGATAGCATCAACTTTTGTATTAATATTGTTAGCAACTTGGGTAACAGAAAAAATTGTAGCTCCTAGATTTGGTAAATACGAAGGAAATGCAGAGTTAGATGTTGATGGTAGCCTTAGTGATGTAGAAAAAAAAGGGCTTAAAAAAGCTGGTATAAGTATATTAATATATGCAGCAATTATGATAGCACTTAGCGTAATTGGTCAAAAACCATTCTTAGCAGACCCAGAAACAGGAGATTTATTATCAAATAATGCTCCTCTTATGAAAGGTATGGTACCTATAATAGCTTTAGCCTTTTTTATACCTGGTGTTGTATATGGAAAAACTATAGGTAAAATAAAAAAGGATAAAGATGTTGTCTCTATAATGGCTGGTGCAATGAGTGATATGGGTGGATATATAATACTAGCATTTGCTGCTTCACAGTTTTTGCAATTATTTACAAATAGTAATTTAGGTTTGATACTCGCTGTAAAAGGTGGAGAGTTTTTGAAATCAGCAGGAATAAATGGTCCTTTATTATTGATAGGATTTATTATATTATCATGCTTTATAAATTTATTTATAGGAAGTGCATCTGCAAAGTGGGCTATACTTGCACCAATATTCGTACCAATGTTTATGATGGTCGGATACAATCCAGCACTTACACAAATGGCTTATCGTATAGGTGACTGTATAACAAATCCACTTAGCCCCTTATTCCCATACTTCCCTATTATACTAGCATTTACAAGAAAGTATGATAAGGATGCGGGTATGGGTACTGTAATAGCTAATATGCTACCATACTCTATATCATTCTTGATAGTATGGACCATACTATTGATACTATTTATGGTGTTTAATATTCCATTAGGGCCTGGAATATTCCCTTCTTATAGTATGTAATTTATTTAAATTTTTCTAAAAGGAGAAATGATTTATGTTAAGTAAAAATAGACTTATAGATAACTTTATGGATATGGTTAGGATTGACAGTCCATCTAATCAAGAATTAGAAATGTCCAAGTGGATAGTAAACTATCTAAAAGAAAGAAATATAGACGCTATTATAGATGATGCTGGTGAAAAATATGGTGGTAATACGGGAAATGTTATCGCATATATAAAAGGAGAAGAAGGAAGTAGACCTCTTTGTTTATGTGCTCATATGGACCAAGTTCAACCTTGTTTAGGTGTAAATCCAATACTAGATGGTAATGTAGTTAGAAGTGATGGAACTACTACACTTGGTGCAGATGACAAAGCTGGTATAGCTGCTATCCTAGAAGCTCTAGAACATGTTATTACAGAAAAAATACCACATAGAGATATATATCTATGTTTTACAATTTGTGAAGAAGCTGGTATGCATGGTGTTAAAAACTTTAACCCTGATAACTTACCTTGCAAGGATATGGTGATTTTAGATTCTGGTGGAGCTATTGGTTCTATAGCATATAAGGCTCCTGCACAAGAATCTATAAAAATATCTTTTGATGGTAAAAAAGCACATGCTGGTATAGAACCTGAAAAAGGTATAAATGCTATATTTGTTGCCTCTCATGCTATAAGTAATATGCATATAGGTAGAATAGATTCTCTGACAACTTCAAATATAGGTAAAATAGAAGGTGGTGGAGCTACAAATATAGTAACTGATAAGGTTACATTGACTGCTGAAATCAGGTCTCATGTCCCTGAAACTTTAGAATATGAACTTAATCATATGAAAAAATGTTGTTCAGATGCTGCATCTAAATTTAATACTACTTACACTTTTGAACATAATATGTCTTATCCAAGTTTTGAACTTAGTAGAGACAGTCATGTTTTTAAATTAAGTGAGGAAGCAATAAGACAAGTTGGTGTTGTTCCAAATCCAATGATAATTGGTGGTGGTAGTGATGCAAATATACTAGCTAATCTTGGATATAATTGTGCTATATTAAGTTTAGGGATGTATGACGTACACACAGTTAATGAATATGTAAATATAGATGAATTATATGATACTGCTAAAATAGTTTATCATATGATTAAGTTAAATGATGAATTGTAAAAAATTAATGATAAATTAGAGTACTATCACTAATATAAATACTTTTATACAATACTACTCTTTAACTCTCATAATTAAAAACCTATGTATTTTCAACTCTATAAGTACTATTTTAAAAAGTTGATTTACATAGGTTTTAGTATTTTATATGACACTTCATACAATCTTATATAATATTTTAAAACAATATCTCAGTAATATTCTTTGGTCTACCTCCACCAATACTAGTTTCTTTAGCACATATTCTCCCTAGATTTGCACTTACTATTTTATTCAGTATACGCCTTGCACTTCTTTCACTTACATTTAGATATTCTGCCAATTCTTTTGAATCGTAAATCTTGCTTTTTCTATTTTCACTTATAGCTATAATTTTTGCTACTGATTCGCAACTCATTCCAGTTTTTTTAGATATTTCTATTACTTTTTCATCAGACAATACTAAGGAGTAATTTAATTCATTTTCTGAGGCTAAAGGACCTCTTATATTTTCATCTTCATCTACTAAATATATACCAATTTCTTTTGAATCTATTGAATGTCTCAATGCTTTATGTGCATTATTTTCAGCTTGATATGCAGTTACTCCAGTCCCAATACCTATACTAAGAGAAAATCCCATGTCTTTTATATCTCTTTTTAACTTAAATAATTTATCATAATTGTACTCATTATCAGCTACACCTTTATGAACAAATACCACATAATCATTTCTTCCAAACGAAAATAAAGAACCTTGAATACTTCTTGCATAGTTTACTACAAGCTTATCCATATCTGATTTTTTTATCATATCAGAATAATAGTTTTCTATCTTCTCTTTATAATCTATTAGACTCAATATTTCTACTGCAATTTGAGAAAATCTAGCCTTACTTAGAGCATATTCACTCTTCACTTTCTCATAACTTTCTTTGATTAATTGTATAGTTGCTTGTAGCCGAAATACAGGATAACCTCTTTCCTTTAACTCATTGTACACTGCTCCAAAACCAGTTATCATTATCTCGGTCTTATTTTCTTCAAACAATTGTATATGCCACTTTGCAAGTTCAGATTCTCCTACTTCTAAAGAAAATGGCCTACAAAATATACTTGTAGCTTCAATATCAAACTCTTTAAGTGCATCTTCTACAACATATCTATCAACTACATCTATACTAAATTTATCTAGCTTTATATTTTCGCTCTTTATTGCCCAAAATGCTTTCATTATACTTGTCCCACTTCTTGGAACAAATGAATGTGGTTTACTTATTTCATGTTTAGATTTTATAAACTCATAGACTCCACATCCTGTAAATATAATAGCATCACATTCATCTTCACATTTTGAAATAACTTCTACCGTATCTACTACTTTTTCTCTTACATATATTTTAGTTTCTAAATTGCTATCTATCTGTTTTAAGTCTTCCTTTATCTTAAAGCCAGAGTCTGAAGGACCTATAATACCCACTATCATAAACTTCGCTCCTAATCCATCCATATTGTACTTACTAAAAAATTATAATGTCATTGCTTTTTATTTTTTATTTAATTTATTATCTCACATTCTATATTTACGGTAAAGAAGTTCTATACAAGCGTTTAGAATAAAAATCTTTAAAAATTAAATTTTAAATACTATAAAGCCTGTATATATTTCAACCTTGAATTATTAATTGACTGAATATATACAGACTATCTTACATTTAATTTAGACAACCTATCACAGAATATATTACATTTAAATAAAGTATATTATTTTAAGTAGTTATTAGTTTACTATCTTGATGATTATAAAGTAAACTTTCAAAATCTAGACTTGGAATAGGCTTACAATAGTAATATCCCTGAATTACAACACAATTCAAACTAGCTAAAAATTCTGCTTGCTCTTTTGTTTCTACACCTTCTGCAACTACATCCATTTCTAGGTCCTTAGCCATGGCTATAGTATGCTTTAAAACAATTTTTTCTCTTTCTGTAATTTCTTTTTCATTGAAAAATCCACAATCTATCTTTAATGTATCAATATTTATATTTTTTAGCATATTTAATGAAGAATATGCCGAGCCAAAGTCATCCATATTTAATATAATACCATCTGTTCTAAGCTCTGCTATTATCTTGGCAAATAGCTTTATATTTTTAATAAATAAGCTTTCTGTAAGTTCTAATTCCAAAAATGATTTTGGTATATTATATTTATTTATTAGACCTAAAACAATATATCTAAATTGAGGATTATACAAATGTAATCTTGATACATTTACAGAAATCGGTATTGGCTTCTGACCTAAGTCTATCCATTTTCTTATCAAAGTACATACTTGCTCCCATATATACATGTCTAGTTTAATAATAAACCCATTCTTCTCAAATAGTGATATAAATTTATTTGGAGGTATTATACCTTTTTCTGGATGTATCCATCTAACCAAGGCCTCTGCTCCTACAATTTCATTTATTTCAAGATTATACTTAGGTTGTAAGTATACATGAAACTGTCCATTTTCCAATGCATACTCCATTTCTCTTTCCATCTGTTTTTCTTCAATTGCATCATTCCTCATAGCTTCATCGTAAAACATATGATGACTTATACTTTGCTTCTTTACATTTTTATGTGCATATCCTGCCATTTCACAGGCATTTGTAACTGATATATTATTATCCAAAATCCTATAAATTCCAAAGCATGGTACTAACATATATTCAAATTGCTTTATACTTAAATTTTTTGTAATCTTATAAATTAATTTATCTACCTCTTTATCATGATAACACTCATAAAAAATGCAAAACACATCTGCATACATACGACAACAGATTCCCTTAGAAGTAATATTTTTTTTAATCAGTTCTGCAATATATATTAATGCCCTATCTCCCTCTTGAATACCATAAATATCATTAATTACCTTGAACTTATCTATATCCATCATTATAGCAACATAATGTTTATTAGGATGTTTTTTGAGTAATAAGTTTGCTTGTTGACAGAAGCCTTCGTAATTATATAGCCCTGTCAATATATCTCTTTGCCTTTTACGTATTTGCATAATATGGTCTATATTTTTAATAGAAAGCAAAATATGCGTCTGATTTTCACCAAATTTATTTTTACTGATGACATTTAGGATACACATAGATGCCCAATAGTACCTTTTATCCTCTCCTAAACATCTACATTCAAAACTCAACTTTAAGTCCTCTTGCTTGTTATTTTTTGAATCATCAAGAAACTTTGAATAAAGATTGGAGTAAAATATAGCTCTATCATCAGGATGAACTATATAGTTTCTAATGTATAAAAATGTTTTTTGTATGTTCTCTTTTACAGAAATTTTAAAAATATTGTTTTCTGATTGATAGATTGGAGTAATTAAGTTTTTCTCTAAGCAAATATCTAAGATAATATCATATGTATTATAAACTAATTTTTCATAAGTTTTGGAATATCCATCACTTGTTATACTGTCAAAAGATTCTTTAGTCTCTAAATCTTCATATGTAGATAAAATTCTTTTTTCTGAATCATTTAAATTGCTTATCTCCTCTAATTTATTGGTCCTTAATTTATTTTTTTCATAATATCTTTGCTTATCTTGGTACATTCTCTCGTCAGCAATTTTAGTCAACATATGTATATTTATATTATCTTCACTCCAAGTGCTTCCTATTGCTACACTATATACCCTAGTATCTTTAAACTCCTCACTTAACCAAGTAACCTTTTCTTCAAATAGTTGTTTTGAAATTTCCTCACATAATACAACAAACTCATCTCCACCAATACGATAAATATTATAGGAATGAAAGTATTTTTTTATAATTACACAGGTTGATACAATAGCAGAATCGCCACTAGCATGTCCAAAGTTATCATTGATATCTTTTAATCCATTTATATCTATAAACACAACCCCCATAGATTTAGCTTTATTGCTGTAAAAATTATCTATGTATTTAATATATTTATTTCTATTGTAAACCCCAGTCAAAAAGTCATAATAGCTCATATGATTCAATTTATTTTCTACTTCTCTCTTTTTCATTTCAGTCAATAAAAAATAAGATAGAGAAGTCAAAAGAGATGTGTCCTTAACAGCTCTCTGTGGATTGTCAACTCCAATAAATCCAATAATTTTATCATCTTGCTTTAATGAAGATGCTATTAAACTTTCAATATTTTGAGGTTTTAAAATTTCATACTCAATTGGTTGTGTTTCTTTTAAACTTTCTATATTGTCTACTATTATAAAACCTTTTTCATGAAATAATAAAAACCAATTTTTTAGTGATTCAATATCAATATCTTCAAGGAATTGTTTTTGTCCCTCAACCCCTTGATTACACCATTCATATGTATTATTTATCTTTTTACCATCTGCTGACACTTCAAAAATATATGCTCTATCAGCCTTATGAAATTTCCCAATACTGCCTAATACAAGATTTATAGCATCTGAAAAATTAGTTTCTGTTATAAGATGTTTAATACACCCAACTAGTAATTCTTTTATTTCTAATTTTTCTTCTATCGACTTACTTATATTTTCCTTATCAGTAATATCAAGAGCTATTTCCAGTCGTGCAGCTCTGCCTTCCCACTCAATTAATTTATCTTTTAATATAAAATGTCTGTCTATTTCAGTGTTTGTATTTTCCCATATGTAATATTCATCATCTTTCAAAAAAGAGTTAGTACAAAATTCACAAGGAGAATCTCTTCCTTGTAATGCTTCATAACATTTTCTATGAGAAATATCATCAAGTCCTAATATCCTTTTCCCATTTTTATTAATATATAAAAGTTCATATGTATCCAAGGAGGAAACATATATAATTTCATCTAATTCATCTACTAAGTTTCTCACACTCATTTATGTATAACTCCTTTTATTCAATTTTTTAAATTCTTGAAACTATGTCAAGTTTTGATGTACCTTTGATGATGCTATTGTACTTTTTTATAAAAAAAAAGAATACAATAGCATCATCTTTTTTGACAAATAGAGCTCATTATCATATTACTCATTGAGGCTCTCTAAAACTTAAATTATCATAAATATCTTTTGCTGTACATACTATTTTTTTAATCTTCATATAATTCTTGTTATTCATACCTTAACTTAGTTCTAAGCAAGTTTTACATTATAAAAATTATATTTTATACTCATATCTTCATTCAATATATAGTATAAATATTTACATAACTATTAAATAAATATTTATATTATGAAAAATCAAACTGCTTTACCCATTTAAAAAGACATAAGTTCTCATTGCTAAAAAAGTACATTCTACAATGAATTACAGTGTTGTTATTATAGTTATATTAATAATATCATAAAGACCATTATAAAAAGATAAAAATAGTAACTTTTTTATATTAAAAAATATTTATTAATAAATAAAATATTTTATATATAAAAATTATTTATAAAAAAGAAATATCAAATTAACTAAAGCTCAATTTGAAATATATTTTATTTAAATAAAGATATAGTCTTTATTAAAATATAGTTTTTGTATTAAAAATCGCCATGCAAATATAATATTAATAGGCTGTCTTTCCTCCTACTTATTATAAAATACATGGCTATTTATATTTAGTTAAAATATTACTAGTTTAGATTAACTAATACTTTTAATTTGATACTTATTCATCTGTCATGCGATATCCTACTCCAACTTCAGTTAAAATATACTCTGGTTGAGCAGGATTTTTTTCAATTTTTCGTCTTATACTTGCCATAAAAACTCTAAGGGATTGGTTTTCACTTTCATAGTAATTACCCCATACCTTATCTATTATAAATTTATGTGTTAAAACTCTACCTGAATACTTAGACATTAATTCAACAAGTTTATATTCAATTGGAGTTAAGTGTATCTCCTCACCATTAATAGATACAAGATGCTTTTCATAATCTATCTTTAGATTTTTAACCTCAAAGGTGGTAGGAACGTCATTATTCATCTTACCTTGTTGAACTTTACTTCTAAGGGCCACACGCACTCTAGCCAAAAGTTCTGTTACACTAAAAGGTTTAGTTAAATAATCATCTGCTCCGCCATCTAAAGCCTCAACTTTATCTCTTTCATGCTCCCTTGCTGAAACAACAATTATTTTATTATTTTTAGCACAAGCCCTAACTCTACCTATTACCTCAATTCCATCAATATCTGGTAAACCTAAATCTAAAATTATTAAATCTGGGTCAAGAGAATGTATAAGTGATATAGCTGTACCTCCATTGTCAGTTTCTACACATCTATAGTTTTGAGTTTCTAAAGACACTTTTATAAATTTACAAATTGGTCTATCGTCTTCTACAATTAAAACCAACGGCTTTACTTCCATTCGTCTTTCACCTCCCCTTTATCTAAAGGTATACTGAATCTAAATGTAGCTCCTCCAGAAGGATTATTGAAAGCAATAATTTCTCCACCATGAGCTTGTACTATAGACTTACATATTTCTAAACCAAGACCAATCCCTCTTCTTTCAAGATTTCTTGCTTTATTCTTTGTATAAAATCTATTGAATATATTCTTAATATCTTCACTTGGTATTCCTTTTCCGTTGTCTGCCACTTCAAATAATACATTTTCGGCTTCTTTGCTTACAGTTAATTCTATCTTAGAATTTTTAGGTGTATGTCTTATAGCATTGTCAATTAAGTTTACTAAAACTTGCTCTATCAATAATACATCCACATGAACTATTATTATTTCATCTGGTATATTGGTTTGTATCTCTCTACTATTGGCAAATTTTTTAACTCTTAATATAGATTCCGCAATTATTTCATCTACAACCTCTGGACGTTTTTCAATATCCAATTTTCCTTCATCTATTCTGGTCATGCTAAGTATATTCTCAACAGAGTGTGTTAACCAACTTGTATCTTCATATATATTTTTTAGTAGCTCTACTCTAGTTTCTTTATCTATTATGTCATCATTTTCAAGTATAGTTGAAGAAGAACCTAGTATACTTGTAAGTGGAGTTCTCAAATCATGAGAAATTGATCTAAGTAAGTTTCCTCTTAATCTCTCTCGTTCTGTTTCAAGATTAGCTTTTTTATTCTTTTCAAATAGGTTTTCTCTATCAATTGCTAATGCAACCTGTGTTGAAACTGCTTCTAACAATATCTTTTCATTTTCCGTAATAATATCAATTTTAAAACATGCAATACCTATAACACCAAGAACATTGGATTCTTGACCTTTTATAGGAAAATAGTAAGCACTACTATTTTTACAATATTTTGTTCCAATCCCAACTGGTTCACCTGTTCTAAAAGCCTCTTTTATAGCTTCCTTTTCTAATACTGAGTGGAATATATTCTCACTTCCATCATTATTACAAATATAAATACTTGGCTTACCTAGATTATTATCACCATCTGCAATAGTTACTATAACAGTTCTATTTAACATGTTTACCAAATTAGACCCACAAAATTCAATTATTTGATTTTTATTTTTTGCTTTAAGAAGTGTTTTATTATTTTCATAAAGCAACCTTATCATTTTCTCTCTTTTATGAGAAAGTCTTACTTCTTTTTTTATTCTAGAAGTTAAAGTGCTTGTTATAATTGCTGCCAAAAGCATAATACAAAAGGTCATTGGATAATCTTTTCTATAAGCTATAAAAGTATATAATGGGTGTGTAAAGAAAAAATTAAATGATAGCACTCCTATTACTGAAGAAAGTATTCCAAAAAAATACCCATGTGTTATACTTGTAGCAAATAATACACCTAATATATACACTAAAATAATATTAGATTCATTAAAACCTACTTTTTTAAAAGCTACTGATATTCCAGTAGCAATTATCATAACCAATATAGTTTTTATAAAGTCCTTAATAATTATTTTCTTACTGAGATAGTCATCTTCATCATAATCATACTCTTTTAAGTCTTCATGATGTAGTCGTTCTTTTTTCATTTACTGCAATTCCTCCTTACTGTTACTGTTTAAATTGACTCTAATGTATATAATACAATTTTATCATAATAAATTCAATCAATACATTTAATTAATACCTTCAAATTACTAAAAGGTGCTGTCTTAAAATGAAAATAAATCTCTATTTCAAAACAGCACCTTTATATATTTAAATCACTAATTTAATTTTTACATATTTAAATTGTTAATTTGATTCAATCTAATAAATTATAATATCTTAATATTTGATTTTTAAAACATTCCTATCCAACAAGCATAAATATAAAGTGGGCACATACACCTGCACATAAACCACCTATTGTATGCGAAAGAATCGCTTTACCAGCTAATGGTCTTGCATCTAAAGCATCCATCATACCAATGTGTGTACTTAAATATCCACTCCAACACATACCCATTGCTGTAAATACTGCTATATCATTAGGAGTTACAGCACCTGATTTTATAAATTCTGGCACTAGAGATATTGCTGCCCCAACAGCACCTAATGCAGTTACAGGGAATGCTATTGCTTCTGGTGAAGTAAATCCAAATAATGGTTCTATTATAAAACTGATTTTGTCACCAATAGCAGGTAATAATTTTATACCTTCATATGCAGCTCCTGTGTAAACAGCTTGACCTGTAGCAGGGTCTGTAGATGGTCCAAAAGTTAATAACATAACTAATGTACAAACTACTAAAACTCCTGGTATTATAGCCATACCCATTTCAACACCTAACTTACCACCTTCAAGTATAGCATCCAATCCTCTTTGGAATACATTACCATCTCTTATTTCTCTAAACTCTTCAATCTTTTCACCTTTTCCATTTGCTTGTTTGTCATTATCAATTTTAGGGTCATAATTATAATACTTTTTAGTAAAAGTCAACATAATTCTAACACTAATAATACTACCTATTATTGCTCCAACGTTACCAATTATAGCTGGTAATACATATTCTTTACCTTGAGCTATCATGAAAGTTGTTACAATAAGTCCCATACCAAAAGCTGTTCCTAAGTTACATAAAGCAGGTATTTGGTATTTTTTAAAGTATTGTGTAAATGTTTTGTCTTTAGCGAATGGTATAATAGCTGGGTTATCAGATAAATAAGTTGCCACTACTCCTGCTATACTAGCACCAGGTAACCCCCATATAGGTCTCATAAGGCCCTTAAATATCTTATTTACTAAAGATATTACTCCAAATTCTGAAAGTAATGCACTAAGTGCACCTGCAAGGACTGCCATTGCCATTATCAAAAATACTGTTTCTAGTAAAAGTGCATGTGCTGTACTCATTATTACTTTGAACATCATTCCTGCACCCATGATACTGCCTACATAGCCAAATCCTACCGCCAAAAGTACAATAAATACGAAGGTTTCCATACTTACTGCCTTGACTCTCCTCTTCTCTGACAGCTTCTCCATTGTGAATCTTCCCCCTTTTAATTTAGAATTAAGGTTTCTACATTAATACAAATTTGTTAATACAAAACAAGTTCTAAAACTTACATCTGTGATTCAAGTTGTCGGTTTGTTGAAATAAAAAACCGTGACTAATATTATGACAATAAGAATATCTAATTTAATAAAAGATATTCTTATTCTATTTTATGTTATTATATTATCATCCTTTGGCATAAAAGTCAATTTTTTCTATTTCTGTGGTTTAATTTTATTTATGCTCTTCTTATATTTTTCATTATCTTTTATCTTTGAAACTATTCCATATAGATTAACTTTCCTAAATACTGTGGTTATAAATACTAATCCCAATGCAATCGAACTTGCACAAGATAATGTACTTACCCCATACTCTACTGCCTTAATATAGTCATTAGTTAAAACAGAATACATAGTGTTATATATTCCATAACCTGGTACTAGAATTATAAGACAACAGACACTTAAAGTTGTCGATGGAGTCATATAAATCCTAGCACATAATTCACAATATATTGCAAAACATACTGTAGCTATAAAAAAGCACAAATTTACTGATACACCCATATTCAAACAAAACTTATATGAAAACCATGCTATACTTCCACCGACACCTGATATTATCAAGTTTTTTCCCTTCATATTAAATAGAATTCCAAAACTTAAGGCTGTAAAAAAAGCTGCTACTACTTCTATAAACAATTTCATTTATATACCCCCTAACTTGAAGTATAATCCTAGTACCAAAAACATTCCTACTGCTATGGATACACCTACAAAAAATACTTCTGCCAACTTTGCAAGACCAGATATCAATTGACCATCTAACAAGTCTCTTAACGCATTAGTTAAAGCAAGCCCTGGAACCAAAAGCATTATTGCTCCTGCTATTAAATGGTCCATAGTCTTTATAAATCCAAGCTTTAGAATTACAATGGAACAAAAAGCTATGACAACTGCTCCTATTGCATTTACAAAAAAATCGTTTAGTGAAGACTTATTTAAGTACATAATAACAAATTTAGTCATTATTCCCACCATAAACGCAGCTATAAATTCTTTTAAATCTCCTCCAAATAATATAGAAAAAGTTGCTGCTGCAATACCTGCAAAAATTATTGTTACTATATCTGAATAATAATTGTCTTCACTTATCTCATCTAAAATCCTCTCACATAACTCAATATCTAAATTATTTATACTGATTGCTCTTGATAATGAGTTAACTTCATGAACTAAGTTTAGGTCTACCCTTCTTGAACTTATTCTTTTAATTGCTGAGTGTAGTTTTCCATCTACAAAAACAGATGCCATTACAGCTGTTGGAGTTGCAAATACATCTACATGCTCTATACCAAAAGATTGGCATATTCTACTTATCGTTTCTTCAACTCTATAAGTTTCTCCTCCACTCTGCAACATAGCTTTACCTGCATTTGAGGAAAAATTTAAAATTCTATCTATATCCACAAAACATATCTCCCATTCTTTTATAATATTATTCATATTTTATTACAATATATTAATTATTTAAACTAGTTTAAATAATTAATATCCAATATTTAGATTTTATGAAAAAATTTGTTTTTTATGCTTGTCAAAAATAAATTATAAAGTTATTTACACCATAAAATGGTTGAATTAATATTTCATAGACACTTTCAACCATTGATATATAACCTCTTTAAATTTTATAAGCTTATTTTTCTTTTCATTATTTTTGTTTCAATAAAAAATTATCTCTCCACTTAGTATTCATTTTATTAATTCTTCATTGAATACTTTAAAACCTACTACAATTTATGATTTACAATAACTATAATTTTCAATCTGTACACTTGCAAATTGCTCATAAGATAATAATTAATTTTTATGTTTATTTAAATAATTAGTTTTTACATTTATATGAACATTAAATAAAAGTGCTACATACATTACAAGGTTTATACTTATCTAATATAACAACATAATGCCTTATGTAAATCCATAAAAATCCATATCTCATATAATGCAACTATTATTTTAACACCAACTACTACACAAAACAACATATTAAAAAGTAAAATACAAAATATCCACTATAAACCTTATTTTAATATAAAATATATATTATAATATATTTTATATAACTTAAATATAAAGAAAGGGAGTACTATATGTTAAGAAAAGATAAAGTTTTATTATCACTACATAAGTTATGTAATAATATAACTTTAAAAGACCTACAATCAGAGAAAACAGGATTTACTACTCTTGAAGTTGCTAACAATTCATCTCTTGATAGAAGTAATACTAGTAAAGAATTAAATAATCTATACAATGAAAAGAAAGTTGTAAAAATATCTGGTAAACCTATTTTATTTTTACATGCTGGTATTATTGAAAATTTGATTGGTCGTACTTTAAATAGCTCAGAATATTCTATAAGCAATTGTAATGAACTATTTAAATCAACTAAAAATGATTCAGAGGATATCTTCTCAACATTACTTGGATATGATTCTAGCCTTAAATTAGCTATAGAAAAAGCTAAATCTGCCATACTTTACCCTCCAAAAGGTCTTAATACATTACTTATAGGGCCTACTGGTGTTGGAAAAAGTACATTTGCTGAAACAATGTACAAATATGCTATAGAAAGCAAAGTCTTTTCTTCTGAAAGTAAATTTGTAGTATTTAATTGTGCTGAATACGCAGAAAATGCTAACTTACTTCTTAGTAATTTATTTGGTTATGTTAAAGGTTCTTTTACTGGTGCTAACAAGGATAAATTTGGGATAGTTGCACAGGCTAATGGTGGTATATTGTTTTTAGACGAAATACACAGATTACCCCCAGAAGGTCAAGAGATGCTTTTTCTTTTGATGGATAAAGGTATATACAGACGATTAGGAGAATCTGATGTCGTACACAGAGCTACAGTCTTTATTGTGTGTGCTACAACAGAAGATATACAGTCTTCCTTACTTGGAACTTTTCTAAGAAGAATTCCTGTTACAATTAACCTACCTGCTTTACAGGATAGGTCCTTAAAAGAAAGATTATCTCTCATTAAGTATTTCTTCATTATAGAATCTAAATATACTAATGCAACTATAAGAGTTCATAAAGATGTAATTAAATCATTACTACTTTATGACTGTTTTGGTAATATAGGTCAACTTAAGTCTGATATACAACTTATGAGTGCAAGAGCATTTTTAAATTATAAGACTGAATTAAAAGATAACATAGAAATAGACTTGTCTCTTGTTCCTGACTATATTTACACTGGTCTTTTAAAGTTGAATGAAAATCGCAGTAATTTAAACAAATTATCAGAACTTGATTATATGCTTTTTTATGAATTCAATGGTAACAACTTAGAAGTTGAGTATACAAAAGAACTATCTAAATACAATATAGATACATCAAACAATGGATTTAGATACTCTACAGAGATTCCTTATCTAGAAAATGATATAAGGAGTATGTTTATAAATTATATGGAGAAATACTCTACAAAATTACTTTCAGTATCATCAGTGACTCATTCTGATTATACAAGTAATGAGATTTTTAAAGTAATCAACCCAAAGATTTACTATGCTGTTGAACACTCTTTAAAAGAAGCTGAAAAAATATCTAGAAATAAATATACAAAACAGACTTATGTTGCTCTTTCAATGCATATAAGTGCTCTAATAGAAAATATAAACCAGGATACATATAATCCTAAGTACAATCTATATAATGATAAAATTTTCTTAGAGAAAGATTTAAATATAGCTAAAATAGTTTTAAGTATAATTGAAAATGACCTACAGATATCTTTACCCAAAGATGAAGTAAAATTTATATCTATGTTTCTAAATAGTACATACCTTGAGCCTAATAATCACGCTGAAAGTATTGGAGTTATAATACTTGCTCATGGAAATTCAACAGCTAGCAGTATGTGTGATGTAGCCAATTCACTACTTGGTACAAACCATTGTAATGCAATTGACATGCCTTTGGATGTGAAAGTAAGTACTATACTTGACAAAGCTATAGAATTGGTAAAAGAATGTGATAAAGGTAAGGGAGTACTCCTTTTAACAGATATGGGTTCTCTTATAGCTTTTGGAGAACTTATTTCAGAAAAGACAAAGATTAAAACACGCTCTATTGAAATGGTGTCTACTCCAATAGTTTTGGAAGCAGTAAGAAAAAGTACTCTACCAGAAATGACCTTAGATGAGTTAGCTAACTCTTTAAGCTCTTTAAATCCATATATTGGACGAGCTGCAATTGACTCATCAGAAATAGATTACCCTGAAAAATCAAGAGATTATGTTATAATAACTACTTGTATAACAGGTTATGGTTCAGCTATGAAAGTTGCAGACTTTATAAATTCTTCACTTAAAAATATTAATAAATACAATATTAACTTAGTTCCTCATAATATAGAGAGTTTTAAAATGTATAGGAATAAATTTAGTAATACTAAAATTTTAGCAGTTGTTGGTAGTGTAGACTTTAATGTTGCTAACACTCCATTTATACACATAGAAGAACTTCTAAATGGATATGGGCTTGATATGTTAAACAAGATAATAGAAGGTACATTCAATGCCAACATTATCACTAATATAAAGGAAACAAATCTATCATATAACAGCTTAATAATAAACTTTATGTCTCAGAACTTAGAATTATTGGACTCAGTTAAATTATTCAACTATGTTAATTCATCATTATTTTCAATAATAGAGTTAATAGACAAAGACCTTAAGAGTAAATTTAAACTTGGATATATATTACACTGCTCTTTTATGATAGAAAGATGTTTTAAAAATACAACTTTTCCATATAATAACATTACTGATTTAATTGGTAAAAATTATAAATTATATGAATTAATACGAGAAGCTTTTAAAACAACTGAAGCTTACTTTAATATTTCGATACCAGATGAGGAAATTGCTTATATAATAGATATGATTAATGAATATCTAAATAAATAAAACTGATAGTTCCTATCTTGCGCACATAATTAGTATATGAAATGGAGGATGAAATTTTGAAAAGAAAAATAAAACACTTAGCAATACTTGCATTAATTTTTACATTTATAACACCTGGATTCTCATTTGCAGATAATCCACCAGTCCCAAATTCGTCAAGGGCGGCATTGCTTATAGACCAAGATACTAGAAGAATATTATTTGAAAAAAATAGCGACGAAAAAATGCCTCTAGCTAGCTTAAGTAAGATGATGACATTTTTACTTGCAATAGAGGCAGTAGATAAGAATCAAGTTAAAGAAACTGATATAGTAAAAATAGACAAGTCTACAGCTTCTGTTGGAGGTTCTACTTGTAAGCTTAAAGATGGAGATGAAATACCTCTAGGAGAGCTTATGCAGGGTCTTATGCTTGTTTCTGGAAATGATGCAGCTATGGCCATAGCAAAATACATTGGTAAAGATGAAAAGAGTTTTGTAGATATTATGAATAAGAAAGCTGAAGAAATAGGAATGCATGATACGTATTATTTTAATCCAAATGGTCTTCCTAGATATACTGACCCAGAACGTAAAGAGCCTCCTATAGAAAACATATCAACAGCTCATGATATAGTTACTCTTGGAAAGTATATGTATGACCATTATGAAAGTCAGGTTACTAGAATAACTACTATGCAAGTTTATAATGATACTAAAAAGGATTTTACACACTACAATACAAATCCTCTACTTGTTTCAGTTCCTGGTGTAGATGGAATAAAGACAGGTTATACAGATAATGCTGGATATTGTTTTGCATTTTCTATGATGGTTCCTAAAGATGCTAAAAATGAAAGAAATCATAGATTAATAGGTGTTGTGCTTGGTGATGGTAATAAGAAGAGTAGAATTTCTTCTTCTGCTAGTTTATTGAAGTATGGTAAAGATAATTTCCATTCTAAGAAGATAGCTCATAAGGGAGATACTATAGAAACTCCTTGTGTTGATGGTATTGATGATTTTAAGATAAAGGTTAAAGTAGATAAAGATTTATATGGTGTTGTTTCAGATAACGAGAATATCAATCCTAAGATAGTGTTTAAGAGCATGAGCTATCCTATCAATAAGGGAGATATTGTTGGTGTTGCAAAGTATTATAATGATTCTGGTAAGTTTGTTGGAAGTGTTAATGTGAGAAGTGAAAGCAATATAGGGTGTATCCCTTTGAAGGACAAGATTAAGATTAAGGTTGCTAAGATAAATAGAGAGCTTGAAGGTAAAAATTCTGTTTGTTTTAAGGCTTAGGTTAGATGAGATTTATGAAAAACTCCACTTTATGGTGGGGTTTTTTGTTTTATACAAAAAATTAAAATAGTGGCAACAATTGAGGATGTGAGGGAGAGTTGCCACTATTTTGTATAGGGTATTATATTATGTTTTTAAGCTAGTTTTACTATCTTCTATGTTTATATAATAACTCTTGTGTGTGAATTTAATAGATAATTCATATGAAAATTATGTGAAGTTTTAAACTGATATAAAAATATTAAAAAGTTAATTTAATTATAGAGACTGTAAATTAATTTGCACTTTTAAAAATAATTTCTACTTTATAGCAACAATTATTTATTTACTATTAATATTTCCCAATATATGAATTTTATTCTAATAAATTGTAAAAAATATATACTGGGATATTTCTAAATATTTTTGGAAACCATATATATTATGGCAAATTTTTGAAATATGATTTTTAAAAATTATATTCTATTATCAAAGAATATAGATAACTGATTATATATACTATCCCAGTTTCTATATCTCATAGTCCATTTTTTCAT
>NZ_JACVWG010000010.1:0-117730 GCF_020658465.1 Clostridioides sp. ES-S-0049-02
AGCCAGGATCAAACTCTCAAATAAAAGTTTATCAGGCTCAGATACTATTGTTATCTAAATATCTGGCTTTATGGTTTGTTTCTTGTTTTATAAATTAACCTACTGTTTAATTTTCAAAGTTCATTTTTCATGTTTGCCCTTTTCTTAAGGACAAGTAATACTATATCACCTTAAAAATAATTCGTCAACAGCTTTTTTATATTTTTTTTAAAAAACTTTATACATTAAACTTTTTTAATTCATCTAAATCAAGTACTATCAACATATTAAGTATACTTTTTCTTTTATTTTTATCTTGATATTTTTTTATAACTTCTTTTCTAATCTCGCCTAACACGTTCAAATATTCCTCATAATCCTCAGTATATTTTTCTTCTAGCTCCTTTTTTATTTTTGAAGACAAAGATGGACTTTTACCCCCTGTGGATACACTTATAAGCAAATCACCTCTTTTTACATATGATGGAACAGTAAAATTTGATATTTCTACATTATCAACAACATTTACTAGTTTTTTATTTTTTCTACAATATAATCCTATTTCTAAATTCAGCTCCCTATTATCTGTAGCAGCAATTATCACAGAGCTACTTTCTATATATTCTTCTTTATAATCGTCTTTTATTATATTTATGTTACCTTCTAAATCATGAAACTTATTTAAAATATGTTTAGAAACTACAGTAACACTCTTATTAAAATCTAAAAAGTTTTTACATTTCCTATATGCAACCTCTCCTCCTCCTATTATGACTACATCTAAGTCATCTAATTTTAAGTTAATAGGATATAGCATTTTTTACCCTCCAAAATTTTTATTAAATACATAAACAAATATAGAAATTGTAAAGTCACTTATATTTTCATTTACTAAGATTATAGATTACTAAACTTGTAGATGAAAATATTTTAAAATAACAAATTACAATTTCTATACTTTTCATAATACTTTATATTTTAATAGCTTATTTTCTTAATAATTTAGCAATATCTTTAGCAAAGTAAGTTATTATTATATCTGCTCCTGCTCTCTTTATAGATGTGATTGCTTCAAGAATTACATCTTCATTTAATAATCCTTCTTTAACAGCTAACTTAAGCATAGAATATTCTCCACTTACATTATAAGCAGCTAAAGGCAAATCAAAATTATCTTTAACTCTTCTTATAACATCTAAATATGATAATGCAGGTTTAACCATAAGTATATCTGCACCTTCTAATACATCAAGTTCTGTTTCTATCATAGCTTCATTGCTATTTGCAGGGTCCATCTGGTATGTCTTTCTATCTCCAAATGATGGTGCTGAATGAGCTGCTTCTCTAAAAGGTCCATAAAAATTTGAAGCGTATTTGACACTGTAAGCCATTATACCGATATTTTCCAAACCATTTTCATCTAAAGCTTCTCTTATTGCTTGTATTCTTCCATCCATCATGTCAGATGGAGCAACCATATCTGCTCCTGCTTTAGCATGACTTACAGATATCTTAGCTAAATATTCTAATGATTTATCATTATCAACATAACCAGTATCTGTTAAAATTCCACAATGTCCATGACTTGTGTACTGACACATACAGACATCTGTTATTACATTTATATTTGAATCTATTTCCTTTATCTTTCTAATCGCTTTTTGTACTATTCCATTCTCATTAAATGCTTGTGATGCACATTCGTCTTTTTCATCTGGTACACCAAATAACATTATATGTTCAATTCCTAAATCTCTTATTTCTTTTATTTCTTCTTCTAACATGTCTATTGATAAGTGATAAACATCTGGTAAAGATTTAATTTCTTCTTTTACATTCTCCCCTTCTACTACAAATAAAGGATATATTAAATCTTCTACATTTACTTTAGTTTCTCTTACCAAATTTCTTATTGCTTTACTTGCTCTTAGTCTTCTTGGTCTTCTTAACATCTCAATCCTCCAAAATTAATTTTCTATAATTAAATCTACTAATCCATTTATTGTAGATGTTGTAGCCTCTTTATATAAGTTTATTCCTAAATTATTTATTGCCTCTGTAGTTATAGGCCCTATAGACAATACTTTTATTTTATCTAAGATTTTAATATTTTCTTTTCCTATAATCTCAATAAGATTATTTACTGTTGATGAACTTGTAAATGTTATATAATCTATCTCATTCGAATTTAAAATATCTAATATTTCATTTCTTTTATCTTCATCTATCACGGTTCTATATGTATGTATTTCTGTTACTTCACAAATTTCCTTAAGCTTATCAACTAAATAGTCTCTAGCGTTTTCTGCTCTAGGTATAAGTATCTTATCATTTTCAGTTAAAATTGATGATAGCTCTTCATATAATGATTCTGCTACAAATTTTTTTGGTACTATATCTGCTGTAATTCCTCTTTTCTTCAATTCACTTGATGTCGCTGAGCCTATTGCACATATCTTTAGGTTAGATAATATTCTTGAATCAAAATTCACTTCATAAATCTTCTCAAAAAATATTTCTACTGCATTTTTACTGGTTAGTATTAGATAGTTATATTCATTTATATTTTTTATTTCATTTTCCAATTTAGTATTATTCTGTATTTTTTCTATCTTAATAGTAGGTATCTCTATTGGATTCCCACCTAAATCCATTATCTTTTCTACTAATACACTATTTTGATTTCTAGACCTAGTCACAGCTATACTTTTTCCAAACAAAGGTTTCCCCTCAAAGAAATTCAGTTTTTCTCTAAGTCCTACAACACTTCCAACTACTATAAGAGTTGGTGGTTTTACTTCTTCTTTGATAGCAACTTCATAGACATTTTCAAGTGTAGATGTAACAACCCTTTGATTATATCTAGTTGCCCAACTTATAAGAGCAACTGGTGTATCTTTGCTCTTTCCCTCTTTCATCAAGTTTTCACTTATTTTCTTCAAGTTAGAAATCCCCATCAAAAACACAAGAGTGCCTTTATTGTTTGCAAGAGCATTCCAATTTAATTCCCCACTATCATCACCTTTCAGATGACCTGTTATTACATGAAATGATGAAGCATGGTCTCTGTGTGTTATAGGAATACCCGCATAGCATAAACCTCCTATTGCAGAAGTTATCCCTGGAACTACTTCAAACTCTATACCTTCATCCACTAGAGTCTCTGCTTCCTCTCCACCTCTACCAAATACATAAGGGTCTCCACCTTTTAAACGAGTCACAAGTTTTCCTTCTTTAGCTTTTTCTGCTATAACTCTATTTATATCTTCTTGTGGCAAAATATGATTGCTTGATGCCTTTCCTACATATATAAATTCACAATCTGTTTTAGCTTCTCTTAAGTAACTACTATTTGCTAATCTATCATATACTATTACATCCGATTTTCTTATACACTCTAAGCCTTTCAGAGTCATGAGTTTATAATCTCCTGGTCCTGCACCTACTAAGTAAACCTTACCCTTCATAACTTTCATACTCCTTCAATACAAGTTTAGCTAACTTTAAACCTAACTCTCTAGGAGAAGAGATATCCCCTTCTATGGACTTAATTACTATTTTATCTCCTTCTGAATCTCCATATAAACCAGTAAGATGTATTTTATCTTGATTTATTTCACAATAAGCTGCCATTGGAATATGACAACTTCCATTCACACCATCTAAAAATCCTCTTTCAGCTAATATTTGGATTTCTGTATCATTATCTTTTAGTGAGTTCACTATCTCCTCAACATCACTATCATTACTTCTTATCTCTATAGCTAAAGCCCCTTGAGCAGGTGCTGGAATGACAACATCAACAGGTAAATAAGAACTTATTTTATCTTGTAAATTAGCCCTTATTATTCCTGATGCAGCTAATACAATTCCATGTAGATTTTCATCTTTAATTTTTCGTATTCTAGTCTCTACATTTCCCCTAACTTGAACTATGTTTAAATCAGGTCTTTGCTTTAATAATTGAAACTTTCTCCTTTTACTCCCTGTTCCTATTACTGCTCCATGAGGTAAATCATCTAAGCTTTTATATTCATCTCTAAGTATTAACACATCTCTTGGGTCTTCTCTTTTAGGTGTATGAGCAAATTTTAGTCCATCTGCCAAATAAGAAGGCATATCTTTCATACTATGTACTGCTATATCTATCTGTCCATCCAATAATTGTTGCTCTATTTCTTTTACAAATAATCCTTTATCACCTATTTTATCTAATGAAACATTTTGAATTATATCTCCTTTTGTTTTTATAATTTTGATTTCAAAATTAATATAAGGATATTTCTTTTTTAGCTCATTTATTACCCATTCAGTTTGTATAAGTGCTAGATTACTACCCCTAGTTCCAACCACGATATTCATATTAAATCTCCTTTAAATATTACATTCGTCTATTTTATTTTGTTCTCTTTATTTACTAGTATCGTAGAAAAATAAGATATCTTATCTTCAAGATGTGCTTCTCTTAAATCCTTAAATACAGTTTCACTATCTTGAGACGAATTACTAACTAAAATAGCATGTTCTATCAGATTATATTTTTCTAATTTTTTTATTATTTCTTTAAAATTCTTATACACTTTCATTAACACTATAGAATTATAATTTTGTAGAGCATTCTCTATCTTATCATCTTCCATAGTACAAGGAACTACTACTAATGCTTCTCTATCCATAACTAATGGAAAATTTTGATTAGATGCTATATTAGAAAACGAAGAAATTCCTGGTATAGTTTCTACTTCTATCTCATCTACTATTCTGTTCATTATATACACATATGTACTATAAAGCATAGGGTCACCCAATGTTACAAATCCTACATTTTTACCATTATTAACATCTGATATAATTTCCTCTGCTACATTGTCCCAAGCTAGTTCTTTTTCGTTTCCATCAAAACTCATTGGGAAATGTCTAGATTTTATCTCTAGTGATTCTGGTAAATACTCATTAACTATTGATAATGCCAAGCTTTCTCCACCCCTTTTTGACTCCGGAGTGTATAAAACATCTAGTTTTTTTAGAGTATTAACTGCTTTTATTGTAAGTAAAGTGCTATCTCCTGGTCCTGTTCCTATACCATAAAACTTAGCAGTTTCTGCACATTTAAGAGTATGACGAACAAATTTATCTTGTATATAAGGATTTTCTCCTAGCCCTTTTAAATGAATTTTAACATTAAATCCATTATCTTCAAGTATTGTCTTCCAAGAATCCTCTTCATCTCCTGCCATATCATTTATAGCATGGTCACCTGCAACTAGCATAAATGGCATTAAATTTATAGTTTTTATATTGCCTTCTTTTAATCTTCTCATTACATGTTCTATTTCTGGATAACCTTCAACCGTACCAACATAAGCATTTACTCCATTATCTCTAAGCATATATTCTAAGGCTGGATATGCTGAATGAGACTCATGAACTGTTCCATGACCCATAAATACTACTGCTTCATCACTTTCCATATGAGGAATTTGATGTTTAATTGCCTCTACTGATTCTTGATAATCCTCTATGTGAGTAAGTAAAGGTCTACCTAATATAAGTTTTTTAAATTTAGAAGAATAGCTTTCTACTTGTTCTTTTAGCTTATTAAATTCTTCTCCACATATAATATGAAGCGTTTGAATTATTACTTCGTCATACCCTTGCTCATATATTTTATCTAAAGCTTGTATAGGGTTGTCTATTTCTATGCCATCTCTTTTTTTTATTTTGTTTATTATCATATTTGATGTATACGCTCTAAAAAAATCATAGTTTTTTAACGAATTCTTTATTTTATTTTCACACACATCTATTGTCTTTTCTCTTGTTTCATGGTAGCTTGTCCCAAAACTTACTACTAATAAGGCTTTCTTCATATCTTCTCCTCCTAAAAATCACACAATTATGTCTTTAATTTTATTTATGTCATTAATTACATTTTCGTAGTTAATCGATTCTCGTTTAATAATTACTACTGGTATATTGAGATTTTTACATGCATTTACTTTTTCTAAAAAACCTCCTGCTACCCCACTTTCTTTTGTTATAACTAAATCTACATCATAATGTTTATATGTTTCCTCGTTTATACACTGGCTAAACGGACCTTTCATTGCTACTATATTGTCTGCATTTAAACCTAATTTTTCACAACTTAAGATAACTTCACTTGTCGGAAGAACTCTAACCACTAAATTTTTATTACTTATTCCTTCTACAAATCTGTTTAAGTTTTTACTTCCTGTTCCTATAAATATATTTTTTCCTATTTTATTTGCAATTTTACAAGCTTCTTCAATTGTATCTACTATAAACTTATTGTCATAATTTATTTCTTCTATTAACGATTTTCTTTCAAATCTTATATACTCTATGTTTGATAACTTTGCACAAATAATAGCATTTTTAGATACTTCAACTGCATAAGGATGAGTAGCATCTATTATTCTAGCTATATGATTATCCTTTATAAACCTTAGCATTTCTTCTTTTCCAAGCTTACCTAAAACTATATTATTTGTATGTTTTTGTGCAAGTTCTTTTCCATATTCTGTAGTTACTGAAAGTACATAGGACTGATTTTCCAATTCATTTATCATATCACATATAGCTAAACTATCTGAAGTTCCTCCTAGAATCAAAATCATACTGTATAACCTCTTGGAGTTATCATCAGTTCACCATCAATATAAGTAGATTTATTTCCGATTATAACCATAGTAGTCATATCAACTTTTTCAAAATCCATATTCTCAAAAGTACATATAAACTTAGTTTCTTTTTCTCTACCTACATCTTTGACCACTCCAACAGGTGTATTTCCATATTTAAACTCTCCCATTATTTTAAATGCTTTACTTAGATGTTCACTTCTTCCCTTACTTCTTGGATTATACAGGCATATTACAAAATCAGCTTCTGCAGCTAACTTTAATCTTTTTTCAATTACTTCCCATGGAGTCATTAAATCACTTAAACTTATATGACAGAAATCATGCATAATAGGTGCTCCAAGTATAGCTGCTGCACCAATACTAGCAGTAACACCTGGAATTACTTTAACTCTTATGTCTTCACTTTCCTTAGATATTAATTCTAAAATAAGTCCTGCCATTCCGTATATACCAGCATCTCCACTACTTATAACTGCTACTTTTTTCCCTTTTTTCGCTTCTTCTACTGCTTGTTTACATCTGTCAACTTCTTGTCTCATACCATTTTGAATTATTTCTTTATCACTTATAAATTCTTCTATTAAATTTATATAAGTCTTATACCCAACAATAGCCTCAGAGTCCTCTATCGCTTTTATCGCCTCTAAAGTCATAGTATCTTTATTTCCTGGTCCAATTCCTACAACATATATCATATTTTTATTCTCCCTACCGAAAAAGTTATTCCTTTATATTTGTGTTTTTCAACTATTAAGTTTCCTTTACTTAAAAGATATGCTACAGGTTCTGCTACTGAATATACACCTACATTTTTTTTCACAAAATCGGATTTATCAAACATATCATCAACTTTGGATATTTCATCTATTGAAAATGTCTTAAATGGCGCTTTTAGCTTTTTTGCTAAATCAATGATTGCCTTTTCATCTTTTTTTAGGTCTATACTTCCAATGATTTTTACAGCTTTAATATCTATATTTTGTACCTCAAAAAATTCTAGTAAAGAATCAAACATCAACTTACTATCTGTGTATCTTCTACACCCAATCCCTATAACTATATCTTTTGGAATCACTTTTATTATTTTTTCTCTGTAATAATTATGTGTAAAGTTATTATCCACATCTAAACTTTCTATATCTTTAGTAAAATTTATCTTGTTGCTTACTATAACTATCTTTTCTATATCTTTATTTAAAAAACTATCTTTTAATCCTTTACTACTTTTTATAAGCTTAAATCCTCTAGTGTCAACTTGATAACCTTCCTCAACATACAAACCAACACATTTACCATTTACTAACATAGAATTTACTTCTTTTACATTTTCTCTAAAGTTATCAATATAAGCATTTAATTTTTTTGCTATCATATCTAAAGAAGCTTTTTGGTTTACATCAGTAGCTGTTGTTATTACTGGATTCGCATTGATAAGACTACTTATATAATGCGTTAAACTATTTGCTCCTCCAATATGTCCACTCAATAAACTTATTACATTTTGTCCTTTCTCATCTATCACTAGAATTGCAGGGTCACTAAACTTGCTTGTTATATATGGTGCTATACTTCGTACAACTATCCCTGTCGCCATTATAAATATTATGTACTCAAATTTATTAAATACCTCTCCTACAAAATCACTTAGTTTTTTTTGTATTATTTGTACAGAATCTTCCTGACTAATATCTAAAGTACCTTTTTTATTTTTTATTTGATATACAACACAATTGTCCACTAAAGATTCTATCTTTCTAGCTAAGTTTTTTCCGTTTTCAGTAATACAAATTATAGCGATATTACCCTCTATACTCATGTTTAAAATCCTTATCATATAACTTTGAGTTATTATATTCTTCTCCTAAAAATCTACCTACCATTATTAAAGCAGTTTTATTTATGTTATTTTCTTTAACTTTTACAGCTATATCATTTAAAGTTCCTTTAACTATTTTTTCATCTGCCCATGTAGCTTTATATATAACCGCTATAGGAGTGTCCTTTGGATAACCGCCTTCTAATAATTTAGATACAACCTTCTCAATCTCTTGAACTGATAAAAATATTACCATAGATGTCTGATGCTTAGCATAAGATTGTATTGATTCCTTTTCAGGAACTGGAGTCCTTCCTTCCATTCTCGTTATAATAACACTTTGAGAAATTTCAGGAACTGTATATTCCACTCCTAGAGATGAAGCTGCCCCTAAAAAAGAACTCACTCCTGGTGTACAATCATAGTCTATATTCAATTTATTTAAATCTTCCACTTGTTCTCTAATTGAACCATATATAGAAAAATCTCCTGTTTGTAATCTCACAACAGACTTGTTATTTTCTATACCGTCTCTCATAACATCTATTATTTCTTGTAAATCCATATGTGCACTATTATGTATTTGACAATCTTCTTTACAATATTCTAAAAGTTCAGGATTGACAAGTGACCCAGCATATATTACTACGTCTGCATTACTTAATAGTTTATATCCTTTCAAAGTTATTAGCTCTTTGTCTCCAGGTCCTGCTCCTACAAAATGTACTTTATTCATCATCATCTTCCCCTTTTTCACAAGATATTATATATATAGGATTTAGTGGTTTAAAATATTCACCTTTTCCCAGTTTCTCTAGTTTAGAAACATTTAAAACACATACATCTATTTCTTTAAACCCATATTTTCTAAGTAACTTTAGAGTTTGGTTAAATGTTTCTATGATTATAAAATTAGCTACAAGTCTTCCTCCTGTAATTAAAGTTTTTTTAGACCATGCTATTATTTCTTCTAAGTTATTTCCAGTACCCCCAAGAAAAATAGAATCAACTTTAGTATTTAAGCTTATGTTTATCGGTGCATAACCTTTTATTACTTCTACATTTTTCAAATTAAACTTTTTAATATTTTTTTCTATAAGTTCTACAGCAGCATCATTTTTCTCTATAGATATAACCTCTAGGTTGGGATAGTTATATGCAGCTTCAATGCTTACACTTCCTGTACCAGCACCTATATCTATAAAACTCTCAGCATTTACTAAATCTAGTTTGCTTATTGATATTGCTCTAACTTCTTCTTTAGTAATTGGAACCTTACCTGTTATAAATTCACTATTCCTCATCTAAAATCACCACAACATTCATTCCGAAATTGTCCATTCTTATTATTTCATCTGGCTTTGCTATTGTTATTTTTTCATTGTCATATGATAAATTCTCACCTACAACAATAATTTTATTTAAATTCCTATCTATTATTTCTTTACTTATTTGCTTTGGTCCTATCTTAGAATCTGTAACCATACATACTTTTTTATGTGATAGTATATAATCGAAATCTGGTATTTTACCATGGCTACTGGTAATATATAAATCATTCATATCAACATATATCCTTGAAAATATATATTGTAAAGAACTAATTCCAGAAACCATATTTAACATCTTATTATCAATATTTTTAGATAAATACTTACCTATACCATATATCAGTGGGTCACCTGAAGCTATTATTGATATTTGCTTTTCACTATTGTTATTTATATACTCTACAATTTCTCTTAAATTAGAATCTAATATTATTTTTTCTCCTTCAAAGTTTTTTACAGATTCTAAATTCCTTCTGCCACCAATTAATACATCTGAAGTAGAAATTAAATTTTCACCTTTTTTTGTTATATAGTCTAAGTTACCAGGCCCTAAACCTATTATATTTATCATATAAAAACCTCCAATAAATCATCTGTATTATCTGATTTTCCTAGCAAAGACTTATCCATTGAAAAAATTACTACTTCTACATCAATATCATCTACATCTTCATTTAAATATTGCTTTACTCTATCTCTACATTTATTACTCAATATATTATAAACCTGTTTATATTCGCTATTATTTATTAACTCTACAGCTTCTTCAGCAGTTAAACACTGATTTATTTTATGTAAAAATTCATGTGTAGCTCCCATTAAAGCTAGATTTGCCACTAATATCTCACTTCTAGCATCTGCTACTTTACTATGAGTATTAAAAATCCCAGCTGATACTTTTATAAATTTACCTATATGCCCAGCCATCAATATTTTTTTATATCCTATTCTTTGAGCCTCTTTAATCATATAACCAATAAAATTACTGGTTCTTACTACATACTTAATATCTAAGTTCAGTTTCTCTCTTATAAATTGTTCTCCATGATTTCCTGGAACTAATATTATCTTGTCTAAACCTTGTTCTTTTTTCATTTGGAGTTCTATAGATAAAGATTTTTTCCAGCCCTCATCGCTCATTGGCTCAACTATCCCAGTTGTTCCTATTATAGATATTCCTCCAACTATTCCTAACCTTGGATTAAATGTTTTTTTTGCGATTTTTTCTCCTTGTGGAGCAAAGATTGTTATTTTTAAAACTTTATCATGCCCAAGCATAGATTCAAAATCACTTTCTATAAGCTTTATTATTTCTTGATTTATCATTCTTAATGGAGTTGGATTTATGGCAGGTTTACCAACACCTACACTTAATCCTTTTTTAGTTACTACTCCAATACCAGTTCCACCATAGACCCTAATAAATTTATAGAGTTCACTTTGACATTCTTCACTGATATTTATGTTATCAATATTTTCTAAGGTAAGATAACTATTGCTATCATCAGTTTTAGATATAATTTCAGCTCTTGCATAGATATCCATAGTATGTGTTGCATCTATATCATCTCCACCATCTTTTTTTACAGAACATTCCACAAAGTCATCAGAAATGTTTACATTATCAATATTTAATGATAGTGGTATTCCCTTAGGAGTATCTATGTTTATTGTATCAATTTTATTTTTTGTAATCATCATATACACAGCAGCCTTAGATGCACCTGTAGCACAAGAACCTGTAGTATATCCTCTTCTATACTTTTTCCCATCTATATATACATATTCTTCCATATAGATACCTACATGGCATATAAGATAGCATTCACTATTGCTGCTGCTAAATTACTACCACCTTTTCTACCTTTAGAAATTATATATGGTATATCTGTCTTTTCAACTTCATCTTTTGACTCCTGTGCTCCTACAAAACCTACAGGAACTCCTATAACTGCATCTACATCCAATTTCCCTTCTGATTTCATTTCCATAACTTTATATAAAGCTGTTGGTGCATTCCCAAGTACAAATATCTTTCTTCCTTCTTCTTTTGATGCAATTTCTACAGCTGCCATAGAGCGGGTAATACCTTTTTCTTTAGCTACTTTTGCAGTTTCATCATTCGCTACTAAACATTTATATTTGCATCCCAATGCTTCCAACTTCTTCTTATTTATTCCACTCAGAGCCATATTTGTATCTGTATAAATACTTGCATTATTTTTTAGCGCATCTATTATACTATCAACTGCCTTTTCTGATATTTTTAATATATCCAAGTAATCAAAATCAGCAGTAGTATGTATAGCTCTTTTTATTATTTTTTCTTCAATCTCATTTTTAAATTTATAATCTGGTCTGATTTCATCTATTATTCCTTGTATTAATTCAAAACTTCTCTCTTCTATTTTCATAGGATTCTTTATGTATTCCATTCTACTTCCCCCTTAATTCCACCATCTATTATATCCAAGGTATAGATTTTATTATAAACAGAATTTATATTAGACTCACATAATACATCTATTAATTTCTTATCATTCATAAGCTTATCAATTAAAATCCCTATTACTGTACCACTATGGGCAATATTTACTCCATAGGCTCCATATAGCTTAGATATTTTTATTATTTCATTTAAGTATTCTTTTTTTTCTATATTTTCGTTTGCTAAACTACTTAATGTACAAGCCTCTCCAACTAAGGATAAATCATCTTTCTTCAGACCTTCTTCTAAAAGAGCAAATGACTTTTTTATAATTTCCTTATTTTCGATTTTTAGCTTACTATAATCTTTCCTCATTCTAATTTTCATCGTATCTAATACTTTATTAGGTTCAAGAATTATAACTTTTGCATTAGTTATATTTCCCAAGTATTTTATAACAGTACCATTTAAGGGATTAAATATACTATTTTTATTTATAAATATAGAGTCTGTTGGTTCTATTTCTGCTGCCAATTTCGATATTTCTTCACTATTTAAATCTTTATCTATTAACGATAATGTTGCTTTTATAGTAGCCCCTATATCAGCTGTCGAACTTGCCATCCCTTTTCCAACAGGTATTTTGCTGTTTATATTTAAAGAAATGTTTTTGGTATCTTTTTTAGGCAAATTAAATTTTTCAAATACCTTTTCTATAGCTATTCTTGATTTATGTCTACCTAAATTTATATCTTTTAATTTCTCTTCAATACATACCTTAGAGTACATATTTATAGCATATGAACATAGATATTCTTCATCATCTATTATCCCTTGAACAAACTCTCCACATGATGCTGGACATATTCCATAAGATTTCATTTTAATCACCTAATAAATTTTTTATATTTTCTATAAGAATTTTATTATCTTCATGAGATTTTATAGCTATCCTTATAAAACTGTCGTCCAATCCTATAAAGTTAGACGCATCTCTAACCAATATATTTCCGTGCTTAAACAAATCTTTTTTTAACTCATCAGCTGTCTTTTTATAAACTTTTATTAGGATAAAATTAGCATCTGTATCATAAACTTTTATATTTCTTATGTTTTTTAACTCTTGTAACATGTATTTTCTTTCTTTTATGTAGTACTCTTTACTATTTCTAATATAATCTTTATCTTCAAAAACAAAATTGGATAGCACATCAGCAAAAGAATTTATAGTCCATGGTTCTTTATACTCATAAATTTTATCCATAATGTTGCTATTACTTGTAAGGCCATACCCTAATCTTAAACCAGGCATTCCAAAAAATTTAGTCACAGCTTTAATTATAAATATATTTTTATTTGACTCTATATATTTAACTAAACTATATTCATTTTCATTTTCGATAAATTCCATAAAAGTTTCATCAATTATTAGCATCTTATTGTTTTCATTTAATAAACAAACAAGTTCCTTTAAATCTTGAACATTCCCACTAGGATTATTTGGATTACATATAAATAAACAATCAAATTTTTCAATGTTATTTTTTACTATATCTATATCAAGTTTAAAATTATTATTTGAATCTAATTCTAAATCTATAATATCTATATTATTTAGTTTGGCACTTCTTCTATACTCTGAAAAAGTGGGGTTTATTATAGCCAATCTTTTTTTAATACTCTTCATAAGCAAATAAATTATTTCTGTTGCTCCATTTCCAGGTATTATAAAGTTTGAATTTATATTTATATATTTTGATATATTTTTTCTCAAGTTTGTATAATTTATATCTGGATAATTCCTACACTCATCTAACCCTCTTAAAATATATTTTTCTAAATTTGGTAAAACTTTTGGATTTATATTTGAACTAAAGTCTATTATTTCTTTTGGGTCTTTCCCATACAATTTTGCCATTTCGTCTACATTAGCACCATGCCCCAAATCCTTCATCTACATCCCCCTTAAATCAATACACAATTAATTTATATAATTAAAATCATCCTACATACCACAGATACCAGCGTAAATACTAATATAGAGGTCAATGAAGAAGCATACATAATTTTATTTGTTTTAATTATATCTTCTATATCTATCTCTCTAATTTTATCTCCTATCGTTGGCTTATCTACTTTTTTCCCAAAATAAACATTGGTTCCTCCTAGTTGAATTCCTAAGGCTCCTGATACTGCACCTTCTGAAAAAGCACAATTTGGACTTTTATGATTTTTTCTATCTCTAATAGAAATTTTAAAACAATTCTTATAGTTATAACCAAGAAAAAAGCTCCCTACTGTCATAAGAATAACAGATATTCTTGCTGGTATATAATTAGCTATATCATCAATTTTAGCAGAAGCAAAACCAATATCTTTGTATTTTTCATTCTTATATCCGACAGTTGAATCAAGAGTGTTTATGGCTTTATATGCCATAGCAAGTGGTGCTCCCCCAATAAATGCATAAAGCATAGGTGCAATTATACCATCTACAGTATTTTCTGCCACAGTTTCCACAGTTGCTCTTATTATTTCAGGTTCACTTAAATTAGTTGTATCTCTACCCACTATATAAGATAATTGAATTCTAGATTTCTCTATGTCTCCAGTCTTTAATACATCATAAATTTTTACAGCTTCATCTTTTAAACACTTTGTTGCTAATGTCGTATAAATTATAAACCCATTTACTACAGTGCTTAATAATACATTAAAACTACATAGCTTCACTATAACATAAGTTGCTAAGTAAGTTATTCCAACAGTTACAAACCATAATATAAAGCCACCAATTTTTAACTGTTTTTCATTTTTAGAGGCCTTCCTTATTATCCCTTGGATAAGATTTATAAGTTTTCCAATAAACCTTACTGGATGAGGGAAAGAATATGGGTCTCCTACAATTAAATCTGTTATATACCCTATATAAATAGATAAAATATTCATTTACTCATTTCCCTTTTCCAAAAAATTTTCTATGCAATTTAAGTTATTATAAAAATGTGTATGAAGGTATGTTGCCAGTGTATTTCCTTTGCTATAACCTCCATCCCATTCTTCTATTAAATTTCCTTCTCTTTCTTTTTTCATTGAATATGCACATTTCTCATCACTTTCAAATATTGAATGATGAAACTCATGCCCTTTAATAATTTCACCTGTTTTAGATAAAATTGTATTTTCTTTAGCTATACCAAGGCAATATCCAAACCTCTTTAGAGAAGGTGTCATCTTACTAGTTCCATTAAATATGCCAACCATATTAAATTCTTGTTCCTCTTGATTAAGTAACTTCTCACCTAAGTACATTAATCCACCACATTCTGCATAAATAGGAATATTATTATTATGTGCTTCTAGTATAGAGGCTCTCATTGATTCATTTGCTTCTAGTTCTTTCCCAAATATCTCTGGAAAACCGCCTCCAATATAAATATAGTCTGAATTTGGCACTGATGTATCTTCAAGAGGACTAAAATAGTTTACTTCTAATCCAAGTTCTTCTAAAAGTTCTATGTTTTCCCTATAATAAAAATTGAAGGCTTTATCATATGCTATGGCTATTGATTTATCCTTAACATGCTCTTTTATCTTATTATTTTCTATTAGATTTTGAAAATCAAAACTACTCTCAAATTCATCACTTTCTGAGATTTTGATTATTCTATCAATATTTATGTAGTTTTCAATCTCATCAGCTAAAGTATAAAACTTTTCTCTTAAAGATTTCATCTCAACACTAGGAACTAGACCTAGATGTCTGGATTCTAATGAAAATTTATTATTTGGAGGAAAGTATCCTAACACTTCGATATTACAATATTTCTCTATAGAACTCTTAATTATTTGATAATGGCTCTTAGTTTTTACATTATTTACTATAACACCTTTTATATCCACAGCTTTATCTAGTTCCTTATATCCTAGTACCATAGCAGCACTAGATGCAGCCATAGATTTTCCATTTATAACTAGTATAACTGGGGCTTTTAATACCTTAGAAGTATGTGAACTTGTGCAATTATCTAAATCTATCCCAAAACCATCATATAATCCCATAACTCCTTCTACTACTGAAATATCTGCATCCTTTGAAGATTTATTTACTATATGCTTTATCTTTTCATCATCTAACATATAAGAATCCAAATTCCTAGAATGTCTTCCAGTTATAAATGTGTGATATGAAGGGTCTATATAGTCTGGCCCTACTTTATACGGCTGTACTTTCATATTTCTCTTAACTAAAGCCTGCATTATGCCTAATGATATTGTAGTCTTCCCAACTCCACTGCTAGTACCTGCAATCAGAATCTTTTTCATAATACACCTCCTACCTAAAGTATAAATATAAAGTCATTCTTATTTCATAATTTCATATATCTGCTCTATATCTAAATGTTCTCTCAAGAAATCTGCCAATTTATCATACTCTTTATCTTTAAACTCATCAAAAGAACTTACAGTACTTTCTAATTCTTTTAATCCCTTTTTCTTTCTTATATTATTTAAAATTGCTCTTGTAAAATCTATTTCATCAAATATTCCATGAAGATAAGTACCAATTACATTACCTTCTTTATTTACACTTCCTTCAGTATAATTGACTTCTTTATCTAGTTTTTTTGTTATTAAGTCTAAGCTACTTACTTTATTACTGCGATTTGTAATTCCCATATGTATTTCATAGCCTTTTACTTTCTTACCTTTAAGGTTGTTCATATATTCGCCAGTACATTCAATAATGGTGGCTTCTACTTGAGTTGTAGTCTTTTCCTCTTCAAATATTGTTTCTGTATCTAAAAGACCAATGCCATCTACTTCTTCAATTTCACTTTCAACATGATAAGGGTCTTTTAATTTTTTACCTAGCATTTGATACCCACCACATATTCCAAATATCAATTTACCCTGACTATGTAAATTTTTAATTTGTGACTCAAGACCACTTTCTCTTATGTACTTTAAATCATCTATAGTACTTTTAGTTCCAGGTATTATCAATATATCTGGATTTCCTATAGCTTCTCCATAGTCTACATATCTAAGGCTTACATCTTCTTGTGTTTCAAATATATTAAAATCTGTAAAATTTGACATATGTGGAGTTCTAATTATTTCTATATGTATATCATTTTTATCCATTTTTTTCTTAAATCTAGTTGTTACACTATCTTCATCTTCTATTTTTATATCCATATAAGGAACCACACCTAAAACTGGTACTTTTATAATATCTTCAAGCATCTTTAAACCATCTTGTAGGAGTTCCTTTTTCCCTCTAAATTTATTGATTATTACTCCTTTGACTCTTTTTCTCTCATCATCATCTAATAAAAGCATTGTACCTGCTAATGATGCAAATACTCCTCCTCTATCAATATCCCCAACTATTATTACTGGTGCATCTGCTATTTTTGCCATACCCATATTAGATATATCTCTATCTTTTAAATTTATCTCTGCAGTACTCCCTGCACCTTCCATAACCACAATGTCATACATTGAACTTAAATTATTAAAGGTTTCCTTTAATACATCTACCAATTCTAGCTTATAATCATGATATTCAGATGAATGCATTTCTCCTACAACTTTTCCCCTTACAATCACTTGACTTTTATGATTTCCAGAAGGTTTTAATAAGACTGGATTCATATCTGCTATTGGCTCTATTTTTGACGCTTCTGCTTGAAATACTTGTGCTCTCCCCATTTCCAATCCTTCTTTAGTTATAAAAGAATTTAAAGCCATATTTTGTGACTTAAAAGGAGCAACAGTATGACCATCTTGTTTAAATATTCTACACAATCCTGCCGATAAAATGCTCTTACCTACATTTGATGCAGTTCCCTGTAACATTACTTTTTTACCCACTTTCTCCCCCTCCTTAAAGTTAAATTTTACCTACAAATAAAATAAAAAAAGTCCTAATGCTTCTAAAGCTAGGACTTTTATATATATATCAATTAAAAATCTTTCACCCCGAAGACCTCATGTTTTAAATTAAATTAGGCAGGTATCCTGGCTTAACTTCATCCTACTCCTATAACCTTCCCATCAAATTGACAGTGGTATTTATAGTTTCGTTGGTTTCACAGTAGCGGGGGCTGCAAAGGCATCTAACCTTTTTCCCTTTTTACATCTAATTGAGAACCTAATTTTAATCTAATATTCTATTTTTGTTAGTAAGTTTATAAGCACATATCGTTTAATGTTTAATTTATATAAAATCAGTAAAATTCATTTTATTTATTACAGTAAATCCATTATCAACTTCCAAAATTGTAATAGATGCATTATCAATTTTAAAGTTCCAATGATATTTATAACTACCAGAAATCAAATGTGTTATTATGTTTCTTATTGTACCTGCATGAGAACATATAAGTATTGCTTTTCTATTTAAATAGTCATCATTTTCTAAAATTATATTGTCAATCTCTTTTGCTACTCTTTCATATGAATCTATCAAACTTTCTCCATTTGGGTATCTATAATTGCTACCTTCTTCTATCATTTTTTCAAATTCTTTTGGATGCTTAACTTTTATTTCTTCAAAAGTTATTCCTTCAAAGTCTCCAAAGCTAATTTCTCTTAGATTTTCTCTTTCTTCTATTTCTATTGATTTCAGCTTTGATATTTTCTCTACTGTATCTTTAGTACGTGAAGATGGAGTTGTATAAATCTTATCTATACTTTCACTACTCATATATTTTGTAATTTTATTTATTTGCAATTTACCTTCTTCACTTATATAACTATTTATATGACCTGATAATCTTCCTTTTTCATTATCAATTGTCAATGCATGTCTTATTAATATTAATCTTATCACATTATCACCACTTTTTAGTTTTAAATAAACATAAAAATTAACAAATATATATAAATCAAATATACAAGTTCTGAAAGTTCTATTCCACAACCTAATATATCTCCTGTTACTCCATCAATTTTTTTATAAATATGATTTTTAAACAATGTTATAAATATAAAAACTGCTATAGCTGAGCATAATACTTTAATCAATACTATATTAGGCACTAAAAATATTAATTTAGCAATAATACTAACTATCAATAATGTATATATTATAGCTGTTATTAACATACTTGTAGTCAATTTTCCTATAAATAAATTCCCCATTCCTTTTGCTCTTGGTGTTACCGTTTTATATGTCAATAACATTACTCCTAACCTTGCAATCATTGGCATGAATATTATAACCCATAGTGAATTATTGCTTATAATACTATATACAAATCCAATCTTTAATAAAAGTACAAACATAATTGCTAAAAGCGAATTTGTACCTAATCGAGAGTCTTTCATTATTTCAAGCATTTTCTCTTTGTCTCTATAACTGTATATTGCATCAAATGTATCCCCTAATCCATCTATATGAAGCCCCCCAGTAATCAAAACACCAGCAAGTGTTATTATAATCGCACATATAAATGGCTGAAACAAAAGTATAGAAACCCATCCTATTAAATAAGTTAATATACCAATAACAAGACCTACAAGTGGGAAATATACTATGGATTTGTAAAATTCATCATCAAATCCTACATCTAATTTTATAGGTATCCTTGTCAAAAACTGTAGTATCAAAATAAATCTTTTCATAGTCACATACTACTCCTTTATTTTCATAGGTATTCCACTAACTACAAAATAAACTTCATTGCTTTTTGATGCTATATATTGATTTATACGACCTACAATATCAGTATATATTCTACTAAGTTTATTTCCAGGAACAATTCCCATACCTAATTCATTTGTCACAAATACAAAATATAGATTTGTTTTTTCTATTTCTTTAATCAGTTTACTAATTTGCTCTTTTATGTACTCTTCCAATTTATTTATTTCTTCTTGAGTAGATTCTTCTATGTTTAAATTATGTGAAAACATTAAATTATTTACTAATAGTGTGACACAGTCTAGTATAACAGTCTCATGTTCTCCACATATATTTTTAATTATAGAATATATATCTTCATATATTTCATATGTCTTCCAACTTTTAGGTCTACTCTCTTGATGCTTTCTTACTCTATCTTTCATCTCATCATCAAATGGAATAGATGTCGCTATGTAGGCTGTATTATTATTCCTATCTAAACACAATTTTTCTGCAAAATTACTCTTTCCTGACCTAGCTCCTCCTGTTACCAGAATAATTTGACTCATCAAAACACTCCTAAATATATTAAATTTTTTATCGACCCATATCTATCTCATCAAAAGTCGCCATATTTTTGTAAGTATAATTTGAAGCTTCCACTATATTGAATGCCAAAGCAGCTCCACTTCCTTCACCTAATCTCATATCCATATTTAGTATAGGGTCTAATTTCAATATATCTAATGCTCTTTTAGTTCCTGATTCTGCTGATAAATGTGATGCTATCATATATTCTCTAGTTTTTGGATTTATTTTATAAGCAATTAAAGCAGCAGCATAAGAAATAAACCCATCTATAACAACTGGGATTCTATTAGCACTACATCCTAATATAACACCTGCCATTGAACCTATTTCAAATCCACCTACTTTAGATAAAATATCTACACCATCAGTTGGATTTGGATTGTTAATTTCAATAGCTTTTCTAATTACATCAGCTTTATGTTTTAATCTTTCTTTTTTAAGACCTGCACCTATTCCTGTCACTTCTGATGGGTCACATCCTGAGATTACAGATATTATTGCAGTACTTGGAGTAGTATTTGCTATTCCCATCTCTCCAATACCAATTACTTTATAATCTCTTTCTATACATTGCTCTGCTATTTCAATTCCTATTTCTAAGCATCTTATAGCCTCTTGTTTACTCATGGCTGGTCCCTTTGCCATATTTGAAGTACCTTTTCTTATCTTATAATCTAATACTCCATCTAATTTTTCATCACAATTTATTCCTACATCTACAGCTACAACATCTGCTCCTACAAATTTACTTATTACCCCAACTCCACATAGCCCTTTTGAGAAATTTGGAAATTGTAACTTTGTTATGTCTTGAGGGTCAGGTGCAACTCCTTCTTCATATACTCCATGGTCTCCAGCAAAAGCAATTATAACTTTTTTAGTTGTATCAAAATTTTCATTACCAAATATCCCTGCTAATTGCATGCAAATATCTTCTATCTTTCCTAAACTTCCAGTTGGATGTATAAGCCTGTCCAACCTCTGTTTTGCTTTTTCAATAGAAGACTTATCTAGAGAATATATATTCCTTGATATACTTTCTAATAAACTCATTTTCTATCCTCCCAATATTATTTTTTAATTATCTTTTTAGATAAAAGATACTCTTATTTTCTAAAAATTTCAACTTTTTCTTTTTATTTTTACATACATATAGAGATTATTCTACATTTTATCTTAATTTCCTTTATTTTACATTTCTAATTTGCATACAATCACATACTTTTTGTAAAAATATAATTAAAAGAACTTTAAGGAGTTGATATTGTGGATGATTTTTCTAAATTAAAAAATTTATATGAAGATGGATATAGATGTATTTATCATAATTGTGTTGATAATAATTATACTATCTATCTTAAGAATTTTTATACGGAAGGTACAGAAACTGTAGAGTTAAGTAGTGAATCAGATTTTTCACAATTTAAAGATTATATAGATGGACTTAGAATGTCTTAATTCTTTGGGAACCCATTAAAATAGGGAGTTTAACAACTCCCTATTTTGAAGTCACAATTTTTTTAATAAGCTTTAAAAGTTCGTCTCGGTTTACTTCTCTTTGTTTTTTTCTGTCTTTATACTCTTGAAAGTTAACAACTTTTGTATTTGGTTTTTCCATAAACTCACTTCCCATTTAACATTATTAACTTATCTTAATATATTTAATTCTATACAATTTATCTATTTCCTTCTATTTATAATACAAAATTTCTTAAATAATCCCAAATTTTCAAAACAAAATTTTCAAAATACACTAAAATCTACCTTTCAAATATAATATCAAATACAATTTAAAACTCATTATACTTTATAGTATAATATACTAACAAAGTATAATAAAGGAGATTTTAAATGAATATATTACAAAATGAAAACTTAATTATTGAATCAAGTAGCTCTGGTGCTGAGCTTACTAGGATATTTTCTAAAAAACATAACAGAAATATTCTTTGGGATGGTAATAAAAAGCATTGGGGTAGACAATCACCTATATTATTCCCTATAGTTGGTAAACTGCTTGATAATGAAACCATAATAGAAGAAAATTTATACAATATGACTCAACATGGATTTGCTAGAGATATGGATTTTGAAATTACAAATAAAAGTGATACATTCATATCTTATAGTTTAAAATCCAACGAATCTACTCTAAAAAAATATCCCTACTCTTTTGAACTGCTTATAAATTATACATTAAATGACAATAGCATAAATATAGAATGGATTGTAAAAAATACTGACTCTAAAGATATATTCTTTTCTATAGGTGGACATCCTGCATTTAATATTCCTTTTTTTGAACAAAATGGTTTTTCTAAATATCACCTTGAATTTAAAAGAAGAAATGATGTAGAAAAAATCAATTTAAATGGTTCTTTTACTGATGATATAACATTTATTGGTGATTTAAAAAACTTACAGTTAAATCCAGAATTGTTCAAGAATGATGCCTTGATATACACCAATATAGATGAAGTATCTATATGTAATAATGATGGTAGCAAATATATAACTCTATCTATGTTAGATTTCCCTCTAGTTGGTATTTGGACTCCTTATTATAGTGAGTCTAATTCTACTGCTCCATTTTTATGTATAGAACCATGGTATGGTCTCGCTGATAGTATACATTCTAATAAAATTTATAAAGATAAGAAATTTATAAACAAATTAGGTAAAGGAAAAATTTTTACAACTTCTTATAGTATAGACATACATTAGATAAAAAAGTTAATTTACATGTATGTGTTTTTACAAAATATTAATGTAATTCAAAATAGAAAATACCTTAAATATTCTTATAATCAGTATAAAACAAATAAGTTTCTATATTACTGAAATGAGAGTACTTTTAAATAAGAGTATGTATAGTATTAGAAAATAGTGTTATTAATATTAATATTTCTTAAATCAAAAAAATATTACTGGAATGATAAATTTCCAGTAATATTTTTATATCTACAAACTTTAAATTCTATTTATTAACCTGCTCTCTAAGCCATTCAGTTGCTACATCCAGTTGCTTTTTCTCATCTTTTTCTTCAATGGTAGGTTTTATCCCTTTTTCATTGATATAATCTCCATTAGGTGTAAAGTATTGAGCAGTAGTTAGCTTGTATCCTGTTCCATCTTTCAATCTTACAACTGACTGTACCAGCCCTTTACCATAAGTCGTAGTACCTACAGAAATACCTTCTTTATTATCAACAATTGCAGCTGTTAATATCTCAGCAGCAGAGGCGCTTTCTCCATTAGTTAAAACTACTATTGGAAGTCCCAATTTTTCTTTATCAGATTTTAAGTATTCTGTATTACCTTTATTGTCTTTAGTATATACTATAGTTCCTTCACCAATTAATTCATCAGCAACTTCTTTACATATATCCAACATTCCTCCAGGATTGTTTCTAAGGTCTATTACTAATCCCTCAATATTCTTTTCTTTCAACCCTTTTAAAGCTTTGTCAAAATCAGTATATGTACTTGATATAAACTGGGTAATTTCTATATATCCTAAATCATTATCAATTACTTTACTTTCTATACTTTTCTCAACTATCTGTTCTGTTTTTAGCTCAAAGCTTAGTTGTTTATCTTCTCTCAATACTACTAGCTTTACTTTTTTGCCTTTTTTACCTTTCATCATACTTACAGCTTCATCTGAATTTTTATATGATACAGATTTTCCATTGACTTTTATTAATTTATCTCCTGCTTTTACTCCTGCTTTTTCTGCTGGAGAATCTTTCATAGGAACTACTACAAGACCTCCATCTTTTGATGCTCCTATATACATCCCTACACCAACATAAGAGCCCTCACTATCTTCTATTAGCTTTTTCATTTCATCTTTAGTGTAATAACCAGAATATTTATCATTTGTTCCTAGGAATAACCCCTTTGATGCTCCATCCACTAAATCTTTATCAGAGACTTTTTTATAAAAATCTTGTTTTATAATAGATTCTAATCCTAACAACTTATCATATTTTTTATAGCCTTCATAGAGTTCTTTTGATATTACAACTTTGTTCCCTAATGTAAGCTGAAATGCCGATGTGGCCATAGCTGTTATAATTACTAAAATCACCCCTAAAAAAATAGCTTTCTTTTTTGAAATCACAAGATACATCTCCTTTTACATAAACTATTATATATTATATGACTAGCTGTTATTTTTATTACATTTACCCAAATATATTGCCTTATTACAATAAACTATACTAAAATTTATATTAGAATATAAATTCTGTTCACATTATAACATATTAAGGGAGGAATATTTTATGAAAAAAGAATTTAGGAAAAAAGTTATTGAGCATAGAAAAAATAAAGGTGCTGATTTTATACTAAATAATTCAAATTTGATAACAGAAAAATTACTTCAAATGGAGGATATAAGAAACGCAACTAACATAATGCTTTATCTAGATTTTAATAACGAAGTTAACACAGGTAATTTAATCAAAAAACTTTTATCTCTAAAGAAAATAGTCTCAAGTCCTATTACAATAAAAGAAAATCATACATTAATTCCTACTCAAATAACAGATTTAGATAATGGACTAAAAATTGGTGCATATGGAATAAGAGAACCTAACGAAAAATCGCCTAAAATTGATATTAAAGCTTTAGATGTTGTAATTGTTCCAGCTGTTGCATATGACATACATTGCTATAGATTGGGATATGGCGGAGGATTTTATGATAGATTTTTAGAGAACTTAAGAAAAGACGCAATAACTATAGGAATAGCATTTGACTTTCAGGTATTCGATTCTATTCCAAAAGAAACTCATGATGCTCAATTAAACTATATAGTTACTGAGACTAGAATTCTTACACCAAATAATTAACACTCTCAATACTATTAATATAACACTCTGTTTAATATTTAATTTTTATCTCATTCAATGAATATTTTAAGTCATGGCTTTTACATCAATAAAGCCTCGAAATGATTTATTTACATTAATAAAAACCATGACTTTATTTTACTATACAAATAAATAGTTATCTAATTACAAATATATTTTTATTTAGTAGAATTTAATTCTATTCTATCTGGAAGTTCACTCATATTTGTTTCAACCACTATGTATGGAAGAGAATCCTCCTTATCCTTATACTTTATCTTAACTCTCAAAACTTCTTTTCCTTCTTCACTTACACTTTCTATGTTATCCATCTCAATACCATATTTATTATTTCCCCTAGTTACTATGATGTATATTTTATTATCAATTTTAGCTGCTAATGCCCTTTCTTCATTCGTGTATTTGTCCATAACATCAAGTATCTTTTCTGGTATTGAATTCCTTTGCAATACTGTATAATCTATTGGTTTAGTTTTTTCTATAAACATACTTGGTATGAATATAAATCCTCCTATCACAAATATAAGAGCTATGACTCCATAAATTATACCTTTAATATTAAACTTTACATTCAATTTTATCACTCCTCCCATCTATTTAAATATATGATTTATAATTTTGTCTTAGACTTTAAATCATCAATAATAAAATGTTTATTAACAATTGTCTTCAAGTATAAAACAATTAAAAAAGGGATTTTATGACAAATAAATTATAAAATAAAAAAGAGTTATATAAAAACAATTAAATTGTTTTTATATAACTCTTTATTTTACAATTCCAAATTACTTATTTACCATTAACTCCTTCTTGATAGCCAGATGTTTTTGTAATCTGTCTATAAAGAACACAAACCAGTATTATGACGCCCATATATCCGGTATATGGATATAAGATACCAACCAGCTTATCAAATGGTAAGAATCCACCTATAAGACCTAATATAGCTGTTATTAATGTTATTAATTTGAATTTAGGATGATTATCATCTACAAATCTATTAGTTACTGACCATAATAAAGGTACAGCTGTTGTATATATTCCTAATATAAGAACTACTGAGAATAAAACTCCAACTATTGGTGAAATCTTATCAGCTAAGAATAATGAAGGTATTGCTTTTGAATATAAGTTCCCTATATCAGAAAGCATTGCTAAGTTCATCATTATAGCTGCTGCCATAAGTGCTACACCACCTAGTATACCACCACAAACAGCTTCTTTTTTATTAGCAGCACTTGCTCCTAATCCTGTTAAGAACGCCATGACAACGATTGTATTATAAGTAGTATATATTACACCAGATAGGTATGCGTTTGGAACTGGCTTAGTTACCTCTACAGTACTAAGAATCTCTCCTGCTTGAGATAAGTTACCTATATTACTGCTCAAACTTATAGCTCCAACTAAAAGTGTAAAGATTATTATTATAGGTCCTATTCCACCTAGTATCTTTGATAATTTATCAAGACCTAATGAAACAGTTAATAATGCTACTACTGCCATACCTATTCTACCTACAAATGGATTTAATCCATAGTATTCAGTTAAAGTTGCTCCTGCTCCTGAAATCATTACTACGAAAACACCAAATAAGAATAAAGGTCCAAACCACTCAAAGAATATTCCTAAATACTTACCACAATAAACACGATAAATTTTGATAGGTTCCTTAAGTTGAAGTTCTTTACCTTTTGACATTACTGAAGCACCCATCCATGAGAATAATACCATTGAAATTATCCCACCAATAATACCTGCAAACCCATAAAAAGTGAAGAATTGCATTATTTCTTGTCCTGTTGCAAATCCAGAACCGATTACTGTTGCTACATAAGCTCCTGCGAAACTGATGACCGTTTTAACATTTACTTTTTCTGACATATCTCAGTTACCTCCCCACGTGAAATTTTTTCATCTGCTTAATTACTTCGATAAACTACTTACAATTTCCTTTAACATAAAATCCATGATAACTGTTTTAAAACTTTTTGTATTTTGTATAATAACTTAAAACTTATAGCATATTTTTTATACAGTATACCTCCCTTCATACAATTCTTTAAATTCTTTTTATCTAAGTAGTTATTATATGTATAAAACTAATTTCCCTATAAACTATATATTAGTCATATTTTTCTGAATAGTCAATATATATTTGAATATTTTCTCTATTTTTGTAAAAATTTGAATATTTGGTTAGGTTTTTGATAAATTGATATAGTGTATAAAAAAGAGAGATACAAATTCATATAATGCTTTATATCTCTCTTTTACACATATTATATTGTTAACAAACATGCATAATTTATATTTCTTACATTCTTTTTGCAAGAATAGCTTCTTTTACAGCTTTTACTATGTCATCACAAGTTAATTCATATTTTTTTAACAATTCGTTTGGAGCACCAGATTCTCCAAAAGAATCCTTAATCCCAACTTTTTTTACAATAGTTGGATAAGATTCTCCAACTGTCTCACTTACAGCAGAACCTAATCCTCCAATTATACTATGTTCTTCTACAGTTACAATAGCATTAGTTTCTTTTGCTGATTTTAATATTAAATCCTTATCTATAGGTTTTATTGTGGACATATTTATGACTCTAGCACTAATACCTTCTTCTTGCAATTTTTCTTGTGCTAATATAGCATCATTCACCATAATCCCACAAGCTATAATCGTGACATCATTGCCATCTCTTAGTACTACACCTTTTCCTATTTCAAAGTGATAATCCTCATCAAATAAAACTGGAACTGAACTTCTTCCTAGTCTAACATAAACAGGTCCATTGTATTTAGCTATTTCAAAAATCATCTTCTCCGTCTCTACTCCATCAGCTGGAACAAGAACTGTCATATTTGGTATAGCTCTCATTATTGCAATATCCTCTACACTTTCATGAGATGCTCCATCTTCTCCAACAGTAAGTCCTGCATGAGTAGCACAAATTTTTACATTTAATTTTGGATAACAAACTGAATTTCTTATAATCTCAAATGCTCTTCCTGTAGCAAACATAGCAAAAGTACTAGCAAAAGGTATTTTTCCAGCAGTTGATAACCCACAAGCAGCACCTATTAGATTTTGTTCGGCTATACCCATATTAAAAAATCTATCTGGAAATGCTTCATAAAAATCATGTGTCTTTGTAGACTTTGATAAATCTGCATCTAATACTACAACATTGTCATTTATTTGTCCTAATTTTACCAAGGCTTTACCATATGCTTCTCTTGTTGCCATTTTATTCATTGTCAGCACCTCCTAATTCAAGTAAGGCTTGTTCTAGTTCTGCATCATTTGGAGCTGTCCCATGCCATCCTGCTTGATTTTCCATAAAAGATATTCCTTTACCTTTTATAGTCTTTGCAACTATCATTGTAGGCTTTTTAACTGTTGATTTAGCTATATCAAGAGCAGCAAATATTTGGTCAAAATCATGACCATCTATTTCAATTACATTCCATCCAAAAGCCTTAAATTTATCAACTATTGAACCTAAGTTCATTACACTTTCTATGTTTCCATCTATCTGAAGTCCATTATTGTCTAAAAAAGCAATTAAATTATCAAGTTTATAATGTGCTGCACTCATAGCAGCTTCCCAAACAATACCTTCTTGAACTTCTCCATCACCAAGTAAAGTGTACACATTCCATGGTGCATTATCTAATTTTGATGCCATAGCCATCCCACATGCAGCCGAGAAACCTTGACCTAAGGAACCTGTAGATATCTCCACACCAGGTGTTCCTTTCATATCTGGATGGCCTTGTAACATTCTTCCTATTTTCCTCAGCCCATTTAATTCTTCCTTATCAAAATAACCTTTTTCAGCCAATGTTGCATATAATGCTGGTGCAGCATGTCCTTTTGATAATACAAATCTATCTCTATCCTCCATTTTAGGATTTGAAGAATCCACATTCATTTCATCAAAGTATAACGCAGTAAGTATTTCAACTACTGATAATGACCCTCCTGGATGTCCAGATTTGGCTCTATGTATCATAGAAACTATATCTCTTCTTATGATACGCGCAATCTCATTTAATCCTTTATGGTCTCTCATGTAATTACCTCCCTTGAGTTTGTAATTTTTATATCAATTCCATATTATTATATCACTTTTATGCTATTTTTTTTCGTTATTTTTGATTTTATTAGCTTAGGCACTAAAATTAAACTCTATGAAATATTTTTAAAGAAAAAAGGGATTGTCTAACAAAAGACAAATCCCTCTTTAAAAAGTAAACAATCCTAAACTTATTTGAAGTCCATCATCTACTTTTATCATCATATTTTCATCTAGACAACCAATTTTTTCCCTCAGCCTCTTTTTATCAATAGTTCTGATTTGTTCTAAAAGAATCACTGAGTCTTTATTAAGCCCATATTCATTGGAACTTATCTCTACATGAGTAGGTAATTTGGCTTTATTAATCTGAGATGTTATAGCTGATACTATAACTGTAGGACTATATTTATTACCTACATCATTTTGTATTATCAGAACAGGCCTAACTCCTCCCTGTTCTGAACCAACAACTGGACTTAAATCAGCGTAATATAAATCACCACGCTTTATTTCACAATTAGTACTCACCTTGGGCAATCTTCCCTTCATTTTTATCATCAGAAGATACTTCGTCAACTGTCATACCTAGTTCAGCTAATGACAGATTAATTTGACCCATTTCTCTATAACCCGTTTTCATAGATTCTTTAATATGAATTCTCTTTTTCTGAGTTATATAGAACTGAAAAGCAGCTTTTGCAAAATCTTCTCTGTTACTGTTCTCCATCTGAACAATACTATCAACTTCAGAAATCAGAGAGTCTGGTAAAGTAACTTCTATTTTTTCTTTACTCTTATCGTACACAAAATCGCCTCCCAGATTATAATATCATGGTTTTATTTTAGCAAATAACTGTTTATTTGTACAAGCTCATTATTTTCCATATAAACACGGTCAACTCTTCTTGATATCATGCATAACACTTCATAGTTTATAGTTCCTAAGTCTTTGGCTATACGTTCAGCTGTAACTTCACCTTCTCCAAATAGTATAACCTCATCTCCAACTTTTATGTCTACATCTTTGTCAATTCTAACCATTATTTGATCCATACAAATTCTACCAACTACATCAAATACTTCTCCTTTAATAATAACTTTTGGATTCTTTTGAATTCTAGTAAATCCATCTGCATATCCTATTGGAATTGTAGCTATTGTTTCCATACTAGTAGTTGTATATTTTAGTCCATAACTTATTCCTATACCTGGTTCAACTTGTTTTATATGTCCGATTTTTGATTTTAATTTCATGGCTGGTTTTAGTTCTAGTCTTTCTTTAAATACATCATCAGATGGATAATGACCATATAATATTATTCCTGCTCTTACCATATTTAATCTTAAATCAGGGCAATCCATAATAGCTGCACTATTTGATACATGCTTTATAGCTATTTCTACACCAGCTTCATCTAACTTATCAGACATAAATTTATAATTATTAGCTTGTTTATAAGTGTACTCTTTACTTACTTCATCAGCTGTAGCAAAATGAGTAAACATACCTTCTAAATTTATATATTCTAATTTATTTAATTTTACTATATCCTGAACTGACTCTTCATTAGGTTGGAAACCTATTCTAGTCATTCCTGAGTCTATTTTAATGTGAACACAGGCTTTTTCTCCTAAAGATTTTGCAATTTCGTTTATCTTTTGTGCTGTTTCTAAAGAATAAACGGTCATAGTTATTTTATTTTTTATAGAATCTTCAAAAGCTTCATCTGGAGTATATCCTAAGTTCAAAATAGGAAGTGTTATACCATTTTGTCTAAGTTCAATTCCTTCAGCAGTTCTTGCTACTGCTAAATAATCTACTTTTTCCTTTTGTAATAATTTTGCAACTTCTACTGCACCATGTCCATATGCATCAGCTTTTATTACTCCACAAACCTTAATATCTTCTTCTAATAAATTTTTAATATTTTTTAAGTTAAATCTTAAGTTATCTAGATTTATCTCTGCCCATGTAGGCACTGTTATTTTTTGCATTTCTTTAGTCCCCCTTAGTTTCTGTATTCAAAATCTCTGTATTTTACTGTAAATCTTGGCACTCCTTCATTATCTAACACTTCCATCTTTTCAGGGTTCTTTGTGTCAGCATTTACATATAATACTTGCTTATTAAAATATTTATTATCCCCAGGAATAAAAGTCTCTAAAACCAAATTTCCTTTGGATAACTTTATTTTCATCTCTTCGTTTTGAAGATAATTTTTTATAAAGTCTCCTATAAAAAGATATTGATTATTTTTTCCTGTATTAGGCAATTCCACTATATCACTGATATTTGGATTTTTAACTAATATTTTATCACCTTGATACTCTATACTTTTTCCCTTTAAGTGTTTTGGGGAAATTACTTCTAATTTATAGTTATCAGTTTTTTTATAAGTATGAATTAAAACATAATTGTGTGGGCTCTTATTTCCAACTACTTCTACTTCAGCTTTACAACTGTAAGAATTCATATCAGAAATCTGCTTTTGAAAGTCTTTGTATACTTCTTCTTTTGTGGACTGTCGTTTTTGGCATCCTATTACAATTATAACCAGTGCCAAGAACATAATACATACTATAGTCCACTTTTTTCTCACATCACACCTCCTACTTCAGTTTATTCATTATATAAAGCTTTTATTATATCATATCTACAGATTATACCTTTAATTTTATTGTCATCATCTACTACAGGAACTCTGTTTATTGATTTTTTAATCATTATATTAGCCACATCATCGAACTTATCATCTTCATGAACTTTTATTATGTCTTTAGACATCAGTTCTCCGACTTTATACGCTGCTACTTGCTTTATGTCTTTTTCTACCTTTTTTAAATCATCCAAAAAAATCAGTCCTTGTAATAAATTTATATAGAGAGGTGCTTCTATATATTTTTCTTTTTTAAGAATGTCTGTCTCAGAAATTATTCCAACAACTTTATTTTCTGAATCTACAACTGGCAATCCTCCTATTTTCTCTGCAATTAGCATATTAGCTACATCTGCTATACTATCATCTTGTTTTGCTACTATTACATCTGTTGTCATTATTTCTTTTGCTGTTTTATCCATCATAGTGTAATCACTCCTTAGTCCTTAATTATAGTTATCGCATTTGCTATAGCATAATCTTTTGAATGTGATATTGAAACTTTTATTTCTAAAACATTATAATCTATGCACATTTTTGCCAGATTATTATAAGTTTTTACTATTGGTTTTCCCATTTCATTTCTGAGAACCTCTATATCTTTAAAGTTAAACATTCTGATTCCTGTACCCATAGATTTACTTATAGCTTCCTTAGCCGCAAAATTACCAGCTATACTTTCTGCCTTAAAATTTTTAGAATTAAAATATTTAATTTCTTTATCTGTAAACATTTTCTCTAAAAACCGATTATTTTTTTCTACAGCTTTTTTTATTCTGTCAATTTCAACTATATCTACTCCAATATCAAATATATCCATTTTTCCTCCAGAAAATTTATAATAGCTCTTTCCATTTAATAATGAATTTATAAATTTACTATTGATAATACCTATTATTGTTTAGTTTATGTTACTTATCCCAATTTAATAATCATTATAATAAAATTGTAACTTTTAAAATTATTTATAATAAATAACCTATGTAAATCTATTATATTATTTATTATACTACACAACTAAGCAAATTTTTTAAATTTTATAAAAATTTTATATAGATTCCTTATATGAATATTTTTTCACTTCTATATAATCTATCTAAACTTTCTTTATCTTATTAATTACAACATAATTTTGCAGTAAATTCAAACATTTTGTGAATTTATTATCAGTACATTTTCTGCATACTTTACACTCTATTTGTTATTATTTTATTAACACCAAAACATAAAAAAGTCACTTTGACCAAAAATATTTTTAGTAAAAATGACTTTTCATGTTTTATATTAAGTTATTAAATCCATTCAGCAGATTCTGTCAATATAACGGTTTTATTTTGATCTACATTAACAAATCCTTCTGATATTTTTGCTTCTTTAAAATTTCCATCTTTTTTTATCTTCAAAGTCCCTACAGGTATGCCTGAAACAAATGGTATATGACCTTTCAATACCCCTTTGTCTCCCTTTGTAGTTCTAACTACTATCATTTCAACTTCTCCATCATAAAATGTATCATTTGGAGTTACAACTTTCAATGAAAATTCACTAGCCATGACTACATACTTCCCTTCGCTTTTTTAACAGCATCTTCTATTGTACCTACAAACAGGAATGCTGACTCTGGTAAGTCATCATGTTTACCTTCAAGTATCTCTTTGAATCCTCTTACAGTTTCTTTAACAGGAACATATTGACCTGGATTTCCTGTAAATTGCTCTGCAACTGTAAACGATTGAGATAAGAATCTTTGTATTTTTCTAGCACGTGCAACTATTAACTTATCTTCATCAGACAATTCATCCATACCAAGTATGGCAATTATATCTTGTAGTTCTTTATATCTTTGAAGTATTGATTGAACTCCTCTGGCTACTTCATAATGTTCTTTTCCTACTATACTAGGGTCAAGAATTCTTGATGTAGATTCAAGAGGGTCAACCGCTGGATATATACCAAGTGATGATATTTGTCTAGATAAAACTGTTTTTGCATCTAAGTGAGAGAATGTTGTAGCTGGTGCTGGGTCAGTTAAGTCATCTGCTGGTACATATACTGCTTGAACAGATGTTATTGAACCTTTCTTAGTTGACGTTATCCTCTCTTGAAGTGCACCCATTTCAGTAGCTAATGTTGGTTGGTAACCAACAGCTGATGGCATACGTCCTAGAAGTGCTGAAACTTCTGAACCAGCTTGTGTGAAACGGAATATATTATCAACGAAAAGTAAGACGTCTTGTCCTTGCTCATCTCTAAAATGTTCTGCCATTGTAAGTCCAGTTAAAGCAACTCTCATTCTTGCTCCAGGTGGCTCGTTCATCTGACCAAATACTAGAGCTGTCTTATTTATAACTCCAGACTCACTCATTTCTCCATAAAGGTCATTACCTTCTCTTGTTCTTTCTCCTACTCCTGAGAATACAGAAATACCACCATGTTGCTTAGCAATATTGTTTATAAGTTCTTGTATTAAAACTGTTTTTCCTACTCCTGCTCCTCCAAATAGACCTATTTTTCCACCTTTCAGATATGGTGCCAGCAAATCAACTACCTTAATACCTGTTTCTAGTATTTCAGCTGTAGTTTCTAGTTCGTCATATGCTGGTGCTGGTCTATGTATAGGTAACTTAGGCGCAGACTTTGGAGCTGGTTTTCCATCAACTGGTTTTCCAAGAACATTGAATATTCTACCTAAAGTTTCATCTCCAACAGGAACACTTATTGGTCCTCCTGTATCTACAACTTCCATACCTCTTACAAGTCCATCTGTTGCACTCATAGAGATACATCTTACTGTATCATCACCTATATGTTGAGCAACTTCTGCAACTATTTCTTTATCTCCTAACTTTATTACTAACGCATTTAATAAGTTAGGTAGGCTTTGTTCATTATCAAACTTAACATCTAGTACAGCTCCTACAATCTGTACTATTTCACCTACATTTGCCATTTCCTAACCTCCCTATTTTAGAGCTTCAACTCCACCAACTATCTCTGTTATTTCTTGAGTTACAGCTGACTGTCTTGCTCTGTTATAACTTAACTCTAAATTAGATAGCATTTCATTCGCATTATCTGTGGCTGATTCCATCGCAGTTCTTCTAGCTCCTTGCTCTGATGCAAAAGATTCTAAAATCCCACCATATATTGTACCTGATACAAACTGAGGCACAATATAACTTAAGACTGCTTCTGCTGATGGTATATATTGTACTTTCGATTTATTTTGTTTTTCTTCTTTTATTACAATTCCATGGTCATCTGTATCTTTTTCAAACACCAATGGAAGCAATTTTAAAACTTCAACTTCTTGTAATAACGCTGATTTAAACTTTGTATAAGCTATATAAACTTCATCTACTTCACCTTTTTTATACAGGTCAATAACAGTTTGTGAAATTTCTATCGCTTCTTCATATCCACAAGCTTCAACACTATTTATATCTTTTGCTATATTGTAATTTCTCTTAGAAAAAAACTCGTGTGCCTTCTTTCCTACTGTGATAACTGTTTCTTTTTTTCCTTCCATGTGAGATACAGATTCCTTTAATACATTGGAATTGTATCCACCTGCAAGACCTCTATCTCCAGCTACCACTATATAGCATTTATTTTTTACTTCTCTTACTTTTAAAAATTCATTTCTAACTCCACGTGTTGTTTGGGCAATATCTTTTACTGTATCGTACAAAGTATTAAAGTATTCTCTTGAATCTTCAGCTTTTTCTTTTGCTTTTCTAAGCTTAGAAGATGCAACAAGTTCCATTGCTTTAGTTATTTGTTTTGTACTTTCAACACTCCCCATACGTGTTTTAATCGCTTTAATTCCAGCTCCTGCCAATTAATTTACCTCCTTTTTTAAAAAGGATTATACTTCAACAACAAACTTTTCTTTAAATTCATTTATTGCATCTGTTAAATCATGAGTGAAGTCTTCTCCATCTAATATTTTTCTTGATATTTCTGGATAATTATTATCTACAAATGCATACAATTCTGATTCAAATCTAGCTATATTATCTATTGGAATATCTTCCAAGTGATTATTTATAACAGCGTATATTATCATAACTTGATTTTCAACTTTTATTGGTTGATGCTCACCTTGTTTTAATATCTCAACGATTCTTTCACCTTGAGCAAGTCTCTTTTTAGTATCTTCATCTAAGTCAGAACCAAATTGTGAGAATGCTGCAAGCTCTCTATATTGTGAATATGCAAGTTTCAATGTACCTGCAACTTTTTTCATTGCCTTAATTTGCGCAGAACCACCAACCCTCGATACTGATATACCAGGGTCAACTGCTGGTCTTACACCTGAATAGAATAATTCTGGTTGTAAGTATATTTGACCGTCTGTTATAGATATAACATTTGTTGGTATATACGCAGAAACGTCTCCAGCTTGAGTTTCTATTATAGGTAAGGCAGTCATTGAGCCTCCTCCTAATTCATCAGATAACTTAGCTGCTCTTTCAAGTAATCTTGAATGTAAGTAGAATACATCTCCAGGATATGCCTCACGTCCTGGTGGTCTTCTAAGTAATAATGACATTTCTCTATATGCAACGGCTTGTTTACTTAAATCATCATATACTATAAGCACATGTTTTCCATTGTACATAAATTCTTCACCCATAGCTGCTCCAGCGTATGGTGCTATATATTGAAGTGGCGCTGATTCAGATGCTGTTGCTGAAACTACTATTGTATAGTCTAAAGCTCCACCTTTTTCTAATGAGCTAACTAATTGAGCTATAGTAGAACGTTTTTGCCCAATTGCTACATATATACAGATAACATCTTTTCCTTTTTGATTTAATATAGTGTCGACAACTATAGATGTTTTACCAGTTTGTCTGTCACCTATTATTAACTCTCTCTGACCTCTACCAATTGGTATCATTGAATCTATTGATTTTATACCTGTTTGTAATGGCTCATAAACAGATCTTCTATCTATTATACCAGGTGCTTCAGATTCAACTGGTCTAGTTTTTGTACAAGCTATAGGTCCTTTTCCATCTATTGGCTGACCTAGAGAATTTACAACTCTACCTATTAAGGCTTCTCCAACTGGAACTTCAACTATTCTTCCAGTTCTCTTAACTATATCGCCTTCTTTTATTCCACTGTCATCTCCAAGTATAACAGCTCCAACTACTTCTTCTTCTAAGTTAAGTGCCATACCATATACTTCACCTGGGAACTCTAGTAACTCACCAGACATAGCTTTTTCTAATCCATATACACTAGCTATACCATCCCCAACGGTTAAAACACTACCTGTATCTGTCAATTCAACTTTATTCTCATAATTCTTTATTTGCTGTTTAATTATAGAACTTATTTCTTCAGGTTTTAAGTTCATGGGTTCACCGCCATTCTTAAGATATTACTTCAGATAGCTTTTCTTTCATCTTATCTAGACGAGTTTTTACAGTGCCATCTATCTGCTCATTTCCAAGTCTAACTAGAACTCCCCCTAGTATAGTCTTGTCAACTACATTTTCTATAGTAACATTTTTGTTGTATTTGTTTGAAAGTTTAACTTCAAGTTCTTTAATATCTGTTTCACTCATTGGAATCGCACTTATTGCGACACCATCAATTATATTATTTTTCTTATTTAATAAGTCTTTATAAGCTAACTCTATGTCTTCCAAAAACGCTATTCTATCTTTATCTACCAAAACTTTTAAGAAATTTTTTATGTTAGAGCTTACTTCCTTATCAAAAATGATTTCTACCAAGTTTTTCTTTTCTGATTTTGAAACTAATGGTGATTTTAAAACTTTGTAGAAATCTTTGCTAACTTTAGTCATCATATCTACTACTTTTTCTAATTCTTTAAATAATATATCAGTTGAATTTTCTTCTTCTCCTAATTGAAACAGGGCTTCGGCATATCTATTTGCTACTACGTTTATCATTTAGCCTCCCCTACCTCTTTTATAAAGTTTTCTATCAATTCTTCATGTTTAGATTTATCTAAATCTTTTTCAATAACTTTAGATGCTGCAAGTAGTGCTATATTTGATATATCACTCTTAATTTCATTCATAACCTTTTGTTTTTCTTGTTCTATATCTTTGCTTGCTTTATCTTTTATATTAAGAGCATCTTGTTTTGCAGTACTTATTATGTCATCTGATTTTTTCTCTGCTCTTATAGTTGCTTGTTTTATGATTTCTTGACCTTCGTCTTTAGCAAAATTGATTTTTGACTCATATTCTTTTTTTAGTGCCAATCCTTCGTTTTTTGCTTTTTCGCCTTCTGCTAAGTCATTTTTAATATCATTTTCTCTTGATTGGATTATATTTAAAACTGGCTTAAATAAAAGCTTTCTTAGAAGTAAAAATATTATAAAAGTATTAACAATTTGGAATACAAATTCCCATGTTATACCTACTAGTGCTTTCTCCATAATTATCCTCCTTTCCATAAATCATAACTACTTATAATCACGAGATGATAAAATTCATCTCATGATTATAAGTTTGAGATGATTTATCTATAAAACCTATCTCAAAATATTTAAGGACTAAATCTACATTCCTAAGTATTTGAAGAATGGATTTACGAATAGAAGTATTATTGATACAACCAAGCCATATATTGCTGAAGACTCTGCTATAGCAACACCTAGTAATAAAGTTGAAGTTATATCACCTTTAGCTTCTGGTTGATTTCCTACTGCTTCTGCTGCCTTACCTGCTGCTACACCTTGACCAATTCCTGCACCTATACCTGTTGCAACTGCTATTCCTGCTCCTATTGCTGATGCTGCCGCTACTATTGCTGTTTCCATAATTATTTCCTCCTTAAAATTTAAAAATTTAAATTGTTTTTTATTTTTTATCTTAATATAAGTTGATTTCTTAATCTAATTCCCCTGCACTTGATATAAACACCATTGTTAACATTATAAATATATATGCTTGTAACAATCCTGCAAATAAATCGAAGTACAAGTGTAATGGTACTGGTATTAGTATCTGTCCAATTGGTATTGATAATCCTGGTATTAGACTAGATATAAAACCTAAAAGTTGATAAAATAGACCCATTATAATTGTTCCACCTAAGATATTTCCAAATGGACGGAAACTTAATGATATTGGTCTAGCTAACTCACCTATAATGTTAATTGGTAACATTATGGCAAGTGGTTGAGCCAATTCTTTAAAGTATGATACTCCTTTAAATTTAACTCCTGCAAAATAAATCATAAAAAATGTAATCATTGCCCATGCAGCAGTTGTATCTAGGTCGGTTGTTGGTGATCTTAATCCAAGTAATGGGCTTAAATTTGAGCACGCGAAAAATAAAAACAAACTTCCTATGTATGGTATCATATATGGCATTCTTTTTACTGTGTTTTTACCCATAACATTTGTAACCATTTTAGCAAGACCACCTATTGCAAATTCCAAAAATATTTGAACTTTACTGGTTGGAACTTTTTTCAAATTTCTAGTTAAAAAATAAGATGCTATCGCTAAAAAGGCCATTATTCCCCAACTCACTAGTATTGTTTCACTAATTTTAAAGTTTCCTATGAGATAATAATGCGCTTGACTCATACTTACGCCTCCTTCCTCTTTAATTTATTTATAAAGTTTTTTGATAATATGACAAACTTTGTACTCAATAATCCTAGTGCTGTTCCGATTATATTTAAATGTGGAACCTTAGCTGAAGCAAATAGAACAACTGCCATTATAAATAGCCTAATGGTATATTGTGCTGATGCATAAGCTTGTGCTTTTCCAGCTGGCAATGACACTGTTTTTTCTAGTGAGATTGCTAATAATCTAAAATTTAACATAGCTATTATAGAGCCAAATATAAGTCCTAAAAATACTGGCTTACTTAATGTTGATGTTATCAACATTAGCACAATTAAAATTACATCAAATATTACTATACCCTTTGTTACTGACCTTACTTGGTTAAGTAATTTTATATCCAATATATCACTTCCTTCGTGTATATACTATCAGAGTTTTATAAACACCACTAAAAGCACCTCCAACCCCTAACAGTAAAAATATTATTGTTAGAACTGGACTTGTATTTAATTTACTATCTAAAAATTTTCCTAAGAAAGTACATCCTAATATTGATATTACAATCATCAATCCTATTTGACTTATTAAACTAAACAGCTTTGCAATTTCCATATGTGTATTTTTTTTACTCATAAATAGTATCCCTCATTATTACAAAATAAATAACATGTAATTAATCTATATCATAAATTTATTTAATTATAAAATATATCTTACTACTAATCTGATTATTTTTCAAACACTTTCTTTTAATCATTTCATGAGTATGTATTTCAGTGTCAAATTTTATCGTTTATTGTCATTCTAAAATTATTCACTAAAAATTTATCTACTAGAATTTTATAAGTTCTATTCCTGCTTCTTCTAACAATTCTGTAGACATATCATCTGGATAATCGCCTTCATAAACAATTTTCAATATCCCTGCATTTATGCACATTTTTGCACACAAAACACAAGGTCTTGTAGTAACATATAAAGTTGCTCCAGCTACACTAATACCATTATGGGCAGCCTGTATTATAGCATTTTGCTCAGCATGCAATGCCCTACACAGTTCATGTCTTTCTCCTGAAGGAATATTTAGTTCCTGTCTTTTGCACCCAATATTTTCACAATGTTCAAGATTTCTTGGGGAACCATTATATCCAGTTGTTAGAATTTGTTTATCTCTTACAATAACAGCTCCTACTTGTCTCCTAATACAAGTTGAACGCTTTTTTACCACTTCTGCAATTTCCATAAAGTATTCATCCCATGATGGTCTCATAATTTACTTTTCTCCTCTTTGTTTATGTACTGGTCTCATATATATTTATTAGATTTCTTCCTAAATAAATACTTATTTTTATATTATATACACATGTCAATTGAATGTCCAATAAAAAAAGAGCATTTTTACCATTTAAATTTTAAATACCCTTTATATGCTCTCCTTAATCTATTAAATTTATTATATCACCTTAATGAAATATTAATAGTCTTATTTATCATAAATTAATTTATTGGATAGATTCCATTTTTTAATATGGCTTCTAAAACCCCTCCAGCTATACATCTAGCTTTATCTGATATGGTAAAAGCATTCTTAACTTCCTCTTTTCTAGGGTCTATGTCTAATATTTTTAAATTTTTATTTACTTTTGCTCCCTCTTTTAGTAATCCTCTAAGAACTCCAGATATTGTTGCTCTAACTTCATATTTTTGTCCATAATCATTAATATAACAAAGTAAATCACCCTTTTCAACTATATCGCCTATCTTACATACATTTTCCATTATTCCGCTATGTTCTGAGTGTATTACTCTTTCTTTAGAAATCCCTTTTATTGCACCTGGTATTCCTGTATTTTTTTCAGCTCTACCACTGGTTATTATTCTTCCTAGATTATGACCTCTCATTGTCTCTATGACCACATCAACATCTTCTCCTGCACAAAATCCAGGTCCTAAAGCTATTGTAAGTGGAGCCATATCCTTAGTTGTACCCAAATTTTTTTTGGCTAATATTCCATCAATCAAAACAACTGGATTTATCTCAGATAGTTTTTCTCCTTTTGGGTCTACAATAAGTGCTACTTTATCTTGAGATAACGTTTTTTCGATTTCATCTTTATTTTTACAAAGTTTACAATCTATACCTTCAATAGTAACTTCCTTTTCATATACAGCCTCACAAAAAGAGACCTGTCTTCTTATTGCTAAAGGCTCTTCTATTTCTAATGCAACCACTTTAAAACCACTATTGTGTAACTTATGTATAACTGCTGTTGCTAAATCTCCAGCTCCTCTTACTACTATACATTTTTTCATGTATTATCACTCCCAATAATATCATTAATATTTTAATTTAAACTCAATTAATATATATCAATTTAATCGTAAGCAACTAACATGCCATATTTAAAATTGCTCATAATTTGTAAACTCAAGTAAAATAGCCATTCTTTATTAATTGGTAAAAGCTTTTTATTCTCAATTCGAGAAATTTATCAATTCAAGAATTCTTATTATGAGAAAATACATATAAAAAGGAACCTCCTTATATTAAATAATTTTTACTATATAAGAAAGTTCCCAATAAATATTTATAGTTATTAATTTTTATTTAGTTCCAAATAATCTGTCTCCTGCATCACCAAGACCAGGAATTATATATCCATGTTCATTTAATTTCTCATCAATTGATGCAACATATATATCAACATCATCATGATATTTTTGTACTTCTTGTATTCCTTCAGGTGCAGCTACTAAATTAGCTAATTTTATACTTTTAGCTCCTTTAGATTTAAGTAAATCTATTGCTGCAACAGCAGAACCTCCTGTAGCAAGCATAGGGTCAACTACTATTATATCTCTTTCTCCTATGTCTTGAGGAAGTTTACAATAATATTCAACTGGTTTTAATGTTTCTGGGTCTCTATATAATCCTACATGACCAACTTTTGCTGCAGGCATTAAACTTACTAAACCATCTACCATTCCAAGCCCTGCTCTTAAAATTGGAATTATAGCTAGTTTTTTACCTGCAACAACTTTAGATGATGTTTTTTGAATAGGAGTCTCTATTTCTACATCTTTTAATGGTATATCTTTTGTTATTTCGTATCCCATTAGCATTGCAATTTCAGTTAAAAGTTCTCTGAAATCTTTAGAACCAGTATTTTTATCTCTCATTAAAGTTAGTTTATGTTGTATTAATGGATGGTTTGTCTCTACCACTTTGCTCATTTTGATAATTCCTCCTGATAAAACTGTAATTTTTATTATTTATTGTGTTTTTCTTCTATTGATTTAATCATATTTACTCTTCTAGCATGTCTATCACCTTCAAAATCTGTACTAATCCAAGCCTCAACTATTTCAAGTGCTAAACCTTTACCTAAAACTCTTTCACCTAATGACAACATATTTGCATCATTGTGTGCTTTTGACATTTTTGCAGAAAATACATCTGATACAACTGCACATCTTATTCCAGGAACTTTATTGGCAGCTAAAGATATTCCTATCCCTGTACCACAGCATAATATTCCATAATCTACATCTTTATCTATAACTGCATTTGCAACTATTTCTCCATACGCAGGATAATCAACAGAATCTGTAGCATTCTTAGTTCCATAATCTACACATTCAATCCCTTTTCCTTCTAAATAGTTTATTATTTCTTTTTTTAAATTATATCCTCCATGGTCACAGCCTAATCCTATTTTCATTTCTTTATCCTCCGTTTTATATATTTTTTACTATTTGGTTGACAGAATATATTATTTCTTTCATAGTATCTCTATAAGTATCCAAGCTTCCACCAAATGGGTCAGATATATCTGACTCATCCTGATTTGCGAACCCTTTAAAAGTATACACTTTTTCTTTGCATTTTGGAACTGCTTGGACTAAAATTTCTTTATGAGATTTAGTCATTGTTAGTATGATATCTGATTTATCTAATAAATCCTTAGTAATTACTCTACTTTTATGATTTGATAAATCTATTCCAAGCTCTTTTAAAGCTTCTATAGAATTATTAGAAGCATCCATACCATTTGCTGTAGATATACCCGCTGAGGATATGCAATATTCTTCAATATTTTTTCCAGACTCCTCAATAGCTTTCTTTAATATAACTTCAGCCATAGGACTTCTACAAGTATTTCCTGTACATACAATAAGTATATTCATATTTCACAACTCCTTTTTAAGCTTTTATTACTTTATATCCTGCTGACTTAAGTAATCTATTCATAATTGCTTGTCCGACACCGCTCTTAGGAAATTCCTCAGAATATATAACATCCATACCTTTTTTATCCATTTCTATGAGAGCATCAAACAAATTACTTGCTACTTCCTCAAGAGTACTCCCCAAATCTATTACTTCTCCATTATAAAACTCTTTATTTCTACTAATGCACATTACACCTGTTTTTAGACCTTTTTCTTTATTAGATTTTATCATATCATTAATCTTTGTTGCTACATTCTCCCTTTTGCCAGATATAATATATACGTCTGCATTTGGTGAATAATGTTTATATTTCATTCCTGGAGCCTTGGCTTTTTGATTATCTTCTTTTTTACTTAATGATGGGTCAAGCCTTACTTCACCAAGAATTTCTTCTAAGACTTCTTTAGTTATACTTCCAGGTCTTAATATCATAGGAATCTCTTCTGTAAGGTCTAATACAGTTGATTCTAGTCCAAAGTTACTATCTCCTCCTAAAACTATTCCATCAACTCTTCCATTCATTTCTTCATATACATGTTTCGCTTTTGTTGGGGATGGTCTCCCTGATATATTTGCAGAAGGAGCTGCAATAGGTATGCCTGCTTCTTTTATTATTGCCCTGGCAATAATATGAGAAGGCATTCTTATTGCAACTGTATCAAGTCCTCCACTAGTTCTATATGGAATTATATCTTTTTTATTTAGTATTATGGTTATAGGCCCTGGCCAAAGTTTTTCCATAACAAGTTTAGCTTTATCACTTATATCTTTAGCTAAATCATAAACTTCTTCTTTTTCATAAATATGGACTATAAGTGGATTATCACTAGGTCTACCTTTAGCTTCATAAATCTTCTTTACTGCATTTTCATCTAATGCATTTGCACCTAATCCATATACTGTCTCAGTTGGAAAAATAACCGTCTTACCTTCTCTAAGAAGTTTTGCTTGTATTTTTATTTCCTCATAATCAATATTATTTATATCAATATTACTTATAATAGTCTTCATCTTTCGTATGCCTGCTTTCATTTTAATTTTAGATATAGTTTACAATTATTGTACCTAACAAAAAACCAACTATACAATACACACTTTTTGAATGCGGAAAAATTTCTTCCAATACAACATACATCATTGTACCTCCTGCTGTAGCAAGAAATACACCTATAAGAGAAGTAAACACTCCTCCAAAATAAACACCTAAAAAACTTCCTAGACCCATAGGCAATCCAGCTATTATTGTAAATAAAATAACTTTACTCATCCTCATTTTATTACATATCAGACCCAATGCCATAGCTAATCCTTCTGGTATGTTATGTAGACCTATTACTATAGCAAGAGTGATACCTAAGCTTTCTGTTGACATAAAAGAAGAACCAATAGCCAATCCTTCTGGTAAATTATGTAGTAATATACTTATGAATATAAGATATCCAGATGCCATACTTCCAGATACATCCAATCTTGTTTTTATGTACATAGTTATGAGAGCTCCAACAAATGTAAATATAACTGTATTGATTACTCCCATTTTATCCATGGATTCTTTCATCAAATCAAATACTACTACAGCCAACATTATTCCGCCAGACAATCCCATAAAGAAATTTAGGTATTTATCAACTTCTCTTTTGAAGATAGCTGATATAACTCCTCCTAATCCTGTCCCTATAACACCTGCCAAAAGTCCAATTATTGTTACTTTTAGTATCATATAACCCTCCTGTACTTGTATATAACAATTATATACAGTAGAATATGATAACATGACCTAAAATGCAAAATAGCTGTTTCAAAATAGAAAATAATTTCTAGAAAGAAACAGCTCTTTTAAAACATTCCTTATATTGCAGTCATTTTTTCTGTTTGGTCAACAGTAATTAAAGCGTCTATCATTTCATCTATATCCCCATCTAAGAATGCATCTAGCTTATATAAAGTTAAATTTATTCTATGGTCACTTATTCTACCTTGAGGGAAATTATATGTTCTTATTCTTTCTGATCTGTCACCAGTTCCGACTTGGCTTTTTCTTTCTGCTGCTATATCTTTGTGTTGTTCTGCCAATGCTTTATCGTAAAGTCTCGCTTTTAATATTTTTAAAGCTTGCTCTTTATTTTTTAATTGTGATTTTCCATCTTGACAAGATACTACTTCACCTGTAGGTATGTGTGTTACCCTAACAGCAGAGTCAGTAGTATTGACACTTTGCCCTCCATTACCTGAAGAACGGAAAACGTCTATTCTTAAATCATTTGGATTTATGTCAACTTCTACATCTTCAACCTCTGGTAATACTGCAACAGTAGAAGTTGATGTGTGTATTCTTCCACCAGATTCAGTTGATGGTATCCTTTGAACTCTATGAACTCCAGATTCATACTTTAATCTTGAGTAAGCTCCTTTACCTTTTATCATAAAAGATACTTCTTTATATCCACCCACTCCAGTATCACTAGCACTTAATAATTCTATTTTCCATCTTCTTCTCTCAGCATATCTCGAATACATTCTAAATAAATCACCTGCAAATAGAGCTGCTTCATCTCCTCCAGCTCCACCTCTAATTTCAACTATAACGTTCTTGTCATCATTAGGGTCTTTAGGTAATAGTAGTATTTTTATTTCTTCTTCTATTGGAGCTACTTTTTCTTCCATTTCAGATAGTTCCATTTTAGCTAATTCTCTTAACTCTTCATCTGACTCTTCTTGTAAAATTTCTTTTGATTCCTTTATGCTATCTAAAACGCTTTTGTACTCTCTGTATTTCATAACAATAGGCTCTAAGTCAGCATGTTCTTTTATATACTTTTGCCAAACTTTTTGATCATTTATTACATCAGGATCACCTATTTTTTCACTTAAGTCTTTATATGTATCTTCCAATACCTCTAATTTTTTTAACATACTTTCACCTCGATTAAATGTAACATATCAATTGTTGATTATATCATATATTGTATCCTATAACAACTCTATCAATGCCTTGTATATCCTTCTTTGTATATATTTTTTTATATCCATTACTTTTCATAATATTAATTACATCTTCAGCTTGATTGTGACCAACTTCATATGCTAATATTCCACATTGATTTAAATATTTCTTACCTTGCTCTGTTATTTTTCTATAAAAATCCAATCCATCTTCTCCACCCTCAAGTGCATTATATGGCTCATAATCTTTAACTTGTGTGTGTAGTGTTTCTATGTCTTGTTTTTTTATATATGGTGGATTTGAAACTATAATATCAAATTTTATATCACTATTATTCAATACTGTAAATAAATCTGATTTAATGTACTCTATTTTTTCATCAACTTCATTTATAATAGCATTTTTCTTTCCTATTTCTAAGGCTGTTTCTGATATATCAAAAGACATCAATTTAGAATTTTCAATATATTTTGCTAAGCTAACTGTAATCGCACCTGAACCAGTACCTATATCTAGTATGCTTACATTCTTTCTACCTTTACATATTTCAATTATTTCTTCTACCAAAGTTTCTGTATCTGGTCTTGGGATTAATACTCCTTCCTTAACAAAGAAATCTAGTCCCATAAACTCCCTATTTTCAACTATATATGCTATTGGTCTTCCATTTATTCTTTCTTCTGCAAAACCTATAAATTCTGTTTTCTGTTCTTCAGTTAATTCTTTACTTAGATTTAAGTGAATATACAATCTATCAACGTCACCTAATGCTTTTTGTAACAATAATTCTGTATCTAGTCTTGGAGTATCACTTATACCTTTAAATTCCTCTGAATATTTAATAATTATATCTTTTATCGTCATAATAAATACCCTTTTCTTTAATCTACTACTGCCTTTAATGCTTCTAAAGCTACTTCTAACTGCTCATCATCAGGCTCTTTAGTCGTAAAGTATTGCAACATCATACCTGGATATGCAATAATCTTAGTAAATCCATTGTCGTATTTTCCAAGAATTCTAATTACTTCATAAGATAATCCTGCTACTATAGGAACGCATATGATTCTCATAAATATCCTAAGTATTGGATTTGGCCAACCAAAAAATGCAAATAGTATTATTGATACAGCCATAACTATAAACAAAAAATTTGTACCACATCTAGGGTGAAGTCTTTTAAATTTTCTAGCGTTTTCTACTGTAAGTTCCAAATTATTTTCATAACAATATATGGATTTATGCTCTGCGCCATGATATTGAAATACTCTTTCTATATCCTTACTTCTAGAAATCAATACTATATATGCAAATAATATAACTATCCTTATAATACCTTCTATTAAATTGAGCATAAAATCACTAGGTATTACCTTAGAAAAAGCCCCTCCTACTAGTGTAGGTATAAAAATAAATAAACCAGCTGAAAGTATCATGGCTATAACCAAGGAAAATACTATAAGTATATCATTTGCCTTATCTTTAAAAATCTTCTTCATAAATAAGTCAAATTTGTCCTCTTCAGCTTCTTCCATAAAAAACTCTGAAGAAAAGTTCAAGCTCTTTATTCCTTGAATCATTGTATCTATCATAACAAAAGAACCTCTAATAAAAGGTATCTTGTCTATATTCTTATCTCTTACCCAACTTTTTATTCTATCTTCTTTTAAGGCTATTTCTCCGTCACTTTTTCTAACAGCTACAGCTCTTTTATCTTTTGATTGCATCATTACGCCTTCAATAACAGCTTGACCACCTACAGATTGCTTTCCCATCCACTCACCTCATTCAATTGCATTTTAAATACTTAATTTAACATATTTATTATTATAATACAAAAAGACAATTTAAAGTAGAATATGAACCTTTTTTTGTAATAAAATAGGAGTTGGCTTCCTCCAACTCCACTTTTATAAAAATTAGTCCATTTTGAATCTTTTTTTGAATTTGTCGATTCTTCCACCTTTTTCTATGTTCTTTTGTTTTCCTGTATAGAATGGATGGCACTCTGAACATATTTCAACTTTTATTTCGTCCTTAGTTGAACCAGCAACAAATGTGTTCCCACAAGCACAACGCACTTCAACTGGATTATATTTTGGTTGTATTTCCTTTTGCATTATAGTCACCTCTTCTCTTTATTTAAAAAAATTAATTATATTAACTTTCTTTTTACATTATCAACTACATTATTATAGCATAACTTATTATGCCATTCAAGTGATTTTTCTATTACTTTATATAATCTATTTTTACAATTATTCCTTGATTTTACAAACTCTTTATCGATTTTACAAATTCTTTATTGTCTTTGGTTCTTTTTATAAGTTCAATGACTTTATCTGTGATTTCCATCACTGAATTATTACTCATTTCTCTTCTTAATCTCCAAAGAGCTGTTTTTTCTTCATCATCAAGCAATAGGTCATCTCTTCTTGTCCCAGACTTATAAATATCAATTGCAGGGAATATCCTTTTTTCAGCTAATTTTCTATCTAAATGTAATTCCATATTTCCTGTACCTTTAAATTCCTCGAAAATTACATCATCCATTCTAGAACCAGTTTCAACTAATGCTGTTCCTAGTATTGTCAGGGAACCACCTTGTCTTATATTTCTAGCAGCTCCAAAGAATTTTTTAGGTCCATGAAGTGCCCCAGGGTCAATACCTCCAGATAAAGTTCTACCTGTAGGAGATATTGTAAGGTTATATGCTCTTGCAAGTCTAGTTATACTGTCTAGTAATATTACTACATCTTTACCGTGTTCAACTAGTCTTTGAGCTCTATTTAATACCATTTCTGCAACCTTAACATGATGACTTGATACTTGGTCAAAAGTAGAATATATAACATCTCCTTCAATAGATTCCTTCATATCAGTAACTTCCTCTGGTCTTTCATCTATAAGAAGTACTATAAGTTCAACATTTGGATGGTTTTTAGCTATACTGTTTGCGACACTTTTTAAAAGAACTGTTTTCCCAGCTTTTGGAGGTGCAACTATCAATCCTCTTTGTCCTTTACCTATAGGAGAAATTAAATCTATAATTCTTGTGGCTATCTCATTTCTATTTGTTTCCAGTGTAAGTCGTTCTTCTGGAAAGATTGGTGTCAATGTCTCAAATGCATTTCTTTGTATAGCTGTATCAGGATTTTCATCATTTATCTTTTGAACATATAAAAGTGCTCTAAACTTTTCTCCACTTTTTGGATGTCTAGTTATACCCTTAATCTTATCTCCTGTTTTCATATTAAATCTTCTTATTTGAGATGGCGAAACATATACATCGCCTTCAGTAGATAAATAATTTGAGCCTCTTAAAAAACCAAATCCATCTGGTAAAATCTCAAGTACACCGACCACTTCATCTTCCTTTGATGTGTTAAATTCATCTACTATCTTAGATTCATCAACTTGTTTAGGCATATAATAGTTTTTATTATTATTTCTGACCATTCTATTACATGTATTTGACGCCTTATTGTAATCATTTGTATTTGATGTCTTATTATAATCATTTTTTTGGTTTCTGTTATCTTGGCTTTGGGAAATATTTTGATTATCCATATCTTTTTTGTTATATGATTTGGCAGGGCTCTTATATTCAACTTCTTTTTCTATGCTTTCGCTCTCTATATTTTCTTTTCTATTTTTTATGTCTTCTTTTATATTTTCATTTTTATCTTTAATTTCTTCACTCACTTTAATATCACTTGTTTTTACTTCGTTCTTGCTCTTAGAATTTATAATCTCAATTAGCTCATTTTTCTTATATGTAGTAATTGATTTTATTTTTAATTCTTTTGCTATTTCTCGTAGTTCAACTAATGTTTTACTACCCAATCCTTCTAATACTTTATCATCTAAAATCAAAAAAATCCTCCTCATCTATATATTCATTTATATACATACTTTTTTTTTGGAAATTGAAGGCATGAAAAAGAAAAGTTTTATTCAAACAGTTAAGTCTAATAATATCACTATTTATACATTATGGTCAATAAATAAAATTTAAAACATTATTATCCATATTATCCATTTATTTATTATATCTCAAGTCCAATCTTAGCACGTTTTTATAAATTTATCACTATATTTATATCTTATAATAATATTTTCCCTTAAAATATGCAACTATTATAAAAATTATTTTTTATCTTTATAAATTCTAAAAACCATACATAACTAGAATTCTGTAAATTTTTAACTACATCAAGTTATATATGGTTTTTATATTTATGTATACTACAGTAGTTATTTATTTCTACAACATAGTTGCAATCATGCTTAAAACAGCTGTTATACTTGTTAATACAAGAACACCTACAATCCCAACAGCTATTATTCTATTAATCTTTTTTTGACTTGATTTTGCCACACTACATCACCTTTCCTAATTATTTTTGAACTTCGAGTTCTTTAATCTCGCAAATCTTATCTGAATCTATTCCTTCATTTGTACTATTGTATAACACATTGTCATCTTTATCAAATTCATTACAGACATGTCTTAGATATTTAATAAAATCTTCCTTAAGGTCTTCTTTCTTTAGAGCAAAATCGACAGTCGCTTCTAAAAATCCTAATTTATCACCTACATCATATCTCTTACCCTCAAAGTTATATGCATACATGGCTTCCTTTTTAGATAATACTTTTAAAGCATCTGTAAGTTGTACTTCTCCACCTTTGCCTGGTGGTAAATCCTTGAGGATGTCAAATATCTCAGGAGTTATTATATACCTACCTAAAATAGCTATATTTGAAGGTGCCTTCCCTGATTCTGGTTTTTCCACCATATCTTTTACTTTATAAACCCTACCCTCTATATTTTTAGCTTCTATTATACCATATTTATTAGTATCTTCTGGATTCACTTTTTGCACACCTAATATTGTAGTTCTATACTCTTCATATGCGTCTGTTAATTGTTTTAAACAAGGTACATCATTGTCTACAATGTCATCTCCTAACATTACAGCAAAAGGCTCATCACCTATAAAATGTCTAGCACAATAAATCGCATCTCCCAGTCCTTTTGGTTCTTTCTGTCTTATATAATGTATATTAATCATATTAGATATGTTTTGTACTATTTCTAATAACTCTTTTTTACCTTTTTTTTCTAAGTCAAGTTCTAATTCTACAGATTTATCAAAATGGTCTTCAATAGATTTTTTATTTCTACCTGTTATTATTAATATTTCCTCTATCCCTGAAGCTACAGCCTCTTCTATTATGTATTGTAGTGTTGGCTTATCAACTATTGGTAACATTTCTTTTGGCTGTGCCTTTGTCGCTGGCAAAAATCTAGTGCCTAAACCTGCTGCTGGTATTACAGCTTTCTTAACTTTAACTTGCATAGAATCATCTCCCACTAATTAATAGATAAAAAGCCCTATTTATAAATAGGACTTTAAACTTTTAGTATATTTTAACATTAATTCGATATATTTTCCATGTGGATTATAATAAATCTTTTATAATAGCTTTTCAAGTTCTGCTACTAAGCTGTCAAATTTTTTGATTGTATTTTCTATAGGTTTTGTATTAGTTAAATTTATCCCACTTCCTTTTAATAAGTCTATTGGATAATCTGAGCTTCCTTTTTTAAGAAAATTTATATAATTATCTGAGCCATTTTTTAGTATATCTTGGGCGAAACTGACTCCTGCACTACAGCCTGTAGCATATTTATAGACATAAAAACTATTATAAAAATGTGGGATTCTTGCCCATCCGACCTTAGATAATTGGTCTAATTCATAGTTTTGCCCATAATACTTCTTGAGAAGTTGTCCCCAAACATCATTTAACACTAATGCATTTACACTTTTTCCTTTTTCTACTAATTCATGTATAGTTTTTTCAAATTCAGCATACATAGTTTGTGTATAAAGAGTATCCTTTATTAAATCTAGATATTGTGTTATATAATAAGCTTTCTCACCATTACTTTTAGATTCTCTTATAAGCATCTCATAAAGTAATGCCTCATTAGTAGTAGACGCAACTTCATGAGTAAATATAGATGGACTTGAATTAAAATAATTTTGGTTCTTAGAACTTAGATATTCATATACAGCATGACCTAACTCATGTGATAAAGTTGAAACTGAGCCTAGCGAATTATTATAATTTAAAAGTATATATGGATGATTTTCATAGACAGATAGGCAATATCCACCACTCACTTTATTTTCATGTGAATAAACATCTATCCATTTTTCATTAAACGCTTTGTATACTACATCATTGTATTCTTTTCCCAAAGGTGATAATGCTGAATATACTATACTCTGAGCTTTTTCATAGTTAATATTACTATCAACAGCCTTAACTATAGGTACAGACATATCATATGAATGAACCTTATCCAACTTTAAGACTTTTTTTCTTAAATCTATATATTTGTGTAAACTATCCATATTACTGTTTACAGTTCTTATTAAATTATTGTATACTTTTTCATCTACATTATCAGATTCTAAATACATTTCTAAAGACGACTCATAACCTCTTTCTTGAGAATAAAATATATTCTTTTTAACTTGGCCAGTAATCAAGCCCGCAATTGTATTTATATTATCATTATAAGTAATGAGTTCGTCTTGATAAGCTTTTTTTCTATTTTCTCTATCTGGCGATTCCAGTTCACTTGCATATTGAGCTGGTGTCAAATTAGTTTTTCTATCCATATTTCTAAATAACTCATACACTTGACTTGGAAGACTACTTATTGAAGACACCTTACTTAGAATATCTTCTGATTTATCGTCCAAATAATGTACTTTATTTCTTCTTATATCTCTTAAATACACACCATATTTTCTATTTATATTTTTATTTGAAATAATCTTCTTATAATCTCTATTTGATAATTTTAATATCTCTAACTCTAAATCTGAGCAAATCCCCATATAGTCTCCATAAGATTTACCCATACTATCACTCATATCTAAATATTTATATGAATTTTTATTAGTATCTTGTTTTAATTTTACATAAGCAGAAAGTTTATTTAATCTTATATCAAGTTTCTCTTTGATATCTAACGCAAAAGACAAATGCGTTGGTGACTTTGTAACTTTACCTATGTAATTTTTAAGTTCTTTTGTATCTTTATTAAAACTCTTAAGTTCTTTTTTCCATTGGTCATCACTTTTAAATAGAGACTGTAAATTCCAACATGTTTTTTCATAATCTATTTCTTGTTTTTTTTCAGCATCATCTTCAGTATCATTATTCATGACAGTAATTGCTCTATCATTATTTTTTTGATATCCTTGGTCAGCTTTTATACTTATTATTAACATGCAAAAAATAGAGATAAATAAAGGTATTATTGCTTTGCACAATTTCCTATTCATAAAAAGCCATCCTTTCAATAAGTTTACTTAATAATAGGATGGCTTTTTTTAGATATATTATTCAATTATTCATACTATATAAATAAATATCGAATTAATAGTTATCCACATAATAATCAACATATTCACAGGCTTTACTTGCTTAGAAATTTAGTTATTTCAACATGAATCTCTTTTGATAATAGCTTTTGTTTTTTCTTTTTTTACATTTTATTAACATTTATGCCATACTTATCAACAAATTTTGTTGATTTATACGTTTTTTTTGTTAATAACTTTACTTTTTTCAAAAGTCTATTAACACATTATACACAAGTTATCCACATATTATACACAGAAATTTATAAAGTTTATTTTGTACATATTTTTGTAACTAGAACAGTCATGTCATCTTCGATTTGTAACGCTTGTAACTCCAATGCTCTATCTAATATTAAATTTGAAATTTCTTTTGGATTAGTAGTTTCTATGTTTTTTAAGAAATATATTAACCAATTATCACCTAAATTGTTATTTCTTCCTGCATCTACAATTCCATCAGAAACCATTATAACATAGTCCCCTTCCTTAACTTTTACATTTTTTCTATCAATCTTTACATCTGACAATATACCCACAGGTAAAGATGATGATGATATTAAATCAACTTCTCCATCCTCTCTTTTTATATAGGTAGAACATGCTCCCATCTTTATAGTTTCTAAACTCCCTCGTTTTAAATCTAAAATACCTAAGTCGAGAGTTGAAAACATTTCTTCTGAAGACTTTAATAACAACATATTATTTATAGTATCTATAACTATTTCATCTTTAATCTTTGCATCTATCATTTTTTCTAGTATATCAATAGTAGCAGAAGACTCTTCATAAGCTTTTTTACCTTTTCCCATACCATCGCTTATAGCCATCATATATTTGCCATCATTTATCTCCATATATGTGTAATTATCTCCACAAAGGATATGTCCATCCCTTGACATTGCTGAAACTTCTGTAACAGCCTTATATTTTTGAGACTTAACAAATGTTGCTTTACATTTACCTCCTAAACAGTGACATCCTATTTTTCTAACAGACATATTTTCTCCTACTAGGTCTGAAATTATATCTACAATTTTATTTTCACACATGCAACCATCATTGCAAGTTTTCTTTTCTATTGATATTTCAAACTCGCTGTTACTCTTTGTTAAGTAACTTACTTTATCAACAGTTATATCATATCTCTCTAATTGTTCATATATATTTTTTTCTTTCTCTATATCTAACATTATATCGCCCTCTAAATCCTGAGACAGCGATTTAATTGATTTTGAAATACTCCTTATCTGATTTGCTATTAATTTTCTACTTTCTGAAAACTTCACACTCCAATCATAATCTAATACAAACATTTTATAATAGTGATTTGATATTTTCACTATTGACTCTGGCTTCATACATTCCTTTCTAAAGTTTTTAGGTATATCGTTTACACTTAATTCTCCTTTCTCTTCAATTTTTTCAAGAATATTATATATCATAGTGTATGTATGATTAAATCTTGATTCCCAACACATTCTTCTCATACTACAACTTTTACATTCATCATTATGAATCATATCTATTACATTAGCTATGTCTCTTTGGTCTAGCACCTTATCCTTTTCCCTTATCTTGTCAAATGTATCTGCAAGGTCATCATAGGTTTTATAGATACTGTTTAATCGGCTATTCGTTAAGTTTTTGCTTCTCATAATATAATCGTATACAATTTCATTTGAAGCTACATTACTTTTTATTAATTTTTCAATCTTATTGAATAACCTTTCTGGCAACACAATCACTATCAAGCATCCTAACAATATATCTCTTAGTTGCATCATATTTGAAGTAATACCAGAAGTATATAGGTATATTATTGTCCAACTTAGAATATATCCTAATATACAGAAATATTTATTTATTTTATTAAATGCACCACTTATTAATCCTGAAAAAGAATATATACCCATATAAATAGCTGATGTCATATTATTTAAAATAGATGCCACTCCAATAATTACACCACTAGATGCTCCCATGGTAGCTCCACCTACTATTGAGGTCAGTAATATCAATACTGTTGACAAAATGGTCCTTATCGATATTCCAAATAAAGATATATCTCCTATCCCCATTATACTAAAGGTTAGCAGTAAACTTATTGATATGGCTTCTTCTGTCCGTACAGACATCCTATTGTTTACATTGGCCATTAAACCTATACCATAAGAAAATACATATATAGATATAAACATTATTATTGCTTCTACACCTGCAACAAGCAGATTATACACACACCTATCAGAAAAGAACGCTTGTCCCATGGAAATTGGAAGTAATACCATTGCACCTATAAACGCCACTTTAGCAATTGAATCTAATAGTTTTAGTTTCTTATTTAATGCCATAAATATTGTAAGGCACACAGCATATTTTGCTACATTTCCAAAATCATTGAATGATAACAATATCCCTATTAATGCTGATATAAATACAGGTATCTTGTACTTATCAATCTTTGATGCACATATAAAAAAGGCAATTCCTAAAGGAGCTACAGAGTCTACTATGATAGACCTACTAAGTAAAAATCCCATTACAGCGAATGACACTGTAGTAAAATCAATATATCCGCTTATTAATTTTATGACATTTGGTTTTACAGTTTTGTTCTTTACAACTGCTACACTTCTTTGCATAAAAAAACCTCCTCTTTTGTTTATATTAAGAATTGTAACAAAGAGGAGTAATTTTTTTTGTCATAATCGGTTCCAAATATCAAAAAATATTAATACATTTTTTTTGACTTTTGACATATTAAGCCTTCCAAATTATCGTATTCACTTACGGTTATTTCTTCTATTTCTAATTTTTCCATTATTATATTCAATATTTTTACACCAGCAGTTATAATATCCGCACGTTTTTCTTGTAGCCCTTTTAAGTTCTTTTTATCACTTAATGTCATCTTTATTAATTTTTGTAGAATTTCTTCTATTTCTTTTTTGCATATCTTACTATTATGTATTTTTTCCATAGAGTAAATTTCTAATTCTTGATTAATTGCTGACAATGATGTGATTGTACCTCCTATACCTATAAGAGTTTTTAATCCCTTTTCTTTTATGTAATTTAAAGTCTCACTGATTTCGTTATATATAAATGAACTCATAGCTTCAAACTCTTCATTTTCAATGATATCGTGTTTTAAAAATTTTTCTGTCATTCTAAGAGCTCCTACATTTTTACTTTTATTAAATTTAATTCCATCTGAATCACCTATAATAAATTCTGTTGAGCCTCCTCCAATATCTATAACAATAATATCATTATCTTCTTGTATGCCTTCTAAAACACCTTTAAAGCCCAAATTTGATTCTTCTATACCTGTAACTATGTCAACATCAATACCAGCCTCTTCTTTTGCTAGTTTAACAAAATAATCTCCATTTTTACTATCTCTAAGAGCAGATGTCCCCATACAATAAATATTTTCACATTTTTCATCATTACACTTGTCAGAGAATTCTTTTAATGCTTCTATATTTCTTTGAATCGCATCTTCCTTTATATATCCCTCGCTATCTACAACTTGCCCAATTCTAGTTGTGTTAACAAATTTTTTTCTATTTATAAGTTTTCCATCCACATAATCTACTATCAACAATCTCATTGAGTTTGTTCCAATATCAATAGCTCCTATTTTCATTATAAAATTCCTCCTTAAATCAAAATAAAAAAGTCATCCTTAAACTGAATGACTTTTTTATTCAATCTTAAATTTTAAAATCAATACTCTTGTAGACTTCTTGGCAACTTTTAATCAACGATTTATATCTACATAAACGGTTTCATTAGGCTTTACCATGTTTAACCTTTTTCTAGCTATTTCTTCTAAGTCTCCTTCATATGATTTTTCATCTTTCTTTAAGCTGTTTATTTGTATTTCAGTCTTTTTTAATTGTTTATTTAGACTTGCTATTTCTGTTTTATATTCTTTAGCTTTTTCGTACTCAAATACAAATCCTGTCATTATACTAAAAATTGATATTCCTAAAAATAAACTGATAACAATAATTTGTCCTGAAAATTTTTTTCTTAAGTTCATTTTTCCTACACCCTTTTTTTAGTTTTAGTTTTTTTCTTAGATTTTGATTTTTTCTTGTTTTTTGATTTTTTATTTGATTTTCTCTTTATACTTTTTTTTGTTGCTATAAATATATTTGGTATATAAAATATAATATCAAATAGTAGGTGTAGTGAATAGATTATAACGTAATACAAATTGTTTAAAAAACTGACTATGTAGTATGTAACTTTTTTAAAAGAATTCCTCACAAAACGAATTATTTTATTGATAATTGATAAAACAATTTTACTTATGGTGTTATAGTATAAAATAAAACCAATAAACAAAGCCACAAAATGGTAATATCTTAAATTAAAAAACTCTGTAAGGTTTATTGTTATAAATATTATAATGGTTGCTAGAAACCAAAATAATACATCAAAAATTATTGCAAAATAATTGATGAATTTAAAACTCCCTCTCAGGCTTCTATAAAAATCAAACAACACTCCTATGAGTATTCCACCATAAATAGTAGCGTAGAAAATACTTACATCTTGAGTAAAAGGTATCATCTATCTAAATACCTTTTTCAAAAAACTTTCTTGTGGCTTTTTAGGCTTTGCATATACCATAGAATTTATAGTTCCATCTATGCTAATTATATTTTCGTCTATACTTAGCTTGCTCATATCTAGGTTTTCGCCTTCAATTACCATCTCACCAACAGAAGTTTTAAGCTCTACTCTTTTATCATTAAAAGAATATATGTGCTCAACTCCTGAAATAACCAGCTTTGATCTATCTTTCAAAGTTATATTCTGTTCCATAATATCCCCCCAGTAAATATTTCACTAATACTACTATTAATATACTAGAGGACTATTAATTTTATTCTAAAATTTCGTACATTTCTTTCGCATCATTTTTTAATACATGCTCTCTTACTTCATTTATCTTAAACTTCATCTTCTTCTCTCCAAATTGTATTTCTAATGTATCTCCAATATTCACTTCTGAAGAAGATTTAGCGACTTTTCCATTTATAGTGACAATTCCTTTATCACATGCATCTTTAGCAACAGTTCTTCTCTTTATAATCCTAGATACTTTTAAAAACTTATCTAATCTCATAATTATCACCTTCCTTAGCTCTATAGAAAAAGTGTGGTAAATTTATCCACACTTTTTCACAAGATTTCTAATTATCCATTTATTGTATCCTTTAATCCTTTTCCAGCTTTGAAAACTGGTGCTTTAGAAGCTGGTATATCTATAATTTGCTCTGGATCTCTTGGATTTCTTCCTTGTCTAGCAGCTCTTTCTCTTGTCTCAAATGTTCCAAATCCAACTAATTGAACTTTTTCATTATTTACTAGTGCATCTTGAACAGAACTCATAAATGCGTTTAACGCAGCCTCTGCTTCCTTCTTTGTTAATCCACTTTTTTCTGCCATCTTTGATACTAATTCAGCTTTATTCACGATATTTACCTCCTAAAAATGTTTATAATATAGACTCCTATCTTTCTGATAAAAGTTCTAGATTTTTGACAAATTTCCTTCCACAATTTTATTGTTTTTTAGCCTGATTCCAAAATTCATCCATCTCTTCAAGTGTCATGTCTTCTAATTTCCTATTTAAATTCATTGCACTTTTTTCTACAAACTCAAATCTATTTATGAATTTATCTGTAGTACAGTTCAAGGCTTCTCCTGAGTCTATGTCTAAAAATCTAGCTAGATTTACTATCGAAAATAATAAATCGCCTAGTTCTTCCTTTATGTATTTTATATTCCCGACCCTGTGTTCGTCAAGTAATTCCTGATATTCTTCTTCAATTTTTTTAAATACATCTTCTACATTGTCCCAATCAAAGCCAACAAGAGCTGCTTTATGTTGAACTTTACTAGCCTTCATAAGAGCTGGTAAATGTTTTGGTATTCTTCTAAGGCCATCTGTTACAGTGCTTTCGCCTTTTTCTTCTTTCTTTAACTCTTCCCAAGTTTTTTCAAACTTAGACATATCTAATTTTACACCATTAAATATATGAGGATGTCTATGAATTAATTTTTTGCATATACCATTTACCACTTCTTTTAAATCGAAGTAGCCCTCCTCATTACCTATCTGACAATGGAATATAACTTGTAAAAGAACGTCTCCTAGCTCTTCTACCATTTCATCTATATCATTATTATCAATTGCATTACAAAGTTCATATGCTTCCTCTATAACAGAATTTTTTAATGATTGATGTGTTTGTTTTTTATCCCATTCACATCCAGATGGGCTTCTTAATGTATTAACTATTATTTCTAAGTCATGTACTGTATTATACATCTTTTTAGAACTTTTGGGTATATATAAGCTAGTTAAATAGTCAAAAAAGTTTTCATTTCTGTCTAATTCACATAATTTTATAAACTTTTTACTTTCTAAATCTTTGACACCTGCTCCATTTACTATACATATTTCTTGATTATAATCATAATATTCCATAAGTTTTAACTTTACATTTGATGCTATAAATTTATCATACACTTGAGTTATTATCATACTTGTATCTAAATCTATATATGATTTTTCTATCTCAAAAGCATCTATCAATTTAAATCCATCAGATGGGTCTATAGCTAAATAGTTAAACATAGCGTCTACAAAGCTCATAGAAGGTACTATCTCCACTTTTATGTGCTTTTCATTGGCAAGTCTCTCTATTATACTTACAGTCTTTTCTGCGACCCTTGGATGACCAGGAACCGCATATACTAAGTCACCTTTTGTAGATTCTTCTATAATAAATTCAGATATTTTTAAGTAAACACTCTCAAAGTTTTCCTCATTTTCATAAAAGTAATCTAAAGAAGTGTATTGTATAGTTTCTTTAAGCTTATCAATTATCGGATGTTTCTCTGTTCTAAAAAAGACTCTAGGGCTATTTTTTAAAGATTCCAGTACACCTTGACTTATAAGAGAATAGTCTCCTGGTCCAAGCCCTACAATACTTATCTTACCCATAACATCACTCCCATTAGCAAATTTCACTTTATTTTTGTATTGTTATACAAATAAGGAGCTTTACTATTTGTATAGTATTTCCTTTATTTGCATATATATTCCTATATTATCTTATAAGTTTAACTTTTTTTAACAATTTATATAATTTATCACCTTTTGGCATAGTTAGTATCTCTTCTTTTTTAATTCCGCCTATTCCAAGTATAACTACTACATATACAATACCACCAACACCTATTGCGATTATTGTAGATATACTATTACCCAATAATCCAACTAAAGCACCATAACTCAATTTAACCATTATAAACATTGTCATAACTGTTATAAATGGTTTTATTATAAATTCCTTCTTAGGAAATTTTACATTCATATATTTCTTAACATATAATAAGTTAATCATAGCTGCCACAAAGTATGCTGTAACTGTTCCAAAAGCTGAACCTAATACATTAATATCTGGAATACCTGTCAATGTATAACTTATAACAATCTTACATAACATACCCACACATAAAGCAATTACAGGAACTATTGGTTTTCCCATTCCTTGAATTATACCAGTCAATGTTTGTATTAATCCTAAGAACAGTACACATGGAGTAAGAGTAAACAAGATAGTTCCTACAGATGATGGCTCATGTGGAAATAAAAGACCCATTATTGGTATCGCTAATGATGCCATACCAAACGCACAAGGTAATACTATAAGTAAAGTCACCTTAACAGCACTTTTAGTATCTTTTCTAGCCTTTGATTTATTACCTAATGCATATGCTTTAGAAATAGCTGGAACTAAGCTCATACTCATTGCAGTTGTTATAACGGCTGGTAAATTTATTGTTGCCATTGCCATACCTGTCAATTGACCAAACATTGAATTTGCTACTTTATATGTAAAGCCTGCTTCCATAAGTCTTCTTATTACAATAACATTATCTATCATATTTACAAGTGGCATTACTGATGCACCTATTGTTATCGGAATAGCAACTGTTAAAAGCTTTTTAAAGATATAAGAAACTTGTTCATCCTTAAACCTTTGACTCGCATCTATCTCAGCTCTACGTTCTCTTCTTCCTAACATATAAGCAAACATCAGATAAACCATAGATGCTACTGAACCTATTGTAGCTCCTGATATAGCACCCGCTGCTCCTAAAGTTTGCCCAAAGCTTTTCATAAGTAGGTAAGCCAAAGTAAGACCTAATACAACTCTAAAAAATTGCTCTGCAACTTGAGACACAGCAATCTTAGTCATGTCTTGTCTACCTTGGAAATATCCTCTATATGCTGACATTGCTGGAACAAATAATAAAGCTGGAGCAATAGCTTTCATAGAGTACAATGCACCAGGATTTTTCATTATGTTTGTTACTATGTAGTCAGCTCCAAAAAACAATATACAAAATGATATTATACCAGTTATAAATAAAACTGTATGTGATACTTTAAATATCTTATTTGCACCTTTATAATTTCCAATGGCAACTTTTTCCGAAACCAACTTTGCCACAGCTGTTGGGAATCCAGCAGTAGCTAATGTTAAAAATAGAGTGTACACAGGATAAGCAGCCTGATAGTATCCCATTCCTTCTGAACCAATCATGTTTCCAAGGGGAATTCTAAAAAATCCACCCATTATTTTTACAATTACACCTGCTAGCCCAAGTATAAGGGCTCCTTTTAAAAAGGAGTCTTTGTTTTTGTTATTGTTCATAACATAACCTCCATACTGTTTATATAACAAACTTTAATATACCATATTTTTAATGCTATATTCAATATTTTAAACAAAAACTTCAAAAGACCTTCACGTAAAAGGTCTTTATGATAAAATTATTGAACTTGTTTTCCTAAAAAGTTAGCAGCTATTTTTAAAGATTTTTCTTCACTTTCTGCAATTGTATCTTTATCTTTTGAAACAACTACAATCGAACCTATACAGTCACCAGATGCACTAATTATAGGCATAATAACTTGACTAATATATTCCTTTTGGTCTTCTTTAAATAAAGGTAAAATATTTTTATCTTTTGAGTATTTTACTGTTCTTTCACTTATTATTGCTTCTAACTCATCACTTATACTTTTTTCTTTATAATCTTTTTTAGGAAGTTTAGATACAGCTATTATAGAATCTAAATCTGTTATTAATACACCATATCCTAGTACTTCTGCTAATGTTTCAGCATATTCCTGAGAGAATTCATTTAATTCTCCTATTGGAGAGTATTTTTTAAGTATGACTTCTCCATCTTTTGCTGTGAATATCTCTAAAGGATCTCCTTCTCTAATTCTTAATGTCTTTCTTATCTCCTTTGGGATAACTACCCTTCCAAGATCATCTATTCTTCTAACTATACCTGTTGCTTTCATATTTTTTAATCCCTCCATAAATTACTTTAAGTTTATTTTTACCATTGTTAAGAAAAATATACAAAAAAAGCTATATCTTCTCCAGATATAGCTTTTTTAAGCATATTACTATTTTTTTAGTTTTTATATTGTGATTGTATTTATTACTTTTTCATCTTTTTCTACTTTAGCTTCTTTAGTTAATTTTTCTATTTTCTCTTGATATTTATTTTTTAATAATTGTTCTTTTATAGTTTCTTTAGAATCTTCAAATGGTGTTTGTTCATTTACTTTGTCTGTTACTTTAATTATATGGTATCCATATTGAGTTTCAACTAAGTTAGATATTTCACCCTTTTTCATAGAAAACGCTGCTTCTTCAAATTCAGCTACCATTTGACCTCTTGAGAAAAATCCTAATTTACCACCATCACTTGCTGAAGCATCTTGTGAATATTTCTTTGCAACCTTTGCAAAATCTTCACCTGATTTAACTTCTTTAAGGGCTTCTTCAGCTTTTTTCTTGGCTTCTGCCTTCTTCGCTTCTGAAAGTGGCTTATTGTTATCATCTACTGTTTTTAATAAAATATGAGAAGCTTCTACTTCATCTTTTTTGAATTCATCTTTATGTGTATCATAGTATTTTTTCATTTCTTCATCTGATATTTTAGTTTCTTTAGTAAAATTAGCTTGATAGTTTTGCATAGCTAAATCTTTTTCTTGTTGGTCTTTTAAAAATGTATCATCTATACCTAATTTTTCAAGTTGTTTTTTATAATTTTCATCTTTACTCATAGCGTCTTTTAAATCTTTAAAACTTTTTTCAACATCTTCTTTTTTAGGAAGTAAGTTATCTTTTTTAGCTTGTGAATATATGACTTCTGTAGTTATAAGTTGTTCAAGAATTAAGTCTTTAAACTTGTCCTTATACTTTACTCCTTTTTCAACTTCTTTGTCCCAAATGTCTTTTCCATAAGTTTGTTCCATAGAATCTTTATAAAGAGCTATAGTTTTTTTAAATTCATCTGATGATATTTTTGTACCATTTACTGTTGCTACAGTTCCATCTGTGCTTGCGCTACAAGCTGTTATTGATACTACAACTATCATAGCTATTACTAACGTTATTACTTTTTTCAAATTTAAAACATCCCTTCTTAAATTTACAAGTTATTTTACCTTGCACATTTTTTCTAACAGTTCTTCTAATTCTGTAACTATATTATAACCTATTTTTTGTTTAGTTCTATACTTTGTTATTGGAACTAATAATATTTCATCTTTCACTTGTCTAATTTTTTCTATTTTTAATATCTTACACAATGATTTTATATAAGCTATTGTAAGTAGTGTTTGTACTGGTTTAGGTATATCAGAGAATCTATCTTCAAGTTCTTCTTGTATATCCAACATATCTTCCCTATTTTCAATAGAAGCAATCTTCTTATACATTTCAATCTTAATCAATTCATCCTTAATATAATTGTCTGGAATATATGCATTTACACTTAAATCTATTTCAACATCAATTTCCTCAACAATAGGCTCACCTTTAACCTTTTTAATTGCATCATTAAGCATTTTGACATATAAATCATAACCTATGACTGCCATATGACCATGTTGTTGAGAACCTAAAATATTTCCAGCCCCTCTGATTTCAAGGTCTCTCATAGCTATTTTAAAGCCTGATCCAAATTCTGTAAATTCCCTAATAGCCTTTAATCTTTTTTCTGCTATTTCACTTAAAGTCTTATCTTTTTCATACATGAGATATGCATATCCTTGTCTGGAACTTCTTCCAACCCTACCTCTTAACTGATATAACTGAGCTAATCCCATTTTATCTGCATCGTATATAATCATGGTATTTGCATTGGATATATCCATGCCTGTTTCTATTATTGTAGTACACACTAGCACATCATAGTCTTTATTTAAAAATCCTAAGATTATATTTTCTAGTGATTTAGAAGTCATTCTTCCATGTGCAACAGCTACTCTAGCATCTGGCACAAGCTTTTGAATCATACTTGCCATTTCTTCAATATGTTCAACTCGATTGTATACGAAGAATACCTGTCCACCTCTGCTTAATTCTCTTTCTATTTCATCTTGAATTACGCTTTCCTTACTCTCAGTAACATACGTTATTACAGGATGTCTTTCTTGCGGGGGTTCTTCTATAACACTCATATCTCTTATCCCACTTAAAGACATATGTAGAGTTCTTGGTATAGGAGTTGCTGAAAGTGTAAGAACATCTACTGTAGATTTAATTTTCTTTAAAGCTTCTTTGTGTTTTACACCAAATCTTTGTTCCTCATCAATAACTACAAGACCCAAGTTTGGTAAATTTATATCTTTAGATATTATTCTATGAGTACCAATTAAAATATCTACTAACCCTTTTTTAGCATCTTCAATAATCTGCTTTTGTTGCTTTGGAGTCTTGAATCTACTCAAAACTTCCACTCTCAAAGGATAATTTTCAAACCTTTCTTTAAATGTATTGTAATGCTGTTGAGCCAGTATCGTTGTTGGTACTAATACTGCAACCTGCTTTTGGTCCATACATGCCTTAAAAATACTTCTAATTGCTACTTCTGTTTTTCCATAGCCAACATCTCCACAAACAAGTCTATCCATTACTTTACTTGATTCCATATCATGTTTAGTTTCCTCTATTGCTTTTAATTGGTCTTCTGTTTCTTGATATGGAAACAAGGATTCAAACTCTGCCTGCCAAGGTGTATCTTTTGAAAACTTATACCCTTGTATCTTTTCACGTTTTGCATAGAGTTCAATTAAGTCTTTTGTCATATCTTCAATTTCTTTTTTGACTTTTGCCTTTGCCTTTGTCCACTCATTTGTTCCAAGCTTATTTAACTTAACTTTTTCTACCTCTGCACCAATATATTTTTGTACTTTATCCATCTGATCTATTGGTACATATAAATTATCTCCACCTTGGTAAACTATTTTCATGTAATCTTTTTTGATGGCGTTAACTGTAATCTGTTCAATTCCTGTGTATCTACCTACACCACTATTTTCATGTACTACATAATCTCCAACGCTTAAATCTAAAAATGACTCTATCTTCTTTCCTTTTTTGGCTTTTTTATTACTAGTCTTAGAGGCTCTCTTATAGACCCCTATCATTTCATTATCTGTTATAACAACAAATTTTATGGATTTATACTGAAAACCACTATTTATATGTGCAGGTACAATTACAATTTGAGAAGATTTAATTTCAATATCTCTATCTTTAGAAACAGTTGTTTCTAAGCCTTTATCCAATAAATCTTTTCCTAATTTATTTGCTCTTTCCAATGTATTTGTAGCCAAAATTATTTTATAGCCATTGTATTTCAGCCGATTTAATTCTTCTACAAGTAAGTCTACTTTTCCATTAAATGTAGGTACTTCTCTACTTTCAAAATTTATTATGGATTTTACAGAAAAGTTATTTATAGACTTTGGTAATAGTGAATTTAAGACTACAGACTTGTCTTTTACTAGGTACTCTAAATCTGTATAGTGGTATAATAGTTTTCCTTGATTTTTAATAGCTAAACCTCTTTCAAGGTTTAATTTGTAATTTTCTCTAAACTCATTTAAGTAATTTTCACATCTTTCCTTAAGTCTTGTTATATCATTGATAAATACTATTGCATCATCTGCTAGATAAGTAAATATACTTTTGTTTTCTTCTGGATAGATATAATCTATATAGTTTTCTACACCTTCAAAATAGGTCTTACTTGATATATATTCTATATTTTGAAAGGTTCCTTCATCAGTATTTTTAGTTGTTTCTTTTTTTAATCTAACTAATGCATCTGTAGTTTTTTCTGGATAAATAAATTCTCTTGAAGGGGTTATAGAGAATTGTTGTAATTTATCAATTGATTTTTGAGAAAATACGTCAAAAGTTCGTATGGAATCTATCTCATCATCAAATAATTCCATACGAATCGGATTTGTATACTCAAGCGAGAACACATCAATAATTCCACCTCTTATACTAAATTGACCAAACCCTTCTATTTTTGAAACTCTTTCATATCCTAAGGAAACTAACTTCTCAGTTAATTTTTCTAAATCTAAACTATCCCCCACTTTGTAATGAGACACACTATCAAGTAAAACTTGTTTTGGTATATATTTTCTTAAAACGGCTTCAATAGAAGTCACTAAAATTATTTTTTCTTTCTTTGCTAGTTTTAACAACACCTTTAATTTTTTTGCTTCTTCGTTTCTGTCCTTTGCATCTAAATGATAAAAGTAAATATCTTGAAACCCTAAATATTCGACCTTATCCCCAACATAAAAATTTAAATCTTCATATACTTTTTTTGCTTCTAAATCACTACTTGTGATAAAAATCATTTGTCGTGACAAATCATTAAACATAGAATATGATATATGAGGTTTTTGTACTGGTAAAAGTCCATTAACCAATAATGAGCCTTTTGTATTTTTTATGCAGTTTATTATATCTTTATACTCTTTTGAGTTCTGCAAAGGATATAAAAAAACATCATTCATTTAAATCTCCCTCTCACTATCCATTGTATTTGTTCATAGACATGTCTATATTTTCTCTTATTATTGAGTCAACAGCACACGCCGCTTTTTCTAGTGCTTCATTTATATTATCAGATTCTTCTTTTCTAAATCTAGAAAGTACAAAATCTGCTAAGTCTTGGCCAACTTCTGGCTTAGATACACCTACTCTTACTCTTGGGAAATCATTTGAACCTAAACACTTCGTTATAGATTTCATTCCATTATGAGTACCACCACTTCCTTTTTTTCTTATGCGTATCTTTCCAACATCTAAATCTATATCATCATACACTACTACTATATTATTTAAATCTACCTTATAATATTTATATATATCTATTAATGTTTCTCCACTTAAATTCATATAAGTTTGTGGTTTTACTAGTAATACTTTTTCAGTACCTACTCTACCTTCGCCAATTAAAGCTTTGTGTTTTATTTTAGTAACACTAATGTTGTATTCTTTTGCAAGAATATCTATGACATCAAATCCAACGTTATGTCTAGTCTTTTCGTATTTTTTTCCTGGATTTCCTAACCCTACTACTACGTACATTTTTTACCTCCTGTTATAGAAATTTATATAACAAACTATAATAAAAATCAAATATATTATACTCTGTAAATATTATTATAATTGTCGCTAGAGAAATAAATGGTGTAAAAGGAATTTGTTTTTTGATATTTATATTTTTAAAAATTTTAATTACATATAAAATAACAAAAAATAAAAATGCTAAAATAAATGATAAAATTATCACATAAAATCCATAGTTATTTCCCAATGCAAAGCAACATAAGCTATAGAGACCTACATCTCCATAGCCTAATCCTTTTGTAAATTTAGCAATAATATAAGGTATAATAAAACCTATTGCCAGTCCAAATATATGACTTATATAGTCAATTTGCACTATATTGCAAAAGATTAAAAAAATTACACCTTGAACTATTATACCACTAACTATTGTTATATCATATACATATATTGTGTAGTAGTCTATAATAGATATAATTATTAAAAATGGAATCAATACTATATATTGTACACATTCTGTACTAATCCCAAATTTTAGATATATTAATACAGATAAAACTACAGTTACTATGTAAATAAAAAGCATATTATACGAACTTTTCTTTAATCCATCACAAAAAATATATAAGGATTTATTTATCAAATATGCAAAAAATAAGGAAATTATTATTATATACTCCATAGTCTACAGTACTATGTAGTAGGGTTAATAATAATATTGTCCTTATTGATTACTTTAATTCACTTTTATAAAAATTAAAATTACATTAAACTTAACTATCCTCTACATAAGTATAGAAAAGTAAAATTCAAGTAATTGTCTTCCAAATAAAATTGTTATTAATGCTCCAATTGATATAAATGGCCCATAAGGTATAACAGAATTGTATTTCTTTCCCTTTATCTTGCTCAAAACTATCACACAAATTCCATATACTGCTCCTACATAAACACTCAGTAAAGCTGTTAAAAGACCATTTTTAGCACCCATATATAAGCCTAACATTGCGAATAGTTTAATATCTCCTCCACCCATGCATTCTTTTTTTATTATGAATTCAATTAGAACTACTATAAGCCAAACGCTTCCTCCACATACAAAAGCACCTATAATAGAATCTTTAATTGAAACTTCTTTTAGTAGAAGATTAAAAATTATAGCAAATATAGCCCCAAAAACTAGTATCCTATCTGGTATTATAAAGTGGTCAATATCTATAAATGTTATTACAATTAATAAAGATACAAGAACCAAATAATAAATAGTTGATATGGATATTCCATAAACCATAAATACTGTTAAAAATAAAATTCCTGTAATTAACTCTACTATAGCATATCTACTAGAAATTTTCTCACCACAATATCTGCATTTTCTCCCACTCATTAAATAGCTAAAAACTGGTATTAAGTCCATAGGCTTTAATCTAGTATTGCAACTCATACAATGAGATGGTGGACTAGAGATAGATATACCTTCTGGAATCCTAAAAATACAAACATTAAAGAAACTTCCAAATACTAGCCCAACTACAAATACATATAAATTAACGACTATAATTTCCATTATAACTTACTCCACCTATCATTCTAGTCATAAATTCTTGGTCAGTACATCTACTAAGTGCCATATCTTTTGTAATCTTTCCATTTTTATAAAGTTCCATTAAATCTTGATCCATAGTTTTCATACCTGCTTTAACTCCAGTTTGTATCATATTTGGAATTTGATATGTTTTTCCTTCTCTTATTAGGTTTTTTATTGCTGGTGTTGCAAACATCAATTCAATTGCAGCTATCCTACCCTTCCCATCTGATGTAGGAAGTAATTGTTGTGATACTACCCCTTCACACACTGTAGACAATTGAGTTTTTATTTGTTGTTGTTGGGCTGGCTGGAACATGTCCACTATTCTGTCTATTGTCTTAGCAGCACCAACTGTATGTAGTGTTGAAAATACTAGATGTCCTGTTTCTGCGGCTGTTAACGCTATTGACACAGTCTCAGGGTCTCTCATTTCCCCTATTAGTATTACATCTGGGTCTTGACGTAAAATAGCTCTAAGAGCTGAGTGAAAACTTTCTGTATCAGTTCCTACTTCTCTTTGGTTTACTAAACTTTGTTTGTGGTGATGGACATACTCTATTGGGTCTTCTAGTGTAATTATATGTTTTTGTTGCGTTTCATTTATTATATTTATCATACTTGCAAGTGTTGTACTTTTACCACTTCCTGTAGGTCCTGTAACTAAAACCAATCCTTTATGTCTTTCAGTAAAAGATTTTATGTTTTCTGGAAGTCCTAGTTTCTCAAAAGTTGGTATTTCTGCTGTTATAGTTCTTATTGCTATTGCATAATTTCCTTTTTGTCTATAGGAGTTTACCCTAAATCTTTCTCCAGTTTTTAGAGAAGCTGAAAAATCAGCTTCTCCATGTTCTTCTATTACTTTAAACATAGATTCCCCTGCTATGTCTTTTGCCATTTGCATCGTTATCTCTGGTGTCAAGATTTGTTCACTTAGCTTTACAAATCCACCTTTTACTCTAGCTACAGGATTTGTACCAACTGTTATGTGTATATCTGATGCATTTAAACTTATTGCTTGCTCTAATAAATCATAAATATACATAATATTTATTCTCCATATCTTTTATTAATTTACTTACTTTTTTAGTAATAAACATACAAAGTCATTTTATTACTTATTAGTTTATACTAAGTTATAGTTTTGTGTTTAGTTTACTTTTTTGTACGAACTTATGTCATGACTAATTGAAATTTTATCTTTTATGTCATAATTATCTAATATATTTGAATCTACATTTATATTAAATTTAACTTTAGCTTCAACTTCATATTTTGAATTTGAGTTTTCTTCAACACCTAATCCAAGAACATTTTTTTGTCCATCTTTAACTTCTACCTCTTTTATTCCATCTTTATCACCAGTTACTACTAAACTTAACTCTGCCCCTGAGCCATTTTCTTTTAATTCTGGCCAGCTTTCTTTCGTCATGTCGTAGTCAGCTTTATAAAAAGGTATTTTTATAGTAGCATCTTCTGTTTTATCAACTTCTTGAGGTTTTAATTCCTTCAGTCTACATTTTATCTCCGCTAAAAGCTCATTTTGTATATAATCAAAAGTTGTTATCAAAGTCATATTATCATATTTAACAGGTATTTTCTCATAAGACATACTTTTTAACTGATTACATTGGTCTGATATCTCATATAGTAACTCTTTATATTCCAAAAAATCTTCTGCTGTATTTTTATTTCCACTATATATATTCTCACTTAATTTTTCAAATTTCCTTACATTATTTCTCAAGTGAACCCTCAAAGCATTAAATCCTTCAGTTTGATTTGGTAAGAGTTTTAACAAGTTTTCTAATGTATCCCAGTTACTATTCCAACCATATCTCTTCCCATTTATTATAGGATTTTGTATTAAGTCATAATATTGTTGAGAATCTGGAATTCCATCATATATTTCTACTTTTGGTTCATCAATATGAAATGTATGTCTGTATTCAATCATATTTTGCATTGCCAAAGAAATACTATCTAAAGCTTTATAAGTGTATGAAAATGTCCCATTTAAATGTTCATTTTCAACTTTATTTCCTTCTAAAAACATTTTTAAAAGAATATCATTATTTACTAACTTTGCCTGAAGTAATGTAGTTGAATCTATATCTCCAACCAAAATACTTTCATTTATTTTACTGATATCTCCAGAAGTATAAGTCTTACAAATTCTTAATGTAGAATCTCTATGTGAAAGAATAGTTTCAGCTATATCTTCAATATCCCTATCCTCAAATATATTTAAACCCTGTAATTTTTTTAACTCTATACTAGCTTTTTCTAAATCTGGAGCAGCTTTATTTAAATAGAACTTTATATTATTCATATACCCAAGTCTCTCCACTGGAAGATTTTCCTCATCTTGATTATTAAGTTCCAAACTTGATATATTTCTTAATGCTGACCTTGATATTGATTTTTCTTGATTTTCACTTTTAAGTTCATTATCTATTTTTTCAAGCTCATCATACAATTTTTCATATGCTTTATCAACACTATTTTCCACACATGTATCTGCTAGATACTTGGCCTGTATACCCTCATTAGTAGTCTTTGTAGATTTTATTCTATTAGCTATCTGATTTGAAAATGTCAATCCAACAATAGAAAGCAATGCTACTACAACCAAAACTAAAACTAATGCCGCCCCTCTTTCGTTTTTTATCTTATTATACTTCCTCAAAATCTCACCCCCAAGTAAAATTATTTATCTTTAAATATTTCAGTTACAATTTTAACTTCTTTTTTACTTGAATAGTCATTCATGCTTTTTCCCGTTGCAGTTATTTTGTATATTTGACCACTTTTATCATCTACAATAACCTTTACTTTGTTTGTAATACTTTCCTTGTCAATTATATTTCCGTCTTTATCTTCTACTGTTGTAATCTCTTTATATGGAGTATCATATAAACTCACATCATCCTTGTTAAGTACTTTATCATATACGACTTTGTTTGATTTATCTATTAATTTTTCATATTCCACTGTTCCATCTTCTCGCTTATCCAGACTGTCAAAATCAAATGTTCCACTTTTTATTTTCTCTCTTAAGTTCTCTATTTCACTTTGAACATAATTTAAGGAACTTATATCTGCTTCATTTTTAGTGTTGGCCTTTTCATTAGTATTGATAATATTAAAAAATGCAAATAATATAATTCCCATAATCGCCATAGCTACTAATACTTCAATTAAAGAAAATCCTTTTTCATTACTCTTTTTACTCATATTTTATCAACCTACTTATTTTTTAAATAAATTCCCATTTACCCAATTCTTGACATAACATCAAATGTATAAGTCTTGTTATTTAAATCACTGCTTTTCTGGCCTTCTTGAACTGATTCATTATAATATACACTTACTGTATAAATAGATTTATCAGCTTGTTTTTCTATTTTAAATGGCGTTTCCTTCATTTCTTTATTGTTTTGAACTAATGGTTGATTAGAAATTATTTCTTCTCTAAGTGCATCTTCAGTATTAGTGGTATTTTCTTGAATTCTTGTTACAGAGTATACTCCTGTATTGTTTTTGGTATCTATAGATACTTCATACTTTACTGTATTCTCTGGAGTTTCTATATTGTATTCATAGCCACTACCTGAACTGTTCTTTGTTACATCCTTACAGTTTTCTAAGTCTCTATTTAAATATTTATTAATTAAATTAATATTTACTTGAGCATCTGTAATGATTTGTTGTTTTTTTACTGCTGATGTTATACCATTAAATACTTTATAAGAAATACTTAAAACTATAGTCAATATAAATACAGCTACTATTATTTCTAATAAAGTAAGACCTCTTTCATTGTTTTTGTACAAGCTCATCACCTATCTTTAAAACCTATTTGGTTTTATTTTGCACTAGCTTTAAATGGATTATATTTTCCTGGTCTCCATGAAGATGGATTATCTGTATCAAGTATCATTGTAGTATTTTCTTTAGTATACATTATAAATTTAAATGTAGCCTCTACTACACCTTCTGCTTGTGGAGTTACTACTTCTTTTTTTGTTTCTTTTTCTGTTGCAGCTCTAAGTACACAAGTGTTACATAGATAACTTGTTGACCTATCTAAAAGTTTGTCATTCTTAAGAATTTCTCCTTCTTTTATCAATGGACAGTCATTATATAAATGCCATTTATCTTCGCCTTCTACCCAATATATTTTTGTATCTTTATTTATGTTCACATTTTTAATTAAGTCTTTATTACTTGTTGTCTCTTGTTCTTCTTTTTCTGGCTCTATATATGAAGTCATAGTATAGTCTAATATCTGAGTAACATTTTTTTGCTCTTCTAAATAAGCCATCAATTTTTTAACATTTCTATAATCCCCTCTAACACTTATTGTTGTTGATATTCCATAAAAATGTTCATATTCTCTAATATTTCCAACATCATAGCTAGTTAAGTCAATATTATATGTTTTCATTTTCTTGTCTAAACCAATTAGAAACAGACCATCTTGCATATCATATAATAGGTTTTTACTTTTTTCATTTAATTCAGTTTCAATATTTTTAAGTTGTTTTTCATATTTTGGCATAAGAGCTGTTTTCTCTTTATATGTATTTAATTTTTGTGTAGCTTGTTTTACAGAATTTTTTGTAGAAACATATTTCTCATATTGTGGATAAAGTCCAAAATATCCATAGGATAAAATAGCAAGTAAAATTACAACTTTTATAAGTATTCCCTTTAGACTAACTTCCATTTTAAATATATCTTTTATATCTTTTTTAAATATGTCCTTATTCATTAGTTAATACACCTTCTTTCAGGTATAATGTCATATTAAATGTATAGTTGGAATTCTCTTCATTGCTTTTTATGCTATGCAGTTTAACATCTTCAAAATAATACAAGCCCTTTAATTTATATAAAAACTGACCTACATAAGAAGAATCTTTAGCATTTCCTTCTATGTTTATAACATTTGGTATCTTATCATATAATGGTGTTTTATCATCTTTATCTGTATCAGCACTATCAGTTCCACTATCTCCAGTTAATGCTTCTGACACATTTGTAGTCTTATCTTCATTTAAATCACTGCTGGCTTTATCTCCATCACTACTACTTTTTGTATTTGATTTTGTTTCATTACTACTTGATTTATTTGTGGTAGTTTTATTGTTATTTGAGTTCTCAGTTTTATTAGTAGTTCCAAGATTTTGATAAGTCGTTGATAAACTCATTAGTTCAACTCTACTTGGAGTATTTTTATCTATATCATCCAATAGATTTTCCCATTTTACCTTTTTCCCAATTAACATATCATATACCTTTATTTCTTCTGTTTTACTTTGTATCATTTTTTCTATATTTCCAATTTGATAGTAAGCAGACTCAATATTTCTTATTTCATCATTTACATTTTCAAGTTCTTTATTAGCTAAACTGTTTGAAAAAATTAAACATAAATATGGAATAGAAATCACTAAAATAACCACAGGTGCCATTTTCATTACACTTTTTATTTGTTTAGCTTTCATTTGTTTTCTAAGTATATCTATTGGTAGAAAATTTATATTTTCAAAATCTTTTTTGTCTTTAGGCTCTATCATACAACCTAAAAGTTCTACAATTGAATTTATATCATCTTCATCTATATCACCAGATACCATATCAGCTATATCCATTATCTCTGTAAGACCTTGAGAAACATAGTTTGAAAATGCAGAACTAAAAGCCTCATAAATTAATTTATTAGAGTACCTTTTCCCCAATATCAATATAGTGTCTGTTACCTTACCAAAGTTTCTTGACGAATAGTAATTCATAAGTCCTTTTGACTCTTCGACCACATTTAATAATTGCATTTCCATATCTTTAGCAGTTATTCTTATTGGTATATTATCACTAATAAATAAAGTATCTTTTTTATATATGTTTATAATTGTGCTATTATCGCTTATATTTGTCACCATTATATCATTGTAATCTAAATTCTTGAGAATTCTTAAATAAGCTGTTGATAATGTATCTATTCTATCCAATACCAAATCAAATTCATGTATTATATCTACAATTGCATTTATTTCTTCTTTCTTTATAGCCCCAATAATCAGATTTAAACTAGCCTCTTCACCTTCTGACCTATCAGATATCTCACTAGATACTTCATATGAAAATACATACTCATCTGATTCCAGGGCCATCATTTCATCCATTTCTAGCTTCATAAATCCATCTAAATCTTTTTTATCCATCTTAGGCAACTTTTGAGGTTTTAGAATTACATCTCTCGTATTCAAACAAAACACTATGTGTTTTGATTTTAACTTTACATTTTCTAATGCATATCTCAATAGAGCATACTTTTCTTTAGAAAAATCTTGAGCAATATCCTCTATTGAAAATACATTAAAGTTTTTTATATAAAATTTATCTTTATCATGTTTGTATCTGCCTTCAACTATGGATATAGAATCACCATAATATGATACATAAACCTTATTCATTTGTTGTTTTCCCTCCTACATAGCATCATATATACTAAGCATTGGCATGAATATTGATACAACCAGTACCGCAACTATAATACCAACTGCAATTATTAAAACAGGTTCTATCATTGATGCCATTCTATTTAGATAAATTTCGGATTCATATTCATAGAATTCAGCCATCTGTCTACTTATGTTCTCTAATTCCCCTGTCTGTTCCCCTATAGCTATCATCTGCACTAAAACTGAATCAAAATACGTATATCTTTCTAAGTTTTCTGCTAGACTTTCACCTCTTGTTATTCCATCTTTTGCTGATGTTAAAATCTTTTCTGCCATAGTATTATTTACACTATCTATAATATAATCGAGCCCTTGAACTAATGGATACCCAGTTGATACAAATAGATACAATGCTCTTGAAAATCGTGTAGCCACCATACAGTTTATACCTTTTCCCAATACAGGAATTTTATTTATAACTCTATCCTTTTGAGCTCTACCCACTGGTGTTTTTAGATACTTCTTAAATTGGTAAATAGACAGTATAATAACTAAAAGTACTATTGGCCAAAATGTCTTCATAAATGTACCAAATCCCATAACAATCCTTGTTACAAGTGGAAGAGTAGCACCTACTGTTGTGATTGAATTAATCATCTTAGGTACCATAAATGCTGTAAATATAAAAATCATTATAAATGAAGAAATCAAAACTATTAATGGGTATGTAGCTGCATTTCTAAGCTTTTGCTTAACTCTATGCTCACTGGAATAAAATGAAGCCATACTTTTTAATACTTCATCTAGTTTACCTGTAGCCTCACCTGTAGCCACCATAGCACCAAGTAACTTTGGAAACTTAGACTTTGGTGCAAGCATTGAGTCAGCAATAGTAGAACCTATTTTTATCTCTGCTACTATACGATTTATTTCTTCTCTTAATGTAACATTAGTTGACCTTCCTGCTAATGTTTCTAATCCAGAAATACTATTTATACCAGAAGATACTATAATAGCAAACTGTCTGCAAAAATGGCTTATTTGGTCAGCTCCTAAGTCTTTTTTTCTCTTTCTAGAAGATATATTTATATTTTTACTTTTACTTTCTTTGATTTCAAGAACTCTAAGATTTCTTTTTCTAAGAAGACTTTTAGCTTCATTAAAATCATTAGCTTCAATCACATCAGTTTGCTTTTTCCCATCCTCTTTTATTATTGTATACTTAAAACTTTTCATAATATCATCCCTTAATCAGTCATCAAAATTATTCTAATCATTTCTTCTACTGTTGTCTTTCCACCTAAAACCTTTTTAACTATATCCTCTTTTAGACTAATCATACCTTGTTTTTTAGCTAACTTTAAAATTTCTCTTTGATTTGCAGATGAATCTATTAGCTCTTTTATTTCTGGTGTAATTTCAAGCATTTCAAATATACCTAGACGTCCCTTATATCCAGTATTATTACATCTTTCACATCCCTGTCCTTTATAGATAGTCACTGATTCGTTTACATCAATTCCAAGAGCCTTTTTTTCTCCAGTGTCTGCTTCATATGAAATTCTACAATGTTCACATATTTTTCGTGTCAGCCTTTGAGATATTACCCCTAAAAGAGATGAAGTTATCAAAAAACTTTCCACATCCATATCTAAAAGACGTGAAATCGCTCCGACTGCTGTATTTGCATGTAATGTACTTAAAACTAAATGTCCTGTAAGAGAAGCTCTAATTGCTATTTCAGCAGTTTCTGTATCTCTTATCTCTCCAACCATTATTATATCTGGGTCTTGACGCATAAAGGCTCTAAGCCCACTGGCAAAAGTAAGTCCTGCCTTCTCATTTATTTGAGATTGATTTACACCAGGTAGTTCATACTCTATAGGGTCTTCTATCGTTAATAAATTTCTATTTTCCGTATTCAATTGATTTAGCATTGAATATAATGTAGTAGTTTTTCCACTTCCAGTAGGTCCAACTACCAATATAAGCCCATAAGGAGTATTTATTAACTCATCATATATCTTAGAGCCATGTTCATCTATTCCTAGTACTTCTTTACTTACCATAAAATTACTCTTATCAAGTACTCTCATTGCTATTTTTTCATCCCTATTAGTAGGCATTGTAGAAACCCTAAAATCTATAGGTTTATTATCTACTTTTAAATATATTCTACCATCTTGTGGAATCCGCTTTTCAGATATATTTATATCTGACATTATTTTTATACGACTTATTACCGCTTTGTATGGAGCAGAGTTCATTCTCATATATTCTCTTAACATTCCATCTATTCTAAATCTAACACGCATGTAATTTTCGCTTTGTTCTATATGTATATCACTGGCCTCCATTCTAACAGCATTTTCTAGTATATTATTTACTAGTCTTACTATTGGAGCAGCATTTACATCCTCTTCAAGGATTACTGTTTCTCTAATTCCACCAGTCTTGTTTTTGTTGTATTCAGTCATTGCTTTATTTATTTCTGAATGTGCATAAGCATGACCTATTGCTTTGTTTATATCTTCTGCACTTGATATAAATATTTCGACATCTTTACCTGACATACGTCTTACATCTTGAACTGCTTCTCTGTCTTGTGGGTCTGACATGGCTAGACATATTTTATTTCCATCGATTTTGAATGGAAATACAGCATATCTTTTGCATATATTTTCTGGAACCATCTTTGTAGCTAATGTGTCTATTTCTGTTCCTTCTAAAAATACACTTTCTATATCTAAAAGTTCTTTTAATACACTTATTAATAAGTTACTATCTATAAGACCTTCTTGTACTAGAAATTCTCCTAGTCTTTTTCCACTGTTTTTTTGCTCTGATAATGCCCATTTAAGCTGGTCTTCTGTTATGTATCCTTTTTCGACCAGTTTGTCTCCTATTCTAACTTTTTTAGCCACAGATTTCACTCCTTTACTATCTCAATTATATCATCATTTGTGATTGGACATTAAAGAAAATAGTATAAAAGACAGGAAGATTTTCTTCCTGCCTTTTTCATTAAATTTATAATTAAACTTAAATATAATCAAATAATAAATATATTATTTACTATTAATTACCACTACTACCATTATCCTCTAAATTATCTATAAGAATGATGTATATATCACCTTTATCTAAAGCACTAGTTAACTTACTAGAAAGATTTTCATCTGTATAAACCTTATCTTCCCCTATATCAGATACTAGTTTGTTCGCTTGTTCTTTTGTTATTGTTGCGCCATCTATCAATAATGCTAATTTTTTATTATTACTAACTTTAACTAAATCATAAGTTCCACCAATATCAGAATTTTCTATATCAGATTCCAAGTATGATTTTAAGTGCGTTTTTATATCTGTAGGTAATGTGTTAGTATCTGCATAATAAGACAATGCTGCACTTTTAACTGAACTATAATCAGACTCAACACTTGCTACCTTAGCTTTGTTTATATTACTAAATAAAGCTGGAACTGCCACTACTGCTAATATACCTATAATTGCAATTACTACCAATAATTCCACTAAAGTGAAACCTTTTTTATTCTTTCTTAACTTCATTTTTATTCCCCCTCAATTTTTTTAATTAATACTTAATTATAATATATCTGGTTAAAAATCTAAGTAAAATTATTTACACGTACTAACCAGATTTATTTCTAGCATATAACCATTTTTTTGAACAAAAAAAACTATGAAAATAAAAGTATCATAAATACAATTTCATAGCCGGTTGCACCACTAACTCAATATGTTCCAAGGTGCCCACATCACAGAACATACATCAACGTTTCTATTTTATTAAATTTAGAATGATATATAACTCATAATAGAGATACATATCCACTTATATTATATAATAGTTACCACATTTTAGCAATACAGTTTATATTATTTATATATACCAAACTTTAACATATTCAAACATAATTTCCGAAAGTAATTATACTATACAAAAAAGAAACATCTCCCTACAATTATCATATATCGTAAGGAGATATTTATAAATTATCATTTAGTTTTATCATTGTCATTTCCATCCTTTGCTAATATTTATTTGAAAGCTAAAAGCTATTACAATATAGTATTTTATTAAAAACATCTATATTCTTGCAGTTATGATTCAGCCACAATCACTATATAAATGAAACTCTTCATCTATATATATGCTTATCGTACAAAATTACTTTCTTTACAGTAACTTTATATAATCCAGAACCCTCTCACAAACACTAAAGATATAGAATAGATACTATTTTCAATTCTTATAAATAAACTTTCAATAGATTTTTATATTTACTTTAGATTGTGACTGAATCAATTAATTATTAGGGGTTCATCTTCAATCCTTCCCATTGGAAACACCTCTTTCTTTAATTTATATTTACATAATACTACATAATTCAAATTTTTTCAATACTTTTTCCAAATATTTTTTATATTCGTAATATTCATAATTTTATATTTTTTATTAAATTTAGTTTTTAATTACTTATCCACATGTTTTACAAGAAACATTTACTTTTATATACACACATACAACTCCAATAAATTATACTAATACATAAATTAGATATTAAAAAAGAGTTGCTTAAAAACTTACTTTAAGCAACTCTTATAAATCTAATTAATTAAAATAATTTACTTACTGATTCATTAGAGAATATCATTCTTATAGCATCTCCAAATAAAGGAGCTACTGTTTTTATTTTTATCTTATCTATTCTTTTTTCTTCAGGAAGTTGTATAGTATCAAGAACTATTAACTCACTTATTTCTGAATTAGAAATTCTTTCAATAGCTGGTCCTGATAATACACCATGAGTACAACAAGCATAAACATCTTTTGCTCCAAACTCTTTAAGTGCATTTGCCGCATTAACGATTGTTCCAGCTGTATCTATCATATCATCTAATAGTATAACATTTTTACCTTTAACATCACCTATTAAGTTCATAACTTCACACACATTAGCTTTTGGTCTTCTCTTATCTATTATCGCTATTGGAACTTCTCCATTTAAAGTATTAGCAAACTTTCTTGATCTAGTAACACTTCCTAAATCTGGAGATACTACTACTAAATCTTCTATTTTCTTTTCATTGAAGTAATCTGCTAATATTGTTCCACCTAATAAGTGGTCTAGTGGTATATCAAAGTATCCTTGTATTTGAGCTGCATGTAAATCCATTGTTAATACTCTGTCTGCTCCAGCAGCAGTTATTAAGTTTGCAACTAATTTAGCAGTGATTGGATCTCTTGCCTTAGCTTTTCTATCTTGTCTTGCATATCCATAGTAAGGAATAACTGCTGTTATTCTTCCTGCTGATGCTCTCTTTAATGCATCAATTAAGATTAATAACTCCATTAAGTTATCATTTACTGGACTATTAGTAGATTGTACTACAAACACATCACAACCTCTTACTGTCTCATTCATGTTTACACATATTTCACCATCACTAAATGTACCTACTTCACAGTCTAGCACTGATACACCTATATAGTCAGCTATTTTTTGTGCTAACTCTTTCGATGAATTACCTGCAATAATTTTAATCTCGCTTCCGCTAGTATTCATTTATGTAACCCTCCTGAAAATTTTAAAATCCTAATGAATATAATTTATAATAATTTCGAGCTAATTTTATTAGCCAAAATAATAAACTAAATAACTACTTACCTTGATTATCTTTTTGATTCTTCTTTTCTACCCATCCTTCTTTAACAACTTGTCTTTGTCTTGCTATTGCTAAAGCTCCATCTGGGACATCATGTGTTATTGTTGAACCTGTTGCTATATATCCTTTTTCTTCTACAACTACTGGTGCAACTAAATTAGAATTTGAACCTATAAACGCATCATCTTTAACTATTGACTTAAATTTATTTTTACCATCATAGTTTACAAATACTACTCCACATCCAATATTTACATTTTTTCCAACATGTGCATCTCCTATATAAGAAAGATGAGATGCTTTTGAACCATCTTCTATAACAGCATTTTTTACCTCTACAAAATCACCTATTTTTACATTGTTTCCTAAGTTAGTTTTCGGTCTTAAATATGCATATGGTCCAACAGTAGTATTATCTCCAACTTTACTATCAAGTATCGTTGAATTTTTTATTTCTGTACCATTTCCTATTTCTGAGTTTGTTATAGATGAGTTCATTCCAATTATACAATCTGAACCTATCTTTGTTTTTCCTTGTAACATAACCCCTGGATATATTATAGTATCATTACCTATCTCAACATCAGATTCTATGTAGGTAGAGTTAGTGTTTATTATAGTCACTCCATTTACCATATGAGATTCATTTATTCTTCTTCTCATAATTTCTTCTGCCTTTGATAATTCCACTCTTGAGTTAACACCCATAAGTTCTTCAATAGTTGAACCTGCAAATGCACCAACTTTTAAGCCCTTGTCTCTCATTATTTTAGCAGTATCAGTTAAATAATATTCACCTTGTGCATTGTTATTATTTAACAAATCTAATGCTTCTCTAAGACTCTTTCCATTAAAACAGTATATCCCAGAATTTATCTCACTTATCATTTTTTCTTCTGAATTTGCATCTTTTTGTTCCACTATTTTAAGAAGGTCACCCTTCTTATCTCTTATTATTCTACCATAACCTGTTGGATTTCCAACTTTTGTTGTAAGAACTGTGGCATGATATTTATTTTCTATATGGAAATCAAATAATTTCTTTAATGTTTCTTCCTTTATAAGTGGAGTATCTCCACAAAGTACAACTATTATATCGTCATCATTTATATATTCTTTAGCCATTTTTACAGCATGTCCTGTTCCAAGCTGTTCTGTTTGCATAGCTATCATAGTTTCTTCTGCAAGTTTTTCTTTTACTACATCCGCTTCATGCCCCAAAATTACAACAGTATCCTTTACACCTGATTTTTTTGAAACATCTATAATATGGTTGACCATTTCTTTTCCGCATACTTTATGTATAACTTTTGGGTATTTAGACTTCATTCTTGTTCCTTTGCCAGCGGCAAGGATTATAGCTTTAAAGTTCATTGATACACTCCATTCAATCTAATTTAATTTTATTCGTATTATTATCTCAATCAATATACATTATAATACATTTATTTAACAATTTGTATACAACATATACATTATCACTAATAATATAGCACTTTTTTACTAAAAAGTACATATTTTAATGCAAATTCTACATTTAAAAAGAGCCTAAATGTTCGGGCTCTCTCCATTTTATATTTATTGTTATTCAGCAGCTACTTCCCATTGAACTAATGCTTCATGATACGCTTGTAAAACTGCATCTTCTAAAACTTGTCTCATTTCTGCATTTATTGGATGAGCTATGTCTCTGAAATTTCCTTCGCCTACTTTTCTGCTAGGCATTGCTATAAATAACCCATTGTGGCCTTCTATAACTTTTATATCATGCACTACAAACAAATTATCAAAAGTTATTGAAACTATACATTTCATCTTGCCTTCTTCTGTTAATTTTCTTACTCTTACGTCAGTTATCTTCATACCAATATATCCCCCTTTGATTTTGACAGAAATTAATTTATATTAAAATTATTATTGTTGGAATAAATTAATATAAACTGTTTTTTAAGTAATTCTATGGACAACTAGGGATATCCTCTTTTTATTTTTACATATTTTTCTAAATATTTTTTTTATTAATCTTCATCTATTTCAAATTCAAATTCTGAATCATTTTCTTCATCTAATTCTTCATTTCTATATTCATCTTTAAAAGTTTTTAAATTTGGTTCAACTACTATTTTATCTCCAGTAACATCTAACTGAATTAGTGATATATAATCTTTTACCATTTTTTCTGAAGGATTTGTTGTAGATATAAATACTCCAGTACCTATAACCTCTGCTCCAAATTCATTCATAAGGTCTACCATTCCTTTTATAGTACCTCCACCCCTCATGAAATCATCTATAATTATAACTTTACTATCTGGTTTAAGAGCCCTTCTTGGTAAACTCATACTCTCAACCTTCGAATTATTTCCACTTACATATGTCATACTAAGGGTAGGACCTTCTGATACTTTTATGTCTTTCCTTATTATAACTAAAGGCAAATTCATAGCCTTTGCAGTCATAAGTGCCATAGGTATACCTTTTGTTTCCATTGTTACAACATAATCTGCATCTACATATTCAATGTTTGAAGCAAATATTTTTCCTATCTTAGCAGCTATTGTAGGGTCATAAATTAAATCAATTAAGTATAAAAAACCACCAGATAGTATTCTAGATGTGTCACATATTTTCTCACATAATTCCATTAAAAACTCTGCATTTTCTGCTATAGAAGTTTTAGGTATATATTTTACTCCTCCTGCTGCACCTGAGATAGTTATAACTTTCCCTAAATGTAGTTTTTCAAATACATTTTTTACAACTAATAAATCTTCACTTATTGTGGATTTTGCTGCATTAAATTGATTTGTAAAATAACTTAATGTATATATTTTATTTGGATTATCAGATAGTATTTTAACTATTGCTCCAATTCTCTCTGTTCTTTTAAATTTCATTACTATTTCCTCCTACAAATACCTTTATATAACGTTAAACTAAATAATGCATAACAATTCGTATTGTGGTATAATATTACTTATGTTTTATTATATTCAAAAATAAAATACATATAATATTATATGCATATTAATTATAAAATATTGAACATTATATTATTATACCACAAAAATAGTTCATATTGTAGGACTTAATTAAAAAGAAAGGTGGTTTTATTATGAATATACACTTTATAGGAATTGGCGGTATCAGCATGAGTGCATTAGCCGAAATATGTATCAATAAGGGTTATCAGGTTTCAGGTTCGGATTCAAACGAATCATATCTATTAGACAAACTTAGGGATCAAGGGGCAAACATCTATATCGGTCAAAAAAAAGAAAATATATCAGATGATGTAAATATGGTTGTTTATACTGCAGCAGTTCACCCAGATAATGAAGAACTTATAGCTGCTCGAGAAAAGAATAAATTAATAATGAACAGAGCTACTTTTTTAGGCCAGATTATGAGAGAATATAAAAACTCTATAGCAGTTTCTGGTACACATGGAAAGACTTCTACAACATCTATGTTGTCTACAATTTTTGAATATGCAGACTTAGACCCAACTATACTAGTTGGTGGTAACTTAAGCATGATAGGTGGTAATGTTAAGATAGGTAATTCTAACCATTTTATAACTGAAGCATGTGAATATGTAGATAGTTTCCTTAATTTTAATCCTAAGATATCTATAGTTTTAAATGTTGAGGAAGACCATCTTGATTATTTCTCAGGTATAGACGAAATCAAAGCTTCTTTTAATAAATTTGGTAAACTTTTACCTCCAGATGGATATTTCATAATAAATGGTGATGATGAAAATGTAGATGACATATTATATGATGTCAAAGCTACTATTATAAAATATGGTAGAGATTCTGACAATGATGCTGTAATAAAAGACATACATTTTGATAATAGTGGTCATGGGATATTTAAAATAGAGTATCAAGGAAAAGATTTGGGAGAATTTGAGCTTTCTGTATATGGTCTTCATAATATATACAATGCTTCTTCTGCTATAATGGCAGCTCTTGTTTCTGGTATTGATTTAGAGACTATAAGAAAAAATTTAAAAATATATAAAGGTGTAGGAAGACGATTTGAATCTAAAGGATACTACAAAAATGCCTTAGTAATAGATGATTATGCACATCATCCAACTGAATTAAAGGCTACTTTAGCTGCTGCTAAAAAGTTAAAAAAATCAACTTTATGGTGCATCTTCCAGCCACATACTTACACTAGAACAAAATCTCTTTTAGGAGAATTTTCAGAAGCTTTCTATGCTGCTGATAAAGTTATCATAACAGACATATATGCTGCAAGAGAAGATGATCCAGGAGATATACACTCTAAAGATTTAGTTGAAAAATTATATCAAAACAACGTAGATGCTATCTACATAAAAGAATTTGAAGATATAGTAAAATATTTACGTGAAAATGTTAATGATAATGATTTAGTAATAACTGCTGGTGCTGGTCCAATATATAAGGTTGCAGACTTACTAGTTGAAAAATAGTATGTAACTAAAAATAACATATAAAAATTAATGTAGGCTATCAAATGATATAATCGCTTGATAGCCTTCTTAATATTTTATTTCTTTCCAATCTCAAATATTTCATTTTTAAGATAATCAAATAAACTTGTATGAACCTCGTAGTAAGAGACAGTTTTTTTAGAAGTAACTTTTACATAATCCTTGCCCATTGTATCTACTTTCACAGCAAAATTTTCACCTTTTATATTTATACTGAAATTATAATCACTTCTTTCCTTGCTTTTTTCTGGCTGAACCTTTCCTACAACTCTTTTTGAAATCATCTTATGTGCTAAATCATCAAACTTCCATTTATGAACCTTCTTAGTTTCTTTTCCATAAGTTATAGTGACCTCTTTCCAGTCTTTATAGTGACTCAAAAGGTCAAATGAAGTATATATACTCTCATCTAAAAGTTTCTTAAAAGAATTTTTGGAATCAATTGGAACTTTATAATATTCCTCTTTATTTACAGTATAGACTCTAAAAAAATTAAGGTCTGTAGAAAATTTAATTCCATCATCAGAATACCCTTCATAAATTGCTTCATAAGAAGTAGTATTTCTTACCTTCTTAAATTCTGAGAAAAAGAACTTTATCTCGTTCCACATATCTTCTTCGATTTTTATGTTTTCTACATTTTTATCTGATACATAAATTTTCTTTTTCTCTTTTATTTGAGTCATTAAAGACCTATTATCTTCTGTCTCTGTTTCTACTTTCTTTGGAACTTCACTCTTATCCTTCTCCATGTTTAGACCTATTTTAAAGGATATAAAGTATATTATAAAGAAAACAACTACTCCTATTAATATTGCAGCTTTTTTCTTTAGTTTTCTTTTCTTACTCATTTAACCACCCCTAGAGTTTATAGTCATAAAACAATTATATAACTTTTTACACTTTTTTTTAAGCTATAATTATTTTATACACTTATTTCCTTGGCAATTAGTGCATGGTTCAACATGAACTGTTATCCCTTTTACAAATTCCATATGTTTTATTATATGTTTTTCCAACTTAGTAGCAATATCGTGCCCCTGTTTTACTGTGAGATTTTCATCAACACATATAGTCAAGTCCACATATGCCATAGCTCCATGCTTTCTAGTCTTTATATCTCCTAGATTTTTAACACCTTCTGTATCTGCTACAATAAACTTTAATTCTCTTCTTTCTTCTTCATCAACTGAAACATCCATCAATTCATTTACAGAACTTCTAAGTATATCGATTCCTACCTTAGCCACAAATACTGCCACTACAACTGACGCAATTGGGTCTAATGGTTTAAATCCTAAAATAGAACCTCCTATACCTATAAATGCAGCCACTGAAGATAGAGCATCTGACCTATGATGCCAAGCATCTGCTTTTAAAGCTGGTGAATTTATCTTTTTAGCAACTTTGATTGTTATTCTATATTGATACTCTTTTATCAAAATTGAGATGACTGACACTATTAACGGAAGTATTGATGGAACACTCAATGCATCTAAGTTAAATAATGATTTAATAGCCCCTATACCTATTGTTATAGAAACAAATATAAGTAATATTGATAATACGAATGATACCAATGTCTCTGCCTTTTCGTGACCATAATTATGTTCCTTATCTCCTGGTCTAGAAGATACATAATTACCTATCAGTACACCTATAGAACTTATAATATCTGAGGCTGAATGTAATCCATCTGCAATCATAGCACTCGAATTACCAATAATACCAGCTATCACCTTAATTATTGTTAAGACTATATTCCAAATTATTGATTGTATTGTTATTTTATTTGCTTCCTCATACCTTGTTTCCATTGTTATTCCTCCTAACAAACCAAATCTAAATATTATTAAAAACATATACTTAAACATAAATTAAATTTATTATTATATTCAAATGTATATCTTTTACTTTCAATAGAGATTATCAATCTTCTATAAAATGAAAAATCACCTAGCTTGAGCTAGGCGATATATATATTATACACTATTATTTAAATTTATGCTTCTTTTATTATCTCTATTACCATTTTGGCAGAATCATATAAATCCTTTATAGCTATATGTTCATCTAATGTATGCGCATTTTTCATACCTATTCCTAGAGTTATAGCTTCAATACCATTTTTACTTAATATATTAGTATCGCTACCTCCTCCTGTAGATTCAGTATGACCTTCTATTCCTAAATTTGAAAATGCTTTTTTTGCAAGTTGTATTATTTCTGAATTTTCATTCACATCTATTGGAGTATATGCTCTATTTACATCTATTTCAATTTTAGCTCCAAAATCCTTAGCAGCTTTTTCAAAAGTTTCTACCATATGTTTAGTTTGAACATCTAATTTATCTTCTTTTAGACTTCTAGCTTCTGCAACTATGTTAACTTCTCCTGTTACTATATTTGTAGCTGTTCCACCATTTATAATTCCTATGTTAGCAGTTGTTTCTTCATCTATTCTAAGTAAATTCATATTATCTATTGCTCTAGCAGCTACCATTATAGCACTTATACCAGCTTCAGGCTCAAGACCTGCATGAGCTGTCTTTCCTAATATCTTAACATTTATTACATCTTGTGCAGGAGCTTTTACTATTATCTCTCCTGGAGAACCACCACTATCTAATACAAAGGCATATTTAGAATCTATTTTTGCATAGTCTAAATTTTTAGCTCCAACTAATCCACATTCTTCACATATAGAGAATACAACTTGAATATCAGTATGTTCTATATTATTTTCTTTTACTTGTCTTAATCCCTCTAATATAGCTGCTATACCTGCTTTATCATCAGATCCTAATATTGTAGTCCCATCACTTTTTATTATTCCATTTACTTCATCCACTATAGGTTTTACCCCTATTCCTGGAGTTACTGTATCCATATGTGAACTAAATAATATTTTCTTTCCTTCTTTATTTCCTTTTAAAGTAGCTATTATATTGCCTGTTTCTCCATTTGCTTTTTCACCAGCATTATCTACTACAACTGAACAACCTATTTCTTCTAACTTTTCAACTAATACTTTGGCTACGTTCCCCTCTTTTAAAGATAAACTGTCTATCTGTATTAATTCAAGGAACTCATTTAAAATTCTTTGCTCGTTTATCATAATCTTCCTCCATAATATAATAGGTATTTCAACATATATTGTAGTGTAATATTTAAATATTATCAATAGTTTTTAAACTTTTATATCATTTTAGTTAAGTTTCTTTACTAAAATGAAAGTTAAAGTTAAATTCTTTCATTCTTATTGTTTTATCTAACTATACTTCTCTGTCTAGAATCTATAAAGCATAACCAGTAGCCTAAACTATTGGTTCTGTGGTCACAAGCTTGATATCTCAAAAATCCTGTACTTCCATTATCTGGTTGTTCATTTCTATTACCTGGAATAGCATAAATATAATGCTTTCTCTTATTATATTCATCATATTGTACTCCGAATAAGTAATGTCTATATTTATATGAATGTAAAACTGCATCACTATACATTGTATAATTCAATACATTTAAATATCCTAAATAAGGCATTGAATATCCACACAATGTTGTAGGGTTTACCTCTATTTTCCACCATCTTGTATTGTCTATATAATCTGCTGTAAAAGGCTTAACTTCTCTAAATAACTTTAACCCTTTCTTTATTTGTCTAGGCATAAGTAATGTTCCAGCTTGCTTATTCCCACTATCTATTTGATTTATTCCATTGGCTCTTTTTACTTTTTCAACATTATTTTGTTCTTTTTGAGTTTTCTTTGACTTAGTAGTTTTTTGAGAAGCAACTACCTTTTCTTCATGTCTTATTTCAAAATCTTCTTCATCCTCATCATATTCATCTTCATATTCTATATCGTCATAGAATTCATTTTCTTTAGCCTTGTTATAATTTTCTATTTCCTTATAGTTATTAAATTCTTCAATTTCATCATCACTAGAATCTTCTACATCTGCTCTTATCTTTAATTCTCCCTCTTCAGTTTCATCATCTTCCCAATAATCTTCATATTCATCTTCATCATATTCTTCTATAATATATTCTTCGTCACTATCACTGTTTTCTTCATTATCAGCATCTTCTTCTAAGTACTCTTCTTCTCTTTCAACCTCTATATCTTCTTCTAAATACTCTTCTTCACTTTCAGCTAACTCTTCATCTTCTACATCTTGGAATAATATGTCCTCATAATTTTCAATCTTATTTCCCTTAAACCCAACTAGAGGAATATTTCTTTCATACAATAAGGCAATTCCTTTTATTTCTTCATCATAATCCTCTAAATCTAAAACAAATTCACCTCTTCCTTGTTCATTTAAAATTATATTTCCTAAGTCTATTAATCCATGGTCACCTTTTATTGCTACTGCTTTATACCCATCTTTAACATATTTTAGATTTTCTACATATAATGCAATGATTGATTTTTCATCATTTACTTCGACTTTTGCAAAAGCTTTTGGCAGTACTCGTTCTTTGTATCTAAAGTTTATGTCTTTAGCTTCTAGTATTATATAGTCTCTTTTAAACTTTCTTTTAGAACCCACTGCAATCCCCCCTTAACACAGTTTCTCTAAACAATATATGTTAATAAAATAAAAAAAAGTACCTCCTATTTAGAAGATACTTTTGTATTTACTATATTTGAAAGAACTGCAAACTCTTCTATACTAAGAGTTTCACCACGTCTTTTTTCATCTATATTAGCTTCTTTTAATATTTCTCTTATTTCGTCCTTATTAAGAAAACCAAGGCCTCCCAATGAATTAAGTAAAGTCTTCCTTCTTTGTCCAAAAGATGCTTTTACTGTCTTGAAAAATAGTTCTTCATTATGAACATCATATTTCTTTTCAGCTCTGACATGTAAACCTATAACCGTTGAATCTACATTGGGTTGTGGTATAAACATATGTCTTGGAGCCTTTGCTACAATTTCTGTTTCACAATAGTACTGAACAGCTATGGACAATGCTCCATAATCCTTTGTACTTGGAACAGCATTCATTCTATCTGCAACTTCTTTTTGAACCATAACTACTATATCCGTTACAGGTATATCCTCTTCTAAAAATTTCATAACTATTGGTGTAGTTATATAATATGGAAGATTTGCTACAAGCTTAACTGGTCCACCATTTAATTTATCTTTTACTAGTTCTTGTATATCTACTTTTAATATATCTTGGTTTATAACTTCTATATTCTCTAAATCTGATAAGGTATCTTTCAATATAGGAATTAAGTTTCTATCAATTTCTATAGCTACCACTTTCTCTGCTACCTTACCCATTTCACGAGTAAGTGTACCTATCCCAGGACCTACTTCTATTATGTTATCTCCTTCTGTAACTCTAGCTCCATCCAATATTTTATCTATTATATTACTATCTATTAAAAAATTCTGACCTAAAGACTTTGAAAATTTAAAATTATGTTTTTGTACTACTTCTTTCGTTGCACTGTGTGAAGATAGTCTATCCATCGTTTACTCCTTTTTAACTTATTTTAAGATTTTATCCTATTAATTATACTTATTTACATGTGTTTAAAGCAAAATATTTATTAAAGATAATTTATTTTAAATTACTCCATAATTTTATATTTATTTTTTATATATTTTTTTCATATCATACATGCTTACATTTAAATTTGTTTTAATGCACTTATAAATTCTTCTCTTTCAACACCATAATTATTTAATCTATTTAAAAATTGCTTTGCATTTCCATAACCAATCCCAAGTATTTTACCAAGTGCATCTCTCCTAGATGATGCATCTTCATTTCCTATAAGACCATTTCTAATCAAATCAACTTGTTTAAATTCATCTCTTTTCTCTGTACTTTCAGTTCTAACTTTATTTAAAGCTGCTATTATACTTTTAGGAGTAGCATTTTCTATACCTATATCTCCATCCTTTTTAGCTTCTTCTCTTGGTAAAAACGCATGTTTACATCCTGGAACTTCTGATGCTATTTTTTTTCTTATTTTTTCACCTGCAAAATCTGGGTCTGTAAATATTATAACTCCTCGTCTTTCATTAGCTGATTTTATACGCTCCATTACTCCTTTTGGAAATCCAAATCCACCTGTGGTTATAAGTTCTGCATCTATTGCTCTCTTAACAGCTGTAACATCATCTCTTCCCTCTACTACTATTATCTCTTTTATCATATAAATTCACCTTTTATTTGTTTTTAGTTTTTGTTTACATCTCTTTATTTTAAGGTTTTTATTTAATTTAATCAAGGCACTAACCTATTTATTTTTATTTAGAAATCTATAGTTTAAGAAAAATTTATTCCTACTAGATAAATATATTCACTATTATATTCTATTGAATCACCTATAAGCAACAATAAGTCCCATGTAGCATTACCTGTATTAATATTATATCATCCATACAATTTTCTTTTTTAATATTAATGATTTATAGAAAAAGATGTAGAACTCAGGACAAATATACATTAAAAGAGCCTAGATATAAATTTTATATTCTAGGCTCTTTTTTATTGGATTTTATTAATGAATTTAACTTTCCTTTTCTGTCTTTCCATCATATTTTGATATCCATTTATTTAATATAGTTTCTCTATTTTTTGCTGCTGATTTTAAATCATTATCTATCATTTGTTCTAATGGCTTTTTAGGGAATCCTTCTGGGATTGGATTTCCTGTATCAACTGTAGTAACTGCATAGTTCTTAGAATACTCATTCATTGCATCTTTACTTATTGCCCAATCTAAAAATACCTTAGAAGCTTCTTTTATATTATCTTTTTTTACAAGAGCATTTGCTTCTATATCCCATCCAGAACCTTCTTTTGGAAACACTACTTCTACTGGATAACCTTCTTCTTTTAATTTTATGCCTCTGTATCCAAAAGATATCCCTATAGGATACTCTCCTGAAGCTGCCGATGTAGCTGGAGCTGAACCTGATTGAGTATATACACCAATATTTTCATGTAACTTATCCATATACTGCCATGCTTTTTCTTCTCCCATAATTTGTATAAGCGCTGATACCGTTAAATATCCTGTACCAGAAGAAGATGGATTAGGCATAGATATAAGACCTTTATATTCTGGCTTTATCAAATCTTCATAAGAACTAGGAACTGGTATATTTTTATCTTTTAATTCTTTAGTATTTACTGTTATACCTGTCATCCAAGCATCTATTCCAACCCATGAAGGTACTTCTTTACCATCTTTAAATGCAGGGTCTATTTTATCAGACCCTTCTGGAGCGTATGGTTCTAACATTCCTTGGTCATCTGCAACTAGCAAGCTTGTGGCAGCAATCCCCCATACAATATCTGCTTGAGGATTATCTTTTTCTGCTAATAGTCTTGCTGTTATATCTCCTGTTGATGCTCTAACAACATTTAATTTAATATCTGGGTATTTTTCTTTAAATGTAGCTAAATATGGGTCTATACTGTCTTCTTCGATTGCTGTGTAAACTGTTAAATCACCTTTTGTTTTACTATCAGACTTTGAGTCTCCACCTGATGAGGCAGTGCTACATCCTGTTATTACACTCAATAAAAGTGTTGATAATACTCCTAAAGAAACTAGCTTCTTAAATTTCATCTTTACCTCCCCTATGCAACATCTTTTTGTTGCCATTTTTGTGTATTATTTTTTAATTTTTTTGTTACGAATTCATAGCAAAGTCTTACTATTATATTTGTTAAAAGCACTAATACTGCCATAGCTGCTGATGGTCCTATATATCCTATCTCATCTAACTTCAATATGGATATTGATGCAGTCTGAGTCTGAGGAGTATATAAAAATATTAATGCTGAAACAGTAACCATTGAATTTACAAAATAATATACTACTATCTCAAGTATTGATGTTATAGACATTGGTACTGTGATGTTGAAAAACACTTTATAAAAGGGAATGTTTATAGATTTTGCAACTAACTCATACTCTCTATCCAACATTTTTAGTGACGAATTTGAAGTTATAAAGCAAACAGAGTAAAAATGTACTATATTTACTATGACAAGTATAGCTGTACCACCATATAGGAAATTTAGTGGATTACTTGCTGAGTTAAAAAAAGTTATATATGATATTCCTAGCACTAGACCTGGTAATGCCATTGGTATCATAGATAAAAAGTAAGCTGTTTGTCTTAATCGTGGAAACTTATCTACTTTTTCTATCATGTATGCACTAAAAAACACAAATATAGTTCCAAATATAGCTGTTAATGTTGATATTTTTAAACTGCTTAAATAGGTTTTTAATCCGCTTCCTAAAATACCTTTAAATGTATAATGTTCCATTGTAAAACTTAGGTTATATGGCCATAATTTTATGACTGAACCTATAACTGAAACAAATATCAAAATGAAGATTAATAAAGTTATAAAACTACATGCTATTAAAAATACTCTATCTCTAAATTTGTTTTCTTTAATTTTATAAGGCATAGATTTTGCTGTTATAGTCATTCCTTGTTTTTTACTTGCCACCTTGTCTAATGTAAAAGCTATTAGTACAGGAATCAACATTACCATAGAAACAGTTGCTCCCATTGGTATGTTAAACTGCCCTACTACTTGCTTATATATCTCTGTAGCTAACACATTATAGTTTCCTCCGACTACTTTTGCTGCTCCAAAGTCTGTAAATGCAAGTATAAAGGATACAAAGAAGGAGCTTACTAGTGAGTACTTTATGCCTGGAATTGTAATTTTAAAAAACTTTTTAAAATCACTAGCCCCTAAGCTATCTGCTGCTTCATAAAGTCTATAATCTGCCATTGAAAGAGCAACGGATAGTATTAAAAAAGCTTGTGGAAATGTAAACAGTATTTGAGAGACAATTATTCCTAATGGTCCATATAATGGTATCTCAAATCCCATTGTTGTAAATATTCCTTTATTTCCAAACAGGTATATAAGTGAAATACCATATAACATAGTTGGTGCAAAAAGGGGAAACATTCCCATAGTTTTAAAAAAATTCTTAAATTTTATATTTGTTCTTGTTATTGCATATGAATAGATAAATGCTAAACATAGTGATATTAAAGATGAAACTGTAGATACAAAAATTGAATTTTTAAATGATGCTATAAGACTTGGATTTTCAGCATATTTACTAAAATTTGAAATACCTATGAAGTTTCCACTTGTATCTAAAAATGCATTTTTTAATAATGATACTAAAGGAAACAATATAAATACTATTAGTATAATTAGCGAAAAAATTAAAAAACATTTTTGTATTGTACTATCACTTATCCTTCTTTTGTTTTTTGTTGTTATCATTTATTCACCCCTAGCTATTAAGCACATCCCTCTGATTTATATTCTACAATTCCTTCTTTGGGAATTTTAAAATTTATTTTAGACCCTATACATAGTTTCATTTGTTCTGCAACTTTTGAAACTATATCTAATTTTATTTTCTTAGAACAATACTCAACTGTAATTCTATAGTTAAATCCTCTAAATTCAATATCTAAAATCTCTCCAACTTTGATATCATTGTCTTTAGAATCTCTATTAAATTCTACTTTTATATCTTCTGGTCTGATAGCTATCTTATTAATACCATCATCTATAAAGTTTATTGTTCCTATAAAATCAGCTACAAAAGGGGTCTCTGGATTTTTATATACTTCTTTTGGAGTCCCAACCTGTATTATTTCTCCACTATTCATAACAACCATTTTATCCGCCAAGCAAAGTGCCTCTTCTTGGTCGTGAGTTACCATTATAGTAGTAATACCCAGTTTTCTATGTAAGCTTCTAATCTGTTCCCTAAGTTTCAATCTTACTTTTGCATCCAATGCAGATAATGGTTCATCAAGAAGTAAAAAATCTGGCTCTAGAGCAATTGCACGAGCTAGTGCGACTCTCTGTTGTTGCCCTCCTGATAATTGAGAGGGATACTTTTTCTCATATCCACTTAATTCTACTACCTCTAAAACTTCATTAACTTTCTTATCAATATTAGATTTATTTATATTTTTATTTTCTAAGCCAAAAGCTATGTTTTTGTAAACAGTCATATTTGGAAATAGTGCATATGACTGAAAAACTATACCAAAATTTCTACTTTCAGGTGGTGAGTTTGTCATATCTTTATCATTTATTATTATTTTTCCATCATGTTTGTCTTCAAGCCCTGCAATTATCCTAAGCAATGTACTTTTCCCACATCCACTTGGTCCCAATAAACAAATAAACTCTCCTTTTTCAATATCAATAGATATGTCTTTTAGCACTTTAGCTTGTCCATAACTTTTACTTACATCTTTAACTTGTAAAAAAGACATTTATAAAACCCCTCCTAAGGCTAACCTAAACTTAAATAAATCTTCTCTATTTAAGCTTTTACTTCCTAGGTCACACTCATGCTGAGAGTAAAGCCCATGATAATCTGAGCCTCCTGTAACAACTAAGTTGTATTTCTTAGCATAAGAAAGTGACTCTTTTTCTAAGTCTTTATTGTGAGATGGATGATACACTTCTATCCCATCTAATCCAACATTCACCATATCTTCAATAGCATTAAAATTGTCCATTTGCCCAGGATGAGCTAGTACGCAAATTCCACCAGAACTTTTTATAGCTCTTATTGCATCTTTATAATCTACATATTTTAAAGATACATACGCCTTACCATTTCCTCTATGAAACAACTCTTTATATAAACTTGAATATATTTTATCTGTGTATCCTTTATCTATAAGCGCTTTCATTATATGTTGTTTAAATATTCCAGTCTTTGATGAATATTTCTTTACATCTTCTAGAGATATTTTATATCCTAAATCTATAATTTTATTTACCATCTTAACAGATGCTTTATGTCTATCACAAACCATTGGATTACATAAATTTTTTATTTCTTGACTATTTAAATCTATGTTATAGCCCAAGATATGAACTCTTTTTCTGTTTTTATAATCGTATGCTGATATTTCTATACCTGGTATTATAGTTATTCCATAATTTTCTCCCAATATGATAGCTTCATCTAATCCAGACAATGTATCATGATTTGTTATTGCTAAAACACTTATATTATTTTCTGATGCTCTCTTAATTATTTCTTCTGTAGTGAAGTTATTATCTGATATGCTTGTATGACAATGTAAATCTGTTAACAATCTTTATACCTCCCTTTTATAAACTGTTTTTCCATTTACAATAGTATTTACAACTCTTGGATACTCACTATCAATATCCAATAAAACTAAATCCGCTTTTTTATTTTCTTTTATGCTACCTCTTTCACCATATATACCAACTGCTTTAGCTGGATTTGAAGTAAATAGGTTAACTGCTTTATTTAGATTGTTAGTTTCTTGTGCAACTATGCACATGGACTTTATCATTGCTGATGGAAGATAGTCTGAACAAACAATATCACAACAGTCTTCCAATATAGCATCCATTGCCTTTAAGTTGTTATTATGAGATTTCCCTCTTACAATATTTGGGGCACCTAGACAAGTTAAAACACCCAATTTCTTTGAATATTTTGCAACTTCAAGAGTTATAGGAAATTCAGATACATTAACTCCTATATTTTTTATAAAATCCATTTTTTCTAACGTATCATCATCATGTGATGCAACATTTATATTTTTAGTTTTTGCCACTCCGATGACACTGGCTATTTTATTCCAATCTAAATTATCATGTAAATCTACTAAGTCATCTAACCATGTATCTACATAATTTTCTGTTACTCCCCATACCTTAGTAGCATACTCTCTATAGAACTTTGGATTTGTATACTGACCTTGTCCTGGAGAATGGTCCATTATAGATAAATAGTCTATTTTATCTTCTTCTAACAACTCTGACACCTTCTCTAAACCTTCATGGTATAACACTTCATACCTTAAGTGAACTTTATGATTTATATTCTTACTATTTATATTTTTGTACGAATCGATATTTTCAATCATTTCCAAAGAATTATCAATACTTCTAACTCCTACTCCATCACCCAAAGATATAGAATGATAAACTGTTGTTATTCCATTTGCAGGTAGTTTTTTATCTAGTTCATAAAATGCCATATTAAATGGTAATAATGTACTTGGTCTTGGCTCTATTTCCTTTTCAATAGCATCACTATGAATATCTATGATACCAGGTATAACATATAAGTTTTTTGCATCTATTATTTCATCTATCTCGTTGAAATCTAGTAAATAATCAATCTTATCATTTGAGACTTTCTTTATTGTATCTCCTTCTATAATTAAATGGCCATTTTCTAATATTTTATCTTCCAATACAATATTTGCATTATGAATTAATTTTACCATCTAAGCTACCCCACTTTCACTTATAGTGCCTTTTGTCATAGTAAATGTTTTATCTATAACAGTCTCCATAAATTCTATATCATGAAATATCCCTATCATTGTAGTTCCTTGATTTTTAAGTTCCAACATTTTTTCTTTTACGTATATTTTAGATTGATTATCAAGTGATGCAGTTGGTTCATCAAGTAACAAAAGCCTAGGTTTTTTGACCATAGCTTGTGCTAGATTTAATCTTAATTTTTCTCCGCCAGAAAAATTATTCGGATAAGCATCCCACAAGTTTTCCTTTATTTCAAACTGAGTTAGTATATCTTTTGCCATATCATATGCACAATCTTTTTCAAATCCACTCTCAATTAAAGAATGTACTACTAGCTCAATAGCCGTTATTCGTGGAAGTGTTTTTAAAAACTGTGATACATATCCTATTTCCTTTTTTCTAAGATTTATCATTTCTCTGTCACCAATTGTAGATAAATCTATCTTTCCATATATTTCTGAGTTAAATATTATTTCTCCAGTCGTTGGGATATATGTTTTATAAATACTTTTTAATATAGTAGACTTTCCCGCTCCAGATTTTCCTATTATTCCTAAAAATTCACCTTTGGAAATTGTAAAATTTATTTCACTACACGCTTTTATAGTTTTATTTAATGCATGTAATTCAAAATCTTTGCTAAAATTATTTACTTCAAGTATAATTTCTTCCATTTTATTTAAAACCCCCATTTTACTTATTTACAAATATTATTTATAGTAGTGAATTTATAAGTTGCTGAGTATATGGATGCTGTGGGTCTTCCATTATTTGGTCTGTTAAACCAGATTCGATTACACTTCCATTTTTCATAACAATTGTCCTATCAGCAAGCATTTTTATAACATCAAAGTCATGAGATACTACTATCATAGAGATTTTAAGCTCTCTTTGTATTTCCCTTATTAAATCTAATACCTCAGCTTGTACAGAAACATCCAGTCCTGTTGTAACTTCGTCTAATAAAAGTATTGGAGGATTATTAGAAAGTGCTTTTGCTATTTGAACTCTTTGTTGCATTCCCCCACTAAAATATTTCGGTTTGTGGTCTATTCTTTCTACAGGTATATTAGTCTTTACTAGAAGCTCTTTAGCCCTATCTCTTATTTTCTCAACATTATATATATTAGCCATTAATAATTTCTCTGCTATATTCCCACCACTACTAAAATTCAAATTTAAACCAAGGTGGGGATTTTGATATACAATACCCATAAAATGATTCTTTATGTACCTCTTTTTTTGGTCTGAGAGTTCTAATATATTTGTACACTTGTCATAATTTGACATGTACACTTCTCCACTATTTGCATTCTCTTGAAAAAACAAAATCTTTAACAATGTACTTTTTCCTGAACCAGATTCTCCAACAATACCAAGAACTTCTCCTTCATAAAGTTCAAGATTTACATTATTACATGCAACTATAGAACCACAATATTTACATATATTATTACTTTCATATCCTGTACTCTCAAAACAATTTTCACATCCATCTCCATAAATAAGATTAATATTTTTTCCTATTAACACTTGTTTATCTATATTTTCTATTTTTTTGTCTTCGCCTAGTTTTGCACTACTCATTCCAAGCACCTCCAATTGCCACATCTACGCCATCATTTCTTAACCTAACTTTTTCACAATAACTTGTATCAGAACAGCTATAGTACTTTTCATTAGTATCACCATCATATACTTCATCTAGAAATGTATTTGAACTTTTACATAAACTACAATGTTTTCCTTCAAATTTTTCCTCTTCAAATTTATAGTCATCAAATTCTAAAGGTTCTACCTTTGTGTATGGAGGTATAGCGTATATTCTCTTTTCTCTACCTGCACCAAATAAAAATAAGTTATCTGACATGTTTAATTTCTTTATATCAAATCTTGGTATTGGCGATGGATTCATTAAATATCTATCATTTACTTTACATGGATACTCTGCTGCTATTGATATATCATCAAATTTAACTATATCTTCATACAGATATACCCACATCCTACTATAATCTTCTTCTGAATGCATTCTTCTTGTCTCTACTTCACTAGGCTCTACTATTCTAAGTGTCTCTGGTATTGGCACTTGAAATATCAGTATTTGATTAGACATTAATTTTTCTTCTGGTATTCTATGTCTTGTTTGAATCAATGTAGATTTTAATGTATCTTTTGTAGTTTCTACATTACTTACACTTGAAATAAAATTTCTTATATTACAAGCATTTGTAGAATCATCACTTCCTTGGTCAATCACTTTTACTACATCACTTTCACCAAGCAATGATAGGGTTAGTTGTAGTCCTCCAGTCCCCCATCCCTTAGCAATAGGTAATTCTCTTGAACCAAAAGGTACTTGATAACCAGGTATTGAAACTGCTTTTAGTATTTTTCTTCGGATTTCTTTTTTTGTATTTTCATCTAAAAAACCATAGTTATATATCACTTAATTTCCCTCCATATCCTATTTTATTCTTTCTACATCTGCTTTAAAATCTACATAGTGAGGAAGCTTAAAGTGAGATATAAACCCTAATGAATCTATACCATCTATATGAAGTAATACAAATTCTTCATCTTGGGCTAATTTTTCACTATTTGGTTCCAAAGATTTATCTAGTATAGCCATAGATATAGCCTTATTTTCATTATTTCCCATACAAAGACCATATCCTAAAGACATTTTATTTATATCTCCCGATTTATTTTTAGAATTTTCAGACTTACTTTGTGATGCTTTTGATACTATTTCACACTCAGTAACTAACATTTCTCCGATTGTTATTTGCTCATCTTCATAAATAGGATGTTTTATTTTTATATATACATCTCCTGTCCTAAGTTCACTTATATATGGATGTTCATCACCAAAACCTCTTACAATAGAATAAGCAAACCCTGATACGGCTCCACTTTCACCTCTAGTAAGTGCCTGCAATTTAGCTGACCTAGAAACTGGAAATCTTAGGCTGTTTCTTGTAATATCATCTATTACTTCTTCTAATTTATCTTCATAAGTATCCTCTTCCAACAAATTCTCTTTTCTAAATATATTAGATACTTTTGTGAATTTAGGTATTTCATTCACTTTTTCTAAGTCATTTATATAGTTAGCTTTAAAATCTCTATTTTTTTCTTCATCTTCTTTAAGCAACTCTACATTTAGTATTCTATTTTCATAATCTCTAGTTGCTCCAAGATACTGCCCTCCTGGTATATCTTTAAATGTAGCTGATATTCTTCTACCTATTCTCATTTCTTCTGTATTTATAGGTTCTGAATAGGTTACTCTAGGCATTGTTGACCTTAATGCTCTTATATAGAAAGATGCTTCTAATATATCACCTTGAGCCTGTTTTATAGCTAATGCAGATAATTCCTTATTGTATAGACTTCCTTCAGAAATCACTTTGTCCACAGCATAAGACATTTGCTCTTTAATTTGTTTTACATCTATTGGTAGGCTTTCTCCTTTTATTCTATAAAATTCAAGTATATTTTTAGCCTGTAATATAGCTTCTTCTCCACCTTTAACTGCCACATAAGCCATTATTATAATACCTCCCAACTTAATTTTGATGACCTTGGTATAAATGCAAGTTCTCCTTTGTTATCTATTAAAATCAAATCTGACCCTGTCGGATAGTCTTTATTTATCATAAGTAATCTTTCTAAGAATTCTTGTTTAACTCCATCTATATATAAATTCTTTTTAGATTTTATACCAGGACCACTTAAATAAAGTCTTATGAATTTATCTTTATAATCTGTTGATAGTTCATTTACTTGGTGTATTATAGTTGTACTTTCATCAGGATATTCAAAAGAACCTATTTTAATTTGTAGTATATCTAATTCTGAATTAATATCTAAAAACAGATAATCTGATTTATTGTAATTTACTTGGTTTGACATTGTCAGCGCTCTTATATTTTTTATATCTTCTTTAGTACAGTTTTCTATATAGAAGGTAACTTCTTGGTCTAATAAAGTAATTGCTATACCAATTGCTCCATTTGATAATTTTGTATTATTTTCTATATTTATATTATTGATGTTATTTAATTTCCCAGGAAATGAAGCACTATCTAGCAACTTTCTATATATTTCTTGCGTGTAACTTACCATGATTCTCCTCCTACTTAATCCATAGTATTGAATTGGACTTTTGTTTTATTAATTAAACTAAATTCATTAATAAGTTCTTGCTCATATCTTAAACTTTCTTCACAGATACTTTTATTTATGTAGTTCTTTAATTCATCAAATTTATTATTATTGCTATGTAAAACTGCATCTATAGTTGCCAAGCAAATAACTTTTTTTTCATTATTTTCTGCAACTATACCATAACCTAAGCTTTCATCTACCTTAACACTACACTCTGTAACTAGTATTTCTCCTAAATTAAATGTAGTATTTTTTACACTTTCGTTGGCTCTCACCATCACTGTAGCTAAGCTAGGGGCTTTAATTATAGAAATGCTTGATGTATTTTTTATCATTAAATATATTTGCTCTAATTTCTCATAGTTCATATTTATCAATATCTTAGTACTATCAACTGTATGCAAAATTTTGCCTCCTTAATCTTTCCTTTATTTACTTATTTCTAAGAATATAATATACAATCTAAGTTAAATGGATATTATGTTTGAGTTAATTCTAGTGAATATCTTGTAAATTCTTTTTTAACAATGTTAAGAAGTATGTTGTAAAACTAATAAAAAATTATAATATTACAAATAAAAAAAGCATACCATTCAAACTGAATGGTATGCTTTTTCTATATTTATAACTATTATTTTTGTATAATTGTAAATTTTATTTTTAATTTACTTATTTTATATTAAAGAACTTCTTCGCATTTTCTTTAGTAATTTTACACACTTCCTCATAAGATATTCCTTTTTCTTGAGCTATTTTATCTGCAACAAAAGCTACTTGAGAAGGATTATTTCTCTTTCCTCTATGTGGTTCTGGTGACATATATGGTGAATCAGTTTCTATAAACAGTCTTTCTAGAGGTATCTCTCTTACAACTTCTCTAGTTTTTTTATTATTTTTAAAAGTAACTGTTCCTGGAATTGATATATAGCATCCCATTTTAACATATTCTCTAGCTAATTCCACATTACCACTATAACAATGAAGCACACAACCTATTTCAGGACTCTTAGTGTTTTTTATTATCTCAAAAGTATCCGCATGTGCATCTCTATCATGTATTATTATTGGAAGCTTTAACTCATTAGCTAGTTCAATTTGTTTCTTAAACCACTCTTTTTGCTCTTCTCTTGGAGAATAATCATAATAATAATCTAACCCAATCTCTCCTATAGCCACAACCTTTTCATTTTCAGTTGCAAGTCTTCTTAGAGTGTCTATTGCTGTATCATCTAGTTTTGATACATCATGTGGATGTACCCCAACTGCCGAATATATAAAGTCATATTTTTTTGATAGTTCAATTGCTGTTATAGAAGTTTCTATATCTGCTCCTGGATTTACAACCAAATCTACACCTTTTTCTTTTAATGAACCAATAAGTTCATCTCTATCTTCATCAAAACTTTCATCATTTAAATGTGCATGTGAGTCAAATAACATTTTTTATCTCCTTACTGTTTAATTGCCTATTAGCGAACCTCGCATCCATCCTTGGCACCTTGTGTAAATGGTAGAACATAAGGGTCACCATCATCTCCTGCTGCTAATATCATCCCTTGAGATTCTACACCTCTTAACTTAACTGGTTTTAAGTTACATACCACTGTAACCTCTTTACCAACTAAATCTTCTGGTTTATAGTATTCAGCTATTCCAGACACTATTTGTCTTGTTTCTGGTCCAATCTTAACTTGTGATACTAATAATTTATTTGCTTTTGGATGCTTTTCACAACTTATTATTTTTCCTACTCTAAGCTCTATTTTATCCAAATCATCAATAGTAATTTCTTCTTTATGCTCTAAAGGTTTTTCTTCTACTGGAGGTTTCCCAGAAAACATTTTAGTTAATTCTTCTATTTCTTTTTCTACATCTAGTCTTGGGAATAAAGGTTCGCCTTTAAACACTTTTACGTTTTCTCCAATAAGACCAAATGTCTTTGTGCTTTCCCATGTAGTTATATCATCTTGACCTTGTATTCCTATATGTGCATATATCTTATTAGCAGTTTCATTCATTATAGGATTTATTAGTGTTGCAATTATTCTTATAGATTCACATAAATTATATAAAACTGTATCTAATTCATCTTTTTTACTTTCATCTTTAGCAAGCACCCAAGGCATAGTCTCATCTATATATTTATTAGTTCTTCTAACTAGTTTCCATACACTCTCTAATGCTTCATGGAATTGCATTTTATCCATTTCAGCCTCAAAATTTTCTCTAGTTGATACAGCTTGCTCTTTTAAATCAGCATCAAAATCAGTTGAAGTTTTTACTGTTGGTATTATACCACCGTTGTATTTTTCAACCATTGCTACAGTTCTACTTACTAAGTTTCCTAAATCATTTGCTAGGTCATAATTTATTCTTGTTACAAAATTTCTATGAGTATAACTTCCATCTTGACCAAATGCAAACTCTCTTAATAAGAAATATTTAAGAGTATCTATTCCATATCTTTCTATTATTGGCTCTGGATAAACAACATTACCCTTTGATTTACTCATTTTATCATCAGCAAACAATATCCATCCATGACCAAATACTTGTTTTGGAACTTCTAAACCTAAAGCCATTAAAAGTGCTGGCCATATTATTGTATGGAATCTCACTATCTCTTTACCTACTATTTGAACATTTGCAGGCCAATATTTTTTAAATTCTTCATCATTATCTGTCATATATCCTAATGCTGTTATATAGTTACATAAAGCATCTACCCATACATAAATTACATGCTTTTCATCAAAAGGAACTTTTATTCCCCAGTCAAAAGTTGTTCTTGTTACACTTAAATCTTCCAGCCCTTTATCTAAGAAATTTGCCACCATTTCATTTTTTCTAGCAGCTGGGAAACAGAAACTATCGTCTTTAAATAACTCTTTTAATCTATCTTCATATTTAGATAATCTAAAGAAATAAGATTCTTCTTTTACTAAGTATGTTTCTCTTCCACAATCAGGACATTTGTTTCCTTCTAATAACTGTGATTCTGTCCAGAAACTCTCACAAGGAGTACAATATCTACCTTCATACTCTCCTTTGTATATATCACCTTGTTCATATAACTTAGTAAATATTTTTTGTATTATATCTGTATGTCTTTTTTCTGTTGTTCTTATAAAATCGTCATAAGATATATCCATAGTATTCCATAATGCTTTTATATCTTTTATCATTCCATCAAGGTATTCTATTTCTGACATTCCTTGTTCTATTGCTTTCTTTTGTATTTTTTCACCATGTTCATCTGTTCCTGTCAAAAACTTTACATCATATCCACAGAAACGTTTAAATCTAGCTATTGTATCTGCAGCTACTGTTGAGTAAGTATGACCTATGTGTAATCCTCCACTTGGATAGTATATTGGTGTTGTTACATAAAAACTCGGTTTGCTCATATTACTTACCTCCTAATTTTTTATCGTTCATAATTATATATATTTCATTTAAAATAATAAAAAATCGCCTCCTATGATTTAACATAGGGGCGAGATTATTCACGGTACCACCCTAATTCATCTATAACGATTATGTTTCACATGAAATGTAGAAATTAACTTTATAGATACCTTAGTAGACTATAACGTGCCTAACCGTTTTACCTTAGCATATATGCTCAGATAAAAAGCTCCAAGACCATCTTCAATAAATCTTTTTACACTAGCTTTCACCTAACCTAGCTCTCTGATAGAAAAAATCCTTATCTACTCTTCTTTTCATAGCTTATAATTCATATTACAATTTATTTCTATATAATCACTATATTATAAAATTTTTCCCACATTGTCAACAAATTATACAAATATTACATAGCAAATAAAAACTGCTGCTATAACTCCTGCAACATGACTAATCATAGCGCATGACAATGTATGTCTAGTATTTTTTATCTTTAAACTCCCATAATAGATTGCCATTGTATAAAAAATAGTCTCAGAAGAGCCTACAATTGTAGCACCCATTTTTTCTACTAAACTGCCTATTCCAACTCTATGTGCAAGTTCGCTATACATTCCCAAGGCACCACTTCCAGATAAAGGTTTTACACTTATTAAACCTATTAATTCTTTTGGTATACTCATCATATTTGCTATTGGTGTAAATAACCATTCTAACATATCAAGGCCTTTACCAGTTTTAAATATTCCTATTGCTAAAAATATACCTATTATATAAGGTAAAATATCCCATGCAGCCTTTAAACCATCAATTGCCCCTTTTACAAAACTATCATATACATCTATTTTTTTATATTTACCATAAACTACTATGTACAAAATTATTACTGGTATAAGTAAGTTTGAAAATACTTCCATATATCTACATCCCCTTTATCTATATCTTCTTTGAAAAAATTTACATGTTATTATTGCTATTGCTGTAGATATTATGGTTGCAAATAAAGTTGTAAAAATTATTTCACTTGGGTTTTGAGCTCCCATATCCATTCTTAATTTAATTATAGTAAATGGAATTATCTGTATAGATGATATGTTTATTACCATAAACATAATCATATCATTGGTAGCTGTATCTTTTTTGTTATTTAAAGTCTGAAGCTCACTCATTGCTTTTAAGCCAAATGCTGTTGCACCATTACCAGCACCCAACATGTTCAAGGCAATATTCATAACTATATAAGACATTGCTTTGTGACCTTTTGGAATAGAAGGAAACAATCTTCTCATTATAGGATTTAATTTCTGACCTATTTTTTCAATCAAGCCTGACTCTTTTGCAATATTCATTATACCCATCCAGAGTGCCATAATACCAGCTAGACTTATTGCAAATTCTATACCTTTTGATGTTTCACTCAATATAACTTTATTTAATTCTCCCATATTTTTAGAAATCAAACTTCCTATTATTCCTATTGATACCATGTAAAACCATATTTTTCCTATTATAATCAACCTCCTCTTTAAATAATTTTATGATAGTTAGGTAATACTTTATACTTGAAAGTTGTACTATATTATGTTTTAGTATAAGTGTGGGAGTTTTTATAATTTTTAATATTTAATAATAATTAAGGAGAGAAATAATGAGAAATCTAACACTTCTTACTGATTTATATCAGCTTACTATGTTAAATGGCTATTTTGAAAAAAATATTCACGAAGACATTGTTGTATTCGATATGTTTTTTAGAAAAAACGCTTGTGATGGAGGGTATACTATAGTTTGTGGTATTGATCAGGTTGTTGAATACATAGATAACCTTCATTTTTCAGATGAAGATTTGGAGTACTTAAAAAGCTTAAATTTATTTTCTGACAAGTTTTTAAAATTTTTGAAAGAGTTTAAGTTTACAGGAGATATTTATGCTGTTGAAGAAGGGACTATAATGTTCCCTAATGAGCCATTGATTACTGTTAAAGCACCCTTGTATCAAGCTCAACTTATTGAAACAGCATTGTTGACAATAGTCAATTTTCAATCTCTTATTGCTACGAAAGCATCTAGAGTTTGCTTTGCAGCTCAAGGAGATACTGTACTTGAATTTGGATTACGTCGTGCACAAGGTCCAGATGCAGGTATATATGGAGCTAGAGCTGCTGTAATTGGTGGCTGTTCTGGAACTGCAAACGTATTAGCTGGAAAGATGTTTGATGTTCCTATAATTGGTACACATGCTCATAGTTGGGTACAAAAATTTGATACTGAGCTTGAAGCATTCCAAGCATATGCTGATGTTTATCCAGATAAATGCCTACTACTTGTGGATACTTATGATGTATTAAATAGTGGTGTACCTAACGCAATAAAAGTCTTCAAAAATATTTCTGAAAAAGGATACAAACCTATGGGTATAAGACTAGACTCTGGAGATTTAGCTTATCTATCTAAAGAAGCAAAGAAACAACTCGATAGTGCTGGTTTTTCAGATATTAGTATAACTGCATCTAATGACCTTGATGAATACACTATAACATCACTTAAGGCAGAAGGAGCTACTATAAATTCATGGGGAGTAGGTACGAAACTCATTACATCTTTCGATTCACCTTCTCTTGGAGGAGTTTACAAATTAGCTGCATCTTGTGAAAAAGGAACGCTTGAACCTAAGATAAAGATTTCTGAAAATCCAGAAAAAATAAATAATCCTGGTTACAAGAAAGTTATAAGAATATATAACGAGGACAATAAAGCAGAGGCAGATTTAATTATGTTACATGATGAAGTTATAGATGAATCTAAACCTTTAGAAATCTTCCATCCTACATATACATGGAAAACGAAGACGTTTACAAATTATAAAGTTAAAGAGCTTCTTAAGCCATTGTATATAAAAGGAATATGCAAATATAATAAAAAACCTGTTCTTGAAATAAGAAATCATGTACAATATGAATTAAGTACTATCTGGGAACAATACAAAAGACTTTCGAATCCACACATTTACAAGGTTGATTTATCTAGAGATCTTTGGTATTTAAAAACAAAAATGATAGATTCTAAAAAAGTTTTATAGGCATTAATTATTTTTATTTAAGGGGGACTGTTTATTTATGGATGTTACAGATTACAGAATCATAGAAATTTTACAGGATGATGGGAGAATTTCTATGAAGGACTTAGGAAAAATAGTTGGTTTAACTTCTCCTGCAGTTTCAGAAAGAGTCAAGAGATTAGAAGAATCTGGTGTTATAGAAGGATATAAAGCAATTGTTAATCCAGATTCATTAGGTAGAGTTATAAAAGCGTTTATTCACATATCTCTTCCAAGTAATGGATATACAGAATTCATTGAGTCTGCTGGAAAGGACCCTAGAATTGTAGAATGTCACCACATAACAGGTGATGATTGCTTACTTTTAAAAGTTATTGTAAAAGATATGTATGAATTAGAAAACGTGATTGATACTATAAAGAAAATAGGTTCTACCAAGACATCTGTTATATTATCAACACCGATACAAGCAAAATCAATATTGTAAGATAAATTGAACATTAATGGTTTATTCGCTAATACACCATTAAATATTTTTAATAAAATTTTAAGTTTTGATGTAAAAAAAGTTGTCTTTTTTAATTCTATTAAAGACAACTTCTTTTAGGTTTTTAAAGTTTGTATATTTTAAATTTAAATCAATTGTATAAGTCTTAAATTATATTAACTAAATAAGTCTTAAATTATATTAACTAACTTTATACATTTGTATAATTACTCTTATATAAGTAATTTGTTAGAATATATTCCATATAGGTCTTTAATACTCCTACTTCTTCATCCTTGCCTAATAATTTTATAGTAGATACTATATCTGCATATCCAAGTAATATTATACCTATAGTATCTTCATCTACTAAATTAAATACATTAGCTAACTCTTTTTTACTCAAATCATTTTTCTTATATAAAGATAAAAGTGTCATATGATATCTTACATATTTACTTATAAGTTTATATGTCTGTATTGATAACTCTAAATTTGTACCCATATTATTTACTATTTGTGCACCTATTTTTTCATGATTTGTAAAATGAACTCTACCTGTTTCATCTAAAGTTACACTATCTGGCTTTCCTATATCATGTAAAAAGATTCCTAACTTTAATGCTTGTGACTTATTTATTTCATCATCAATATATAAATTCAAATAATTTGACACATGTTCTCTCAAATGATTTGGAAAAAATTCTTTGTCATTTAGCACTACTTCTAATTCTTTTAATGCATTTATAGAATGTTCAAAACAGTTAACAACATGATATTTACATTCTCCTACAGATTTCATTGCTTTTACTTTAGGGATTGCTTTTTCTAGTTCATTCTTTTTATCCAACTCTATAAACGTTTTATGTGTATCTTTCCTTTTTAAACTCTCTATTATAATTTTTCCTATTTCCATAAAATCACCTCAGATTCAGGTTTTATAAATCCAGAACTTGTTTATAAACAATATCCTTTTTTAATTTTCTATCTTTACAAACTACTTTTATTGCATCTTTTTTGTTCATACCACTTTCAATTAACTTTAAAACATATTCTCTATCTGTAAGAGCATCATAATCTCTTTTTTCTGATTTTTCACCATAGAAACCTTCTACTATTAATACAAACTCTCCTCTTACTTCGTTTTCTTCAAATATTTTTATAACAGTTTCTATATCTTCTCTTATTATCTCTTGATATTTTTTTGTGAGCTCTCTATTTACAGAAATTTTTCTATTTCCAAGAATTTTAAGCATATCTTTTAGTGTATCCTTCAATCTATGTGGTGATTCATAAAAAATTATAGTTCTGCTTTCCTCTTTTATTTCTTCTAGCTGTTGTCTTCTAACTTTTTTATCTCTATCCAAAAAACCTTCAAAAACAAATTTATGTGTATCCATACCAGAGCCAACCAACGCTGTTACAAATGCTGTTGCTCCTGGTAATACTTCTATCTCTATATTATTTTGTATGGACTGTCTTATTATCTCTTCTCCTGGGTCAGATATACCAGGCATACCTGCGTCACTTATTAAAGCTATGTTTTCTCCATCAATTAATTTATTGATTAAATAATCGCCTTTTGAATCTTTATTGTGCTCATGATAGCTAGTCAAAGGTTTTGAGATTTCAAAATGATTTAAAAGCTTTATACTGTGTCTTGTATCTTCTGCCGCAATTAAATCTACTTCTTTTAAGATTCTTAAAGTCCTATACGTTATATCCTCTAAATTTCCAATTGGTGTTGGACATATGTACAATTTTCCACTCATCTATAACTCTCCTATATCTTCATTATTATATATTGATTTTAATTCTTCTGTATAATTACCATCTTCTCCATAGACATATAGTGGGTCTAATATCTTAAGCTCTGGTCTGCCATCTTTTACAAATTGAACCAAAACCAAATTAGGTGCTTTTTTAGGTCTTGGATGAACAAACTGAATAACTTTTGGCTCTAATCTGTATTTTCTCCCTAAAGTTATTATATCAACCAATCTTGTTGGTCTATGTATCATGAAAAATTTACCTCTAGGCATAACTAATCTAGATGCGGTCTTTATTACATCCTCTAGATTACATTTTACTTCATGCCTTGATATTGCTTTTTTATCATTTGGATTTTTTATACCATCAATATGCATATATGGAGGATTTGATGTAACTACATGATATCCATTAACTTCCAAAACTTTGTCTATTGATTTTATATCTCCATTTATAATCTCAACTCTTTCTTCCAAATTATTTAGTTTTATAGAACGAGTTGCCATTTCATATACATCATCTTGTATTTCTACACCAATAATTTTCTTAGCTTCACTTTTACCTGCAATTAGAACTGGTATAATTCCTGTACCAGTGCCTAAATCAACAACTTTAGCATCTTTTTTTACTTTTGCAAAATTAGCTAATAAAACAGCGTCTATACCAAAACAAAACCCATTAGTATCTTGTATAATTTTAAGACCTTTTAATTGTAAATCGTCGATTCTCTCTGAATCTTTTAATTGTATGCCCATATATAACTCTCCTCAAATATTAGTAGCTCTAAGCATTAATTGCTTTAAAAAAGGTAGGAGAAGCCCTACCTTAAATTTAATCTTCTAATTTCTTTAACTCCTTTAGTGTAGCTTCATCTAATCCATCATTGCCCTTGCATTTACCACCACAGCCCTCACACTTTTTAGGCTCTTTAAGTATTTTTATATCTTCTCTTGTATATATTTTTACTGTTTTGTCTTGGAATTCCACTTTGATTTGTTCTAGCAAAGGATTTACCTCTACAACTTTTCCTTTTCCATCATCTGATTGCACCAATGCACCCACAACAGGCATTTTTTCTATTGCTTCACTATATACATCATGTTCATATTTTAAGCAACAGAATAATCTTCCACATATACCAGATATCTTTGTTGGATTTAAAGATAAGCTTTGGTCTTTTGCCATTTTTATTGAAACTGGTTGAAAATCACCTAACCAAGAAGAACAGCAAAGCTTTCTACCACAAGGTCCTAGACCTCCTATAGACTTTGCCTCATCTCTAACACCGATTTGTCTAAGTTCTATTCTAGTCTTAAATATGGCAGCTAAATCTTTTACTAATTCTCTAAAATCTATTCTACCTTCTGCTGTAAAGTAAAAAATCAATTTATTTCTATCAAATGTATATTCGCAATCTATTAAAAACATTGTTAACTCATGTTCTTTTATCTTTTGTTGACATAATTCAAAAGTCTCTTTTGCTTTTTCCTTATTTTCTAAATATATTTTCTTATCTTCTTCTGTAGCTATTCTTATAATTGGCTTTAAAGGAGAAACTAATTCGCTCTCGTCCATTTCTTTTGGCCCAACCACTACTTTACCATACTCTAAACCTCTTGCAGTTTCTACAACTACATCCATATCTTGCTCTATATTAAAATCAACAGGGTCAAAATAATATATTTTCCCCGCACTTTTAAACCTAATTCCTACTATTTTTATCATTTAATCACCTCGTATATATTTAAAGACATAACTTGTATGCTTATATTGAAATTACAATTACTTTTAATTTTAGTCTTTGTACCTTCTATTATATCAATAATTTTAGATAATTGAGAATAACTAATTTTTCCACTCATGTTTTGGATAAAAACTAGCTTATCTATATTTATTAACATATCTCTATTTACATTTTCTTTTAATAAAATAATGTCTCTAAAATAGTTTATCATAATATCCAATAAACTTATAATCTGATTTCTATATTTCTCCATGTTATTTGGTATATTTAGAATCTCTACTATATTTTTATCTAGCATTATTTGGATATATTGTTGTATATCGTCCCTCATTACTGAAAACTCAGCCGACTGAGATAAGTCTAAAGCATTTTCAATACTACCTCTTGAAAAAGTGGCCAATATTTGGGCTCTTTCTTCTTCTATGCCCTTATTTATTAAATAAGTTTTTAAATCTGCTATTGGTATAGGCGAAAACTTTATTATGTCACATCTAGATTTTATCGTTTCTAATAATGATTCTTTATTATTTGTGACTAAAATTATTATAGCGTAACTTGGAGGCTCCTCTAATGTCTTTAAAAGGGCATTTTGAGCTTCTACCGTCATCTTTTCAGCATTATTTATTATATATATTTTATAGTCTTTATGAGGTCGTACTACTATATCTGATTGTAAGTTTCTAATCTGAGCTATTTTTATACTATTTCCATCTGGATTTATAAGTACATAGTCTGGACTATTTTCTAGATTTACATAGTCAAGTAACAATTTTGATAGCTCATCAGCAAATTTCTTTTTTCCTATTCCATCTATTCCTTCAAACATATACGCATTATTAAGTTTATTTTTATTTATAGAATTTATTAAATATTTTTTTGCAAAATCTTGTCCTATAATATTTTCAAAATACATATTTATCTCTCCATAGATTTTATTGAATCAAGAACTATTTCATAAACTTCATTATGTATACTTTCAATACTTCTTAATTTATTATTTGAAACACAATTTATTTTTTTCCAATCATATTTATCTGCTATATATAGAGCATTATTATAAGATTTCTTTAAATACTCTATATCACTTTCATGAATATCTTTCTCTTTTTCTCCTGTAATTTTGTTTTTTCTATTCTCCATAAGTTTTTCACTAAACTCAATAGGAACATCTAAAAATACAACACAATCAGGTTGAGGTATTTTAAATAAATTAAATTCATAATCAGCCAGCCAGTTAAGATATTCCTCTCTATCAGCAATGTCCATTTTAGAAGCTTGGTGCACCATATTAGAGGTTGTATATCTATCAGCGATAATTATTCCACCTTTATTATAAAATTCCTCCCAATCGGTTTTAAATGATGCATATCTATCCGCTGTAAAAAAAGTTGATGCTATATATGGGTCTACATCTGAGGCATTTTTACCAAAATCCCCTCTCAAATACATTTTTACCAAAGCAGATGATTGAGACTCATAGTTTGGATATTCTACCTTCTTAATCATATAGCCTTCTTTTTTTAGTCTTTCATATAATTTTTTTGTTTGAGTTGCCTTTCCACTCGCATCTGAACCACTCTCTATAATTATTAACTTACCTCTCATTTTAATATCCTCCATCTAAACATTTTGCCTATTTTAGTATATTATTCAAATAAATTTATATATAAATATTCTATAGATTCTTCATAGTAATCCTACTTTATATATGTTCTAAATCTATTATTTCTATAAAATTTAAAGTCATATCTTTAAGTCCACTTATAACCATACCTTTAGAACTACAAAACTTTAAATAATCTATTATTTCTTTACTTATTATTTCGCCAGGGGATATTATATTTATCCCTGGTGGATATGGTACTATAGATTCTCCACATACTTTACCTATGCTGTCATATATTTTAACACTTTTTTTAGTTTTATAAAATGCTTCTCTAGGTGTTAATATTTTCTGTGGAATATCAACAGGATATTTTATGTTATCTAGTTTTGTAGATTTAAATTCTTTTATTACAATATCATCTAATGCCGTTTCTAAACTAATGAAATCTTGAGTACTATTTCCTATTGTACAGATTAATAGAACGCCATAATAATTAGACAACTCTACCTGTATATTATATTTTTTTCTTAAGATATTTTCTAATTCATATCCTGTTAATCCTATATTTTTAGCAGATATGAATACTTTTGTTTTATCATTTGTACTATATATTTCAAGATTTTTATTAACATTATTTTTGAAATTTTGGATATTATCTAAAAGTTCTTCCATTAATTCCTTGCCTTTATTTTCATATATATCTACAGCTAATTCTAGTGAAGATAATAATAAGTAAGAAGGACTTGAAGATTCAGTAATTCTTAACATGTTTGAAATTTTATCTAAGTCAACTCTATCTTCCTGTACATGTATCATTGATGATTGAGTAAAAGATGGAAGTGTTTTATGAGTACTTTGTATAACCACGTCTGCACCTTGCTCAAGAGCTGTTTTAGGAAGTTTCTCACTAAGTCCTAAATGTGCACCATGTGCTTCATCTACTATTACTACCATATTTTTGCTATGTGCGTAATTACAGATATATTCCAAATCATATGTCATTCCATAGTATGTAGGATATGTAAGCAATATTGCTTTTGCATCTAAGTTTTTATCTATTATATCAATTACATTTATTACATTCACACCTTTTAAAATATTAGTATTTTTGCATATTTCGCAAGGAATATATTCTATATCTACATCACCCAAAATACATCCGTTTATAACAGATTGGTGACAGTCTCTATTCACAATTATTTTACTTTTAGGATTACACACTGACATTATTGCAGATTGGATGCCACAACTGCTTCCATTTATTAAATAATATGTATAATCACTTTTAAATACCATTGCAGTATTTTCTTGAGAGACTTTTATAATTCCTTCTGGGGAATGTAAATTATCTGTCCCTATTATCTCAGTTGTATCCATTTTATACAAATTTTCTAATACATTTATATATCCTAATTTTTCATATATTTTTCCCTTTTTATGTCCAGGCATATGAAAAGATATTACTTCTTTATTTACAATTTCACTCAATTCATTAATTATAAACATATATTACTCCTTTTTCCCTACTGTTACCACTTGTTTGAAAACTTCGATTCCTATCTATTTTACCATTAAAAAAGATACAAATTAATATTTTTATAAAATAAAATACCTCATTCTAAATATTTAGAATGAGGTATTTAATATAAAAAAGTAAAAATTGAATTATTCTCTGTCATCAGACATTAAACTTGGTATTAAATACAATCCAGCTAGACCCACAACAAAGTATATTATTCTACTTATCATTTCATATGTTCCACCGAAAATGCTACCTATTAAATCTGTTCCTAGAATACCAATTGCTCCCCAGTTAAGTGCACCAATTATAGCTAAAACTAAAGCAACTTTCTTCATTCATATCACTCCTTAAGAATTAAATTTTTATGATAATCCATAATTCCTGTGTTTAGTTTTCCCAAAATGAAAAAAGAAATACATAATTTTTTTGTTTTTTTTGACAAAAATAAAAAAAATTACGTGGCTACGTCCTACTCTCCCAGGCAGTTTCCCACCAAGTACCATCAGCGCTAGAGAGCTTAACTTCTGTGTTCGGAATGGGAACAGGTGTATCCTCTCTGCTATTGTAACCACAT
>NZ_JACVWG010000011.1:0-110305 GCF_020658465.1 Clostridioides sp. ES-S-0049-02
ACTAGTAGGAAATTTACTAGACTATAGTCAAAAAGAACTATTTAAAACTATGAGATTTAAATCAGTAACACAAATTGGTGGAAATGGAAATGAAAATTCATTTAAACAAATTAAAGAAATAGCTTAACATTTTGATTATAAAATATACAGTGTTATAAACAAATGGTATCGCCATTAGACATTGAAACAATTATTCTTTATGATGATTCATTAAGAATAATTAGCCTAAATTTTAAAGGAGTTGAACTTAAAATTTGATTAGAAAAAATCAATTTTAAGACAACTCCTTCTTTTTTGTTCATTATCTATTTTAATTCTTACTTTATTTTAAATTACCATTTTTAATCAGTTCCCAATCTCTTAGCTATAACTTGTTGTGCTATATTAACAGCGTGGTCAGATATTCTTTCTAGATTACTTATTACATCTAAATAAATAACTCCATTTTCTATACTACATAAATTGTTATTCAATCTATACATATGATTAGCTCTACAAGATTTCTCCATTATATCAACTTGCTCTTCAATTTTTATAACCTTACAAGCTAAATCCACATCATCAGTTCTCATTGACTCTAAAGCATAAGTATAAGCTGAAACAACTTTATTGTACATAATATCAAGTTCAGCTTGTCCTTCTTCAGAGAAAGAAATATTTGAATCTATTGCAACTTGAGATAATTCAGCTATATTTTTAGCATGGTCACCAATTCTTTCTATATCATTAACTGTATTAAATAAGGTGTCTACAACTTCTCTAGAATTATCATCTAAAGGCGCCTTTGAAAGTTTAAGCAAGTAATTTAAGATAGCTTTTTGTAAATCATTTATTAGTTTTTCACGTCTGTATGTCTTATCTATTTTTTCAGTTGAATGTTCTACTAACGCTTCCATAGATGCATTTAAGCTTTCCTTAGCTTTTTCTCCCATACGAAGTGCTTCTTTTATCGTATTGGCAAGAGCTATGGAAGGAGTTTCTATCATTCTATCATCTATATATTTAATAGTCTTAGCTTCATCTTCATCTGCATCACCAGCTTTATCAGGAACAAGCTTAATGGCTAGTTTTATGATAACCTTTGTAAATGGTAGAAGTATTAAGACGGATATAATATTAAACAATGTGTGTGTATTAGCTATTTGTCTTGCAACATTACTTGGGTCCCAACTTGTAACTAAATTTACAATTGGTTTATTCAACAACAATAAGAATATTACTGTTCCCAAAACATTGAAGATTAAATGCATCATAGCTGCTCTTCGTGCATTTTTATTAGCACCAATACTTGATAGCAATGAAGTTACACATGTACCAATGTTTTGACCATAAAGAATTGGTAATGCTGCTGCTAGTGGTATTAAACCTTCTGCTGCTAATGCAACCAACATACCCATAGATGCACTTGAACTCTGTATTATTGCTGTAATACCAAATCCTAATAATAGTCCAAGTAGCGGATAATTACCAAATGTAACAAGTAAATCCGTGAACCCTTGATAGTCCTTTAATGGTTCAACTGCCATTTTCATAAAATCCATACCTGTAAATAATATCCCAAAACCTATAAGTATCTCGGCTATATTTTTTATTCTAGGTTTATTTCCAAATAAATAAAGTATAATACCTATACCTAATGCTACTGGAGCCATTCCAGCTAAATCAAAAGATACTAATTGGGCTGTAACAGTAGTACCTATATTAGCACCCATTATAACCCCTATTGCTTGTTTTAAAGTCATTATGCCTGCATTTACGAAACCAACAACCATTACAGTAGTAGCACTTGAACTTTGTATTACTGCTGTAACTCCTGTACCTACTAAAACTCCCATAAATAGATTACTAGTAAGTAATTTTATTATCTTTTTTAATTTTGTCCCAGCAGATTTTTGCAGACCTTCTCCCATAAGGTTCATACCATATAAGAACAGCCCTAATCCACCCATTAGACTTATTATAATGTTCAAATTATTTCCTCCTTGTAAAGAGATTACTATATTTAAAAATTTTATAACCTATTGTATTTTATCAAATTATAGGAGTAGTAATGTTAAATTCATGTTAAATATTAAAAATTCATTAAGTTTCTGTTAAATTTTTGTGTTATTAGCATATTTTTGTATTATTTTTTCTGAACATTTTATACCATCTACTGCTGCTGTGACTATTCCACCTGCATATCCAGCACCTTCACCACAAGGATATAAATTTTTAATACTTATTGACTCCAAACTGTTTTCATCTCTTACTATTCTTATTGGTGATGATGACCTAGTTTCTACACCTGTTAAAACTGCATCATGCATTGCAAATCCATTTAATTTTTTATCAAGAGATATAAATGCTTCTCTCATAGTTTCTACCACAAAACTAGGCAAACATTCATTCAAATTTGTAAGCTTGTATCCAGGTTTGTATGATGGTTCAACACTTCCTAAATTTTCAGAAGTCTTATTATTAATAAAATCTCCAACAAGTTGAACTGGCGCATTGTAATTTTTACCACCTAATTCAAAAGCTAATTTCTCATATTTTTGCTGAAAATGAACCCCTGCTAGTGGATTATCACTATCAAAATCTTCTGGAAGTACATTTACTAGAAATGCACTATTAGCATTTGTTTTATCTCTTGCATGTTCACTCATTCCATTTGTAACTATTTCAAAATCATTTGATGCAGATGCTATGACACTGCCTCCTGGACACATACAAAAAGTATATGCTGTTCTTCCATTTGAGACATGTTCTATAAGTCTATAATCAGCAGCTCCTAGTCGAGGGTGATTATAAAATTCCTTATACTGTGCTTTATTTATCAAGTCTTGAGGATGTTCAATTCTAGCTCCTATTGCAAATGGTTTCTGAATTATTTTTACACCTCTTGAATGCAACATCTCATAAGTATCTCTTGCACTATGCCCAACAGCTAATATGACTGCATCTGTATCTATTTTTTCACTATCATTTACAATTACAGATTGTATAGAATTATTTAATACAACTATATCTGTAACTTTTGAATCAAATTTAACTTGTCCACCTAGATTTATTATTTCATTTCTTATATTTTTAACTACACTTTTTAATATATCTGTACCAACATGTGGCTTATGTGAATATAATATTTCATCTGGTGCTCCAAACTGAACTAATTCTTCTAGCACTTTTCTACATCGTATATCTTTTATTCTAGTTGTGAGTTTCCCATCTGAAAAAGTTCCTGCTCCACCTTCTCCAAATTGAACATTTGAATTATTTTTAAACTTTCTAGTCGTCCAAAAATTACTTATATCCTTGGTTCTACTATCAACATCAAGACCTCTTTCAAGTATAATTGGTTCATAACCCATTTGAGCCAAAATAAGCCCTGCAAATAGACCAGCTGGTCCACTTCCAATTACTAAAGGTCTATTATTCAATTTTTTATGACCCATAGCTACATTCACATATTTTATATCTTTTATTTTTGTTACATCTTTTATTTTTGAGTTTAGTATTTTACTTTCATCTCTAACTTCTACATCTACAGAATAAACAAATTCCATCTTCCCTTTTTTTCTAGCATCTATAGATTCTTTATATATACTATATTTTATTAAGTTTTTTTCTTTTATTCTTAATTTCTTAAGTACAATATCTTTTAATAAAGATATATCTTTATCGATTCCAAGTTTTATATTAGATACCCTTAACATATTGTTTTCCTCTCTTAGATTATAATATAAAAAAGCTAGGGTTACTCCTAGCTTTCTACAAATATAACTTCTATATTCTCTTTTACTAGATTTTCTACCCAAATTTCGTCTAGCACAAATTTCTTTATTTTGTCTACAATAAGTTCTTTATCCAAATCTTTTTTTAGATTTTTTACTAAAACCATTGCTTCAACTGATTTATTCAATCTTTCAACGTATAAAGAATTAACTTTAATTAATATAACCCTTAATTCACATATATATAAATCTTCACTACCTAAAGTGATTTCATCATCGTATTTATATACACTAAATTCATATATGTTTTCATATGGTGTTATATTTTCTATACCAATAAACTCCATTAACTTATCCTCTTTTAGTTATAAGGCCTCTTATAACTTTCATGTTATTAAATACCTTTTCTAAGAAGTTTTCTGCTTCTTCATTATCCAAAAGATTTATTTCAAGATTTTCATTTTCTACAATATTTTTAGATTTGCAGTACTCCTTAGCAACTTCTACTAGTTCATTTTTTCTATCCATAGATAAATCGAACTCTTTATAGTCTATTATTATATATTGTTTAGTATCAGGTGATACACCGTTATTATATCCTATTTCTATATGATAAATAACTGCATATATTTCTTCTCCATCGTATACAGGTACTGCTGGGTTAGATTTTATAAAGTTTGTTGATACAGCAATTGCATTTCCTAAACTAAGACTCATTATTAATACCTCTTTCTACACATTATACATATATTATACTATAGATTCTTTATCTATGACTTAAAGCTTTTTATAATTAATTAAGATATTTTTAAATCTTTGTATCTTTTTCCTAATGTACTAGAGCTTATATCATATTTTTTTGATATTTGCACTTGAGTTATAGGTTGTCCTGCTTCTTTCTTAACATAGTACTCAACAGCAGCTGCCCAACCACTTTCAGCTCCTTTTATATTTTCATGACTTTTCTTATATTCATTCCAGAACTCTATACATGCATCTATATTTTCTTTTTCCACATTTTCTTTAAGAGTATCTAAAACTTTACATTCTACTTCAGCTAATTCACCTTCTAAATTAACTTTTTTACTATCATTTTTATCTCTTTCTCTTTTTAAATATTCGGCTATACTTGGGTCTAAAAGCTGTTGTATATATTTATATAATACATGTGTATGATAAATTAAGAACGTCTTCATATCTTTATATAGGTCTTTATATTGATTAAATAAATTCATAACATCATTTAAAATTATATCTTTAACTTCATTTGATATACTTATAGTTACATCTATTAATATATTAGTTCCTTCAACATCAATTATTCTAGCTATCATACAGCTTCCGATTTTAAAGCTTCTTAGAAGTTTTACATCTTCTGTGTAAAGTTCTTTCCCACTTAAACAATCTCTTAAAACTATTTTTCCTGTAGAAATTTCTTTTACTTCGTAAATGCTTACATAGGATTCAAACAAACTTTTTAATATTGAAATTTCTGATTGACTTAGGTTTGCACCATTCTCTTCAAGAAATCCAACCGTCATGACCTTTTTATTTTCCATTATGTGGTCTTGTATTAAATACGTATTAAAAAATCTTTCGAACTTTTCATTTACAGTATCATTTTGCATTATATAAAACATTTCTTTAGCTTTTTCACATTCATCTTTGAATCTATCCTGTCTTGAATAATCATATAATTTTGAATATAAATCTGTATATTGCTTTTGTGAAAGTTCAGTTTTTCTGCTTGCTCTTTCTGAAACAATATCTTTATTTAAACAACATTTCTTGTATTTTTTGCCACTTCCACAAGGGCATAGCTCATTTCTCCCTAACAATATGACTTCCACTCCCTTATTATTAAATTAAAGTACAATTTGTTATTATACCATTTTTTTATCAATCAATCTATAGTATAAGCAAATATTATCTCAAATTTACTTATATTTTGGTATAATATATTCACTTTAATTAGGATTTCGATAAAATCATTAACAATCCCTCTTACAGAAATGGATTATCGTAAAACTAATTCTTCTATAAAGTTTTATGAACTGATAATAGTTTTTTACTTTATCTATTCTTTTTTGTTATGTGACTCTAATTGTCATTTTACATTCTACAAGATTGTTTTTTTCTTGTTTATATTCGTTTGAAATGTTTTTGGCCTCAAGATTACTTGTTTTTAATTTATTAATTTCTATTTTTTCAATTTTATTATGTAACCTTAAGTTCTTCATTACACCTTCAAGTTTCAACACATTTTCAAGTTCTCCATTAACTTTTACTTCTAAATTAGTTTGTTTTTTACTGTAGTTGTCTAAGCTACTTTCTTGATTGATGTATTCCACATTTACAATATCTCTCAATTCATTTTCTACTAATAATACTATATCTTTATTTGTTTTTTTATCTAAAAATGAGTTATTAAAATTATTTTTTAATTTTGTATTACTATCTAATTCAACATTTTTTACATATCTATCATCTTTGTACCCATTACCTTTAATTTTGTAATTATCTTGTCGTTTTATTTCATTCACTATATTTTGTTTTTCTTTCTTCAAATTAGTTAGGTTCTCTTCTAGAGGTCTGGACATTACATTAACTACTAATACAATAATTAATATTAGCAATATTTTCATCAGATTTTTTTCTCTCTTATTTAATTTCAAAATTAATCACCTGTCTAACTTTTTATTCTAAATTTATAACATTCTCCATCTCTTATAATGCTGTCTATATAGTAATATTTTATGTAATTTATTTTTTTTAAATTATCTAAAATATCTAGATTATCACATACTCCTTCCATCTCCATTTTGTTTTTATCTATAGATATTTTAGTAATGTTATCTGTTCCAACTGTTTCATATATTTTTTTAATTTCATCAAGCTTTATTCTAGAAAACTTTTCTTTTGTTTTTTCCAGATTTGGTACAGTATATTTAGACTCATTTATGGGTTTATTGTGACTTATATAATTTTCTAATTCATTTATAGATTTCATATACATAAACATTTTTAATGAAACACATATTAAAATTGATATTATCGTTATTTTATAGATTTTATTATATTGCTTAGTTTCTTTAAATCCATTTAAAAAATTTATTGTTTTATAAGCTTTCATTTAAATAATCATTCCTATACTGCTTATATAAATTATACTAGTATCTCTTAAGCCCTTATCAAAATTATTTTCCACCCTTACTTTCTTTTTTAATCTCAATGGATTTACTTCAGCAATTTTTTCTGTATCTTTAAAATACTCTTCTATAAAACAATTTTCTATACCATAATAATAAACATATTTAAATCTACTTATTATTTTTTTTACTGAGTCATAGGATTTTATTTCTTTTGACAACAGATATGTTTCTTCTATTTTCTTATTTTTTGTTATGTTTATAATAAATTGATTTTTTTTGCATTCTATAAACACTCCATCTTCTATAAAATTATCTATTAAATTTAAACTTATAAGTTTTTGTAGTATATCAAAATTTATGTTTATCGCTTTTGGGTTCATATTTAGACTTTCTGAAATGATTTTAATTACTTTGATAATATTTTTAGGAAAAAGAATTACTTGTATATTTAACTTATCCTTACTAGAGTTTATAATTTTATATTTTATTGAATAGTTATTTATATTTATTGGAATATATTGTGTTATCTCAAATTCTATCATGTTTAATATGTCTCTTTTTTTCTTAGTATTCAATATCTCAATATTTCTAATAACTATGTCTTGAGTTTGAATATTAAAGTACAAATTTTTGTATGATTTTTTTATATTATTTATTTCATCTTTTACTAATTTTACTACATTTTCTACATATCCAGTTTTTTCAATCTCATCAATATCACTTTTAATATTAAAGCTAACTTCTTTTATAATAGATTTATCTATAAATATTTTTTTATAGTTTTTTCTTAAAAGTACAACCCTTATATAATCGTCATTTATTTCTAAAGTTAAAAATTTTTTAATTATAACCATCTCCTCCTTAGGTGATAATAGCTTTTAAATTTTACACAGTATATTTGATTTTTACAAAGCCTATACAGTATTTATATAGCCATATTTTAATTATATAAATACTTAATCTTTTATTTATGCATATATTAACTTTAAATAATCAATACCTATTTAAATCATTTAATTATGTTTTGAATTAAACTTAATATATCTACAATTCATTATAATTTAATACTAAAAATATCTTTATAATTTGACACTAAAAACGTATAAAAACAAATATTATCTCGGATAAAATTGTTTTGAGTTTACATTTACACTTATATCTGTACCATTATCACTTATAACAAGTTCAAACTTACCTGATGTACTTTGAGGAACTGGAACTGTACTTAGATAACCTTTTTCTTTAAGTGATTCTACACTTATAGATTCAACTATATTTTCATCATCATTAATAGCCATACTCGCTGCGGTTACTATATTAGCTGCGTTTGTATAATCAGCATTTATCTTAGCACTTTCTTGGACCTTACCATATTTAACTAATGCTATACTAGATATGACGCCTAAAATTGTTACTACTACAATCATCTCAACAAGTGTAAATCCTTTTCGTTTTTTATTTATCAATTAAATTTTCGCTCCTTTTTAAAAGTTTTATTTAGTAAAATTTATTTTTATATTAGAAACTAGTAATTGCATCAAACATTGGAATAACCATTGATAAAACAAAAACTCCAACAATCAATCCCATGAATACAATTATTACAGGCTCTACAAATTTCATTATCTGCTCTATTTTATTATTTAATTCATTTTCATAAAATCTGTTTATTACATCTAGACTCTTATCGAGTTTTCCACTTTCTTCACCTGTATTTGCCATTGAAACAAATAACTTAGGAAATATATTTGCTAGATTCAAAGACTTACCTATACTATTTCCTTTTTTTATATAATTATTAGAAATCTTTAGTCTTTCATAAATGAATTCATTATCTATGACACTTGCTGACATCTCTATTGCATCCACTATTTGTATCCCACTACTAAGTAAAATAGATAATGCCCTTGAAAATCTAGTTGTAGCTATTAATTGATTAACTCCTTTTAAAAAAGGTATTTTGAACTTAAATAAATTAATTAATTTCTTTAGTTTATTATTTATTATAAAAAAATAAATAGTTACTATTGAAATCAATATAAGACTAAATATTAAATAACCTAGATGATTTGTAACTATTATAGAAATTCCTATTAAAACCTTAGTTATGAAAGGTGGTTCAATTCCATTACTGGCAAAAACCACCTGAAAATTTGGTATCACAAATATAAAGATAAATACTATTGATATTACAGATAATATGATAAGTATTATTGGATAGATTAAAATAGTTATTATTTTTGTTTTTAATTTATATTCTTTATCGTAATAATTAGATAAATCGCTCATTATTATATCTAAGTTTCCGCTGGTTTCACCCGCTTTTATCATACTTATAAAAAATTTAGAAAATGTTCCTGTGATTTGAAATGATTCTGCTATGGAATTCCCCTTTTGAATATGATTTGATACTGTATTAAACAAACTTTTTACTTTTTTACTAGATTGTCCTTCAATAACTTGAAATATCTTTGTAATTTCACATCCAGATTCTAGTAAAATACCTATTTCTTTGCAAATTATTCTAAGCTCTTTATCACGAATCTTGTTTAAGAGTAAATGAATCTTGTCTAAATTATAAAATATATTTTTAGATAATTTCATGTATTATAATTCCTTCCAAATTATATTAATTACAATTAAATAATCTCGATATTTTCTAATTTAATATGTTAATTTTATTTTATCTAGATATGATTTACAATCGAGAATTTTTATTAAAATCGATTGTATGAAGTTTGATTACACTGTTTAATTAAATTATTTCGTTTACTACTAAACATTCTTCTAATGTTGTTATTTTTTCATTTATTAGCCTTTGGCAGCTATCTTCAAATGTTATCATTCCATTTTTTTGTGCTACTTCTTTAACAATACTAGAATCCTTCATATCCCTTATACATGTTTTTATATCATCATTGATTTCTAGAATTTCATAAATTGCTGTTCTACCAAAATAACCTTTGTCATTGCATTTTTCACAGCCTACAGCTACTTTAGTATTTACATCTCCACTAAAATCATCTTTTATCATAATCTCATGACTACAATGATTACAAACCTTTCTAACTAGTTTTTGAGATATTACACCTATAAGAGATGCATTTAAAAGATATGGTGGGATTTGCATTTCCAATAGTCTAGCTATAGAAGATACTGCATCATTAGTATGCAAAGTGCTTATAACTAAATGGCCTGTTATAGCGGCTCTTACTGCTATCTTAGCTGTTTCTGCATCTCTGATTTCTCCAACCATTATTATATCTGGGTCTTGTCTTAATATAGCTTTAAGACCTACGTCAAAACTCAACCCTACTTTTGAATTTACTTGTATTTGACTTATTCCATCCATCTTGTATTCTACTGGATTTTCTATAGTCATTATATTTTTGTTTATCCCTCTTAAATCATTTAATAAGGAATATACTGTAGTAGTCTTTCCACTCCCTGTAGGCCCTGTTACTAATAATATTCCGGCTCTTTTACTTATTATACGATTTATAGAATTTATCGCTTCTTCTGAAAATCCAAGTTCTGATTTATCTTTTAAAAAAGTATCTCTATTAAGGATTCTCAAAACAATTTTTTCACCATATACAGTTGGGATTGATGAAACTCTAATGTCAATTAAGCTATCATCTAGCTTTATGTCTACTCTTCCATCTTGAGGAAGTCTTTTTTCTGTTATGTCCATTGAAGCTTTTAATTTAACAACTGTAGCTAATGCTGGATAAACATCTATTAAAAATTTTGATATTTCTTTTAACTCTCCATCAACTCTCATTCTAACTATCAAATGCTCTTTAAATGGTTCTATATGTATATCACTTGCGTTCTCTTTTATAGCTTTCTCTATAAGATTTTCAAATAATTTTTTTGCATAATTTTCATCAAGTTCAAAGCTATTGTAATATTTTTCTATCTTCTCACTTATAAGTTCTCTTCTTTCTTTTTTTAATATAATTTCTTTCCCTGTTGCTAGTCTCAAGTCTTGTAGTGCATATATGTCTTCATCTTCTATTTCTACTACTAGATTATCATCTTGAAATTCCACTGGAAATACATTATATTTTTTTGCAAGTTTTTCTGGTATTAACATTGGTAAACTGCTTTCCTCTAATATAATCTTACTCACCCTTTATATACTTTAATTTATTAGGTATTTTTAGTTTTTTCATAGAGATATTTTCTTCAGCTTTTATACTAACTTTCATTGGATAAGTACTTTGTATACTATCTAAATATTTACTACCTTTATCTACGTAACTAGATAGTTTATCTTTATCACCAATACATTTTATTTCATAGGGTTGTGCCACTGGAACTCCATTTATATTTATATGGCTACCTGCAAGTACAACTTCTGAGTACTGATTAATTCTTTGACCATTTATTTCTATGTATTTTCCTCCATTTGCTTTTAATTCATTTATGACTTTCACAAGGATTTTATTGTAGTCTATGCTATTGGCAATGTTTCCTGTTTTTTCATCTATGGCATCTATACTTAATACTATTCCGCTACCATTTACATCTGAATATGAAAGACTCTCCCTAAGACTTTCTATTTTAGAGATTTCATCAGAATTCTTTTGATTTTTCTTCATTGAATTAATTTCTTTATCTAATTTATCTTTCTCTTTTGCCAGTTCTTTTATAGATTTTCTTGTTATTCTTATTTCTTTTCTTATTGACTTATCCTTACTTGTATAAACTGTTTCTTCATTGCTATAATCTCTAAATATGGTTCCAACAAGCATACCTAAAATAGTACTTGCTAGTATTATAAACACATATTGTTTTTTCATACTGTATTACTCCTTACAAATTTATTTTTATATGATAATTTTCTTTAATTAAATATTAAACATTTACATATGCTTATTATATCAGAGTTATATGTTAAAATTCATCTTTAGTATATAATATCATACATTATACTTATGCCCCTACCCTACTAACATCGAATATATGGGTACATTGGATTTTGCTGTAGAAGAAAAAAATAACTTAAGTCGCCTTAAAAATAGTTTTTTCTATTTCCAATTTTTAAATATAATAAAATTAATGCTTTAGAAAATGTAATTGTAAATATAAATCTATTAAAATCTAAAATAGAAAAAGGAAATGAGTTTTTACTAGTTCATTTCCTTTTTATTTATAAATTAAAATATTTCTCCAATATAATTTAATTATAATAAATCTATATGTATACAAAGTATTAATATTTTACATCTCATTTAATTTTCTTTTTAAGTCTTCAACATATTGCATTTGTATTTTTTTTAAGTTCATAAAGAGATAAGATAAAATTTTTATAATAGGATTTTTAACATATATATTTTCTATAAACACTATTTTAGTTTTTTCATTCTCTTCAAAAAATTCACCTTGCCAATTACCATAGAAAAATTTATTTTCCATGTTAAATTTATAAAGCTTATTTTTAGTTTTTTCTGTAACAGTAAATTTTGTACTGTTTCCATCCTTATTGTACTCAATAAAAGTACTTCCATCATCGAATACTTCAATTTTACTTATATCACTTCTCCATTTATAATCACGATTGTCTGTAACTATATTCCAAACTGTTTCCACATCTGCATTAAAATAAGCTGTTATCTCAGATACTCTACATTTTTTCATAAACTCCTCCTATTTTTTATTGGAACCCAAATTTCACTAACATAATCATCTTTATTACTATCTCCTTCAAGGTAAAGTTCAAAATTGAAATCAGCAACTGGTTCATAGCTAGAGCATTGGAAAAACTCACTATATATTTTTACCCATAAGTTTTGAATAGAATTTGGCATGGCACCTGTACACTTAAAAATAGCCCACTTATGAGAAGGTATTTTAAATAAGGTAAATTTATCATTTTTAGGTTTTTCATCTGTCTCAACAGCTGCATAATAATTAAATAATTGTTTGTTTTGTGAAACTGCCATTTCATCTATTCCTAAAATCCCACCTTTTGTAATAGTGTTTTCTTTTACATAAGAAATTAGTTCTCTATACAAACTACTCTTAAACAAGTCTTGCCAAAACCTTGGTATTTGTTTTCTAAATACATCTTCATCTTTCGAAAATTGTTTTTTTAAAGCAATTACTGAAAATTCTCCCTCATCGACAATTTTGTAATCTAAAATATTTCCTCCATCTAAAGATATTTTTAATGTTATCTTGCTAAATGATTTTAGGCTTGAATTTCCTTTTCTAGCAATAGATGGCGTTATTCCATGAAATCTAACAAAGGCTTTAGTAAAGCTTTCTGCTGTTTCGTAACCATATTTAAAAGCTATGTCTATGATTTTACTATTTGAAGTAGTTAATTCAAGCCCAGCTAGTGTTAATCGTCTATTCCTAATATATTCACCAACAGATATACCTACTAATACACTAAACATTCGTTGATAATAAAACACTGACATATTTGTATACCTTGCTAAATATTCATAATCTAACTTTTCTAAAATATTTTCTTCAATATAATCAATAGATTGTTGTAATCCATCTAGCCATTTCATATGTACCCCCATATTTTATAATAAATTTTCTAAATTTTCTTGTCTTTTTGTGCAAAGATTTATCTGTTTAAATTATAGCAAAAAACAGCAGACTGCCATAGCTTCAAAGCCATAGCAGTTTGCTGTTGATTATATATACTAGTTAATATTAATTTTAAACAGACATACTTTATATATTTTCCTCATATTTTGAGATTCTCTTAACTAATTCATCTCTCAATTTTCCTACTTCATCAAATCTCATATTCGGACTATAGTAACTTTCTATAATATCATGTTTTGATTTAGCTCTCTTAAGATTTAAAATTGACCAACAAATTAAGTCATCTAAAACTTTCTCATCAAATTTAATATCTTCTTCGTATTTAAGTAATTTTTCTCTATTTAAAAATTGATTCAAATCAATTGTATCTTCATCTTTAAAAGTACTGCTTATAGTTATTCCTATATCTAAATCAGTTAATAATATAGTTTCAATTTTTTCAGGAATAAGCGGATAGTGATAAACTTCTACATTCAAACCTTTCTCAATTGCTTTTTTGTACACTTTACTCAAAAGTGTAGTTTTCCCAGAGCCTATTTCCCCTGATAAATAATAAACCTTCCCTACATCCTTTAAAATATGTTCTGTATAATCTAAGCATCCTACAGGAGTTATCCCTGAGCCAAATAAATGCTTTTCTTTCTTTAACTTTCCTGTACTATCTACTCCATCAAATAATCTTTTTATGAATTCTTCTGTAACTAAATTTACTTTTCCATAGTCCATACAGTCAGAATATTTTTCCTCGATATCTCTAAAAATTGGCTCTGCTGATTTTAAAAATTTAAATGCTCTTTTAAAAGCATTACTAATATCTTTATCATAGTTTGAAATTTCTTGTCTATTTTTTTCTAACTCCTCTGTATTCCAGTAATCTCCTAAATTAATTATTTCGTCCAAAGCACCTGGGAGTTTAGGGTCTACAGTATGTGGAGCAGTTGCATCCATAAGTACCACGCCTAGTTTCTTTATAACTACACCATCCAACGAACTTGGGTCAGAAGGGCAATGATATAATTCAATATCATATCCTCTATGCAAAAACTCTTTATAAATTTTTTTCATTAGTGAGGATTTTCCTACTCCAGGTCCACCCTTTAAACAAAAAACTCTTTTTACATTTTCCGGAATTATATAGTCAAAAAAAGAATATGAGCCTTGTGATGTGTTTCCACCTGGAAATGCCTTTTTTATCTTTCCTTCCATATTAGCGCCTCCTCATAATTTACCATACCTCTTAATTAAGATATTAATATTATACGAGTTTTGTTACAGCTTTATGCTTTTACTAAATATAAAACTTATCATTCAGCAATGACAATAACTTATTTTACTTAATTTCAATCTATTATTATACTCTAATTTAGGTTTTGTCCAAAAGTATAATAAAACCTTCTATATTGTGGTGTAGCTGTCTGTATTGCTTAAATCTAATTGTCTCGATTGTTATTTTATGTTAAAATAAAATTAAAAAATACATCTGTTTTTCTTCAGAAATGGGTGAAATTCCCTATCGGCGGTAAAAGCCCGCGAGCCTTATGGCAGAATTTGGTCAAATTCCAAAGCCGACAGTAAAATCTGGATGGTAGAAGAAAATAGTATACGAGTACCTTTATGTAATTTTACATGAGTAATCTATACAAATCCTTCAACTACCGCATTTATTCATGAAAATAAACATATTCTAAGGTACCTAAAACATAGGTGCTTTTTTGTTGTTTATTTTGTAACTATACTGTACTTATAAAACAAAATCTACTATGTAAAAGATTGGGGTGTTATCAGTGAAACAAAAATGGATAGTATTAATTATCATCTGTATTGGTGTATTTATGTCTACTCTTGATGGAAGTATACTAAATATCGCAAATCCTACAATTGCTGCCGACTTTAAAATTAATATGTCGCAAATCCAATGGGTAGTTACAGCTTATATGTTGGTTGTAACAGCTACTATGTTGTTTTTTGGGAAACTTGGCGATAAGGTGGGTTCAAATTATCTATATACGTTAGGATTTTTTGTATTTACAATAGGTTCCTTTCTATGTAGTATATCTAATAACCTAACAACATTGATTTTATCAAGAATATTTCAAGCAATTGGAGCAAGTATTTTAATGGCAACTGGACTTGGTATAGTTTCTAATGCATTTCCAGCAAATGAGAAGGGAAAGGCTATAGGAATTACTGGAGCAGTAGTTGGGATAGGGAATATGAGTGGTCCTGTAATTGGTGGAATACTTTTAGAGCACTTTGGATGGCCTTCTATCTTCATAATCAATATACCTATTGGTATTATAGCAGTTTTTCTTGGAATAAAATTTCTACCAAAACCTATTTTAGATGAACAAAACAAAAGTTTCGATATTCCAGGACTTCTATTATTTGCATCTTGTACCACACTTATCTTACTTGCAATGAATGGAGAAGGAAATACAAAATGGTATCTAGGAATAGTAGCAATTATAGCATTTTTAATGTTGGTATTAAGAGAAGTAAAATTTGAACAAAGTTTTATTGATTTACCTTTGTTTAAAAATAGAAATTTCACTATAGGCAATATTATTGGAATAGCTTGTTATTTTCCTCAAATGGCAGTATCTTTTCTACTTCCTTTTTATCTAGAGCAACTAAAAAATTTATCTCCTATGATGGCTGGTTCTGTCATGACTGTTCATCCACTTATTATGGTACTTATAGCACCTATTTCCGGTTCTCTTTCTGACAAACATGGTGCAAAAAATATTCTGACTGTATCTTTTTCATTTATGACTATTGCTCTGGTTGGAATGGCACTTTTAAAAGCTGATTCTCCATTATATCTTTTGATTCTATGCTTAATTATTTTTGGCTTTGGATTAGGTTCTTTTAGTTCACCAAACAATAGTAGTATCTTGGCAGACGTTCCTCCTCAAAAACAAGGATATGGGGGAAGTTTTCTTGCAACTGTTCGTAATTTGTCATTTGCTCTTGGAACAGCCTTTTTCAGTAGTTTCTTTGCACAAAGACTTACATATCATCAAAAGTCTACAAGTCATACACTAGCTTATGTTGCGGCTAGTAATCAATCTTACTGGATTGCAGCATCAGTATGCTTTATAGGACTCATACTTACCGTTTGCTTTATGAGAAAGACAGAAAAATCTACTTCTTAGTCAAAATTCATTACTAATTATATAAGTCAGTAAATCTTTAAACAAACTAATTTACACTAATTTTATTAATTTTATTAATTTTATTAATTTCTAACAATAATTACCGATATTTATTGCTTATAAACAACAAGGATGCCACAAAATTTCCCTTAAAAACATTTTGAGGCATCCTTTATTTGATTTTAATATATATAAACACTTAAAATTAATCTACTGTTATTTCATATCCATGTTGATTGTATTGACTTACAATTTCTTCCCAAAGTTCTTCAACACCAGTCTTTTTTAGCGAAGAAACAGGAATTACTTTTTCACTACTCTCCATTTGCAATTTCTTTCTTATAATACTTATATGCTTTTGATATTGTCCTCTAGATATTTTGTCTGCCTTAGTTGCAATAACTACACAGTTATATCCAAAATGTTTTATCCATTCGTACATAAGTTTATCGTCTGCTGTAGGTTCATGTCTAATATCTACAAGTAGGAATATAGAACATAATTCTTGTCTACTTTCTAGATATCGTTCCATTATACCTCCCCATTTTTCTTTTTCAGATTTGGCTATTTTAGCATACCCATATCCTGGAAGGTCTACAAAATAAAATTCGTTATTTATAAGATAAAAATTTATAGTTCTAGTTTTTCCTGGTGTTTGACTAGTTCTAGCAAAGTTTCTTCTATTAAGTAATGTATTTATTATTGATGATTTTCCAACATTTGACCTACCAGCCAGAGCTATCTCTGGGATACCTTCTGCTGGATACTGTGATTTATTCACAGCACTCATAGTTATCTCTGAACTTCTAATTTTCATTTTTTTCACCACTCTTTAATAAAGCTTGTTCTAATACTTCATCCATATGCTCTACAAGTACAAACTCCATCTTTTCTTTTACATTTTCTGGTATCTCATCTAAATCAGCTTCACACTCTTTAGGAATTAGAACTTTTGTTATGCCAGCTCTATGAGCTGCTAATAGTTTTTCCTTAACTCCTCCTACAGCTAACACTCTACCTCTTAAAGTTATTTCTCCTGTCATAGCTATATTACCTGGTACAGGTCTCTTAGTAAGTGCTGAAATCACTGCAAGTGCCATAGTTATACCAGCTGATGGTCCATCTTTTGGAACAGCACCTTCTGGAATGTGTATATGAATATCATTAGTTTTATAAAAATCAGGGTCTATATCAAACTTGTCCACTATTGATCTTATATAAGAAATACCTGTCTTAGCAGATTCTTTCATAACATCTCCTAGTTTTCCAGTTAATACAATTTCACCCTTTCCTTTAAGCACATTTACCTCTACTTCAAGGGTAACTCCACCAACTGCTGTCCATGCAAGTCCATTTACAAGCCCTATTTGAGGATTAAGCTCTGCAAGTTGGTATTTAAACATATCTTTTCCAAGATATTTTTCTAAGTCAGACTTATTTACAACAACTTCTTCAAGTGTTGGGTCCTCAACATATTTTTTGGCAATTTTTCTACAAACTTTACCAATAGTTCTTTCTAATGTTCTTACTCCAGCTTCTCTTGTATAATGATTTATTATGCTTCTTAAAGTTTCATCATCCATTTTTACAAAATTCTCTTTTAAAGCATGCTCTTTAATTTGTTTTGGAAGTAAGTATTGTTTTGCTATATTTAACTTTTCTTCTTCTATATATCCAGATACTTCTATTACTTCCATTCTATCCAATAATGGTCTTGGAATATTGCTTAAACTGTTTGCTGTTGTAACAAATAGTATCTTTGATAAATCAAAAGGTATTTCTAAATAGTGGTCCACAAAATCCTTATTTTGCTCTGGGTCCAATACTTCCAGCATAGCTGAAGCTGGGTCACCTTTATAATCTGCTGCCATTTTATCTATCTCATCAAATAAAAACACAGGATTTTTAGTCTGAGCTTCTTTGACTCCATTAATTATTCTTCCTGGAATAGAACCTACATAAGTCCTTCTGTGTCCTCTTATTTCGGCTTCATCTCTAACGCCACCTAAAGATATTCTTACAAATTTTCTATTTAATGCTCTTGCTATTGATTTGACTATAGATGTTTTCCCTGTCCCTGGAGGTCCAACTAGACATATTATAGGACCTTTAAGTGATTTAGCAAGAGTTCTTATGGCTAAATATTCTAATATTCTTTCTTTAACCTTCTCCAGCCCGTAATGGTCCTCATCTAGTATAGCTTGTGCTTTAACTATATCTAGTTTATCCTTTGTTTCTTTATTCCATGGTAATGAGAATATAGTATCCAAATAATTTCTACTTACAGATACATCTGGAGACATTGAAGATATCTTTGAAAATTTATCAATTTCTTTTTCTATTTTCTCTTTAGTAGTTTTAGGTGCTTTTATTTTTTTAAGCTTTTCTCTATACTCATCTGCTTCAGAATTTATGTCTTCTTCCTCACCTAATTCCTTTTGTATAGCTTTTAATTGCTCTCTAAGATAGTATTCCTTTTGAACTTTATTCATTTGTTTTTTAACTCTTAAAGTTATCTTTTTTTCTATTTTTAATATATCTATCTCTTCTAGTAATATAGAATATATAAGTTCAAGTCTTTTCTTAATATCAAATTCTTCTAATATTTCTTGTTTCTGACTTGATTTTAGATAAATATTTGCAGCTATTGTATCTATAAATCTATCTACATCTTCTATATCAGCTAAAGATATCAATATTTCTGGTGATACTCTATTTCCAATATTTATATACTCTTCAAAAGCATCAAATACATTTCTTACAAATGCTTCAATTTCAACTTCTGTTTCACTATCTAAATTATCACTATCAAAAACAATTTCTTCTATTACTGCTCTAAAGTATCCTTCTTCTTGCTCTATTTTTTTAACTCTACCTCTTGATACACCCTCAACCAAAACACGAACTGTATCTCCTGGTAATTTTATCATTTGTTTAACTTTACAAATTGTTCCTACATGATAAAAATCCTCTTCACCTGGTTCATCAACATCTGCTTCTTTTTGAGATGTTAAAAATATAAGTTCTTCATCCATCATAGCTTGGTCTAAAGCTTTAAGAGATATTTCTCTTCCTATATCAAAATTTAATATCATATATGGAAATATTGCTAATCCCCTCAAAGGGATTAATGGTAATTCATGATCTATTTTAGTATAATTTTGTTCCATCAACATTACTCCTTTTCTAGTTTAATTATTTTGCATTTTATATTATATATTTGCACATGTTAATTTTCAACATTAACAATAACTTCTTGGCATATTATATTATTATTTTATTATGATATAATATTAATGTTAGTATACTTAGATGTTATTTATCATTTGGAGGTTTCTATTATGTTGAAATTGTTTTTAACCTTTTTAAAAATTGGTGCGTTTACATTTGGTGGTGGATACGCTATGGTTCCTCTTATACAAGATGAACTTGTAAACAAACAAAAACTTTTAGAGCAGGAAGAATTTATCGATTATCTATCCATAGCTCAAAGTTATCCTGGAGTACTAGCAATTAATATATCTGTATTATTAGGATATAAGCTTTATGGTATACCAGGAGTTCTTATATGTACCCTAGGCTCTGCTCTACCGTCATTTTGTATAGTCTTAGTATTGTCATATTTATACTTTAAAAATTCCTCATCTAAAATTCTAGATGGATTTTTTAAAGGAGTTGCGCCTGTAGTAATAGCTCTTATATTGTATTCTTTTACAAGCATGTTTAAGAAACTGCCAAAGTCTAAAACTAACATACTACTATTAATTATAGCAGTTTTATCTGTTGGTGTATTCAATATAAGTCCTATTTATTTAATAATTGGAGGAGGTGTATATAGTCTATGTCAGAAATAACACTACTCTTCTTAATATTCCTTAAAATAGGAGCCTTTAGTTTTGGTGGTGGTTATGCTATGCTACCATTTATTCAACAAGAATTTATATCTAAATACCACCTTATAACTAATCAAGAGTTCTTAGATTTACTTGCTATATCACAATCTACGCCAGGTCCTGTAGCAATAAATAGTGCTACATTTGTTGGATTTAAGACTGCTGGTTTTTTTGGTTCTTTATCTGCAACTATCGGTGTTACAGTATTTGCATTAGTAGGTTTAACCATTATATCAAAGTTATTTGCTAAGTTCAAAAATAATAAAAAGGTAGAGAATTTATTAATGGTACTTAGACCAATTACTCTAGGTTTTATACTGTCAGCCGCTTTTTCATCTGCAAAAGAAGTTAATTGGGACTTATATGGAATAATCGCATTTGCAGCATCATTCTATCTTCTATATAAGGGAAAAATTGGCTCTATTGCAATTGTATTCGTCTTTGGTATTATAGGTATTCTACTCACATTTTTATCATAATAATACCTAATTTCATATTAGCATAAAAAAAGGAGCCTTTTAAAGCTCCTTTTCATCATCTTATGCACTTTCCTCTTGATCCTTAAGTACTATGATAGGATTTACTGAGTCTTCGTTCACAGATTTCTCTGTTACTATAACCTTCTTTATATTATCTCTAGATGGTACTTCAAACATAGTTTCCATCATTACACTTTCAACTATACTTCTAAGTCCTCTAGCTCCTGTATTTCTTTCTATAGCCTTTTTAGCTATTGCACGAAGAGCATCATCTTCAAATTCTAGTTCAACATCATCTAACTCTAATAATTTCTTATATTGTTTTACTAGAGCATTTTTAGGTTGTTGTAGTATTTGCATTAGTGCATCTTCATCCAGCAATTCTAAAGTAGCTAAAACTGGTATTCTTCCTATAAATTCAGGTATTATACCATACTTTAATAAATCCTCTGGAAGTACTTTTTCATATAACTTCCCTAAATCTAATTCTTTTTTACTTTCTATCTTAGCTCCAAATCCTAGTGTCTTATCTCCACCACGTTTTTGGATTATCTTTTCTAGCCCATCAAAAGCTCCACCTAATATAAATAATACATTTGTAGTATCTATCTTTAAAAATTCTTGATGAGGATGTTTTCTTCCTCCTTGTGGTGGGACATTTGCAACAGTACCTTCTAATATTTTTAAAAGAGCTTGTTGAACACCCTCTCCACTAACATCTCTAGTTATAGATGGATTTTCAGATTTTCTTGCAATCTTATCTATCTCATCTATATATATTATACCTCTTTCAGCTTTTTCTATATCAAAATCAGCAGCTTGAATAAGTTTTAAAAGTATATTTTCAACATCTTCTCCAACATATCCAGCCTCAGTTAGTGATGTAGCATCTGCCATTGCAAAAGGTACATTTAAAGTTCTAGCTAAAGTCTGTGCTAATAATGTCTTACCAGAACCTGTAGGCCCTAATAAAAGTATATTACTCTTTTGGATTTCTATATCCTTGCTACTAGACTTTTTACTATATATTCTCTTGTAATGATTGTAAACTGCAACTGATAAAGCTTTTTTAGCTTTTTCTTGACCTATTACATAATCATTTAAGATATTCATCATTTCTTTTGGTTTTGGTAAAGATGTAGTATCTTCATCTATAGTATCTTCTATTTCTTCTTGAATAATTTCGTCACAAAGTTCAACACACTCATCACAAATGTATACATTTGGACCTGCAATTAATCTTCTTACTTGATCTTGATTTTTACCGCAGAATGAACACTTTAATTGTCGTTTCTCTTCGTATTTAGACATATTAACACCTCTCTCTATCTACGGTCTCTTTGTAAATACTTCATCTATTAAGCCATATTCCTTAGCTTCTGATGCACTCATGAAGTTATCACGTTCAGTATCCATTTTGATTTTCTCTAATGGCTGACCAGTTCTTTCAGATAATATTTCATTTAAAGTTTCTTTTATTTTTAAAATTCTCTTTGCGTGAATTTCTATATCTGTTGCTTGACCTTGAGCTCCACCTAGTGGTTGATGTATCATTATCTCACTATTTGGTAGTGCTAGTCTTTTTCCTTTTGCTCCTGCTGCCAACAAGAATGCTCCCATAGAAGCAGCCATACCTATACATATAGTACTTACATCTGGTTTGATGTATTGCATAGTATCATATATAGCCATTCCAGAAGTTATACTTCCTCCTGGAGAATTTATATATAAATGTATATCTTTGTCTGGGTCTTCAGCTTCTAAGAATAATAGCTGTGCTACTATAAGCCCTGCTGTGGCATCATTAACTTGATCTCCTAAGAAGATTATTCTGTCCTTTAATAGTCTAGAGAAGATGTCATAAGATCTTTCTCCTCTTCCTGTTTGTTCAACAACTACAGGTACTAATGCCATGGTTTCATACCCCCTTTATTCTATATAATTTACAGTAGCTTTTTTAAGCTACTGTAAATTATTTTACGCATTTAACTAAATTATATTTGCACAACATTATATACTAAACATTCTATAACGTCAACTATATTAGTTATAGCGGTTATTTTATTAAGCTATTGTCGCACTTTCAACTAATAAGTCTATTGTCTTTCTTATTTTTATTTGTCCTTTTATATCTTCCTTATCAGCATCTCTTAAAGTAGTTTCTATTTTTTCTACTTCCATATTGTAAGCAGAAGCCATTTTTTCTAATTCAGCTTTAAATTCTTCTTCTGTTGCTTCAATTCCTTCAGCTTTAGTTATTGCTTCCAATACTAGAGAAGATTTAACTAATTTTTTAGCATCTTCTTTTCTTTCTTCTCTTAATTCTTCCATAGTTCTACCAGTCATCTCTAGTAATTGTTGTAATCCAAATCCTTGATATTGTAATTGGTAGTTAAGTTCGTTTAACATATTATCTATTTGATGTTCTACCATAACTTCTGGTATTTCTATTTCTGTATTTTCAGCAACTTTTTCTACTACTGAATTTCTAATTTCTGCATCTGCTTTATTTTTAGCTTCTTCTTCTAATTTAGCTCTTACATCTGCTTTTAATTCATCTAAAGTATCAAATTCACTAGTATCTTTAGCAAATTCATCATCTAATACAGATAATTCTTTTACTTTTACATCATTTACTTTTACATTAAATACAACTGGCTTTCCAGCTAAATCTTCTGAGTGGTATTCTTCTGGGAAAGTAACATTAACTTCAACTTCTTCACCAGCTTTTTTACCTACTAATTGCTCTTCAAATCCTGGTATAAATGTGTTTGAACCTATAACTAAGTTATAATTTTCACCTTTACCACCATCAAAAGCTACACCATTGTCAAAACCTTCAAAGTCTATTATAGCTGTATCTCCATCTTCTAAAGCTTTGTCTTCAACACTTACTAATCTAGCATTTTTTTCAACCATTTCTTGTAATTTAGCTTCAACATTTTCATCACTTACAGTATTCTCAACCTTAGCTACTTCTATACCCTTATAGTTTCCTAATTCAAACTCTGGTTTAACTTCAACATTAAGAACCATAACTAATCCATTGTCTTTGCTTATTTCTTCTATATCTAAATCTGGATTGTCTATTGGATCTATATCTAATTCCTTGATAGCTTCTGGATAAACTTCTGGGAATAACACTTCTATAGCATCATTATAGAAGATACCTTTTCCATATTGAGTTTCTATAACAATTCTTGGAGCTTTACCTTTTCTGAATCCAGGTATATTATATTTGCTTTTGCTTTTATTATAAGCCTTATTTACTGCTGCTTCAAATTTATTGTTATCTACTGTTATTTTTAAAGTAACTTTATTACCCTCTTTTTTAATTAGTTCTGCTTTCATCCTTCTAATCCTCCTAGTGATATTTATGTAATACCCGATAATGGTATCATAATTCATTCTATTTATAATTCAACCACTTAATTATATCACATAAGTTTTTTTATTTACAAGTGTTCCATTAATATCGTTGTACTTATTTGATAAAATTTAATTTTTTGAGTGTTTTTTGCTATTTTTTTAGATAAATACACCTTTATATGCGTATTTCCTCTATATTTATATCATCTTCTTCTATCTCCATAATTACAAAACTCTTATACGATACTCCTCTTGGAAGTGAAGTACTTCCAGGATTTATGTAAAGCACACCATTTTTAATTTCTCTAAATGGAGTATGAGTATGACCGAATATAACTATGTCAGCATTAACTTCAGTAGCTTTATTTTCTAACATTTGTGTTCCATATTTTACACCATACTTATCACCATGGCATAAAAATATAGTCTTATTTGCTACTTCAAAGACAAGTTCTTCTTCTATAGCATCAAAATCACAATTTCCTTTAACTGCAATAATTCCCACTTTAGTCATATTATGAAGATATCTTGAGTCTGTAAAGTTGTCTCCTGCATGAATTATTAAGTCACATTCTTCTAAATATGGTATTGTCTTTTCCATATTTTTAATCATCATATGTGTATCACTTATTATGCCTATTCTCATTACTTCACTACCCTTTTCATAAACTCTTGTTTCATAATCTTTAGTCCATTTGCTCTGTGGCTGATTGAATTTTTTATAACACTAGGTATTTCACCAAAAGTTTTATTATATCCCTTTACTATAAACAAGCTATCATATCCAAAACCATTTTTGCCCTTTTCTTCAAAGCCTATCATTCCTTCACAAATTCCTCTTACTACAAATTCTTTTCCATCTGGAAAAACTACTGCTATTGCAGAGACAAATCTTGCATTTCTTTTACTCATTGGCACATTTTGCATGGCTTTTAATAGCTTTTCTCTATTTTCTTCATCTGTAGCATGCTCTCCTGCATATCTAGCTGAATAAACACCTGGTTTTTTGCCTAATGCATCTACCTCTAAACCAGAATCATCTGCTATAGCTATAAGTTTAGTTTTTCTAGCTATTGTTCTAGCTTTTATCAATGCATTATGCTCAAAGGTTTTTCCATCCTCTATTATTTCTATACCTGCTAAATCAACATCTTTTAGAGAATATACAGTATATTCAAAGTCCTTTAAGATTGCACCTATTTCTTCTAACTTATGAGCATTATTAGTAGCAATAACAACTTCATTGCCATAATCCATACCTAATATATCATCTGCTATTTCACCTAAAACATCCCTTTGATGCCTTATTAGTTCTTTATTCCCTTTTTCTCCTAACTCTAACAATAAATTTAAATCTTTTCTTGAAAAAGGTTTCTCTTCACCAGTCCCCTGTACTTCTACAAACTCACACTTATCAGTCATTATTATATTCATATCTACTTGTGCTTTAGAATCTTCTTCGTAACATAAATCTAGCATATGAGTTTCATTTACTATTCCGACACTAATTGCAGATACAAAATTTGTTATTGGCATTTCTTTTAATGTTTTTGCTTTATATAATTTATAGATTGCTTCTGCAACTGCTACAAACGCCCCAGTTATAGATGCAGTTCTAGTTCCACCATCAGCTTGAATCACATCACAATCTACCCAAATAGTTCTTTCTCCTAATTTATTTAAGTCTATAACAGACCTTATCGCTCTTCCTATTAACCTTTGTATCTCTTGAGTTCTTCCGTCGATTTTTCCTCTAGATGCGTCCCTTATTTTTCTCTGTTGAGTTGCCCTTGGTAACATTGAATATTCAGCATTTATCCACCCAGTACCACTATTTCTCAAAAAAGGAGGTACTTTTTCTTCCACTGATGCAGTACATATAACCTTTGTCTCTCCCATTTCTATAAGAACAGAACCTTCTGCGTACTTTGTATAATTTCTAGTAATCTTTACAGGTCTTATCTGTTCATTAGTTCTATCATAACTTCTGGTCATTTTTTATATCCTTTCCTAATCCTTATATATTTTATAAATTTATTTTTATAAGTTTTAATTTTATTAATCTCATATAATGTCATTTTTCATAATTCGATAGCTTACTGAACTATTCTATCATTAATTATAGTAGTTTTCTACTAAATTAAGTGACTTTTTAGCCCTCTAATACAGCTTTTACTTCATCTTTCGATAATAAAGTTAATAATTCTAAAAATCTCTCTTCATCTATAACTTTAATTCCTAAATCATTTGCTTTTGTAAGTTTAGAGCCAGCTTCTTCTCCAGCTAAAACAAAAGTTGTCGATTTACTTACACTAGATGTAGCTTTTCCACCTCTTTTTTCTATCATATCTTTTGCATCATTTCTTTTTAATGTAGGAAGTGTACCAGTCAATACTATTTTCATTCCTTCAAATATTCTTTCTACTGTTTCACCTGTATTTTCTAATGATTTTGTATTTACTCCTACACTTTTTAGTTTTTCTATGACATTTATATTTTTATCTTCCTTAAAAAACTCAACAACACTATTTGCCATTATACTCCCAAATTCCTCTAAATCTTCTAATTGCTCAATTGTTGCAGAAATCACATCATCTAAATCTTTAAATTTTGAAGCAAGTATCTTAGCTGCCTTAACGCCTATAAATTTAATTCCTAAACCATTTATAAGTCTCCATAAATCATTTTCTTTTGACTTTTCTATTGAATTTATTAAATTATCAGCAGATTTTTCACCCATTCTTTCTAAATCAACTACATCTTCCTGTTTTATATAATATAAATCAGACACATCTTGAATTATTTTTTCATTTAGCAACAATGTAATTATAGATTCTCCTAAACCATCTATATTCATCGCGTCTCTTGATACAAAATGTATAATTCCCCTTCTTATTTGAGCTGGACAAGACATATTTATACACTTTACAGCAGCTTCTCCTTCTAATCTTACTGTTGGTTCTGAACAAACAGGGCATTTTTCTGGCATTTTAAAATCTACTTCCTCCCCAGTACGAGCTTCTTTTATAACTTCTAAAACTTGAGGTATTATATCTCCTGCTTTTTGAACCAATACTGTATCATTTATTTTTATGTCCTTCTCTTTTATATAGTCTTCATTATGAAGTGTTGCTCTACTTACAGTAGTACCAGCAAGTCTAATTGGTTCAAGTACTGCTGATGGTGTTATTGTACCAGTTCTTCCAACTTCTACTATTATATCTACTATTTTAGTTTTTTTCTTTTCTGCTGGAAATTTATATGCAATTGCCCATCTTGGGCTCTTTGCCGTATATCCCATCTCTTCCCTTTGTTTTATATTATTTACTTTTATTACCATTCCATCTATCTCGTATTCTAAATTACCTCTATTTTCTGTCCAATGTTCAATATGTTCGATAACTTCATCTATATTTTTACAAACTTTATAATTTTGACTTACTGAAAAGCCTAGCTTTTCTAAATATTCTAAGGATTCGCTGTGACTTTTTAAGTCATAATCTTCTATATTTTCCATATTGAATACAAATATATCTAGTGGTCTCTTTGCAGTTAATTTTGAGTCTAATTGTCTTAATGAACCTGCTGCAAGATTTCTTGGATTAGCAAATAGTGGTTGTTCCTGTTCTTCTTGTTGTTCATTCACTTTTCTAAAGTTATCTTTTGATATATAGACTTCTCCTCTAACTATTAACTCTTTTTTTTCATCTATTTTAAGAGGTATGCTTTTGACCGTCATTAAATTTTGAGAAATATCTTCTCCCACAATCCCATCACCTCTAGTTGCTCCTTTTTCAAACGCTCCATTATCATAGGTAAGACCTACTGAAAGCCCATCTATTTTAAATTCAACAACGTATTCAACATTGTCTCCCACATAATCTTGAACTCTCTTATCAAAATCTCTCAAATCTTGTTCTGAAAAAGCATTTGATAAACTTAGCATAGGAGTTTTATGTACAATTTGATTAAATTTATCTAATGGCTTACCTCCTACTCTATTTGTTGGAGAATCAACTCTCTTTAGTTCTGGATTTTGTTCTTCCAAAGATATTAGTTCTTTCATTAGCTTGTCATATTCGTAGTCCGATATTTCTGGGCTATCTTGGTTATAATACCTTTCATTATGATAGTTTATTTGTTCTATAAGTTTATTAATTTCATTTTTAACGCTCACTCTTAGCACCTCTTCATATTTTTTAAATTGAATCATTTTAAAATTTCCCTATAATTAATTATTTCCTATTTATATATTTTTTAGTATATCACTTTTTTGACTTTAAATTTATTACAAAAAAAACTCTTATAGTATCTCTAACAATACCAATAAGAGTTTTTTATTTTCATTAGAATTTTTATATATTTAATAACCTTTTGATATATCTACAACATTATCTACAGGTTTATTTTCTATTATATAATGTTTTAAATTATTATAGACCATATTAAATGTTCTCTCTTTATTTTTATCAGACACCCAAGAGTTATGAGGAGTTACTATAACATTTTCAAGCTCCCATAGTTTATTATCTTTACTTAAAGGCTCACTTTCAAATACATCTAACGCTACACCTCTAAACTTCTCTACACAATCTTCTAAATCTTTCTGATTAATGGTGTTTCCTCTACCTACATTAATAAATACAGAACCTTCTTTCATAAGATTAAACATATCTTTATTTACTATTCCGTCTGTACTCTTTGTAGAAGGCATTGCTACGACTATTATGTCACATTCCTTAAATACAACATCCATATCTTCAGTAGAAAAACACTTGTCAAAGTATTTTTTATTACTTCCATCAGTATTGACTCCCCATATTTCTACACCAAAGGCCTTTAACCTTTTAGCTGCTTCTGATGATATAGTTCCTGTTCCAAGAAATCCAACCCTTTGACCATATAATTCTGATACAGAAAAATCCATTTTCCATTCTTTATTTTTCTGTTGTTTAAAAAATTTTGCACTATTTTTATAAATTTCTAAAATATACATAACAATGCTTTCACCAATAGGTATACTATACCCGCCTCTATTGTTAGCTATTTTGATATCTCTTTTTAACACATCTTCTTTTGGTATTTGGTCTATACCTACACTTGTTGTTTGTATATATTTTAAATTTTCCATTTTGGAAATATCTAGTCTGTCAAAAGGATTATATGTAACTAGCACATCTGCAGTGTTTACATCTTCATTATTTTCTATACTATCTTCAGAATAATGTATAACATCATATCCTAATTCATTTATTTTTTTAAATTTTTCTTCTCCATAATTTATTGTAAATAATACTTTCATTTTACTTTCCTCCATCCACTTATATTAAGATTTTTATATCTTACAGTATAATATGATACTTAACACATATTAGTTAAATTTATTAGAAGATGGTTCTAAAAACTAATTTACTTATGCTCAATTGTTTTTCCTGAAGACATAGCATTGCGTTCTTGAACTAAATTTTCTATTAAATTATTTAATGTCCAATCAATAGATGTCTCTGTTACCATTGCTGTAAAAGGTCTATTTATTCTTACTTTTTTCAATCCTTCTAAAAATGCATTTACTTGTGTGCTGGAAATATTATTAAATATTACAGACTTACTTTTAATTCCATTATCACATTCACTTGATATATTCCCATCCAAAATATCTCTTACTATGTTTTCACCATTTTTATCACTTAAAATGATATGGTCTCTTATTCCAGCAAAATTACTAACATTTTTAATTAATGATAATTCTTTTTGATTAAAATTTACAAACATAATACATTTCCTGCTGTGTATTTTATCTAGATTATTATTATTTATTTTTTCAAATGACATTTTATCCATCCTTTCATTTATCTATATATTTTAATTTACCCTATCTATTTAAAATAATCAATTTTTACAGATAATTTTTATATTAATACCCCAAATTACATACAACTAATTCATCTATCCAAAACTAATATATAAATTTAGAATAATTAGATTAATATTTACAAATTATAATCTAAAGGAGAGATATCATACCATGAAGATACTACTAAACAAAAATTTTAGCATTAAAAACTTTTCATCTGCTTGGATTATAGTACTTGGTTGCATGTTGATACAAGCTATACCATTTAGTATTGTAGCAAGTATACAGCCTCAGTTTATAAGTTATGTTGTAGAAGGAGAAGGTTTTAGATTAGCATCTTTTTCTCTAATATTTACTTTTGGTACTATTGCTTCAGCAATTGCTTCACCATTTATAGGTAAATTATTTTCCAAGGTCAATGTTAAGATATTATATTTATTAGGCTGTATAATTTCTAGCATTGGTTTTGCTACATTTTCTATATGTACTGAACTATGGCAATTTTATACAGTATCATGCATCGTACAAATTGGAGCTACAATTATATCTGCGATAGGAATACCAATTTTAATAAGTGCTTGGTTTGATGAAAAAAGTAAAGGAAAAGCTATGGGCTTTGCTTTTGCTGGTGGCTCTATTGGTAGTATATTTCTACAACAACTTGTAGTTCGTTCATTAGCATCTCAAGGATATAGCCGTTCTTATCTAACATTTGGAATTGTAGCACTAATAGTTGGTATACCTGTGACATTATTTATGCTTAAAATGCCTAAAGATACTAATGAGAAAATAAACTCTAAAATAAAAAATGATGAAACACCTAATAAAATATCCCCTTCAGTATGGGGTTATACGTTAAAAGAGGCTAAAAAGAATAAATATTTTTGGATTATGACAATTGGATTTGCTTTTGTAGGTATATATGTTTCATCATTATCTGTACAATATCCGACCTACCTTAGAAATTATATAAATCCAATTTTAATAGGAACAGTAGGTTCCACTTTTGCATTATTTGCTCTTATTGGTAATTTATTTGGAGGATTATTGTTTGATAAATTTGGTCAAATAAAACCACTGATTATATCTTTTATATTTGTACTTATAGCTACTTTATCATTACTATTTGTCGATAAATCTTCTAATCTTGCATTTGTATTTGCTATTTTAAAGGGTCTTTCTGTATTTGCTTATATGATAGGACCTGCTTATTTAACTGGTGCTTTTTTTGGTCAAAAGGAGTTTGGCAGTATTTTTGGCATTGTTCAGTTAATTTTTGCAATTGGATTTGCACTTGGTTCAACATTATTTGGATTACTCGTTGATAATTTTGGCTATAAATTCTCTTGGTCTATTATAATTTTATCAGTTATAGTCGCCTATGCTTTACTTATCACAGCTTCTATGGGAATGACAAAGTTAAATAAGAAAAGGTTAGATAAATTGGCACAATAATTAATTCTTAATCCCTATAAAAATTATACAAAAAAGATGGAGACTCTAATAACAACTAGAACTCCATCTTTTTATTAATTATATTATAATATAGCTAACTTTCTTTTATTTTTAACAGTATTATCTATATCCTCATCTTTAACTATAGTAAATGCTTTTGTTGGACATACATTTACACATGCTGGTCCTTCTGGTGAATCTATGCAAAAATCACATTTGTTTGCTGTCATTCTTTCTCTAAAGCAAAGCTTTCCTTTGTCTATATCTTTTAGTGTAACTATATCTATTGCTCCTATAGGACATGCCAGCATACAAGTCTTACATCCTATACAATTTTCTTCATTTATTTTTATTGTATTACCCACCCTAACTATACCACCATTTGGACAGGCCTTTGCACAAGGAGCATCCTCACAATGTCTACATTGTATTGGAGCACTAACTTCCTTTGTTTTTATGACAGAAAGTTTTGGATTAAAGTTTATCTCGTCTGGACTTTTGTAAAAAATATCTTCATCTGAATGTGCAACCACACATCCTATCATACAAGTTCTACATCCTATGCACTTATCAGGGTCTGCTATAACAAAATAATTCATTACTTAGCCACTTCCTTTCCTATACAGTATGTAGTGTGTAATAAATGATGAGATTTTTCTCCTAATGGCTCCACTAGATATTCATCATATAATTTTTTAATGTCAGAATTTTCATGAGATTTTCTAATTGCCAAGTGTTCATCATGCACATATGTTGCTTTTGTTCTATTTTCATAGGCTAATTCTTTATATTCTTCTAGTAAAATTTTTGGCTGACCTCCACCACTTACACATCCAACAGGACAAGTCATAACCTCTATAAAATCTATATCCAACTTTCCTTTTTCTAAATCTTCAAGTACTGGTATTACATTTTGCAGTCCACTTACTACACCAACTCTTAAGTCTAAATCTCCTACCTTAATAGTTGATTTTCTAAAACCACTTTCTCCTCGTACTTGTTTTACTTCTACATTAGGTATGCTTTCTCCAGTTATAAGCTCATAACCTGTTCTTATAGCTGCTTCCATAACTCCACCAGTAACACCAAATATAGTTCCAGCTCCACTGTAACTACCTAAAGGGCTGTCAAACTTTTCTTCTCTTAAATTTTTAAAATCAATTCCCATGTCTTTTATTAGGTAAGCTAGTTCTCTAGTAGTTAACACTACATCTACATCTCTATATCCACTAGAATCCATCTCTTCTCTATCACATTCATACTTTTTACATGTGCATGGCATTATAGAAACACTAAATATTTTAGATGCATCCACATTATTTATTTCTGCGCCATATGTCTTAAATATTGCGCCACCCATCTGTTGAGGTGATTTACAAGAAGACAAGTGATTAGTTAACTTAGGATAATTTTTTTCCATAAATTTAACCCAAGCTGGACAACAAGATGTAAACATTGGAAGAGTTCCACCTTCTGTAACCCTCTTAATTAACTCACTACCTTCTTCCATTATAGTTAAATCAGCTGCGAAATTAGTATCATAAACTCTATCAAATTTTAATGCTCTAAGCGCTGCTGCCATTTTTCCAGCACCTAAATATCCTAGATAGTATCCAAAATCCTCTCCCAAAGCTACTCTAACTGCTGGTGCACATTGAACCATAGTAAATACATCTGGGTCACTTAAAGCTTTTTTTACCCTATCTACATCGCATACATTATGTGCTGCGAATATAGGTTCATTTATTGATTCTGGTATTTTTCGTTCTTGTTTTTTATCTTTCAAAAACTCAAATCCTTCATCTATAACTGAAGCATACGATTTACAAGTTTGAACACATTGACCACACATAACACATCTATCTAGGTTTATCTCTTGTGGTTTTCCTTCTTCCCCCTCAATAGCATTTACTGGACATACCTTTGAACATTCTCTGCATCCAGTACATAAATCTTTATCTATATTTATTATCATAAACGTCACCCCTTTATCCTTTATTTATTTGTCAACAATAAACTAAGTGCAGCTTGTCTATTCTTAGCTTTTTTGTCATCTATTGGAGTAACAAGTTTTAATGCATCTTGAGGACATGCGCTTATACAAGCTATTTTTTCATTGTCTTTACATAAATCGCACTTATACGCTATTTTTTTATTTTCTTCCAAAATTACTTGTTCTACTTCTTTACCATCTTTATATTGTGGAAGTAAATCTATAGCTCCAAAAGGACATGCTAGGAGACAAGTTTTACACCCTATACACTTTTCTTCATTAACAAACATGACATTGTTCTCTTTGTTTATAGCTTTTTGTGGACATGAATTTAGACAAGGAGCATCTTCGCAATGTCTACATTGTATTGGCATACAGAAAGTATCACCTTTTACTAAATAGAGTCTAGGTATAACTGGTATGTCAACTGTCCCAACCGTATATCCTACATTATTATGTTGGTTATGCATTGTAAAACAAGCTACTTCACAAGATCTGCAACCTGTACATTTACTTGGGTCTGCTATTACAAAAGAGCCTATTTTATTATTCATATTATCCCACCTTTCAATTTGTATATTTCTAAGTCCCTAGTTATTTTTATTATATATATTTATATATTTTAGTGTTTTTTCAATACTTATATTTCGCTTGCATTTTTTACACAAATTATATTTATTGGCATATACTTTGTCAGTATCATCAATTACTACTCCACACACTTCACATCTTGAATATTTTTTTTCTTCTTTATTAGCATACATACGCTTCAGTCTCACTTTTTGATAACTCTCTGTGAATTTGCATAGATATTCATTCGTCTTCCTCTTACAAATCCAATAAGAGTTATATTTAATTTTTTAGAAAGCTCTATTGATAAATTAGTTGGTGCTGATTTTGATATTACAATAGGAATTTGAGTCATAGCTGCCTTTAGTATCATCTCTAAAGATATTCTCCCACTTACAACTACAGTTTTATCTTTTAGTGATATTTCATTTAAAACACAAAACCCTATTGCTTTATCCATTGCGTTATGCCTTGCTACATCTTCACAGGTCACTATTTTTTTATCATTATCAAATATGGATACACTATGTACTCCACCTGTATTTTTAAATAATTCTGACGAATTTAAGTTTTTATCCATTATACTGTAAATCGCATCATAATTTATTTTTATATTACTCTCTACAGGAGCACAACTTATATAGTCTAGTGAGTTTAAAAATATAATTTGTTCCTCTTCATCCTTATGTCTCTCTTGAATAGTTACTTTTGTAACACGTTCCTTATCATTTATTTCTATATCTAATATGTCTTTTTTATTTTCTATATATCCCTTTGTTCTCAAAAAACCAACTACAAGCTCTTTTAAATTATATGGTGTACATAAAAATGTATTTATGTATTTATCATTTAAAATAAAGCTAAGTGGATATTCTGCAATTATTTCTTCATATTCATTTGATAAATCATGTTCATTTATTTTGCTTATTTCTAATTTAAAAGAATTCATGTATTCATAATCTACTAAACTATAACTGTTTTCAAAAACTTCACCTTTACTATTTTCTTGGGACTTAGTTTTTGAGTATATATTCTCCATAAGATATTTGCCCTTCCGCTTTTTATAAATCTTTAATCTAATAACTACTAAACATTTGTGGCAGTCATTTTATCTTTAAGACTTTGATATTCTTCTCTTACACATTTCTCTGCTAACTCTTGGTCATCAAGTTTTTCAAGTTTAACAGCACAATATTTGTATTCTGGTGTTTTAGATATAGGGTCTAAGTTTGCTATTGTAAGCTCATTACAAGCTCCAACCCACCACTGATAAGTCATATATGTTGCTCCTTCTTTAACTCTGTCAGTTACTGTTGCTCTTGTTATTACACTTCCTCTTCTTGAACTAATTCTAACTAGTTCATCATCTTCAATTCCTAATCTATCTGCATCATTACAATTTATTTGAACACGACCTGGCTCATCTTCTAATGAACTAAGTGTTCTACAGTTACCAGTCATAGTTCTTACTGAATAGTGACCAACTTCTCTCACAGTACATAAACTAAATGGATACTCATCATCTTCAACTTCCATAGGAGGTCTCCATTCTGCAGCAAATAAATTACCTCTTCCATTAGGAGTAGAGAATTTTTGTCCTTCATATAGATACATAGTTCCTTTGTCTTCCATACTTTCACTCTTACAAGGCCATTGAACAGAACCTTGAGCCTCTATTTTTTCATAAGTAGCGCCTAAGAAATTTGGACATAATGCTCTTAGTTCATCCCATATTTCTCTAGTATTTTTGTAGTTCATAGGATATCCCATTGCTGTAGAAATTTCACTTATAATTTGCCAGTCTGGTTTTACATCTCCTTGTGGCTCTATAGCTTTTCTCATCAATTGGAATCCTCTATCTGCACATGTATATACTCCATCATGTTCGCCCCAAGAAGTAGCTGGAAGTATAACATCAGCATGAAGTGCTGTCTTATTCATAAATATATCTTGAACAACAACAAACTCTAACTCATCTAAAGCCTCTCTAACTTCTGATGCATCTGGGTCACTTTGTACTGGGTCTTCCCCAAATATATAATAAGCTTTAAGCTTCTTCTCTTTTAACACTAAATTTGGAACTTGAGTTAAACTATATCCATTATTAGGAGATAACTTTACTCCCCAAGCATTTTCAAATTTTTCTCTTATCTTATCATCAGTTACATTTTGATAACCAGGATATACATTAGGAAGAGCCCCCATATCACAAGCTCCTTGAACATTATTTTGTCCACGTACAGGTCCTATTCCAACGCTTTCTCTACCAAAATTACCTGTAAGTAGAGCAATTGATGCAAGCCCTTTAACTACATCAACAGCTTGACCAAATTGGCAGACACCCATTCCATAAAGTATCATTGCCTTCTTACCTTTTGCATATTCTCTCATAGCTCTTCTTATAAGTTCTTCTGGAATTCCTGTCAGCTTCTCAGCATATTTAGCTGTATATGGTTTAACAATTTCTTTGTACTCATCAAATCCTTGTGTATGGTTTTGAACAAAGTCTTTATTGTAAAGACCTTCTTCTATTAAAACGTTTCCAAAAGCATTTACTAAAACCATATTTGTTCCACCCTTTATAGGTAGATGTATATCAGCAATTCTTGCAGACTCAGTTAATCTAGGGTCAGTAACAATTAACTTAGCTCCATTTTTCTTAGCTTTAATTATTCTATTTGCAACTATTGGATGTGAATCTGCTCCATTATATCCAAATATGAATAAAACATCTGCGTTTTCTATTTCTGGTATAGAATTAGACATTGCACCACTACCTAATGAGTAAGCCAGACCGGCTACAGATGGTGCATGTCAGACACGAGCACAATGGTCAACATTATTAGTTCCTATTGTAGCTCTCATAAATTTTTGCATTATATAATTTGCTTCATTACCAGGCCCTCTTGCAGAGCCTGTTCCCATAATAGAATCAGGACCATATTTTTCTTTAATTTCGTTTAATCTTGAAGCTGTATAACTTATAGCTTCATCCCATTCAACCTCTTCTAACACACCTTGTTTTCTTATCATTGGTTTTTTTAGCCTAGGTGTTAAAATTTTAGGGTCATTTAGAAAATCCCATCCATAACGACCTTTTAAACATAAACTTCCTTGATTTGTTCTACCATCAGCTGGCTCCGCTTTTAATATCTTGTTATCTTTTACTACTAGATATAATTGGCATCCAGCTCCACAGTATGGACAAACTGTTAAAATTTTCTTCTCCATACATTTCCCCCCTTAGATTTATCCCCTGATGAGTAAAATTTACCTTAAAGATAATAAAGTACTTTTATAATATGCAAAATTTACAAATATTTTGCAATATTATCTATTAAATTCAACAATTTTCTCACAATTCCTTTTAAATTTTAAAAAAAATATGTCATAACAATCCTTATATTTTAATCGCCTAATTAAAATATTATAGTTCTTATGACATATTTTTTACTATATGCTTATTTAGATTTATCTAATTTTCACTTAAAATGGCATTTCTACCAATTCTATTTTTCATTCTATAGTGAGTGATTACAGTAAAGATACCACTTCCAATCAGAATCAAATAGTACATAAATCCACCATATAAAAATACTGCATAACCCATTAGAGGTTGAGGAAATACTGATTTAAATATAGTGAAAAATGCTAATTCATTAGCTCCTACATTACCAGGTGTTGGTATTGGAGATATTGCCATATATAAAAAAGCTTGTAGTGTTAATATATAAATATAACTATAACCTTGTAAATTAAATGCTTTATATATCCAAAATGATACACTAAAGTAAGCACTTAATTGAATAAAAGTCACTATAATAGTTAAAATCAATACTTTTTTATTTTTAGCAAAAAAACTTATTGCTTTACTATAATCATCTATAAAATTTTCTATAGAGTCTACTTTACTCTCTAGGAATCTTAAAAACTTAAATTTTGATAAATATTTTACTGAAACTCTCATAAAATATTTTATTTTTTGAGGATTTAAAATAACTAAAATTATCATAATTAAAACAAATGAATTAATTGCTATTCCTAGAAACACTAAGGGCATGATTACTTTCATTTGTTTTTCTAGCATAGCTAGATTCATTAATACTAATATTGTGCAATAAACAGTAACTACTATTTGAAAAATAATAGACTTATTTGTAACAACTGCACTTGCTTTACTAAGTGGCATTTTGCATTTTTTAAGTACATATATTTGTACTGGTTGGCTTCCTGAAGCAAATGGAGTTATTAGATTATAATAAAATCCCATAATGGCTAGCTTGAAACCAATAAATCTAATATTGACTTTGTGAGTACTTTCTATAATTATCTTCATTACTAATCCTTCAAGCATTATGTGAGACATTATTGCCAAAGCCCCTACAAATAAAAACTTTTTATCTACCATAGTTATAACATTTGATAACATCTTAATATCTAATGTTTTAAATACCAAGTAAATTGTTATACCTATTAATAAAAATAAAAATGTATACTGTAGTAGACTCTTTCTAATATTTTTTAGTTTATCCATTAGAAAAACCATCCTTTGCTCAAGATTTATATTAAACACCATATTATTAGTATACACTACTAATATTAATATTTTATAACAAAATACCTTACAATTTTGTAATTTACAAAAAATATTAATCTATAAATTAAATTTTAATATATAGATTAATATTTTACAAACATTTTGTAGATATATAATGTATTTGCACTGAGTAATACTTTATTATATCCACTTATATCCTATCCCCCATACAGTCTCTATTGTATAAATATCATAAGATTTCAACTTGCTTCGTATATTTTTTATGTGTTCTGTAATAACACTTATATCACTTTCTCCATCAAATCCATATATATGCTCATATATTCTTTCTTTTGAAAAGACTTGTCCCTTATTTTTTGCTAGAAATTCACATATTAGGTACTCACTCTTAGTAAAATTTATCTTATTATTATCAACAGAAATTTCTTTTCCCAAAAAATTAAATTGAACATTTGATATAGTTAATGAATTTTTTTTCTCTCTATTTTCTCTTCTCAAATGAGCATTTATTCTGGCTCTTAACTCACCTACACCAAAAGGCTTTGTAATATAATCATCTGCCCCTATACCAAGACCATACATAACATCACTTTCCATATTTTTAGCTGTCAAAAACAATATTGGACAATCAACCTTATTTCTTATAATTTTACATACTTCAAAACCATCCATTTTGGGCATCATTACATCTAATATTATTAGATTAAAAGGATTATAATCAATATCAAAAATGTTTTCTACATCACTAATTACCTTTACTTCATGCCCATCTCTTTTTAATATATTTTCAATTAACTTTAACATATCTAATTCATCATCTACTACTAGTATCTTAGACATACTAACACCTCCATTACATCTTTAATGACACCTTAATTTATATATTTAGTTATATCTTTATAAATTTATATAAAATCTCATACTATTATATTATAACTTAAAGCAATTAATATTTTATAGCAGAATCATTTTAACACTTCAAACATAAAAAATTTATATTTTAAACACTTAATATTTATTTTACATAGATTCCTTTAAATAGCAAAATTTATTTATTAATTTAATATTGTAATATTCTGGATATATAATAAAATCAATAATAAGAAAACTTTTTATAAATATATACATAGGTCTTTAAATCGGAGGAAAATATTATGGATAAAAATATCAAAACAAGTAATTATAATGTTCCATTTGATTATGCACGAAAAAAACTCAAAGAATTAGACCCTCATACAATTAGTAATTTAAGTAATATTGACTTTAATAGTGATTCAAGCAAATTTACTATTGATTTTTTTGGTAGACAGTATATAGTTGATTATCCGAGTGGAGAAGTTTGGAATAGCAATGGAAGTCTCTGTAAAAATTTCGAACTTAAGATTCTAATGCTTAGGTATTTGTGTAATTCTAAAGGTATACCTCTTACAAATAAATATATAACTTTTAAAGAAGTTCCTGGAGGCAATGTCTATTATCCTAACTTTCTAAATAGAACTCTAGCAAGACTTTCAGAAATCTTTACATCTAAAATAGATAAATATAAACTGGTCATGGAGAATATTGGAGCTGAAAAAGTAAAGATGGGTGACCTAGCTTATAAGTTTACATACATAGGTAATACTTCTATGATATTTATACTTTGGTTTGGAGATGATGAATTTCCACCAAATTCAAATATATTATTTGACTCTAATATAATTTATTATTTTAATGCAGAAGACTTAGCAGTTGTTCCTGACACAGCTATAGATGCAATTTTGAATAAAGTAAATCAATTATAAACATTGATACTATTGTAGTAGAATTCTTGATAAATTTAGTCAGAATCTAATATGAAATGGAATTAAGAAATGAACGTAGAAAATCAATATTTATCAGATAAGGTAAGCCAAGTACACTAGCTACAACACACTACTATGAGATATTAGAAAATCTAGAAAAAAGATAATGTTATTATACACAAATAAGTATAGCTTCTTTGTATTTTTTAAAGCTGCTATACTTATTTAAAATGATGTTACATAAAACATGTTAAACTGGCTGGTCTAACCGATTTAAATATTATTGTTTACTCTTTCCAATTTGTAACACAATCTCATAATTTAACTTACTTCTCCTTAGGTCAACTCCAGATATACTTTTTATCATCCCACAGTCTAACATGTCTTCAAAGACCTTTCTAGATATGCCAAGCTTCTCACGTAATAACGTGGATACCTTTAATTGACATGGATACTTACTTGCAATACGAATTTGTGTAGAGTCATCAATACAAATATCTTGACCTACTATTTTATATTCTGGGATGCCAACTTTCGCCCCATTTCTATGTAAAAACTCAACATTCATAGCATATTGTTTAACAAGATTATAATCATTCGTATAAAATTGTTCTAATATCTCTGGATTTAAGTTTTTTGGATTAATACGAGAATATATGGTTGAATTCCATGTTGAATCACAATTTGAGCATTTATATATTAACCAAATATCTAAATACTTATGTTGGGCATTCACTCTAAATAAATCTGAACAAATGTATTCAGTCTTTTTCCCACATTTTTTACAGTACCTAATTACTGGCAATTGGGATTTATACTCAATCTCCCAAGTAATTTTTTGCATAAATACATTTTCCTTTCTATAATATTGCTAAAATAGAAAGTCGTGAAAAGGTGGAATATAATCAAGCATTTTTTTCAAAACAGTACCTCCTAATTTTTAATAAATTTAAATTTCAATTACACACTTATATAATAAATTATTTTCTCTTAATATAGACACTACTGCTGAATTTTCTTATTATATAAGCTTCTGAAATTAATTAAATTATAGCATCCACTAAAAAAAAACTATACCTTAAACATTTTTAACAAAAGAAAATAAGCCAGTATAGTTATATAACTATACTGGCTTACATTTAAATATCTTTTCTTTTTTCTTGTAATATAATTCTTTGAATACTCTTCAAAGACAGATAATATTTTTCTGATAAATACTGCAAATCATGACCAACTTGATAATCTTCATAAATTTGCATATTTCTAATTGTTAAATCTTCACGAGTAGATGTATTACTTCCCCATTCTCTTTTATTGTTTGATTTTCTGGGAATATAAATACATTCTCCATCCACATATTCTTGTATCAATTCAAGTAATTCTTCTGGTAATATATGTATTGCTTTTTTATAGCTCATTTTGCTCTCCTATTAAACAGTAATTTTTTATTAGGAATAGCAAAGGGCTATCTGTATATTAAATTTTATAGTTGCAATAGCCCTTGCTATGCAAAAATAAAGATTAAATCAAGCATAAAGTCTCATCCCTCCTTATATCACAGCGATACATATAAGTCTATCAATAGCACAAATAGTTGTCAATCAACATAATTTCTTTATTTTTTATTTATATTTGTAGTTTATTATATATCAAATTAGAATTGTTAATTAAAAAAAACTTTTACATTGATGGGTTTATTACTGAACATGGAACTCCAACTATACATTTTCCACAGATATCACATCCACCTATATAAGAATATTTTTTCTCATTTATCATACACATTTCATAACACTTATTTCTATCAAACCCATCTTCTTTTAAAGCTTCTTTCACACATTTACTTACACACTTTTTACAACTATTATTATGTTTATACAAGCAGTATTCCTTTTCTGGTCTTTTAGTTGGTTCTAACTTTAAGCTTGTGATTATACTTCCTATCCTTCCACAACATCCTTTTTCTGTAATAAGCATATTGTTTAGACCAAAAGTTCCAAGACCTGCTATGAATGCTACATGTCTTTGTGACCAATCACTAATCAATTTATCATTATCAAAATTATATGACCCAGGAATAGCATAGGAGTCAAATCCCATGTTGCCTAGCTCTTCACATAAAAAATTATTTAAATCGGAAATCAATTTATTAGTTTCTATATAAGCTCTTGCCCAACTTTCTGAACATTCGAGCCCTCCAATATTACTATTATTTATGTTTTTATCAAAGGGTATAAAATATGTAATTATAGTCTTACCATCTTTTAAAAAATCTTTTGGCATAGCATGAGATGTTCCTACAATATTTTTTAACTGATAAAACATTTCATCTTCAGCAGAAGCATAGGCAAATAAAAGCTCTTGCCACTTTTGAGTCACATCATTTGAATTATAATAATCTTTTACAAAGTTATTCATTAATTTTTCAATTCTATTTTTCATAATATCCCCCCAAAAAAGTATCTCTTTCTAATTTAATACTATTATTTTATATTATATAATAGTATGCTATATTCTGCTCATCAATTAATATAAAAAAGCTTCTAATATCAATCAGATACTAGAAGCCTTTTTTTAATTATATAATTTAGTTAATCGAAATTCCTGCACTTGCATATCCTGCTACAGTATTAACTAATGAAAGTCCTGACGCTGTCGCTGTAAATACTAGTAAGAATCTAGTTTGTGCTGTTACTGATATATTTAATCCTGTTACAATTCCATTAGAAACTGAACCAAGTGATAATATACCTGTAAGTGGTGGAGCCAGTGTAACTGTTGCTCCTGGTACAGCTGTAAATGAGTTGTTTGGTGCAGTTGATTCATAAAGTGTAGCTGTAATTGTGACTGTTGAACCAATAAGTGAAAGCGCTGCTGTTGTACTAAAATATGCTGAAATAGATGTTATTGTTCCAGCTCTTGGCATTGAAAATGCAAAGTTAGTCAATGTTCCTGCTGCATTTGTAAGGTCTATTACTCCACCAACTATACTTAGGCCTGGAGCTGAACTTCCAAAACCTACAAATCCTGGTGTGCCCACTAATCCACCAGCTATAGTTGTAAGTGCTAGTGGTATACCTGATGCAAAAGGTATTATAGCACTAGCTCCTGGTATTCCTGTTGCCCCTGTTGGACCTGTTGCTCCTGTTGGACCTGTTACTCCTGTTGGACCTGTTACTCCTGTTGCTCCAGCTGCTCCTGTATTTCCTGTTGCTCCTGTTGGGCCTGTTGCTCCATCTGCTCCTGTATTTCCTGTTGCCCCTGTTGGGCCTGTTGCTCCATCTGCTCCTGTATTTCCTGTTGCTCCTGTTGGGCCTGTTACTCCTGTTGCTCCAGCTGCTCCTGTATTTCCTGTTGCTCCTGTTGGACCTACCAATCCATCTGCCCCTGTATTTCCTGTTGCTCCTGTTGGGCCTGTTGCTCCATCTGCTCCTGTATTTCCTGTTGCTCCTGTTGGACCTGTTGGACCTGGTACTCCATCTGCTCCTGTGTTTCCTGTTGCTCCTGTTGCTCCTGTTGCTCCTGTTGCTCCTGTTGCTCCTGTTGCTCCTGTTGGACCTGTTGCTCCATCTGCTCCTGTTGCTCCTGTATTTCCTGTTGGACCTACCTCTCCATCTGCTCCTGTTGGACCTGTTGCTCCTACTGCTCCTGTTGGGCCTACTGCTCCATCTGCTCCTGTCGCTCCTGTATTTCCTGTTGGACCTACCTCTCCATCTGCTCCTGTTGGACCTGTTGCTCCTGTTGGACCTGCTGCTCCATCTGCTCCTGTTGGGCCTGTTGCCCCATCTACTCCTGTTGGACCTATTGCTCCATCTGGACCTGTTGCTCCTACTGCTCCTGTTGGACCTACCTCTCCATCTGCACCTGTTGGACCTGTTGCCCCTATTGCCCCTGTTGCTCCTGTTACTCCATCTGCTCCTGTTGCTCCTGTATTTCCTGTTGGGCCTGTTGCTCCTGTTGCTCCATCTGGACCCGTTGCTCCTGTTACTCCATTTGCTCCTGTTGCTCCTGTGTTTCCTGTTGGGCCTGTTATTCCATTTGCTCCTGTTGCTCCTGTATTTCCTGTTGGGCCTGTTATTCCATTTGCTCCTGTTGCCCCTGTTGCTCCCTTAGGACCTGTCGGACCTGTTGGTCCCGTTGGCCCTACATCTTGATATAAACTTGGACCTAAATTGTCTTTGTAATCATCCATATAATAAATCCTCTCTATTTTAAAATTAGAGCAATATTATACAAGTATCTAACATTGCTCTATATAATTATATGAACAGACAATTTATTATGTGATAATACATCTATTTACTTATATCAACATCTATACTTTGATTTTTAAATTCTATTATATTATTAATTTCTTTACTCCAATCTTCTATTGTTGGCGTTATTTTTAGGTTTTTAACATCTTTCTTAATTTCATACTCTAAAGAAGATTCAATATAATTACCCTTAGAGTAACTTAAGTCATAACCTCCTGCTCCACTAAGTAATTCTAAATCTTTTCCTCTTCCATCTTTAAGTGCAAACTCAAGTATCTTTGGTGTATCATCACCTTTATTGAAATTATATTTGTTAGTTTTAAATCCATAAATCACTCTGATTTTCGTAGGAGAGACTCTTACTTCTTTTAAGACTAAATCCACATCAATATTTTTATTTTTTAATTTTACATTTTTATCTACATTATAAACTCTTGTATCTTTGACTATATTTGAACCATTTATACTTGTATTAAATGTCCAATTCCCGCTAAGATAGCCATTTAGGTGTTCACCCTCTACTCCTCCCATATTTCCTATCTCTATCTCTTTTGATGTTTTTATATCTTTATTTAATTCATACTCAACTTTATTTATACTTATATTTATATCATAGTCTTTATTTAAATCCACATTTTTTAGTAAATCAAAATTTTCAATATCGCCTTTTCCATCTCCATCTTTATCCAGATTATCAAGCTTACAAGTCATAACCATATTAGTAGTACCATCTTTATTTTTTTCTGATGTGGAAGGACCTGTTATTGAAACAAAATTCATATCTCCAACCTTTATTTTGATATCATCAATTCCTAAAAATCCTTCTTGTTTCTTTAATCCCAAAGCATCTTTATCAAGTTTGCTATCATCAACACTTATATTTAAAAATAATTCTCCATCGCCAAGCATAATCTCATTTAACTTTATATCTATTCCTTTATCTGTAGCAATATTATCTACAATATTTTTATAAGGTTTAAGTTCTTCAGTATCCTTATTAAAGAAATATTCTATCTGCTTTCCAAGATGTTGCATATATGCTAATGTAGTTTCATTAGTAAATGCAGTTGAACCTAAAATAACCACTGATAATCCTCCTACTAAAGCATATCTCTTAAAATTATTCTTTTTACTATATTGAACCTTAGATTTCATTCTCTTCTTCATTTCATCTTTTTCTTTATTACTTAATACAACATCATCGTATTTTTCTATATCTATATTTGTTTCATTAAATAAATCAAATTTATCTTTCATAAAAATTCTCCTTTTATTCTATATTTTCTATATTTAAATTCTTAATTATCTTATCTCTAAACTTTCTTTTTATTTAAATGCAGCCTCAACTTCTTTCTTCCTCTTGATAATCTATTATGTAAGTTTTCAACGCTGGTTTCATTTTGTATAGCTATATCCTTTAGTGATATATCTTCTAAATAATATCTTCTAAAAATTTCTGCATCTTTATCATTTAATGTGCCTATAAGGTCATTTATTTCCTCTTCAATTTCTCTCATACTCAACTCTTTATCTATATATGGTATTTCTTCATGTTCTATATTTAAATAAGTGTTACTACTTATATACTTTTTCCTATAATTAATCGCTCTGTATTTAGAAATAGAACCTATCCAGTTTTTAAAAGAGTTTTTTTCATTATCAAATTTTTCTATGTTATTCCAAATTGCCAAAAGCACATCATCAATACATTCTTCCTCATAAATTTTAGCATTCATAAGAGTCCTTCTAACTATAGATGCTATAAAATTCCCATACTCATCTATAAGCATTTCCATACCCTTTTCTTTTTTCTTTATTATATTTTTAATTATCAATTTATCCTCCAAGTTAACTCCTCCTTTGTAAAAGCTTCTACAACTACTAATACAATTAAAAATCGTATTTCCTATCAAATTTTTAAAATTTTTTATATTTCCAAACACAGAATTAAAACTTGGATAAAACTATCAAAACAATTTTACTATGTTGGACTTATAGCTTGATATAAATAGAAGATAATTCCAAATCAGACCTAAAAATAAAAAGGTACCTCAATATAATTTATCAAAATCATATCGAGATACCTATAAAATTAAATAATTGCTTATCTATCTTCATCAGTTACATTAAATATATAAGGAACATTCCTATAGTAATCCCCAAAATCAAATCCATATCCTACTACGAATTTGTCTTCTATCTCAAACCCACAATAATCTGGTACTAAATCAACCTTTCTTCTGCTTGGCTTGTCTAAAAGTACACAACATTTTAAACTAGCAGGATTTTTAGCTTTTAGATGCTTTAAAACAAAATCCATAGTTAAGGCAGAGTCAGTAATATCGTCTACAACCAATACATCATATCCTTTTATATCAGTAGTTACATCTGAAACAACCTTAACTGTTCCAGTGCTTTCTTCACTGTTTCCATAACTAGAAGTAGTCATAAAGTTGACTCTAAGAGGTAAGTTTATATTTCTAACTAAATCTGCACAAAATATAAAACTTCCTTTTAATAGAGACACAATCATAAGATTTTTATCTTTGTAGTCCTTCTCTATAATTGCTCCTAATTCTTTTAATTTATCATTAATTTTTTCTTCTGAATACAATACTTCCCATTTTTTTGTTTCTATATCCATAAAAAGACCTCCAATTGTAATAATCCTTCTTAATTTTATAAGAGATTGCTCACTTTTTCAATACTCTTATTCAATATTAGCCAATATTATTGAGTTTTTAAGTATATTCAACAATTATTAACAAGATATTATCTATTTTAAGTAAATCATATATCTCTACTAAATCATATACTATATATTTTAGACAAAAAAGAAAAAACTTGCACTAGCAAGTTTTTCCCATTTATACATAATCATAATTTATTAGAGGGTACTAATTAAATTTATTTATATCAGCTTTACTATATATTGCAATATAAGAAATATTGTAATATATTAATCAACTTTATTCATGTCATTCATTACATTTAATATTATCTCATCTGTTATAGACATACCTTTATCACTTACTCTTCCTAAGTTTTGTATACTTTGCTCAACACTTGAACCAACTATACCATTTAATGGTGGTACAAAACAGTCTTGCTTAGCTATTATAGCACTTTGTATTGCAGCAGATGCAGCAGATGATAATTTTAATGCACAACCAGCTTTTGCTCCGTCGCATATCATTCCACTTAAGTCAGCTATCATATTTTCTATTGCACCTTCTATTTGTTTTTCGCTTCCATCCATAAGCCAAGATATACCAGCAGTTGCTCCAGTAGATGCTGCAACTCCACAGCCACATACAGCAGATAATCTACCTGTATAATTCTTAATATAACCAGTTACTAAATGAGATATAGCTAAAGCTTTTGCTAGTCTTTCATCAGATTGTGGGAATTTTTTGTTGTAAGCAACAATTGGAAGAATTGCTGTTAATCCGTGATTTCCACTACCATTTGAACTCATAACAGGCATTTTTACTCCTGCCATTCTTGCATCTGAAGCTCCAGCAGTTAACATCATTGCATAGTTTATAACATCATTACCTAAAAGACCTTCTTCCATAGACTTTTTGATTCCGTATCCAACACCAATTCCAGTCTTTTGTTTCAATCCATATTCAGCCATTTCTTCATTCATTTTTACTCCATCTAGTAAAAACTCTATATCTTTAAAATCAATGCCTTCTACATTCTTTATTAATTCTTGTATAGTTACAGTATCCATTAAGCTCTCAACTTTTTCTGCTGAAGCATTTGAAACTGATACTTTTGGTTCATTATCCAATAATACTTCTCCATCTTTTTCTAAAAATGTAAAGTTATCATGTTTAGTTCTTATTCTAACTTTAGCATTATGATTTGCTCCTTTTAATGCAACTTCTATAAAAACTTTCTCTCTTGTATCAGCAGGTGTTATTGATAAAGGAGTATTGTCCATATAATCTTCTGCTATTTTAACTTCTTCCTTTGTTAAAGTTTCTAATACACTTAATCCGTTTTCAGAATGTCCTCCTATTATCCCTAGAGCTGCTGCTATTTTTAATCCTAATCTTTCAGTTCCTGGTATACCTACACACATACCATTTTTATAGATACTAGGGCTAACTAACATATGATTTTCTACTATTTCTTCTCCTAGTAATTCTTTTGCCTTTGCACATGCTAGAGCTAAAGCTACTGGTTCAGTACATCCTACTGCTGGTTTAACCTCTGCTTTTAACATTTCCACTAATTCTTTTCTTATATCTCTCATTATATATAAACCTCCCAATTAAGTTTAATTTTAGTACTTAAATAATTTTATTAAATAATTTCTTATCTATATTTATAGCAAAATACATGCCACATTTTTTGTTTTTTTCAATTTTTTCACTTTGATATTGTATATCCATTGAAATAACTGCTTTTAATTATATATTTTTTTACTCAGATATAGATTTTATATTTTTTTTACTCGCTAAATAGACGACAATTTCGCAAAAAGACAAAAAAAAATCTCAAAATGAGATTCTATATCATTTTGAGACGATTATTATTTTAATAGTTACTATTTTTTAGATTCTCAGGATTTAAGCATCCACTACTCTTTATAGACTATTGTTATTTGTTTACATTTAAATTTTATATCACTTTTTATTGTATTCTTATATTACTTTATATCACTAAGAAATTATATTGTATTTTTCAATTTTTCTATATAATGTGGCTCTTGATATTCCAAGTGCCTTGGCTGTTAATTCTTTATCTCTTTTATAATCTTTGTATTTATTTAAAGCTTTTATTATCTCAATTTTCTCAAGTTCTTCTAATGGAATTATCTTATCACTTCTAACTTCTAATTCTTCTATTGATGTATTTTTAATCTTCTGAGGAATTACATTCATCGTAATTATTGGAGATGAAGACATATTCACACTGTATTCAATAATATTCTGCAATTCTCTTATATTCCCTGGCCACCTATATTCAATCATAGCATCGACAACCCTAGTATCTATATCGATAACATTTTTATCTAGTTTTTTTGAGTATTCTCTAATCATATGCTTTATTATAAGTGGTATATCATCTTTTCTTTCTCTTAAACTTGGGAGCTTTATTGGTATGACATTTAATCTATAATATAAATCTTCTCTAAAAGTTTCATTCTGAACCATTTTTTCTAAATCTTTATTTGTCGCAGCAATAATTCTTACATCTATAAGAACATTGGATTTACTACCAATCTTGTTGAGCTCTTTTTCTTGTAATACCCTCAACAACTTTGACTGTAAATGCAAGCTCATATCTCCTATTTCATCTAAAAATATGCTTCCTTTATGGGCTATTTCAAACATACCAAGTTTTCCACCTTTTTTAGCCCCTGTAAAAGCACCTTCTTCATATCCAAATAATTCACTCTCTAATAAATTATCTGGTATCGCTGCACAGTTTACAGCTATAAAAGGATTATCTACCCTATTACTATGGTTGTGTATAGCTCTTGCAAATAGCTCTTTACCTGTTCCACTTTCACCAGTAATAAGTACTGTTGAAGTAGATTTAGAAGCCATTAAGGCTTCTTTTTTTGAATTTCTTATAGCCATACTCTCTCCAATTATATTTTCCAGTTTTATCTTATAATCTTTATTCATCTTATTGTAGTTTTTTATAGCATCTCTTTTATCTATAAAGTCAATAACATATCCTTTTAGTTCATTTTTTAATACTATTTTATTGATGTTATATATCCCTTTTGAATCATATCCGTATCTCCTATAAAAAAAGCTACATGATTTGTCCTTCTTAAAGTTATTTATAGAAGGTTTCTTTATAAAATCTAGCTCAGTGAATATATCTTTCCCAGTTATATTGTCCTTTAGATTGAAAAGCTCTTTAAACTTTGAATTATATTTATCAATCTTACCATCTACATCAATGGACACAACAGCTTTATCCATATTGTTTAATAAAGTCTCTAATTTTTTCTTTTCTAATTCTAGTTCGTACGTTTTAATTTGAGCTTTTAGTTTATTGGATATCAAGTCTGCCATCTTACATAAAAAGTTTATAAGTCCACTTTTATTATTTTCTATAATCTGTGCTTGTTCTTTCGTAAATGCTATAAGACCTATAACACCATGAGACTCTCCATCACATATAATTGGGCAACATACTTCTGCAAACTCCACACAGACATTATTTTTATAACATTCTCTACATATATCACTGCTCTTTGGGTCATCAATTAGTATTGTAATTTGTTCTGTAAGTGACTTTTTAAAAGCTGTATATTTATCTACTTTTTCACCTATTTTATCTACATATATACCTGTCCCCGCAATCCTAAATAAGTCTCTATTTACTATAGTTACATCTATATTGAGTACTGAAACTATAGCTTCAGCTATGTTCTGAATATCAGATTTTATATATTCTAAATCTATCATAGTTATCATTCCTTATTTTTTCTTAACATAAGTATTTGTCTTATTTCCTTAAGGATTAAATATATCTTATTTAAAGTAAATTGAATTGACATTAGGATTACAAAGAGCATAACAATTATTATTAACTCATAATTTATTTCCATATCTACATCTCCTTATAACAAAAGACTAGGCTTAACCTAGTCTTTTATATTATATCCATATTTATATTTTAACTCATTTATCTTCTTTTTCCCACATAAATATATTTTAATTTATTTGACTCTTTAATCATACCATCAAAATTTAATCTTGAAAATATATTAAATACTTCATGTGGATAGTGAATCTTTGCTACAGAACCACAAAATTTATGCTTAAGATAGTTTAGTTTAACTTTTAAATTTTTTAAGTTTAAATCTTCTAATATAACCTCTCCATTACCTTTTAAAACTCTTTGTATTTCAGATGAAGCTTTTTCACAATCTGTAATAACATTAAATTGGTCTACTATTATTATCTTGTTGAACTGATTATCATCAAACGGCAAAAACTCTAACTTACCTTTAACTACATTGCAATTTTCATTATATACTAAAGAATAACATACATCTTCATAGTTACTATTCTCTAGTATAGTCACAGAAGTACCAAGACCTCTTAATCTCTTGCCTAGGTTTCCTATATGGCCAACAAGCAATATTTTATCCCCTACATTATACTCAATTGTATCCAAAAAACATTCTAATTCATCAGATGTATATTTAGCTTTAACTGGCTGTCTATTTATCTGATATAATATGCTTTTCACAATGCTTCACCTCTTCATTTTCTCAATTATAAATTATGTACAGATTACATTATAATAAATGGCGAGCAACTATTCAAGAGATATTTCATTAGTATTTTTTTAAACAATCTTTATTTATTTTTAATATATTATTATAGCAAATTTATTAGTTTTTTTAATGAAAAAACAATATATTTTTAATATTTAATCATTATTATTTTCATCTAATTTTTTTATTTTTGATATAGATACTTCATATGCCATTTTTTTCACTACATTATCCTCATCTATTTTTTTCTCATACTCTCTACTTTGAACTCTACCCCAAAGCTGTATTCTATCACCAACTTTTAAGTTTTTTGCAAACTTTGCATTTCTCCCCCAGACTATTGATGGTATATAATCAGATTTATTATAAGGTCTGTTTATAGCTACCAATAAATCAGTTATTTCCCTTCCTAAAGGAGTTTTCCTATACACAGGCTCTTTACATACATACCCATCTAGAAATATGCTGTTTGGGTCTTTATTTTCCTCTTCTATAGCCTTTATTTCTCTAACAAATACTGTAAGCACTAATCTATTTTTATTATTTAAGGTTTTATTATATGATCTCAATTGACCTACAACATTGACTAAATTTTGTTTATTGATATCAATATCTTGAAGAAGTCTCTCTGACACAGTCATAGGAAGTGTATCAAAGGAATCACTTAGTCTGTTTATCTTTATTTTCACATTATAAAATTTCTCTCCAAATATCTCATGACTAAATTCTAGCTTATTGTCTAACTCCCCTCTTAAGTTTACTACGTTATTCTCATCTTTAACAGCTATCATATTTTATCCCTCCACAATTGTTAATTCTTATATTTCTGGTATCAGCTTATATAATAAATATATTTGTGAGTGATGTATTTTATTACAAATCTTTGATTGCTGTTTAAAACTTTTTATTTATTTATAAATTTCATTTAATCTTTTGATTTAAAGTTTGTAAAACTATTATGGATTCATACAATATATTATTTATTTTAATCAAAATTAATTATTAAATTACTCCTTATCTACTTTTAAGTCATATATAACTCAAGGCTAATTTATACACATAAGCAATATCAATATTTCAAATTAATTCAAATGATTCAGATAACTATCAAGTCATTATAAACTCAATTTTCTTAAATTATAAGTTATATTCGACTTATTATACTAATATTTTTGTTAATATACATCAATATATTAACTTTTTTTCTTATATCTAGTATTAAATTTAAATATTTAACTTCAGTTTACACCTTAACTTTAGAAAATATAGCTATATTTATACTTAATTTACTAAACTTATATATATGTTGTATAATTGGCACACTAATTGCTTTATATAATTATATCTAATAAATAAAAAACTGCCTTAGAACATTAATATTAACGTTCCAAAGCAGTTTATAATTTTTATTGTTAGCTGTAATATTTAATAAATACTAAGCAGTCTTTTTATTTTTATTTGCAGCCATTATCATTGTAGCAGAAGTGTAAGCTATAACTATTATTACTAATGCTTTTAATATATCCATTGGTAAAGTTTTTACTATATATGCTGCTACGAAAACCCCTATTAAACCACAGATAGCTATTATAACTGATGCTTTTTTAGTATATGCATCTTCTTTTATGAATTTCATACTTGCAACTGGCATTAATAATGCACAAGAACCCATAACTATTGGGAACGCAACTTTTGCAGACATTCCTAAGAAGTAAACCATTGCCATACCTGGAGCATATAGTCCTATACCAGCTGTCATTAAAGCACCTAGTATAAAGTTACCTACTACACCTATTACTAACTTAACACCAGTAAGACCTAATTCATTTCCTCCACCTGGTAATACATTAACCCAAGGATGACCTAATAACATTAATATTGCTGTTAATGCTAGAGTCACACCCATAACCATTTGTATCTTTCTTTCGTCCATTTTAGCTATTATTCCTGCACCTATATATGAACCAACTGCTGCTGCTACAACCATAGATACTAGAGTTACACCATCAACTGGTATGATTGATGTAAATATAAATGCTTCAGTAACAACTGGAATAGTATGTGCTACGTTTAACGTACCAGGCATTTTCTTATCTGGTATGTTTAATTTTAAAGCTTTTGACATTGCTATTGTTGGAGCAAATGAGCCTATTCCTAATGTATCAAAAAAATCTGTTATAAATCCTGTTACAGCAACTTTTGGAGTACTTTGTTCTTCTAGTTTCCCCTCTTTGTTTGCTTTAGCTACGTCTTTACCAAATACAACTGCAAAGATTGCTGCGAATACTACGTATAATGCCTTTAAGATTGCTACCATAATCCATCCTCCTGTTTTTTTATTTTTTTATATATGCTGAATCTTATAGCCTAAAAGCTATAGAATAGTAACCAGCAATAGGTTACTATTCTATTTTAATTTCCCAATTTATTTGTTTCTATTTAAGAATAAATCCATGTTTAAGTGGATCTTCTTCATCTATTACAAAGTGATTAAATCCAGTTATATAAGCAGAACCACTTATTTTAGGTACTACAGCATTGAAATCTGCAACTTTAGTTTCTTCAACTATTTCACCTTTGAATAAAGTTCCTAATATACTTTCATATACGAATTTTTCTCCTACTTTTAATTCACCTTTAGCATGTAAAGTAGCTAATTTAGCACTTGTTCCAGTTCCACATGGAGATCTGTCAACTTGACCTTGACCAAATATAACTACGTTTTTGTAAGTAGCTTCTGGATGAGTTGGCTCATCATATATTTCAACTAAATCTACAGTTTTTATATGAGCTAAAGTTGGATGTTGTATTTCTATTTTTTCGTTTATTATATCTCTAAGTTTCATAGCTAGTTCAGTTAATTTACCAGCATTTTGAGGTTCTATTTTTAAACCTAATTGACTTGCATGTATTATAGCAAAGAAGCTTCCACCAAATGATATATCAAATTTAACTGTTCCAACACCTGGTAAGTCAACTTCAACACCTTCTTTATATAAGAAAGCTGGTACGTTTAAGAATGATACTTCTTTAGCTTTTCCATCTACAACTGTAACGTCTCCTCTTATTATTCCTGCTGGAGCTTCCATAACTACATGAGTTATAGGCTCTACTGCTGGAACTACACCTGTTTCTATCGCTGCTGTCATAGCTCCTATTGTACCATGGCCACACATGTTAAGGTATCCGCCACCGTCCATGAAGATTATTCCAAAGTCAGCATCTGGGCAACAAGGTTGAGTCATTACAGAACCAAACATATCATTATGTCCTCTTGGCTCTAACATTATAGCAGTTCTTAAATAATCTAGATTTTTTTCTAAATATTCTTTTTTCTCAGGCATAGAATTTCCTTTTATGTTAGGTATTCCACCTACAACTATTCTAGTTGCTTCTCCTGCTGTATGAGAGTCTATAGCTTGTATACTTCTGCTAAATTTCATATCAAATTCCCCCTTAGGTTTATTTTGCGTTTTTACGCATTTTTAGTTTTAGAAAAGCTAATGCTTTTTTTACATCAACTTCATCCAAGTGATTGTCTCCAACTACTTCTGTTTCTATGTAGCCTGTTGTCTTTTTATAATCAATTATGGTAGCTTTATCTAAGTACTGATTGGTAACTACTAGACCATCTGCTCCCATAATAGTAAGACCTACTGTAGGTATGTCTGATTTTACAAACTCTGATATAGCATTTGTAAAATCAATATGCTGGTTTCCTGCCATATCTAAGGTTATAATCACTCCATCAGGTCGCAATGCTTCAACCCATCTTCCAAGCCTGGCTGATAAAAAAGATTTCCATTCATTGTGCTCTGATGTACCAACTACAACTACTCCTAGCAAGTCTACGTCAGGATCATTGTCTATTAAATCAAGTAATGGGTCTCTAAAAATCTGAAGTGATGTGTTTTTCATTGATGTAGAAATTCCCACAAAACTCATCCCCTTACTTAAATTTTTTATCCATGCTTTCTCATTTTTAATTTTAAAAATGCCAAAGCTTTTTTAGCATCAATCTCATTTGTGTTGTTTTCTCCAACAACTTCTGTCTCAATACCTTCTTTTGATTTGTTCATATCAACTATGGTATTCATATATTGATTGCTTACAACAAACTTAGCTTGAGTACCATTAAATGTTACTCCAACTACAGGTATATCTCTTTTTCCTATTTCTTCAAATGTATTAGCATAGTCAACATGTGAGTTTCCCCAACCATCTGAAGAGACTATAGCTCCATCTACTCTCATAGCTTCCAGCCAAGCAGCTGTTCTCTGTCCTACAAAAGTTTTATTTTCATTTCCATCTGGAGTTCCTACTACTATTACTCCAAGTAAATCTACATCCTTATCACTTTCAACTATATCCAAAAGTGGGTCTCTAAAGTGATGAAGAGATGTTTCTTTTGTTGAAGGTCCTATTCCCATAATATCCACCTCTCTTAAGTCATAGCTCTAAGGGCACCATCTCTATATTCATTAGGAGATATAATCATAGGTACATTTCCCATATCTATAATTGATGTTCCTCCTTCAAAACCACTAGGTTCCTTTGAGAATAACTGATTGTCATACATAGCCCCTTGACCTGCTATTTGTTTTACTATGACAACCTTTTTTGCATTTGGTCGAATTTTGTCAAAATATTCACGAACTTGAGTAGCATTTCTTCCGTCTTCCATTTTCAAAGACGTTCTTATTTCTTGTATAAAATCATCACATGCTTTAAATGCTGAAAGTGGAAGTGTTCTTTCGAAAGGTAAACCTCCCTTAAGAGTTACATCCACATGGATTATATAGTCTTCAACTGATGGAGTCCCATATCTCCCAAACACCATTTGTTCACTCAAAATTCCTTCTGAAGAACCAAATTCATGCATTTGATTTCCATCTTCGTCTGCACCAGTTAGCATTACATATACACCAGTTAAAGTATGTGTAATTCCCTCTCCCAATCTGCCTAAAACTTTGGTTGATATTGGTATAATGTCCATAATAGTATTAATTTCCCTGTCATAGTCTCCAGGTTTTATAATATCTACTTTTATATCTGTTATTAAATCTTCTCTTGCTTTTATTTCATCTATACTTGATAAATCAATTGTAAGTACATCTTTCTTTATAGAAGTTTTTGAACCGAAATTAACTTCATTCATATGAAACGGTTTTATAACAAGTCTTCTCATTATTTTTTCTTCCATAATAGCCACCTTTGTTCTTAAAACCCCTCTCCTACTTATGTAGGAGAAGGGTTTTGTATTTTCAAATATAAAGTACATTTTAAACGTGAGCTTTATATTCGTATGGTAATGGAACTATCTTACCAGCAGATGGTATAGCAACTAATTGCTCTAATGTATCTCTTAATATATGTGTTTGCATTTCTATGTTATGTGGTTCACCAGCATTAGCACCCATTGGAACTAATGGAGCAACTGCTCTAGGAGTTCCGTTTTGTCTAACTACTGGAGGAAGAGCTGCGATTATTATTGTAGGTATTCCAGCTTCCTCTATTGCTCTCTGCACGATCACGGCAGTTCTATGGCAAGTACCTCAGCCAGCTGTCATGACTACACCGTCTACTCCCTCTTCTTTAAGTTTAGCAGCGATAGCAGGACCAGTTTCTTCAGTGAAGACATGTTGGTTTCCTCCACCACCCATGAATGCATAGTGCATAGGAGCTACTGCTTTTATAAATCCTTCTGCAGCTAATTCATGTAGTCTATCTATAGGGAACATACAGTTTATATCTTTATTTACATCTCCATTATCGTATCCACCATGTGATACCATCATTTCATCAACTGTAGCTGTGTTAGGTACAGCTCTAAAAGTAGTATCTCCTGCTAGATTGAATCTCTTGTCAGATTTTAAGTGAACACCAGCTGCTGTAGCTAAAGCTATAGTCATATCTTTTAATTCTTTAGTTACAGGAGTCCAAACTGGAGGAGGTGTTATTGGAACAAATATTTCAGATTGAAGTCCTTGTACTGTTGTAAGGCTCATATATTTCCTCTCCCTTCTATTTTCAAACGATTAATTATTATTATTTTTCTTCTTCTTGCTTCTTTTTAGCTTGCATTTCTGCTTGCTTTTCTTTTTCTCTCCTAATATTTTCTACATACTCATGATTAGGTTCTGGACTTAATACCTCAGGATAGCTTAGCATGAATCCAACCTCTTGACCTATCTTAAGTTCGTAGTCAGTTATAAGCATTCTATTAGGTATTTTAAATTGTCCAAGTCTACCTTTTAGGTCTATAGTTACTCCACCACCCATGATTTCGACTATAACACCCTCATAAAAAGTCTCTGATGAGATATATTTTAATCTATCCATTATAATTTTACCTCTCTATACTTATTTTAAACTTGGATCTAAATTTATATTGTTATCTAAATCTTAGTTATTATCTAAATTTTAGTTTTCGTCTTTTTCGTATATTTCTCTTCTCTTCTTACTCATTGGTAAAGATTGCTCATTATCTTCTAATACTATTTTTTCTCCTGTAGCTTTTTCTATAGCCTCTATGTTATTTAACTTAACATTTGGATTCCATTTTCTTTCAGGAGCTTTAACTTCTACACCTGCAATAGCATTTTTAAGCATAGCCATGATTCTTATAGCCTCTTCTGGAGCTAATGTATTGTTTGATAATATTTCATTTTCTATACCTTGCTTAGACTTGTTATTGTCTACCATGTGAGTCATGTATTTATTACCAACAACTAGAGCACCTTGAACTGCTGAATAAGTTACACCAACTACTGGTATACCTCTCATACCTATTTGCTCTATGTGAGATGCGAAATCTATATGGTTGTTTCCGAAACCTTCAGTAGTTACTACAGCTCCATCAACCTCCATAGCTTCAACTAACATACCTAATCTCTTAGATACATAGAATTTCTCAGCATTTACTTGTGGAGAACCAACAAATACAACACCTACTAAATCTATTTCTTCATCTTGCATAGCTCTTATTACTAATGGCTCTCTCCAGTAATGTCTTGACATTTCTTTTGATGCAGGTCCTATACAAGTTAATGCATGGATACCACCATCTAATACTTCAAGTGGAGATAATACAACTGGCATGTTTCCTAAGTCAACGTTTGGTTGAGCTCCTAATGTACCAACTGGTTCAACTGGTAATATTAAGTTATCATGCATTGCACCTTGTCCCATTATTTCTTTTATAACAACAACTTTCTTTTTACCTTCTCTTCTATATTGCTCGATTACTTCTTCGTCTACTACTAAAGAGTTGTCAACTTTCTTTAAAGCTTCTCTTATCTCTTGAGTTATATAATCAAAAGCACGGTGAGCAGCTAAAGGTCCTGGTCTTTCCATGTTAGTTCCAGCTTTTATTGTTACTTGACCTTTGATGAATATTTCACCTTTGTCAGCAGCACCTGGTCTACCCCACATTATAGTAGTGTTTAATTCACCTTCTGAAGAACCGAATTCACCTATTTGAACTCCATCTTCATCTGTACCAGTTAATACCATTATAGCTCCATCTATAACTCTTGTTATACCTGAACCTAATTCGCCTTCTTCTTTAGTAGCGATTGGTTGTATATCTAATACAGCCTCACTGTAAGTTTCATACTTATCAGGAGTTATTATTTCTAATTTAACATCAACAACTAATTCTTGAGTGTCATTAGCTTCCTTACATATTTCTGCTGCATTTCTGATGTATAAAGTAGTTCCTTCTATTTTAGTTTCATCAGCAAATTCAACTTTGTCTATTTTAAAGTGTTTTTTAGTTAAACTTCTTAATAATTTCTTTTCTTCAGCTTTTGGAGCTACTTCTGCTACTGCACCTGCTACTGGAGCAGCAACGTTTGCTACTGGAGCAACAACTCCCGCTTGACCAGCTACTGATAAAGGTATTTCTAAGCTTATATCTTTACCTTCACCTATGTGTATTTTAACTGTTTCACCTAAAACTCCTGTGCTTACTGGCACTACTGCTTCTAAAGCTGCTGGAGCTTCTTCTACTACTGCTTCTTCTACTACTACTTCTTTAGCTTCTCCTGCTTTGTATCCTTCTACATTTTCTGTAGTCATTGGAGATAGAGCATCTAAAGTTTCTTTTAACTTAGCTCCTAGTACTTGACCTATAGTTAATCCATTTTCTGGTATTGTTAATAATCCAGAATCCTCTAAGTCTGCAAATATTGCTGGATCTTCTAAGTTTTCTGGTGCTATTATTGTTCCCGCTTCAAATCTACAACAACATACTGCTGGGTCATTTGCATGGGCTTGAGCTGTTTCTAAAGTTATTGACATAGTATAAAATACCTCCTTACATTATTTTCTTATTTATTATTTTAAATCTCGATTCCTCAACAGGTAACCCCTTAACTGAGGAATCAAGTAAATTAAAACCGGCTTTAATAGTTATATTTCAACTATTATTTTTGTGGTACTACTCCCATTTGAGCAGCTATTTTCAAAGGTATTTCTAAGTTTATATCTTTACCTTCTTTTATGTGTATTTTTATTACTTGACCTGTTGTAGCTTGAACTGTAGCACCTTGAGCTGGCGTTACTTGAGCTACTGGAGCTTCTACTTCTTTAGCAGATTCTTCAGCATCTGTTTTTGCTACTTTATATCCTTCTACATTATCTGTAGTCATTGGAGATAATGCGTCTAAAGTTTTTGTTAATTTAGCTCCTAATACTTGACCAACTGTTAAATGATTTTCTGGAATAACTAATAATCCTGAATCTTCTAAATCTCCAAATATTGCTGGGTCTTCTAAGTTTTCTGGTGCTATTATTGTTCCTTCTTCAAATCTACAGCAGCATACTGCTGGATCATTTGCATGGGCTTGAGCTGTTTCTAAAGTTATTGACATAATAAAATGCCTCCTTCATTTGATTTTTAATTTATATTGATGCCCTAACACTCTTAATAATTAACATATTTACTGTTCCCTACTAACAGCCCTAAGTGTTAAAACTTTTCAACTTACATAAATCGTCATAATTAATACTATTTTTTTCTCATTTGAAGTCACTTTATATATAAGCAATTCCTATGCCAACTTATTAACAAAAAGATATTTTCTATAATACAACCTTCCTCTATCGCTATTTTTAGCCAAATATTATATAACTATTTATTTACAACACCCTGTTTTTTATGTTTGGAAACATTTTCTCAAAACAAAAAAAGTGTCAATTAATCAACACTTTTTTATTTTTTTTAACACAGTCACATATATCATACTACTCCAAACATTGATTTTGCTTGGTTTCAAATTAAAGATTATTATTTTGTCAAAATTTAGTCATGTGTCATATTTTAGACACATCTATTTTATACTGATCTATCTTATAATATAACGTAGTTCTTGGTATGTTTAATATTTTAGCAGCTTTAGCTTTATTTCCATTAGACATTTTAAGTGCCTTTGTTATATTTTTTACTTCAATCTTTTGAGTAGCTTTCGTCAAATCTAGAGGATATTCTTCTTCCTCTGTATTGTTATTTCTAGAATCCATCATATAGCTTGGTACATCATCTACTTCTATTCTAGGATTTTGGGATAGGACAACAATATTTTCAATTGTGTTTTTTAATTCCCTTATATTCCCTTTCCATCTATAATTTTGAAATATATCAATTACATCTTTACTTATTGTAAGAACAGGCTTATTGTTTTGTTTGCATATTTCTTCCAAGAAACTATGCACTAATAATCCTATATCTTCTTTTCTCTCTCTAAGAGGTGGTATTTTTATTTCTACAACATTTAATCTATAATATAAATCTTCTCTAAATTTTTCTGCTTTTACCATTTTTTCTAAATCTTTATTAGTAGCTGATATTATTCTAGGATTTATTTTTATTGTAGTATCTCCACCAACTCGTCTTATTTCTTTTTCTTGCAATACTCTAAGCAATTTAGCTTGCATACTAAGAGGTAAATCTGCGATTTCATCCAAAAATACTGTTCCATCCTTCGCAAGTTCAAATATACCTATTCTACCTTTTTTACTTGCTCCAGTGAATGCACCTGATTCATAACCAAAAAATTCGCTCTCAAATAATTCATTTGGTATAGCACTACAGTTAACAGGTATAAATTGACCTTTTCTCTCACTATAATCATGAATAGCTCTAGCAAATACTTCTTTACCTGTACCACTTTCGCCCCAAATGAATATACTACTGTTGGTTCTAGCTACTTGTTTTGCAATCGCTTTCGATTTTTCCAATTTATAACTTTTACCTAAAATCTTGTCAAAGCTACCTTTAGATAAATTTTTTACTTCATCTTTTAAATATTTTAATGTATCATTTACTTTTTCAAGTTCAAGAGCTAATATCTTAGCTTCTGTAACGTCTACTTCAGTACATACAACACCAATGAATTCTTCTTTATAAAATATAGGATTTGCATGAACTAATGCATACATGTTTTCTTTTTTGTCAGTAAAATATAAATCACTCATACCGACTTTACTATTTAGTACTTTTTCTGAAATAGTATTTTCCAAAAACTCGTTCATCGGTCGACCCACTATGTCTTCAGACTTTATATCATACCTTTCTTCCATAAAATTATTCCATAAAATTACAACACCTTCATTATTTATAGCACAAATTCCTTCTTTAATCTGACCTATAATGTATTTTAAAGTTAATCCATAATCTTCTAAATGCATGTATAAATAATCTCTAATATGCTCTTGTTTCAAGACACCAATGATTTTATTATCTCTAAGCACAGGAAGAATACCTATATTTTTTAATATCATTATATCTCTACACTCATCTAAGGTTAAGCCTTCACTGACATATATAACATCTTTTTTCATTATAAGTTTTACTGGTTGGCCTTCATATTTTTTATGCATCTCATAAAGATTATGTATATCAGTCATAGATATAATTCCTTTTAATTCACTAGATGAATCTATTACCATTAGAGTTTTTGTATTACTTCTTATCATTTCTTTTATTGCACTTTCTATTTTTGTGTCTTCGTCTATAGTTGTAAATTTTGTATCCATTACTTCTTCTACTTTTTTTACTTCTGGTATCGAAAACATAAAGTCCCCCCTTTATAGTAGTACCTCATCAAAACTTATTTATATATATTTATTCTAGCATATTATAATAATAATTTATTGAATAATTAATATTAAAATTTCTTAAGAGATTAATATCTAAATTTGTATAATCACTAAAATTGACTTTTAATTCATACAAATAAAATCAAATGAATTATATACTTAGTACATTACTTTTTCAATACTATTTTCACCTTCAAACCATTTTTCTATTCATAAAACAGTTAGTGTACACTTTAAAATAAGTTATACTTACGCAAAAAAAATGTCTCAAAACGATTTTTAAATCAATTTGAGACAATGTATTTTTAAACTTAATAAATAATAATCTAGATTAATTTTTTGCTCTTTTACAATGATACCCTAATCCACAAATTGCAATTATACCAATAAATACATATGACATTATTTGAGTTTCGTCACCTGTTTTTGGTGATTTTACCACTGTATCATCTGTTGGTGGTACTGGTGGGTTTATTACTGTATCATCTGTTGATGGTACTGATGTATCTACCACTGTATCACTTGTTGGTGGTACTGGTGGATTTACCACAGTATCATCTGTTGGTGGCACTGGTGGGTTTATCACAGTATCATCTGTTGGTGGTACTGGTGGGTTTATCACAGTATCATCTGCTGGTGGCACTGGTGGATTTATCACTGTGTCATCTGTTGGTGGTGATGGCTTATGTCCATTTGAGTCTCCTCCTCCTGATGGTGGTACTGGTGGATTTACAGTATCATCTGTTGGTGGCACTGGTGGATTTACATCTGAACCTCCATCTGTTGGTAAACCTATATTAAAGTTAACTTCTTCACCATTCTTTTGTTCTATTGTATAACTCAATAAATTTTGCTTACTAGCTGGTAATAAAGATGAATGGTCTTTCTCTCCAAAATCAAAAACTGACTTATAATATTGAATAGCTTTAGGGAAAATATAATCATAAGATACTGCAGAGATATTAGCCTTTGAATCTGGCTTTTCAACACTTTTAAGTTTAAATTTATGTTGTGTTGAAACTTCTACTTCACCTGTACCTATTATATTGCCCTCTTCGTCATAGGCAGTTACTCCATTTGGCAATCTTAACTTAACTACACCACTATAACCCACTAAAGCTATAGCTTCTGTTTCATAAGTTCCATCTTCATTTTTATCAAATTTAATATCAGTTGAACCATTGCTTAGGCTAGGTTTTCCTGTATCATCTGGTTTTAGTTGTTTATGACCTGCATCTAACAATGCTTCTAAATAAGCTTTTATATTTATTGCTTGTTCTTTACCTTTTTGATATTCAACTTTTTCTTCTTCAGTCTTTGCACTTTCTATAAGTATATCATAAAAGTTTATACTTCCTTGATATTGTTTAAGTTTTGCTTGTTCATCCACTTGTCCAAGCATAATCCATATTGCACTTTGAGTTGCTGAATAAACTGCACCTTCATTTTCTTCTCCACCTAAATTGAACTGTTGTTTATATCCAAATCCATCAAATTCAGAACCTGCATAGATTATAGATTTAATTGCATCTTCATTTTTATTTTCTTGACCATTAAAATCTTCTGCTGGTAAATATGGACTCTTACCATCACTGGTTGGAGCTTTTAGATGATTATTATAACAAAATGCAGTTTGTTCGCCATCTTCTCCATCTATTATATATTTGTTATCTTTAGTACTTGCGCCTATAAGACCCTCTACTATATAATCAAAAGTTAACGTCTTTGTAATATCATCAAATCTTATATCATAATAAGGTCTATTTGAACCATCTTCTTTTAGTAAACATGTATTTTTTACTTTTGCTTTTTTATCATACCATAGATGTAAATTTTGATCTTTTGAAGTAAGTACTTGTCTAATTTCTGATTGTTCATCTGTTTTTACAGATTCTTCATCTTCCCAGAAATTATATACAATTTTAGTTATCTGAGATAAAGTCATATCAAGAATTTTCTCAATATTTTGCTTTAAGTTCATTTCTTCTACTACTAGTTCTTCTTCTGGAGTTTGTTCTTCTAAAGGCTGTTCTCCTTCTGGAGTTTGCCCCTCTGATGGTTGCTCTCCCTCTGGAGTTTGCCCCTCTGATGGTTGTTCTCCCTCTGGAGTTTGTCCCTCTGATGGTTGCTCTCCTTCTGGAGTTTGCCCCTCTGATGGTTGTTCTCCCTCTGGAGTTTGTCCCTCTGATGGCTTCTCACCATCAAGAACTACATCTTTGCCCTTCATTTCAGCAGCGTAAGATACTATTGGCGTAAATGTAGCAAATACCATACTAAAAGCGATGGCTAAACTAATTATGCTTGATTTTTTAATTTTTACTTTCAAAATTCTCCTGATACTAAAAATATATATTGTATCTATCTAATATAATTCAAAATATTATATTCTTGTATAGATTTGATTCCACAATACATCTTTAGCGTGTTCAATTAGGGTCGTTAATCCTAACCAGTTCTCTAATGAACTTCTTAATATTTCTATTAAGCACAGACTATATCATTACCTAATAATTAGGTACTCCCCATTTCCCCACACTTGTAGGTACGAGATTTCTCTCTAGTCGTTGAAGTTTCTTCTTTTCGAAGCTTACCTGCTGATTATCCATTTTTAAGGCACTTAGGATTTAACCTTATGCTATCTAACTAATTTTTTCTACTTTCGTAACCATCAAGTATCTATCAAATAGACACTCTATCACATCTATCCTTATTTCATGATTATGTTGTGGTTTAGTTAGCTTTAGGAACTTCCAGCAATTAAAGGAGTTTTGGGCAGATGTTCTGCCACTCTACACTCTTTATGAATGTAGGGAGCTATTTCAAAAATATATTTTATATTTATTTATATTTACTATGATTTATGTACTTTATTATATCTGTTTATATATTTTTGATAATTAAAAGTTACTCCTATTTATATTTATAGCAGGTTGCACTACTAACTCCATATATCCCTTAAGTGCCCAAATTTAAGATATACTTCAAAGTTTCTATAAATAGGTTTTTGTAATTTTTATTTTTTTAATATTTTGTTCAATGCTTTAACTCTTTAAGTGCACTTTTTATGAATGTATTAAAATACAAACTAATATTTCAAAATAATTTTTCTAATATAAGACAAAAATTCGTTTCTATACTAAAAAAGATACCATGGAGTATCTTTAAATAACACAAAAACTTTTACTCTATTGGATAGTTAACTAAATTTAATTTATATATGTCAACACAAATCACATACTTGAGCTTTACTATTTTTGTCTGATATAATTTTAATAGCTATTGTCATTATTATACAATATAGATTAATTTTTGTCTATTTTTTCCATTTCATTTATATATTTTATAAATTTAACTTATATATTACATAAAAAAACATCCTCAGAAGTAATTTTTAAGACTCACTTCTAAAGATGTTTTTATTATATGATTTTACATTAATTAATATATGATTTTACATTAATTAATTATTTTATTTTTAATCTTACGTCACCTTTTATTCTTCTTATTAATGGGTGATTAACTGTTCTCATTACATGGTCAGTTATATGATATACACCTAATTTTAATTTTGGTGCAGAACCCATTACTGTATTACTACAGTCAGTACAGTTACCTATTAATATAACTTCTGCTCCAGCTTTTTTAAATTCTATACATTTTTGAGCTTGTCCTGGACAGTGTCCTGGATTTTCACATTTTAATGCACCTTTTATTTCTTGAGCTTGTTTACATTTTTGAACTGATACTATATCAGTAACGCCCATTTTAGCTGCTATGTCTCTCATTCTTTCTTCGTTAGGTCCACATGCACAGACTAAAAGACCCATTTTTCTTTTTTCATTAACAAATGGCATAGTAACTATTATACCACCACTAGTTTTAGTTATTGGAGTATCTAAAGTAGTAGCTTTTCCTGTGAAAGGTCCTCCTAGGATTATTTCACCATATTCACCTTTTATTCCACCAGCTCTTTCAATTAATTCTCCAACAGTAGTTCCGATTGGCACATCTTCAAATACTATAGATTCTTTTCCACTGTTTAATTGACCAACTACAGTTATATTTTTAGATATAACTGGTCTTTTTTGCTCAACAGCTTCTACTATTCTAGTTAATGTTTCTACGTTTATTACTACTGCATTAGCTTCTGAAGGTAATTGAGTTGGCTCAAGTAATTTTCCTAGAACATCTCTTACTATAGCTCTCTCTTCTCCCATTGGGTACATATCAACTAGTTCAGCAACTTCTATATTGTCTCCTGGTTTTATTACTTTTTTGAATGCTGCTATTGCTTCTGGATGTTTGCTTTTTATTGCTAGCATACCTTTTCCAGCATTAGTAACTTCCATAGCATATTTTATACCTTTGTAAACTATTTCTGGATTTTCTTCTATTTCTTTTATGTTATGAGCTAGTAAAGGTTCACATTCAGCTGCATTTGCTAATATTGTTCCACCTTTTAAATCTATGTTTAATTTTATATGAGTAGGGAATCCTGCTCCACCCATTCCTACAACTCCAGCTTCTTTAATTAAGTCAAGTATACTTTCTCCTTTTAATGGTTCAAAAGTATCATCTTGTGCTTCATCAGCTTCAATTACTATAGCTTGGTCATTTATTTCACTTATTTTTCCACTAACACTGGCATAAATATTTGCTCCTAATCCAGCTGGTTCTGCGATTAGAGTTCCTTTTTTTACTACATCTCCAACACTTACTACTGGCTTATCTGGACCACCAACGTGTTGTTTTAATAAAATAGAATATAGTTTGTTCAACTAGTACGCCCCCTTAAATATATTAATTTTTTTTATAAGCTGTTCAAATAATATTAATCTTGTTTTTCTATTACAAGACTTTAACATATTGTTTATTTCTATAGAACATATCGCTTATTATCAAAGCAATTTCTATGCCAACTTTTAAACAAAGTTATACCCTTTGAAAATACTATCTTACAGCGTTTATAATTCAATTTAATCATTTAAACCCAATAAAAAAAAGTCAATTATTAGACGTTTTTTTTACTGATTTAATCTATAATTATTGATATTACATACATACATAAAAAAGTGTCAAAAAACAGACACCGTCTTTTTATCGACACTTTTCTAACATATACTATATAATTTTCCACAACACTGCTAAAAATATACATTTATTAATTATTAATTTTTTAGTTTTTGTACTCCATTAGAATCAACTATGTAATTGTCTTTATATAATAAATCAGATATTTTTACTAAGCTATATCCATCTTTTTTAAGTCTATTTATTATGGTGTCCAAATAGTTATCTACATCATTTATATTAGCATGAAATAAAACTATTGAACCAGGCTGAGATTCTTTTATTACTTTTTCAATTACATGATTTGGGCCAAGCTCTTTCCAATCTATCGAATCTACATCCCACTTAATTACTTTATAACCTAAATCCCCACAAATGTCCATAGCTTTATTGTTTACGTCTCCAAAAGGTGGTCTAAATAGATTAGTCTTTTTACCTGTTATGCTAAATATTTTTTCCGATGTAGTTTCTATTTCTTCTTTTATATCCTCTTTTGATATCTCTTTTAAATTAGCATGTGTATTTGAATGATTTCCAATCTCATGTCCTTTTTCATCTATAGCTTTAACAATTTCTTTGTTATCATCCACCCAACTACCAACTAGAAAAAAAGTAGCTTTTATGTTATGTTTATCCAAAATTTTAAGAATATCATCCATGTTATCAGTTCCCCAAGCAACATCAAAACTCAGAGCTATCTTTTTCTCATTTGTATCAACTCTATATATAGGCATTTTTGAGTTATCAGATTTAGAGCACACATATTTTATTCCATAAACAAGAGCAAATATTAGTACCAATAATAATGAAAAAAATAAAACACTATATATTAAAGCTTTAGTTCTCTTAACTTCTCTTTTCATACTGTTCCCCCTTTTAAATAAATTCTTCTATATTTAAAATTTATTTTTTTTTAGCTCAAAAAAGTACTGTAATATTTAATTTATAGGACAACAAATAAAAAAATAAACTCTATATTAGGCCAATTAAATCCTTTAAAATACTACTTTTTTTAATTTTTTTATATTTTTTACATTTTTACCTTTATTTTTCTGTATATATTATTTTTATTTTGGAGAAATTAGTATTAACATCACATAAATAAAAGTGTTGTTAGACATCATAAACTAATTATTTAAGGAGGAAATTTACTATGTCAAATTCAAACAGAACAGTAGTGCCAGAAGCAAAAGCAGCTTTAAATCAAATGAAATTAGAAATAGCTAACGAAATAGGTTTATCTAACTATGAAAACATAGACAAAGGTAACTTAACAGCTAGAGAAAATGGATATGTTGGTGGATACATGACTAAGAAATTAGTTGAAATGGCTGAAAGACAAATGGCTGGAAAATAGATAGTAAATTTTGACACCTGGGTATCAACAGGGCTGCCGATTGGTAGCCCTGTTTTCTTGTCTTCATTTATAAAATTAATTTTATCTAATTTGTTAAAGATTAATGATACTATACAAATTATTCTTTTAATTTTGTATAAATTAGTTTAATATATTATATATAGAAATAGTTTGACGGAGGATGATATTTATGTTTGAAAACTCATCTGAAGAATTAGCTTATCACAAACTTTTAATTTTGTATATATTGGAAAAAATTAAAATGGATTTAACTAATTCTCAAATAACTCAAGTAGTATTAGAGACTGAAATGATGAATTACTTTTCATTACAACAGCTTTTATCTCAGCTTATGGAATCTAAGTTTTTGACTACATATAAAGACTCTGACAGAGAATATTATGCTCTTACTCAAAGAGGTGTAGAAAGTCTAGAATACTTTTTTAATCGAATACCTACTAGTGTTACTGAAAAAATAGACAAGTATATAGATTCTAATAAAGAAAATTTACTAGCAGATACTCAAGTAAAATCTAGCTTCGTAAAACAAAGTGATAATGAATTTATTGTCAATCTTAGAGTCATAGAAAATCAATCTAACTTAATAGATTTAAATCTAAATGTTTCATCAGAGAAACAAGCAAAACTTATTTGTAACAATTGGAAAAACAATGCATCTTATATGTATGCTGAAGTTATCGACTTACTTATAAGAGACATACATTAAGGCCTACAAACAAACTATAGTTGTAGGCTCTTTTCCTACCTTGATTACTTTTATTAATTTATTATTTGCAGTTTCATATACTTTAACTGAGTTTTCTTGAGTATCTGATACAAATAATAACTTTTCATCTTTAGATATTTCTAATCCCTGAGGAATTCCATCTATTTCAATATTTCCAATATATTTACTTGTTGTATAATCCAAAATTCTTACATTATTATAACCCAAGTCAGCAACATAAACTTTTTTCCCACTATAATTAAACCTTATTTCTACTGGCAATAAGAATTCATATAATACCTTTTTTATATCCATACTTACTTCATCAACTATTACAAGCTTTCCATCAAGTGTTGATATATACATTTCTTTCTTTTGTTTATCAAGTGCTATATGCCATGCTCTAAAGTCCATATTGATTTTCTTTTGTATACTTTTATTTATTGTGTCTATACATACTATCGAATTTATACATGGTACATATAACTTTTTACTCTCTCTGTCAAAATCAAATCCATGTGGCATATTATCAACACCAATGATTCCTATTGGATTTAATGTATTTTTATCCAACACATATATGCTATTTGAATCTTCATTTGCTACAAATAGCTCATTATCACTAAGCATAACTTGACTAAGACTTCCTCCTATAGAAACAGTATCAATTATTTTATCATTACTTAAGTCTAAAACATATAGTATTCCATTGCTCGAACTAGGTATGTATATCAAATTTTTTTCCTTTTCTATGCAAAAATGATGTGGATATATATTATCCTCTAATACTATTTCTTTTTCTAGTTCAAGTGTAGAATAATCAACTATACTAATGCTCTTTGATAGGTAGTTAGAAATATAGATTTTCACATAACCCCTCCTCTCTACAATACATATACTACAATAATATATTATTTTATTAGCTTGTATTATGCTTTATAGTTGCATTATTATACATATATTTGGTATTATTATTGATGTTGACACAATGAAATAATAATTAATGGAGGTCTTTTTTATGAAGGTTACTTTTAACCCAAGTGGTGTTTGTTGTAGAGAGATGTTTTTTGAAGTTGATGAAAATAATGTGATTGTTGATGCTGAGTTTATAGGCGGATGTAATGGAAATTTATTAGGGCTTAAGAGTTTAATAATTGGTCAAAATGCTCTTGAAATTGCTGATAAATTAAATGGTATTGATTGTGGAGGTAAGGGTACTTCTTGCCCAGACCAATTATCTAAAGCTATTCGTCAATCTATATAGATATTACTAATATATAGTGATACGCTAATCTAAAAACTGATTTCATTAAAAAAGGAGTTGTCTATTATTTTAGCCAACTCCTCTTTATATATCTTTTATTTATATCCATATATTTATATCTATGTATTTATTTTATAAGATTATAATTTCTTTACCAAAGTTCTAACTGTGCCTATCATATATAAAGAACCTGCACTTATTATAATATCATCTTTGTTTGATGTTTCCAATGTATAATTAACTGCATCTTCTATTTCATGCTTTGATGTTACATCACTTACATATTTTAATATTTTTTCTTTTAATATATCTGAATTTATAGCTCTTGGATTATTAGGAGTTGTTGTCACTACTTTGCTAAATTTAGGCATTAGTATGTCCAAGACACCATCAATATCTTTATCTTCCAACATGCCTATTAATAAAGTTAGTTTTTTGTCTTTAAAATGTTTATCAAGTGCTTTTGCTAAAGATTTTGCTCCATCTTCGTTATGTGCTCCATCTATTATAAATATTGGACTTTCTTTTATCTTTTCTATTCTTCCTGGCCATTTAGTAGTTATAAGACCTTTTCTTATAGATTCTTCACTTATATTATCTAATTTTTTTATATCTTTTAGATATTTTAGTACACTCATTGCCAATATAGAATTATTTATTTGATGTTCACCTATCAACATTATTTCAAGATTCTTATAAGTTTCTCCCATTATATTACAGTCATATATTTGAGAGTTTATGTTTGATTTTTTTATATTTATATCATCAAAATTAACTTCTATGTATTTTGCATTTTTTTCTTTGCAAACTGACTTTATAACATCCTTTGCTTCATCAGTCTGGTCATATACAAGTACTATTCCATTTTCCTTTATTATACCAGCTTTTTCATATGCTATTTTTTCTATTGTATCTCCAAGTATTCCTGTATGGTCTAAACTTATAGATGTTATTACACTTACAAGTGATTTTGTTATTATATTTGTAGCATCATATCTTCCACCTAATCCAACTTCTAAAGCTACAAAATCTACTTTCTGCTCGGAATAGTAATAAAATGCCATTGCAGTAACCACTTCAAATTCAGTTGGATATGCATAACCTTGGCTTACCATGACTTCTATCTTTTCTTTTATTAAACCAATTATTCTAGCAACATCTTCTTGTGGTATATTCTCTCCATTTACTCTTATACGCTCAGCAAAAGTTTCTAGATATGGAGATGTGTATAAGCCGACCTTATATCCACTTTCTCTTAATATATTAGAAATAAAAGAACACACTGAACCTTTTCCATTAGTTCCAGCTACATGTATTATATTTAAAGTTTCTTGTGGATTTCCCAACAGTTCTAATAATTTTCCAATATTCTCTAACCCTAATCTTATACCAAACTTATTGGTTTGTGATATATATTCTAATGCTTCTTCATATTTCATTATCTAATTCCCCCTGTATTGGCATTTTATTTTATGTTATCTAATTATAGTATATTTTTAACTTTTAATCTACTAACAAAGAATACATATAATCTAACACCTTCTACATTAAATTTAGTTAATAAATTTTTATTTATCTTTTGTATTTTTATATCTTTCTACTAATTCAGTTAATGTATATATTGAAACTAAGTCATATTTTGATATATCCATATAATTAAATTTCAAATCAAATCTTTTCTCTAATTTTTCTAATAGATTAAAACAATTATCATAAACTAATCCTATCTCTTTATTAAAAAGACTACATTGAAATAATTTTTCATTCTCAGCTTCAGTATTTAAACACTCTCTAATAACATTTGCAACTTCCATAAGCAGAGCATTTTCCTTATCATATAAATCCACTTTAAAATCTGGAATCCTACTATACTTATCTAAATCACGACTACTCCAACAATTTTTGGTTGCTAGAGACTCAAGTTTTTTATTTAACGCAGATACTGTTATGTTTGGTTCTTCTGACAATATTTTAGCTATTTTCCCAGTAAATTTTGCAGCTACATAACTATTACATTTTGGTGGCAATCTGAAAGAATTATTTATATCACAACTTATATATGAATTACTATCCATAACACATTGAACATCATATTTTTTATTGTACCAAAAAGAATTCTCTATATCTAAAGTAGAAGCCCTTACACCTATAACATTGTTAAACATAGCTGGATAACTCAAGTCAAAGTTATTGGCTAAGGAACATACTATTATCTTTCCTTTTCTAAACAATTCATAGCAAACTTCAAATAAACCTTTAACACTTTCTACACCTATAACTGATAAACTTAAGTTAATCAGTCTTATATTAGTATCCAAAAGGTATTTTAATGCCTCTTCAAGAACCTTTATATTTGCAATACTATCTTTACCTAAAACTTTTATCACAAATAGTTCTACATCTTCATACTCCTTTTTTATTATTGATGCACAAGCAGTTCCATGACCATCCTCATCATCAAATTTGTCTGATATAAAGATATAGTCATGCATACATTCAAAAGCAATTCCTCCAACTAAGTTATCTTTTAAGTAATCATGTTCTTTATCTATTCCTGTATCTAATACTGCAACCTTAACTTTATTATTCATATCACATATATTCTCCATTACTAAAAGTTTTTAATATATCTACATTAATAGTTCATCTTAAACTTTAATTTATGTGGCACAATTTATCTTTTAAATGCTATATTTGTTGCTAAAAACGTAAAATAAGTACACTATATACTTAATTCATCTTAATTATATCAATTATTGTCATTAAATTGTTAAATATTACGATAAAATTTTTAGATTTATATCACATTTTAGAATTATTTGTAAAAAGGGGACTGTCTTTTTTATTAGACAATCCCCTTGTATATTTTATTATTTATTATTCACAATTAATTATATTTCATATTTTGTAATTTAAATGTTATATATCTTAATTCTATTTATCTAGGGGAATAATTATCTTTATATGTTGTACAACCCATTTAAGCACTATTCTAAAAATTAATATCCGTAAGTAATATTAAAAAACTATATTTTGTTAGTATCTAAAAAATCCAATCAAATAAAATTTCTCTTGCATGTTAAATAATACCATATATCTATACATTATATCATATTTCAATAAATAAATTGCATAAAAGTAAATCTTTTAATAGAATTAAACTATTTATAAAATCATTACCATAAGTTCTACAGACTATAAGTGAATTTTTGATACTTACAGGCTACCATCTTAATCATTGATATAACTAGCTAAAATAGCTATAATAAAATGAAACAATTATTTATAGAATTTTATAAATATTCATTATTTTTAAGGGGTGATTGTATTTGAAAAAAGACATGTCAAAAAGAGAAATCTTAAAGGAAAGCTTTCTAGCATCAATCCCAATATTTCTAGGATATATTCCCTTAGGACTTATTTGTGGTATTATGCTTCAAAAATCAGGTCTACCAGCCTTCTATATATTGTTTATGTCATTTATAGTATTTGCTGGTAGCTCACAATTTGTAGCTGCTTCTATGCTCGCTTCAAACGGAAGTATTACTTCAATAATTTTAACTACATTTATATTGAATCTTCGCAACTTCCTAATGAGCTCTAACTTACATATGCACATAAAAAATAAGAACATGAAATTTTTAATGTATTTTTGTCATGGTGTTACAGATGAAACATTTGCTATAAACTTAGAAAAATATACTTATGGAAATTGGACTGATACACATGCTTTATACTTAAATAACCTTTGTATAATAGTATGGGCTGTAAGTTGCTTCGTGGGTGCATTTCTTGGAGAGATTGTTCATATAAGCGATTCTGTTGCTGGCTTTCTGCTGACAGCTATGTTCATTACTCTAATAGTTAATCAAATTAAAAATAAAATATATGTACTTGTTTCTATACTTTCTATATTATTATCAGTAGTTTTATATACTTTCTTTAAGAATAGTTTAGTTATTATAATAGCATCTATTTTATCTGCTTTATTTGGTTTTTATATTCAAAAATTAACACATAGAAAGGAAGGCAACTATGAATAATAACTACATAATTATAGTTATCTTAGGCATGGCAATTGTTACTTATATTCCAAGAATTTTACCTATGATAATATTCTCAAAAAATGATATGCCTGAATCTATTAAAGATATCATGAAATTTATACCTATTGCTATACTTAGTTCACTAATAGCAAAAGATATTTTCTTTAATGGAGATAATCTATACCTTTCATTTACTAATCCTAAGATTATTTCAGGCATAATAGTACTATTAGTAGCTTATAAATTTAAATCTATTGCAGTATCAATAGCTGTAGGTGCAATATCCATATTTTTATTTGGAATTATATTATAATACTATATACAACATATGATATAGTACAAAATATAAAATATACTATATTGAGGTTAATATTTAAAAATTAAATTAATGCAGATTATAATTGGGATACCTTACATATAAAACAATATTGATAACTACTAAATTACCACTTTACATAATAGAAACTGTCTTAATATAGAAAATTTCTTCTACATTAAGACAGCTTTGAATCAATAGCTTTGTGATGACATTAAATATTTTTTACTATATTTCTTTACCTTTTTCAAAATTAATACATTATATCACATAACAAGCTTGTTAAAGTTGCTTTTAAATCTTTAAGTCTGTACTTACTAATAGGTATAAATTTTTCATTAATAGTAATCATATTGTCTCCAATATCTTCTATTCTTCTCAAGTTAACAATGAAACTTGTATGACATCTAAAAAAGCCATTTTCACACAATAACTTTTCCGCTTGTTTCATACTCATATTAGCTTTATAATCTCTACCTGATGTATGTACAACTAAATCTCTCTTTACAGTTTCAACATACAAAATAGAATCTATCAGTATTCTGTTAAATCCTTTTTTATTGTACAAAACTATATAACGCTCCTTCTTTCTTTGAAGGTTGTCAATACAAAGATTTACACCCATTGCGAAATTACTATACTCTATAGGTTTTACTAAATACCTATAAGCACGAACTTCATAACCTTGTGGGGCATACTCTGAAAAAGCTGTCGTAAATATAATCTCTACCTTTTCATCAAATTTTCTTATTTTTTTAGCCACCTCGATTCCATTAATATCTTTCATTTGGATATCCAAAAATATAATGTCAATTTTTTCTGGGTATTTGGAGAGTAAATCTTCTCCACAGGAAAATTCCAATATTTGATAATTTAGACACCTTTCAGACAACAGTTTTTCTGCAAACTCTTTTAGTATGCTTCTTTGTATTTTCTCGTCATCACATATAACTACCCTAAACATAATATCACCTCCAAATCTAAAATATCATTTAGTTTACTTTATTTCAATTTACAAACTGTATCTAACTAGCTTTATATTTAAATTTTGATATAAATTTAAATTGTCGATTAAATTACTCATAACAATTATTTTTGATATATAAACTTATTTTTTGACATATTTATCTTTTTTTTTAACTATACAACATAAAAAATATAGGAAAACAAACGCAACATGTATTTATTATCCTATATTAAATATTATAATATATCAATTTTTTATTGATTATAAAGTTCAAAAATATAAAATTAATACAGTCATAATAAGATAAAAATATCACATATCTCTAAAAAATTATAACATCATATTTATCTACATAGAAAGAAAAACATACAAAGAATACATATTTAGTACTCTTTGTATGTTTTTATCCCACACATTTATTTTACTTTAGTTTTTAAATTTGCTAATCTTTCCTCAACAGATTTAATCATTTCTTCAAATTTTTCTTTTTTAGCTTTTTCTTCTTCTATTAAGCTTTCAGGAGCTTTTGCTAAGAATCCTTGATTTGCAAGTTTTCCATTAACTCTCTTTATCTCTCCCTCTAACTTTTTCATTTCTTTAGATAGCCTTTCAATTTCTTTTTCAAAGTCAACTAATTCATTAAGAGGTATGAATATTTCAACACCATCAATAACTACACCAACTGCATCTTCTGGTACATTTGATTTGTCTTTTGATATCTCAACAGTTGAAGCAGATGCTAAAGTTATAAAATAATCCTTACCAAGTTCAATAGTTTCTATCTTATCTTCACTTGGTACTATTATTAATTTAGCCTTCTTAGAAGGTGGTACATTCATTTCTGCTCTCACATTTCTTATACTTCTTATACCTTCCATTAATAAACTCATCATTTCTTCTTCATCAACCATATTATCTTCTTCATTATATTTTGGCCATTCAGATACTATTATACAACCTTCAACAGTAGGAAGATGAGTGTATATTTCCTCTGTTATAAATGGCATATATGGATGTAGTAATTTTAATATTTTTTCAAGTACATAAGTTAATGTATATAAAGCAGCAGACTTAGCATCTGTATCGTCTCCATATAATCTAGGTTTTACCATTTCAATATACCAGTCACAGTATTCTGACCAAGTAAAATCATATATCTTTTGTAATGCTATCCCTAAATCAAATTTATCCATATTATTAGTAGCTTCTTTTACAATATTATTGGCTCTTGATATTATCCATTTGTCAGCTAGAGTTAAATTATCTTTTACATTTTCTCTATTTATATTCTTAATTATCTCCTCATCAATATTCATAAATACAAATCTTGATGCATTCCACAATTTATTAGCAAAGTTTCTAGCAAATTCTACTCTTTCCATATAGAATCTCATATCATTTCCTGGGGAATTTCCAGTTGTTAATGTAAATCTTAGTGCATCAGCTCCATATTGCTCGATTATTTCTAATGGGTCAATACCATTTCCTAAAGATTTACTCATTTTTCTACCTTGAGAGTCTCTTACTAAGCCATGAACTAGTACATGGTCAAATGGCTTTTCATTCATACAGAACATACCTGCAAATGCCATTCTAACTACCCAGAAGAATATTATATCGTATCCTGTAACAAGTACACTTGTTGGATAATAATAATCTAATGCATCTGTCTTATTTGGCCATCCTAGGGTAGAGAAAGGCCATAATGCAGAACTAAACCAAGTATCTAGTGCGTCTTCATCTTGTTTAAAATGAGTGCTTTCACATTTAGGACATTTATCTGGCATCTTTTTAGCAACTACTATTTCTCCACACTCTTGACAATAGTAAGCTGGTATTTGATGACCCCACCATAATTGTCTTGATATACACCAATCTCTTATATTTTCTAACCATTGTAAATAAGTTTTATCAAATTTATCTGGAACAAATTCTAATTCTCCTTTTTTAAGAATCTCTATAGCTGGTTTTGCAAGTTCTTCCATCTTAACAAACCATTGCTCTGATAATCTAGGCTCAATTACTGTATGGCATCTATAACAAGTTCCTACATTGTGATTATGCTCTTTTATCTTGATTAGATATCCTTGTTCTTTTAAGTCTGCTATGATGGCTTTTCTACACTCAAATCTATCCATACCTTCATATTTTCCACAAACTTCGTTCATAGTTCCATCTTCATTCATTGTATTTAATTGCTCAAGATTATGTCTTAAACCTACTTCAAAATCGTTAGGGTCATGAGCTGGAGTCATCTTAACAGCACCAGTTCCAAACTCTAAATCTACATAACTATCTGCAACTATTGGAAGTTCTCTTCCTACTAATGGAAGTATTGCTGTTTTTCCTATTAAGTGTTTGTATCTATCATCGTCTGGATTTACAGCTATACCAGTATCCCCTATCATTGTTTCAGGTCTAGTAGTAGCTATTTCCAAGAAGTCTTCACTATCTTTTAATGGATATTTTATATGATAAAAGTTTCCATCCTGCTCTTCATGCTCAACTTCTGCATCTGATAAAGTAGTTTTACAGTCTGGACACCAGTTTATTATTCTATTCCCTCTATATATATGTCCTTTTTCATATAGGTTTACAAAGAACTCTATAACTGCTTCATTGCAACCTTCATCCATAGTAAATCTTTCTTTATCCCAATCACAAGAATCTCCTAATTGTTTAAGCTGATTAACTATTTTTCCTCCAAATTCGTCTCTCCATGCCCAAGCTCTCTTCAAAAATTCTTCTCTTCCTATTTCGTATTTAGTCTTACCTTCTTCTTTTTTTATTCTTTCAACAACTTTAACTTCAGTTGCTATAGAAGCATGGTCAGTTCCTGGAAGCCAAAAAGCTTCATATCCATCCATACGTTTCCATCTAATAAGTATATCTTGAAGAGTATGGTCAAGAGCATGTCCCATGTGCAATTGACCTGTTATATTTGGAGGCGGCATCATTATTGTAAATGGTTTTTTATCTGGGTTTGGTTTAGATTTAAAATACCCTTCATCCATCCATTTTTTATATAGCCTAGCCTCAAAATCTTTAGGATTATAAGTTTTTGATAAGTTCGTATTTTCCATTGTATTGCCTCCTATATTTTTATAAATAAATTTTTTAAATATTTTTGGGAATAAAAAAGAGCCTTTCATCCTCTTTTAAAAGGACGAAAAGCTCGCGTTACCACCTTAATTCCAAAGCTTAAAAATTCATCAACGTATAATTAAATTAATAGTTAATGACAATCTTAATAACTTTGACTCTCAAAGAATTTAACGATTCTAACCGTCTAAACTTACTAATAGTTCAGTTTAGAAACTCCAAAGCTACATTCAGCAAACCTTATACTTAGAAAATCTTACAGCCAGTGAATTTTCCTCTCTTTTAGTAGTATTTACTTACTCCTCTTCTTCTTAGTCTTTAATATTATATATTATTATATACAAATATTATTCTCTTTGTCAATTATTTTTATTTTATTTTTTCTGAATTTTCCCAATTATCATTTTTTATATTCTATGCTAATTATTATAATCTATACTATTTTTTTAAATTATTTTGTCTTACATAGTCAATAATTATTCTATTACTTTATTGACATTTTTACTACTATTTTATCAATTTTATGTTAGTTTCACTTTATATGCTATTTTCCTATATGACATTTTAACTATAATATTTTAAATGTAATTAAGTTATGTATTATATTTTATAAATGCTTTATTTTATATTTTTTAAAGTTCACTATAGGTTTTCTTGCCAGAAGTTTTTAGGCATAACATTCTCTGTAATTGGCAATATAGTATATCCTCTCTCTTTTAAAATTCTTATCATATTATTTAAAGCATTTACACTTTGTTCTTTTTCATGAATTAATACTACTAATTCATCTCTTTTTCTTCCATAATATAAAATATTACTAACTATTTGACTTGTGGACGATTTCCAGTCTTGTGTATCTAAATTCCAATCCCAAATTAGGTAATTATTTGCCATAAGCTTATCGTATGAACCTTCTGGCATATATGGCTTACTTCCATATGGTAGTCTTATTAACTTTGAGCTTTGACCAGTTATATCCTGTAGCGTTTTATTACATGTGTCAAATTCTCCAACTGTTACTTCTGGACTCTTATACAACTTATGTATATCATGACTTACACTATGAAATCCTATCGAATTTTGTTCTTCTAAGACTCTCTTCACCTCTTCTTTGTGGTTTTTCATATTTTGATTAAGCATGAAAAATGTCGCTTTGACATCATTTTCTTTTAAAATATCGAGCAATGTATTTGTATATTTTGATGGTCCATCATCTATTGTTATGTATGCAACTTTTTCAGATGTAGCTCCTGGTCCTTTCCTCTCTTCTTGAGATGTTTTATATATAATTTCTCCTAAAGTGTTATTTTGAGAAAGTAATTCTAATGTAGTTTTATCTTTTGTATTGAGATTTTCAACTGGAACATTGTTAATTTTTTCTTCTAATAATGTCCCAGTTAAAATTAAAACAGCTACAAGAAATACACGTATAATTACATGAAAAACAGTTTTATTATCTTTAATTTTCATCCCCCATATCTCCCTTTTTATAAAAACATAAACTCAAACTAAAAAAATTATTTTTTATATTTATTGTCCTTCTTATTACTTTTTATGTCTCTGCTAAATATTTTCTTTACTTGTTCTTCTTCTTTTTCTCCCAATGATTCTACTCTCTTTATTCCCATAGAAGTTAAAAATTGTAGAACATTTAAATTATCAAATGGTGTTTCCATATTTGTACTTTCACTGTATTCATCAACATTCTTAGTACCTTCTTCTACACTTAAAATACGCTTAGGACCTCCCACACAACCTCCTACGCAACCCATTCCTTCTATGAAAGTAGCCTCTATCTCTTTATTTAAAACTTTCTTCAGACCATCCATACATTCTTTTGTTCCTTCAAATGCTTTTTCTTTAAACTTTATGTTTTTATCAATTCTTCTAACTGATAATTTGACTGCTTTACTTACACCCCCTGTTCTAGCATAAACTCTACCTGAAAGAGATGCTTCTACTCTATTACTTTCATCCATTACTGCTGGATTTAGTTCTAATGCATCAAATATTTCCTGTAATTCTTTAAACGTAAGTACAAAATCAACTGCATCCTTTATATCTTCCAACATTGCTTCTTTCTTCTTTGCCATACAAGGGCCTATAAATACAACTTTAGCCTCTGGATTTAAAATCTTTACAGCTCTACCACAAGCAATCATAGGTGACACAGATGGTGATACCTTATCTAATATTTGAGGAAAACTATTTTGTATTAAGCTAACCCAAATAGGGCAACAGCAACTAGTTATAAAGCATCCTTCTTCGTCCTTTTTCATATGCTCATAATAGTCATATGCTTCTTTTGCAGTAAGCATATCTGCTGCTAAAGCAACTTCTATCATATCTTCAAATCCTATCTTTTTTAATGCAGTTCTTAACTTACCAGGACTTACATCTTTTCCAAATTGACCTACAAAAGCTGGTGCGACTATTGCATATACGGGACTCTTTATATCTTTTAATAGCTTTATCATTGGTATGAATTCAATCTTATCTGATATCGCACCTAATTTACATCTTGACACACAATCACCACAGGCACTACATGTATCTTCCTCATTACAATTAATATGCTTATTTCTTATATTGCATGACTCATCTTCTTTATTATTTTCATCACAATATTTACAAGCATCTGATATTATAGATATTATTGGTCTTTTTACTTCATCCAAATTTACAGCTTCGTGCAATGCATCTTTTAGGTTTTTATCTGTATCTCCTGTTACATCCAATCCCATAGTTACCCTGATTAAATTCACCATAGTATCTTTGTCAAATTGATTATCAAAATGACTATCTAAATTTTCGTTTAACTCTTCACTTAAAATTTTTTCAGGCAAGTTTTCAATATCTTCTGTATCCTCATTCCATACTGCCTTTACAAGTTCTCCAAAAAGCTTCATTTTGTATCTTTCTAATATTTTAGAATTATCATTTATAGTATTCATAAAAAATAGTACCTCCGTAAATTAAACTTATATATGTTTAATATTTACAAAGATACTATTTTTTATTTATTATTTATTGACTATTATTGATATGACTTATTTAATTTTTTCAATAATTCTATTTCAAGCATTATTTTCATTAAATGATAGTTAAACACTGGACTTTTTTCTTCATCTACGTTCCAATCCAGTTCATCCACACCATATGTTTTCTTAAGGTATTTATATGTATGCTCTTTTAAATAGAGTTTATTTTCTAGTAACTCTATAGATTGCATGTGAAAGTGGATTTCTCTACATATCCTTAAGGCATTTTCTATTTTTTCTATATTGGTTTCACTTAAACTATAGTCTAGCTCGTCGATAAGTTTTGAATATATTTCTTCCAATTTTTCTACTTCTTCTTCAAATTTTTCTACATCTAGATTTTCTTTTCTAAGTATTTTTTCTTCAATAAGCAACATTGAAAGTTCTTCTATTTTTTTAAACTCATCTATAACACTATTTAGGTAGTTTGGTCTAGCAACATAATAATTAACGAGTACACCAAATAAAACTCCTACAGATGTATCTAATACCCTGTGTAAAGAATAGTATACGGGGTCATTGTTTCCTACACCTAGATGTATGGCTAGAAAAGTGACACAGGCAACAACTACTGACTTTATTTTAAACAGATTACATAGATATATTGAACACATTACACCAAGACCACATAAAAATGGGTCTCCTGCTTTAGTGATAGCAAATAAAAATCCTATTATACCACCCAAAATAGTACCTTCTACTCTATTGATTCCTGTCTTTAAAGAACCTTTCACTGTGTCCTGAACAGAAATTATACATGCTACTAGAGAATAAAACATATTCTCAACTAAATAATTACCAAGAAGCATACATAAAGTTACACTAATTCCTGTCTTTATAGTCCTCATACCCATCTTTTGAAGTTTCAAATTTCCACCTCCTAAAAGCACCTTATATAAAATACGCATCCTCATATTTAATATGTTCCTAGTATATCACAATTTTTTAAATTTACCCATTAATCGCATTTTTTTAACAATTGCTTTTTAATTTAGACAATAAAAAAACTGCTATAAAGCAGTTTTTTATCCTATCTCTACCATTTTACCTTCAATTGCAAAGATTATTTTTTCACATACATTTGTTATATGGTCTCCAATTCGTTCAAGGTATCTTCCTATAAGTAAAAGTTTTACACCTTGATCTATTGTATTTGAATTTTCATGCATTATTTTTAAACAATCAATTTGTACTTGCTCATATAAATCATCTACAATGTCATCTTTACTTCCAACATTATAAGCTATACTTGCATCAAATGATATTAAAGCCTCTCTAGTTTGAGACATCATATTCTTACATTCCTTTGCCATTTTAGGTATATCTATCAACTCTTTTATATAAGCTTCTCCACCTATTTTCAACATTTCTCTAGCTATATTTGCTGCATAATCTCCAATTCGTTCTAATTCTATTGATATGTTTCCCAAAGAATAAATAAATCTTAAGTCTCTCGCCATTGGCTGTTTTAGCACTATTAATTCTATACTTTTATCTCTTATTTCTTCTCTCAATTTATTTATTTCTTCATCATCATCCACTACTTTTCTTGCACCTTCTAAATCTTTTTCTATCATACAAGTTACAGACTTTTCTATTGCCTCTTCACATTTTTCCATCATAAGTACTGTCTGCTCTTTTAAAGTATCAATACTTATATCTAAACTATTATTGACCATTGTCTAACTCCTTTATAGTTATATATTTTAACCGAATCTACCTGTTATATAGTCTTCTGTTCTTTTATCCACAGGAGTAGTAAACATAGTTTTTGTATCACTAAATTCTATAACCTCTCCATTTAGGAAAAAAGCTGTTTCATCTGATATACGAGCAGCTTGTTGCATATTATGTGTAACTATGACTATTGTATAGTCCTTTTTCAAATCTTCTATAAGTTCTTCTACTTTTAATGTTGAAATTGGGTCTAAAGCAGATGTAGGTTCATCCATAAGTATAACTTCTGGTCTCATAGCAATTGCTCTCGCTATACATATACGTTGTTGTTGTCCTCCAGATAATCCTAATGCAGATGATTTAAGCCTATCTTTAACTTCCTCCCAAATAGCTGCTCCCTTCAAACTTTCTTCTACTATCTTGTCTAGTTGCTTTTTATCTCTTAACCCATGCGTACGAGGTCCATATGCAACATTATCATATATACTCATAGGAAATGGATTGGGTTTTTGAAATACCATTCCTACTTTTGTACGAAGGTTTATAACATCATCTGAAGTATAGATATCTTCTCCATCAACGGAAATAGTCCCTGTAATTGTTACATTTTCTATTAGGTCATTCATTCTATTTAATGTTCTTATAAAAGTAGATTTTCCACATCCAGATGGACCTATTAAGGCAGTAACTTTATTTTCTTTTATATCCATATTTATTTTATTTAGAGCTTGTTTGTCACCATAAAATAAATCCAAATCTTTTACACTCATTTTTATTTTATTGATTAATTCCATCATTCACACCTCTTAAATTTAATAATTAGCCTTATTTAACTTCTTAGCAACAAATCTTGCTAACATATTTAATACTAATACAATTACTATTAAAACAATACCTATACTAGCTGCTGTCGCTATGTCTCCACTCTCTTTAGTTAGTAAGTATGAGTGTACAGTTAGTGTTCTTGCACTATCAAATATTCCTCCTGGCATCTTAGCTACAGTACCTGCTGTAAGTAGTATAGCAGCTGATTCTCCAATTATACGACCAACTGACAATATTACTCCTGACAAAATTCCTGGTACTGCACTTGGAAGTACTACTTTATATAAAGTTTGAAATTTAGTAGCTCCTAATGCTAGAGATGATTCCCTATATGATTGAGGAACTGTCTTTAAAGCTTCTTCTGTTGTACGAATTATTACTGGTAATATTATTATTGCAACTGTAAGTGACCCTGCAACTATTGAATATCCCATTTTTAAGGTAACTACAAAGAAAATTCCTCCAAATAACCCATAAACTATAGATGGTATTCCTGACAAACTTTCAGTGGCAAACCTTATAGCTGTAACTGCTTTTCCTTTTTTAGCATATTCTTGTAAATATATAGCTGCTAAGATTCCTATTGGTGTTGCTACAATTATAGAAACCAATACAGTATATAATGTTGTAATTATCATTGGGAATATACCACCATCACCTGATGCTGAATAATTACTAAATAAGAAGTTAAAATTCATATTTCCGATTCCCTTTATAAATATAAATCCTACTATAACTACTAGTGATACTATTGTAAATAATGCTGATAGATATACTAATAATTTCAATATATTCTCTCTGAACTTTCTCATCTTAATTTACCGCCTTATTTGAAAGTTTATTTAAAACTAAGTTTAAAATTAATATAAATGTAAACAATACTACTCCAGTTGCAAATAACATTTCTTGATGTGTCCCAAATGCATATCCCATTTCAAGTGCTATATTAGTTGTAAGTGGTCTTACACTATCTGTTATAGAAGTTGGCATAACTGGTGAATTTCCTGCAACAAGTATTACTGCCATTGTCTCTCCTAAAGCTCTTCCTACGCCTAGTACTACTGCTGCTAATACTCCAGACTTTGCAGCTGGTAATACAACTTTAAATATTGTTTCTATTTTTGATGCACCAAGTGCTAATGAACCCTCTTTATATGCTTTTGGTACTGCTCTTATAGCTGTTTCTGATACAGATATTATTGTTGGAAGCATCATTACTGCTAATACTATTATTATTGCTAATAAACTCTGTCCTTTTGGAAGATTAAATATACTTTGTATCATTGGAACTATTACTGCAAGGCCAAACACCCCATATAGTACTGAAGGTATACCTGCCAGAAGTTCAACTGCTGGTGACATTATTTTTGCTAATCTTTTAGGTGCTACTTCTGCTATAAATACAGATGTTAATATTCCAATTGGTACTCCTATTACAAGTGCACCAATTGTAGCAACTATTGATGCTGCTATCATAGATGATATTCCAAACTTATTAGCTGAAGGAACCCAATCCGCACCTGTTAAAAAATCTATAAATGAGTATCCCTCAAATATAAAAGGTCTTAACCCTTTATAAAATACAAATCCTATTATCAAAAGTAAACTTGCGACTGCTACTAAAGCACTTAATAGAAATATATTTTTTGCTACTTTTTCGACTATATATTTAGTCTTATTTCCATTATTGTCATTTTTTTCTAAACCTACTAACCTAGATTTTACTATCATAATATCCTCCCATTAAAATATACCTATTTATTTTCGTTCTGTATTTAAAATTTAAATTTTTATAAGTTCGTCATTATTAAATTTTCTATATTTTTATTCTACTTTTTTTAAGTTAAATCTATATTAGGTTTAAGTTAAACAAGTGTAAAATTATATTCACTTTTTTAACATTAATTTTACTTTTTGGACTATATTTGACATTTACTTTACAATTTAACTATATTTGGCAACAATAAAATAGCAGATATAAGTAATAATACGTACTACACGTAATTTATTATTTATATCTGCTATTAAAATTTGTTAACTAGATTTAACCTTTTATAATCTATATATTTATTATTCCTTATTAAAGTAATACCCTGCTCCTCTTATTGTTATGATTTTTTGAGGATTTTTGTAATCTTTCTCTATTTTCTTTCTCAGTCCGTTCACTGCAACTACTACACTATAATTATCCTCTAGATAATCATTTAACCATACATGTTCATATATCTCTTTGGTAGTTAAGGTCTTTTCTGGATTCTCTATAAAATAGTTCAACAACTTATTTTCTGTTGGAGTTAATTTTATTATTTTATCTTCTAATTTTATTACTCCACTTGTTCTATTGTATTCTTCTAATCTTGTATTACTTTCATTGTTATTTATATATGAAGTTACTCTTCTTAAAATTGCTTTTACCTTTGCATATAGTATTTCCAAATTTAAAGGTTTGATTAAATAATCATCACCACCAGAATTTAAAGCATTTAAAATACTTTGGTCTTCATTTATATAAGTCATATAAACAATAGGACACGTAGTTACATTTCTAATCTTTTTACATAAAGTCCATCCATCACCATCAGTTAAGATTATTTCTAAAAATATCAAATCGTATTTATTGCTAAATATTTTTCCAATAGCTTCTTCACAGTTATACGCCAAATCTACATTTATTCCTTTTTGCTCCAAGAAATTTTTTAATTCCTGGCAATTATTCTTGTCTCCATCTATTATTAATATCTTAGTTTGCATTATAATCACTCCTAAATATCATTATTCTTTTATATTAAATAACTATTTATTATAAAAAACATAAACTTAATTTTATTGTAAAAACAGTTCCTTTTTCCAACTCTGAATCTACAAAAATCTCTCCATCATGCTCTCTTATAATGGATTTAACAATATATAATCCTAACCCTTGACCTTTTGAAGTACTATTGTCCCTTTCTGTAAAGAATCGGTCAAATATCTTTGGTATATTTTCTGCTGGTATACCTTTACCATTATCAGAAATTTTAATAATTGCAAATCCATCTTCTTTATTCACTGACAAAATTATTTTCCCATCAAATGAAGTAAAGCTCAAAGCATTATAAATTAAATTTTCAAATGCTCTAGCCAATCTTTCTTTATTTACTTTTGCATATATTTTTTTATCTAATATATAAACTTCAAAATTTACACCACATGCTTGTGTATCTGGTAAATTATTTTCATATACCTCTTTAATAAAATCATTCAGACATATTTTTTCACTAAGACCAATTTTTTTATCTTGTAATGTAAATTCTTGTAAACTACGTACTCTATTTTGAACTTCATTTGATTTTTGGTTTATTGCATAAAGATAGGTTCTTGTCTCCTCATCTACATGAATATTCCCCAACTTTATTAAATCTATAAATGCCTGTATAGCTGAAACAGGTGCCTTTAAATCATGTGCTACATCTGCCAAGAATTTTTTACGTTCATTTAATAGTGTTGTAAGTTCATTAGTTCTTACTTCAACTTCATGCTCAAGATTTTGTGTGAGTTTTTCATTTTCTTTTATTATTATTCTATTTCTATTTATCATCATAATAGAAAACAAAATAACTATTAAAAAACCACAGTATTCTGTTTGCCATCCTGTAAATATAGGTTCAAACCTATTACTAGTCACTACATCAAATAATATACTGACACCAAACACTATGTTTGCTGAAACTAAAATATAGGAGCTTAATTGCTCAAAGTATGTTTTTTTATAAATTGAAACTATTGAAGACATCAATATGTAAATAAATACAACATATTTATATATGTCTATTAATTTTCCATAGATATTAACAAAGTATATATCATATGGAAGAAGAATAACTGGTATCACAATGGATATGATACACATAGTAATTCCTAATGGTAAAATTAAAAATCTATATACTTTATTTCTTTCAATTTTGGATATATTTCCATTTATACAAATAATACATAAAACTGCTATAAAGTATGATGAATCTTCAACTGCATATGTAAAGTTCACTAAAGGAAGCCCCATTAAATGTATAAAAGGATATGACACGTGTATAGCAAAAAAAATACACATACATCCAAAGTATAAATATAGCTTGCTTTGTTTTGAAAGTACCCAAACAGCTAGAGAAAATATAGCTATTGCAATAGTTGTAAAACAAATAACACTATAAAAAACTAATCTATAAAATATCATATTACTTACATCTTTTGTTTTTCCTAATGCAGGTGGATAATACAAACCGCTATAATAATGTGAGAAATTGGACACATTGATTATAATTTCTGTATCTTTCTTTGCAACAAAACTTACTACTGTGTTTTTAATTTTAGGTCTATATCTTTCTGTACCTATATCTCCTAACTTAGAGACTATTTCACCATTTATCCAAACTTCACTTGAACAAAAGATTTCTGGAAGTTCTAGGCTTAGTACTTTGTCTTTACCTTCATTTTTTATCCTCATGCGATAAGTTGCATTTCCATATGGCGATTGTTTTTCTTTTCTCATGGAAAAATCTGGATATTGTCCTATGAAAATGTATTCTGGTTTTATATGTTTCTCTCTAAAATCTTTTGGCTTAAATATCTTATGGTTATAAAATTCCCAATCATCTATTAGAAAAACAAGTTTATTTTTAGAAAAAGTATCCTCATCTATAGTTAAAATTCCATTACTTGCTCTAATAGACTTATATGTATATTTATTATCATATTTATAAAGAAAATTTAATCCTATTATTGCCAACAGAGAGACTATCAATACAATGAGAGTTCCTTTTAGTACATTAGACTTTTTCATTGCATTAACCACATCTCTTTCTTTTGTAGTAATATTAAATGATAAAATAAGAACTATTTATTGCTTACATTATCTTGCTTATGGTACAAACTTATATCCTTTACCCCACACGGTTTGAATATATTGATGCTCTCTGCTTAAAGAATTAATTTTTTTCCTCATCTGTGCAATATGAACTTGTACAGTATGTTGATCTCCAACATCAGGCATTTTCCAAACTTGATTATATATCTCTATTTTTGAAAATACTTGTTCTTTATTTTCAGCTAAAAATAATAGTATTTCAAACTCCATGGTGGTTAAGTCAATACCCTTTTCATCAAAGGTTACTTTTCTTGAATTTACATTTATTACTAGGGATGAAAACTTTAACACATTAGGAACTGATGTAATGTTTTTATATTGCCTCATCCGAGCATAGATTCTAAGTTCAAGTTCTTTTAAGCTATATGGCTTTGTTATATAATCATCTGCTCCAGATAAAAAACCTTGAACTCTTTCCTCTTCATGTTCGTAATTAGATAAAAATATTATAGGTATGTTAACCTTTTCTTTTATAGCATTACATATTTTATATCCATCTGAATCTGGTAGTGCAATATCTAGTATTATACAGTCTAAAACTATACTTTCTACTATCTTCATTGCACGTTTAGCAGTCTCTGCTGTGTATACGTTAAAACCTATGTTAGAAAAATAAATTTGATTTATGTTTAAAATATCAACATCATCATCTACAACTAATAAGTTATACATTACACCACTCCATTCAAAAATATTTTAATCATAATCTAAAGTTATAAGTATTACAAATTATAATGTTTTACCTCTTAATCTAACTAATATTATTATTTTATAATATCTTTACAAACTAGACTATAAAACTTAAGTATTTTTGAATAATTCTTGAACATTGTCTTAAATATTAAGCATTCATTATTAAATACTAATCAAAGTCTCCGATTGTTGGAAAATGGAACTTAAAATCATTATATCTCATATATATACGATATTTATAGAAACTTGTCCATTAGCCAGTTTGAGTATTGATTTATACGATTTATATGGTTATAATATAAAATAAATTGTATTATTTTGGTAAGTACATTGTTATAAAAAAATTATATTATGTATTTTAATTGATTATAAAATTATTATATCTTCGTTATAATTGCATTATATTTTTTAAAAAATTTCCCTTTTCCAACAAAGGGCTACTTTGGCTAAATATAGCCATTTATATATATAAGTAAAGTTATTAAAGCTTATAATTTTCAAATTTCATATCAACTATGTTAAATTTAAAACAAAAAAAAGGCTATGTAATATAAAATTATATTCATAGCCGGTTGCACCACTAACTCCATATACCTCTAGATGCCCAATAATAAGATATACTTCTCAGTTTCTAAAATATTTTCATTAAACTTGTTTAAATTGTTCTGATAAATTTCATTTCTATTCTAACATTGTAATATTATCTTGTCAATATTTACATATTTTTTAAATATAATGTACTAACTATATATATTTTTTATTTAAAAATGTTTATAGTTCTATCATCAATAATAGACAATACCCTGCAAGTTATAGTAGCATTTTTATAAGCTGACTTTGCAGGGTATCATATATTTTTTTATGTTAAGTTTTTATCTTAATAATTAGCTTTATCTTATTGATTAACTTTAATGAATCCTTTTTCTGAAACAAGTGCTTGTCCTTCATCACTCAATATATAGTCTATCAAAGCCTTACCTTTTTCTGATAATTTATCTTCTTTATTAACTAATATAAATGGTCTTGATATTGGATATTTATTAGCTATTACATTGGCATCAGTTGCATCAACATCATTTACTTTTAAACTATTTACTTTCTCATCAACATATCCAAATGATATATATCCTATAGCATTTTTATTTCCTTCAACTGTAGTTTTTATATTTCCTGAACCATCACTTATTTGTGCATCTTTAGTCAATTCTTCTGACTTGAATCCTACAATTTCTTGGAATCCATCTCTAGTTCCTGAACCTTCTTCTCTTGATACTATTACTATTGGTTCATCATTTCCGTTAACTTCTTTCCAGTTAGTTATCTTTCCTGTGTATATACCTTTTATTTGGTCCATTGTAAGATTTTTTACTGGGTTGTCTTTATTAGTTATTAATGCTATACCGTCTATTGCTATCTTAGTTTCCTTTAATCCAGCACTTTTTTCTTCATCTTTTAAATCTCTTGAACTCATACCTATTTCAGACGTTCCTTCTATTGCATTTTTTATACCTCCAGAAGAACCAATTTGTTGTACTTCTACACTAACACCTTGATTTTTTTCCTGAAACTTCTCTCCAATAGTTTCCATAAGAGGCCCTATTGAAGTTGAACCTGAAACAGAAACTTTATTTGAATCTCCTGAACCTCCAGAGTCAGAACCACATCCTACTGCTAAGACTCCAACCAACATTGTACTAGCTAAAAGAACTCCTATTTTCTTTTTGAACATTTTACTTACCCCCGCTTATATTTTAATTTTTTTGTTTTCATATTTGCTATATTTTAATAATACATATTTTTTGTTAAGTGAATATTAGAGCGAGGTTAAGTAAATGTAAATATTGTTAAATACATGTAAAAATTTAATTTTATATAGTATATTTAAAATTAGATTAATTTTTTTAAGTGTTTTCCAATCAACACTAGTATAATACATCATATAATATTCTTATAATTTTTTATCTAAGCTATTAATTTATCATATTTTATAATTCTTTTTCTAATTTATTAACCAAACTAGCAAACACATTTAAAGCTTCTTCTATAGATTGTTTTTTCGTCATATCTACACCAGCAGATTTCAATTGTTCTAAAGGATACTCTGACCCTCCACTTTTTAAGAAGTTTATATATCTATCTACAGCTTTACTACCTTCTGAAAGTATCTGTTGACTTAATGCACTTGCAGCAGAAAATCCTGTAGCATACTTATACACATAGAAATTTGAATAAAAATGTGGAATTCTTGCCCACTCTATCCCTATTTGCTCATCTACTATTGCAGATTTTCCATAATACTTCTCATTTAATTTATAGTATATATCAGTAAATTCATCAGCAGTAAGTGGCTCTCCACTTTCTACTCTTTCATGTACAATTTTTTCAAATTCAGCAAACATAGTTTGTCTATAAACAGTAGTCCTAAATTGCTCTAAATAATAATTTAATAGATATATAGTTTCATCTTTAGACTTAGAATTTTCTAATAAATAATTTATAAGAAGTAATTCATTTAATGTAGATGCAACTTCTGCAACAAATATTTTATAATCTGAATATAAAAATGGCTGACTTGTTCTCGAATAATGGCTATGGACAGAATGACCTAATTCATGAATTAATGTAAATAGAGAGTTAAGGTCATTTTTATAACTCATTAATATATAAGGATGTGAATCATAGCTTCCCCAAGAGTAAGCTCCTCCTTTTTTACCTTCATTATCATATACATCAATCCAACCTTCTTCAAATGCATTTTTTATAACTTTTAAGTATTCTTCTCCTAAAGGCTTAAGTGCCTCTAATATAATGCTCTGTGCTTTTTCATAAGGTATATCCATATCAAATTTATCAGTTAGAGGAACATATAAGTCATACATGTGTATTTCATTTAATCCCAAGAACTTCTTTTTAAGTTCAACATACTTATTCAAAGTAGGAATACTTTCATCTATTGCTGATATAAGATTATTATAAACCTCTAGGCTTACATCATCTGAAAATAGCGATGCTTCTATTGCTGAATTATATTTTCTAGTTTTTGCATAAAATATCTCTGACTTTATTCCACCATAAAGTGTTGAAGCAAATGTGTTTTTATATTTTCCATAAGTAGAAAATTCTCCTTCAAAAGCTTCTTTTCTAACTCTTCCATTTTTACTTTTTATAAATAGAGAATAGTTTGAATGTGAAAGTTTAACCTTATTACCTTTTTCATCCTCTATCTCAGGAAATTCCATATCTGCATATGCTAACATATCATATACATTTTCTGGAACTGTTGATAATTCAGATGTAGCTGCAAGTATCTCTTCTTCTTTTTCACTCAAAGTATGAGGCTTATCTCTCAATATATCTTTTATATATTTTGTATAAAATGATAACTTCTCATCCTTCAAATATTCATTTAATCTGTCTTCTTCTATGGACAGTATCTCTGGAACTATATAAGAAGTAGCCACTCCTAAATCAGTTGATAACATTTCTGTCTTAGTGGCTCTTCCTTGATTATCATTGATTCTAGTATCTTCATGTTGTTTCATATGAGTATATACATATAGATTCTGGATGATTCTAGATGCATTTTCAGAGATACTTAATACTTTGTATAAATTTTCCTTACTCTCAGAAAATTTACCTTTGTATTCTTTTACTTCTTGAATAAGATTTTTTACTTTACTTATGTCTTTTTCAATATCTTCTTTAGTAGAGTACATCTTATCTATTTTCCATTTGTATTTTTCTTCTATCGTACTTCTATCAGTTCCCATATTATACACCTCTATTTTAATTCATTTTTATATTTTATTTACTTTACAAAATATATTGTATATATTTTAGTCCAAATAATCTACATTTATTACTCCTTCTATCATATTTATTTCTTTCATAACATCATGTAAGTGTATTCTCTTATCATAAGATATAAAAAAGTTTACTTTCCAATATTCTTCACTACGACATTCTATTTCCATATTCCTTACAATAAGTTGATTTTTTTCAAATTTATCATATAAAAAAGGTATTGAATCTAAATTATTTATTTTTAATATCAATACATTTTTTTCTTGACTAAATAGAAACGTATTTAGTATCCTAAGCACAAATAATGCTATCATTACAAACAACCATCCTAAAATTGCTAGTTCATAATAACCATAACCAACTGCTATACCAATACATGCAGTTGCCCACATACCAGCGGCTGTAGTAAGCCCCTTCACTCCACCTTTGTTCTTTAGAATTGCTCCTGCACCTAAAAAACCAATTCCAGACAACACTTGAGCAGGCATTCTTGCTGGGTCAGCATTTGTATATAAACTATAGTCAGACAATAACTGGATTGAAGTTATTGAGGTAATACAAGAACCTATTGCTATTAATATATGTGTTCTAAATCCTGCAAATTGCCTTATCTTTTCTCTCTCTAGTCCTATTATTCCTCCTATAACTAATGCTAATAATAATCTTATTGCTATCTCCTTAGTTCCTATATCGCCCATAATATAAAACCTCCTGACCCAATTATAATTTATATCATATAAATAACTTCTACATCATATCATACAGATAATTTCTATATCAGAAATAACATCTTATACCTTAATATTATTATTAGTATATGATAAATAGTAATATCTGTTAATTTTTAATACAAAAAAACCCACAACTGTGGGCTATTTGCTTAAGTACATGTATTTATTTATTAATATATCTATTTTCTTACTTGATTCTACGAGCTCTTCTTGAAATATTTCTGGATATTCTATGTATGTATTTATCTCTTCCCTAACTGCTTCAATTTCATTTTTTAACGCTTCTAATTCATTGTTCGCCATAATAATCACCACTATTACAAATTTGTATATTTTTATATACATTTTATCAAACAATATTATATTTTGTCAATATTATGTCAATAAAACTTACTATAAAAATGCTTTAATTTGGGCACCGTATACCTAGATACTAATCCTACAAACATACCCGTTACTAATGATGCCATTAACATAAATGGCAAGTATCCTATAGCAAGTATATTTTCTATTATTAAACTTGCAACTATTAATTGACCTATATTATGCCCTATTGCCCCTAAAATACTTATTCCTATCATTGATAATCCCTTTATTTTACTTGCTAAATACATAAATAAAAGGCTCAAATAAGCTCCTCCTATGCTAAATAAAAGATAAGATAGAGGACCTGCAAATATTGATGACAAAATTACCCTGATAGTAACAATTATAACAGTATCTCTGACACCTAACAACATTAATGAAATTAAAGTTATAATATTACTCAAACCCAATTTTGCTCCTGGAAATATAATTATAAGAGGGTTTGGTATATATGTCTCTAGTACATATAAGGCTAAACTGTATCCTATCATAAGACCTAAAAATGTCATTTTTCTAGTTTTCATTAAGTTAATTCCTCCAAATTTTATATATCATATTACATTATAATACAAAATATATAAAAACACCTAATTTAGACTAAAATATTCTATAATATATTTAAAGTAAATATCATCAATTTGAACTTGTAATTCCCCCTATAATCCTTGACTTTTTGTATCATACTTGTTACAATTTTAATGATAATGAATTTCATTAGGAGGTGTTAATAATGACTGTTTACGATTTGAAAATAGGAGAAAAAGGACTTATTAATAATATAGATGGAGATATTAAATTATCTAAAAGATTACTTGCACTTGGATGTATAAATAGTACTGAAATAGAAGTTAAAAAAGTTGCTCCATTTGGAGACCCAATTATAATTAGATTTAGAGGATTTGACTTAGCTATTAGAAAATCTGATGCTAAAAATATTTCTTTACAATAATAGAGGAGGAGCTACCTGTGATTAATGTAGCATTATTAGGAAACCCAAATGTTGGTAAGACTACTGTTTTTAACCTGCTTACAGGCTCAAATCAGTATGTTGGTAACTGGCCTGGTGTTACTATTGAGAAAAAAGAAGGATTTATTGGGAAAGAAATAAAGGTTGTAGATTTACCTGGTATATATGCAATGGATACTTTCTCAAATGAAGAAAAGGTTTCTAAGTCATATTTAGAAAATGAAGATGTTGATGTAATAGTGAATGTAGTAGATGCTTCTAACTTATCAAGAAATCTCTACTTAACAACTCAACTTATGCAATTTAATAAACCTATCGTTATACTGCTTAACATGTTAGATATTGCAGAATCTAAGGGTGTTAATATAGATGATAAAAAATTAAGTGAAGAACTTGGAGTAATTGTTGTTCCAATCATCGCAAAAAAGAAAGATGGCGTAGAAAAAATAGAATCAGAAATTAAAGATGCTACTAAAAAATCATTTAAATATCGAACAGACTTTGGAAGCGAAACAGAAACGTATAAGAAGTTAGAATCTATCTTATCAAGATGTACAAAGACTACATATACACACACAAAATCTATCAGTGATAAAATAGACAATATAGTTTTAAATCCTATATTAGCCTATCCAATATTTATTGGTGTATTGTTTCTTTTATTTAAGTTCACCTTTGATTGGGTTGGAGGCCCACTTCAAGAGGGCTTTGCAGGCCTTATAGAAGCTTATATCTCTACACCCGTTAGTGATATGTTAGCTAACTCTAGCCCATGGTTTAAATCACTTATTGTTGATGGAATAATTGGAGGTGTTGGTGGTACTTTACCATTCTTCCCTTTAATATTTACATTATTCTTTGGTATATCTCTATTTGAAGATAGTGGATATATGTCAAGAACAGCATTTTTGATGGATAAAGTTATGAGAAAGGTTGGTCTATCTGGTAAAGCTTTTATACCCATAGTTATGGGTATGGGATGTTCTTCTCCTGCTATAATGGCAACTAGAACACTAGAAAGTGAAAAAGACAGAAGAGTTACAGCTCTTATTGCACCACTTATGACTTGTGGAGCAAAGCTACCTATATATGCATTATTTGTAGCTATATTTTTCCCACACAATGCTGCTTTAGTAACTACATCATTATACTTGGTCGGTATCATTATGGCAATTGTGGTTGCACTAGTTTTAAATAAAACAGCTTTTAAGACAGAGGCTGAACCATTTATATTAGAGTTACCAGAATATAGAATACCTACTATAGACGCACTTATTAAAAATACTTGGAATAAATCAAAAGGTTTTTTAATAAGAGTAGTTACTGTAATGTTTGCAATGTCAGTTGTTATTTGGGGACTTTCTTCATTTAATGTATTTGGATTTACAGAAGATATAAATGTAAGCTTTTTAGCTACTATAGGTCATATTATATCTCCTATATTTAAACCTCTTGGTTTTGATGACTGGAGAACTTCAGTTGCTATCTTAAGTGGTCTTGGAGCAAAAGAAATCGTGGTAAACTCTTTGAATATACTATATGGTAATTTGACTGTTGTATTACCAACAATATTTAATGGTGTTACTGCATATACATTCTTAATATTTACAGCTCTATATACTCCATGTATAGCTGCTCTTGCAACTATGAAAAAAGAATATGGAAATAAAATGATGTTTACATCATTTGCATATCAGTTTATATTAGCATGGATAATGGCTTTTATAGTTAAAAGTATTGGCGGAGTATTATTTATGGGAAATTCAATAATGGAGGCTTTAATCGGCGGAATAATCATAGTTCTTGCATTTTTAATTTTGTTTAATAAATTTAAATCTACCAAAAATGGAAATAGCTGTAGTGGATGTTCTGGTTGTTCTGGATGTCCAAGTACTAATTCTTGCTCAGGTGAGGAAAACAGTAATAAAAAAAGTAGTACACACTAATATGTAAATATTTTAATTTAAAAATAAATTTAAAGAGCTATCTTTCAAAAATAGTTCTTACAAAAATCTTGTTATAACAATATAGAAGCTATCACACAAACAAATGTAAATTGTTGTGTAATAGCTTCTTTTTTACTTATTTAGCCTCTTATTACCTAACTTCATGTTCAACTCCCTATGTTTCTACAAATCAATCTTCTTTTGTTTTTACCTCATATGTTTCTTCACCATCATATAATTCTTTGAATAATTTTGCAGTTTTTTTACCTGCTTTTGCATAAGCTTTTCCAACTTCAACACCAGTTTCATGGTATGCTTTCCCAATTTTTTTAGAAGAAGATACTATATTTTCTATTTCTTTTTTTATACTATTCATATAAAATTCCACCTTTCCAAAAACTTGATTTTTATTTTAGATAGAGTATACTATTATATAATATTATACACAATGTATAAATTATAAATATTTTGTATAGTTCTATACAAATTAAATAAATTTTGTATGAATTTATACATATATCAAAAAATTATTGGAGATAATTAGAAGATGAAAAAAGAAAGAAGAGATATAAGAAAATCAAAAGAAGCAATAAAGCAAGCATTTATTAAACTAAGTATAAATAGTGATATTAGTAAAATTACTGTGAAAGAAGTTTTAGAATTAGCTGATGTAAGTAGAGGGACATTTTATGCACACTTTAAAGATATTTATGATGTTCAAGAACAAATAGAAGAAGAGCTATTCAATAAATGTATAAGTCTAATGAAGGAAAGTAATATTTATGATATTGTTGAAAATCCATATCCTCAAATTTTAGAAATTGTTACCTTTTTCCAAGAACATGCAAACACAATTAAAAATTTATCTTGTAATGGTAAAAGTACATCCTTTTTTTATAAATATAAAGAAATACTGAAAAAAGGCATTCAAGAAAGTAGTCATACAATAGAAGATAAAGAAACAGTTGATATTTTGGATGCTTGTATTATAGGAGGAATTATAGATGGGTGTTTAGAAATGATTTCTAAAGAATATAGTGGAAATAATTCAGAAACAGAAGAAAAAACTGCAAAAATTATTAGTATATTTATTACAAAAGGTATGCATGGACTGAAAAATAAAATATAAAATAAAAATTCCTATGGTATCATTAAAAAACCATAGGAATTTTTATTAATTATGGTTATAATTATTGATTAATTAGAACCATAAACTTCTTCTTTTGTATAACATTTGCTATCAATTAGTATCTTATCTAAATTTTCTTTTATAACCAAGCGTCCAATAATAAGACTCTCTGGTATTGACTTTTCAGTACCATTATCCAAAGTGTTAGTATAATTAATTCTTTCTCCTCTAGCCACGTAATAGGCTTCATTTATAGCGGTTTATGCTAATACCTTTCCGTCCATATATAGTACTTGATTGTATTCCTGCAATGATTTGTTTCGCTGTTTCTAACTGGGCATCCATACCTGTAGTATCTTTAGGTCTTATAATTAAGACATATATACAACTGTCAATTAGCTCTATGCACACTTCATTTTGTGTTTTTCTATCTTTAATAGAACTAAGACATATATCAATTTCAACACCAAGTTCTTTTGCTAGTTTTTCCATATATCAAAAACCGTTAAAATAATAGATTCTATTGGCTATTTATATAAATCTTTTATTTTAAAATAAAATTCATATTATCAAACTAATATTTAAAAAGATTAATACATATTTATATAATCTGTAAAAAATCAAGATGAAGATTACTTCTTTTTTATTAGTAGAATTATAATTGTTAATACATATAAATAATGTCTCAAAATAAACTACAAAATTCATTTTGAGACATATATTTTTATCTTATTCTTAATTTACTATTTGCTCATATCTTTAGATTTATCTATGCAAGCGACAATAGATTTTATAACTGCTGATCTAAATCCTTCTTCTTCTAACACTTTAACTGCTTCTATAGTAGTTCCTGCTGGAGAACAAACCATATCTTTTAATTCTCCTGGATGTTTTCCAGTTTCAAGAACCATCTTAGCTGAGCCCATAACAGCTTGAGATGCAAATTTATAAGCTTGCTGTCTTGGCATACCAGCTAGTACTGCTGCGTCTGCAATAGCTTCTATAAACATAAATACATATGCAGGAGAAGAGCCGCTAATACCTGTAACTGTATCCATTAAATATTCTGCTACTATTTCTGCTTCTCCGAATGATTCAAATAGAGCTTTAATCATATTCAATTCTTCATCAGTAACATTTGAATTTTTACAAAGAGCTGACATACCTTCTCCAACAAGTGCTGGAGTATTTGGCATTACTCTTACTATCTTTTTATCTGAACCTATAATACTTTCAAGAGTTTCTATAGTTTTTCCTGCTGCTATTGATACTATTATTTTACTTTCATCTATTAATTCTTTAAGTGGAGCTAAAGCTTTTTCACATATATTAGGCTTAAGTGCTACTATCACTACATCTGAATTTGCAACAGCCACCTTTGAATCAGTTGTAGTATTTATTCCAAATTGTTCTTTTACTTTATCTAAAGCAACTTGACTTAAGTCTGATACAGTTATATCTTCTGCTTTTACTAATCCTGATTTTACTATACCACCTATCATTGCACTTCCCATATTTCCTGAACCAATAAATCCTAAAGTTTTCATATCAAATCTCCTCTTTTTCTATTAGTTTTTATTTTAAAGTAGCTAAATTTATAATATTTTAACTGCTTAAAATTATCTTAGTTATTATAAAATATAATTTTATTATGATTATTATAAATTACTTCTTTATATAGTTTATTAAATATAAATTTAACGATTTTTTCATTAAACTCAACGAGCTAACTTCCTATCCAGAAAGTTAGCTCAGAATTAATCTAAAATTTTTTAAAATGGTATCTGGTAATATATACTATTATACCAGTTACATTTTTATATAGTAAGAAGTTTTATTTACAAACAATCCTAGAATGTTTGCTCAGTTCTACCTATTATTTCATCTTGTAATGTTCTACTTAAATTGTTGAAATGGTCACTATATCCTGCAACTCTAACTATTAAGTCTTTGTAATCTTGAGGATTCTTTTGAGCCTCTAATAATACATTTTTATCAAATACATTGAATTGTATATGATGTCCATCCATATTAAAGTATGCTCTTACTAGATTAGCCATGTTGTCTAATCCTTTTTCACCTTGTACTACTGATGGTGCAAATCTTTGATTTAACAATGTTCCACCAGTTTTTATATGGTCCATCTTAGCACAAGATTTTATAACTGCTGTAGGTCCATTAGTATCTCCACCTTTTTCTGGAGAGATTCCTTCTGAAACTGGCTTTGCACAAAGTCTACCATTTGCACTTGCTCCCATAATTTCTCCAAAGTATACATGGCAAGTAGTTGGCAACATATCTACTCTATATTCTCCACCACAAACAGTTGGTCTACCAGTTACTTCATTGTAATATGCATTAAATATTTCTTCCATTATTCCATCAGCATAATCATCATCATTTCCATACTTAGGAGTTTTATTTGAAACTATATTAAGTATAGCTTCATATCCTTCAAAGTTAGAATCAAGTGCCTTAAGTAATGTATCCATATCAAATTTTTTCTTGTCAAATACATTATATTTTATTGCTGTTAAACTATCTGTTATAGTTCCTATACCAACACCTTGTATATATCTAGTGTTATATCTTGCTCCACCTCTTTGATAGTCTTTACCTTTTGCTATACAATCATCAACTATTGTAGACATAAGTGGGCAAGGCATATGTTTTGCACATATATTTTCTATTACAGCATTTCCTTGTATTTTTATATCAATCATATAATGTAACTGCTTTTTAAATGCGTCAAATAATTCTTCATAAGATTTAAAATCTCTAGGGTCTCCAGTTTCAATACCTATTTGCTTTTTCGCAATTGGGTCATAACCGTTATTTAGTGTTAATTCAAGTATTTTTGGAATATTCATATATCCAGTTAAAACATATGCTTCTTTACCAAAACATCCAGTTTCAACACAACCACTAGTTCCTCCAAGTCTTGCATCTTCTATAGTTTTACCAGCTTCCATAAGCTCTTGAACTATTGCTTCAGTATTATAAAATGCTGGTTGACCCCATCCTTTTCTTGATATTTCACAAGCTCTCTTTAAGAATTTTTGAGGAGTCTTTTTACTTATTTGAACATTTGAACTAGGTTGTATTAATTTCATTTCATCCATGACATCAAGTATTATATAACTAACTTCATTAACACCATCTTGACCATCTGGATTTATTCCACCAGTATTTATATTTGCAAAGTCTGTATATGTGCTACTCTCTTTCAGTGTTATACCAACTTTTGGTGGTGCTGGTTGATTGTTAAATTTAACCCATAAACATTCAAGTAATTCTTGTGCTCTATCTCTATCTAATATTCCATTTTCTACATCTCTTTCATAAAAAGGATTTAGATGTTGGTCTAGTCTTCCTGGAGTAAATGCATCCCATATATTAAGCTCAGTAGTAACCCCTATATGAACAAACCAGTACATTTGTATAGCTTGATGATAAGTTTCTGGTTTATGAGCTGGTACAACATCACAAGTTTCAGCAATTAACAATAAGTCTTTTTTCTTAGCTTCATCAGTTTCTTCTTCTGCCATTTTTCTTGCCTTTTCAGCATATCTCTTTCCTAATATAACCATTGCATCACAAGCTATTGCCATAGCTTCTAAATCAGCTTTTTTATTATATGCATCTAAGTCATTAAGGAAATCTAATTCTTTTAGTCTTGCTTCTATATCTTTCTTTAAATCTAAAAATCCTTTTTTATATATTGTATCTCCACAAACTGTGTGTCCTGGAGCTCTTTGTTCCATAAACTCTGTAAACATACCTGCTTCATATGCTGCTAACCATTCAGGTGTCATAGCATTTATTATCTTATCTCTGGTTTGTCTCTTCTTCCAGAAAGGTATTATTTCCTCTTGATGTATTTTTCTAGATTCTTCAGACACACTAAAATTTATTATGTCTCTATTATGCATTACTTCTAAATCTTCCATTGTATGACAACAAATTTCTGGATATGTTGGTGCTCCATTAGGTGAATCTCCTTTTTCGCCTACTATTAATTCTCCATCATTTATACTAAGAGTTCTGTTTTCAATGTAATGTTTAAATGATAAAGCACGAAGTACAGGAATTTCTACACTTCCTTCATATTTTTTATAAGCTTCTGTCATAAGTACTGCTCTTTCAATAGATATGTGTGGTTCTGCATTAACACTTTCTTCTCTTAATTTTTTAGTTCTTTCAAAAGTTCCTCTTAACATTTTATTACCCCCCAATCTTAGTATTGAAATTACTTGCTTCAAACAGCCTTTTTATTTCTTCTAATTTTTCTTCAGTAGGTCTTTGTAACTCTTCTCCTTCATACTTTTTATAAATTTTATCATACTTATGTTTACCAATATTATGATATGGAAGAAGACTTACATCTTTTATATTCAAAGGCTTTAAAAACTCTATCATTTTTTTAACCTCTAAATTTTCATCATCTACATTTACGCCTACAATTAATGGTATTCTTATATTTATATTAGCTCCTGATTCACTCAAAAGTTTAACATTTTTAAGTATTAAATCATTTGATTTTCCTGTAAATTTTATATGTTTTTCCTCATCAATAAGTTTAATATCGTATAAGAACAAATCTGCACATTCAGCAACTCTTTCGTAATTTTCTGACTTTGCATATCCACAAGTATCAATTGCCACATGAATTCCCTTTGATTTACACATGTTTATTACTCCACAAATAAAATCCATATCTTGAGCCATTACTTCTCCACCTGATAAAGTTACTCCTCCACCTGATTCTTCATAGAAAATTCTATCTTTTTCTATCTCTTTAACCAGTTCTTTAACAGAATACTCTTGACCTACTATTTCTCTAGCATTGTTTATACAATAATCTAAACAAGTTTCACAAAACTCACATTTTTCTTGGTCTAGACATATTTTTGTTTCACCTTTGTAAATTGCTTTGTGAGGACATATATTTATACATGCTTCACATCTTGAACATCTCTCTTCATTATACAAAACTTGTTTTGTATATGTTTGACTTTCTGGATTATGACACCAAACACATTCAAGTGGGCATCCTTTAAAAAAAACTGTACTTCTTATCCCTGGACCATCATGTATACTACATTTTTGTAAATTTATAACTAATGGATTCATAATTTTTTCACCCCTAAAGAATATCCATTCCTTTTTTTTCATCTTTATGTAATTCATCTTCATAGGTTATTTCTATGAAAAGCATTTCTACAATTACATAATACTATATTCGTTATTATTTTGTCTATATTTTTTTAGTAATATTAAAAATTTTTATTTTATTATGATATTTATATTGATTTTATAAATTAAATTTAAATATTTATTAATTTTATTTTTATAAGTAAATATAGATAATCTCTATAAACAATATGTTATTTTAATTAATTTAGATATATATACTATAAAAATTAAATAAAAACAGAGACTACACTTTACCATGTAGTCTCTGTTTCTCTAGTAACATTTAGAATTTTACATTTATTGTTACTGCTTTTCCGCCTCTATTTAATGTAATTTTTGTGCTAGCACCTTTTGAGAAAGTATATAACTTTTTATTAAGGTCATTCATACCAGTTATATCTGCATCTCCTACTTTAGTTATAATATCCCCTACTTTTACTCCTGCTTTTTCTGCTGATGAACCAGATATTACTTCTGCAACATATACTCCTTTGTCAGTACTTAATTTTGTACCTGTAGCTGCTTCATAATTTGATACATCTGTTCCTTTTATACCTAAAGTTACTTTTTCATATTTTCCAGTTTTTATTACTTCTTCAACTATACTTTTAGCTGTATTGATTGGTATCGCAAATCCTAACCCTTCTGCTTGAGAAGCTTTTGCTGTATTTATACCAATTACTTGACCTTTTTGATTTAACAATGGCCCTCCACTATTTCCTGCATTTATACTTGCATCAGTTTGTAATAACCCTGTCATATTAGTTTTTTCTGTTTGTATAGTTCTATCTAATCCACTTATTATACCTTGAGTAACTGTCTTTTGGAAGTCTAGTCCAAGTGGGTTACCTATTGCTATTGATATATCTCCAACTTTTACTTTATCACTATCTGCAAATTCAGCTGGTGTTAATCCAGTTTTATCAACTTTAACTATGGCCAAATCAAGTTGTTGGTCAAACCATACCACTTTACCTGATGTTGTTGAACCATCATTAAATAAAACATTAACACTAGTTGCTTGGCCATCTGATATAACATGAGAATTAGTAAGTATATATCCATTTGAATCTACTATAATCCCAGTTCCTACTCCTTGTGTTTCAGTTGGTATTGCAAACATATTACTAGTATCGACGCTAGTTGTCGTAATACCTACAACAGATGGTGTTGCCTTTTCTGCAACTGCTTGGTAAATGTTTTGGCTCTTTCCATCATCATTTACAACTATGGGCGTAGAACTTCCTGTAGATTTACTTCCTAAATTATCTTTAACTAAAATTATTGTTAGCAAACTACTAAGTATTGAACTTATTATAGCGACTAATATTACTAAACTTATACCTTTCTTTCTTCTTGACATCTCATACCACTCCCTATCTAAATATAATATAAATTATCAAAATATATTTTTCCCAATTTTCCATAAAAAAATGAAATCATCTATTTTGAGTAAACTCTCTTTCGATGATTTCATTATATTATTCTAATCTTAATTAAACCTTAACTATCTAAAATTATTTAAGTCTTTTTTCTAATTCTTCTTTTTCTTTTTCATAACCTGGTTTTCCTAGTAAAGCAAACATATTTTTCTTGTATGCTTCTACTCCTGGTTGGTCAAATGGATTAACTCCTAGTAAATATCCACTTATTCCACAAGCTTTTTCAAAGAAATACACTAAATATCCAAAATTATACTCATCTAACTTAGGTATATTTATTACCAAGTTAGGCACTTTTCCATCAGTATGTGCTAATAGAGTACCTTCAAAAGCTTTATGATTTACAAAATCTACAGTTTTGCCTGCTAAATAATTTAAACCATCTAAATCTACTTCTTCTGAATTTATAGTTATATTTCTCTTAGAACTTTCAACATTAAGTACTGTTTCAAATAAAAGTCTTTTTCCATCTTGAATATATTGTCCCATAGAATGTAAGTCTGTTGAAAAATCTACAGAAGCAGGAAATAATCCTTTATTTTCTTTTCCTTCACTTTCTCCATAAAGTTGTTTCCACCACTCACTCATATAATGTAGTTGAGGTTCATAGTTAACCAATAACTCTACATCTTTTCCTTTTCTATGTAAAATTGTTCTAGCTACAGCATATTTATAACTGTCATTATTTTTTAAGTCAGAATTTTGAAATGCTTCACGAGCATCATTTGCACCATTCATTATGGCATCAATATCAAGTCCTGCAGCTGCAATAGGAAGTAATCCAACAGCTGTCAATACAGAAAAACGACCACCTACATCATCTGGTATTACAAAAGTCTCATATCCTTCTTCTGTAGCTAATTGTCTAAGCGCCCCTTTACTTGAATCTGTTGTTGCATATATTCTCTTTCTAGCTTCTTCTTTTCCATATTTTTTTTCTAAATAATTTTTAAATATTCTAAAAGCAAGAGCTGGCTCTGTAGTAGTACCTGATTTAGATATTACATTTACAGAAACATCTTTACCTTCAATTACATCTAGTAAATCCATAATATATGTTGAGCTTATGTTATGACCTACAAAATATACTTCAGGAGCATTTCTTTGCTCTTTTTTAAGCCCATTTCTAAAAGAATGACTTACCATGTCTATCGCAGCTCTTGAACCCAAATAAGAGCCTCCTATACCGATTACTAAAAGAACCTCAGAATCAGATTTTATCTTCTCAGCAGATTTTTTTATTCTAGCAAACTCTTCCTTATCATAATTTTTAGGAAGGTCTATCCATCCTAAAAAAGTATTTCCTAAACCAGTTTTATTATGTAACATATCATGTGCCACATCTACATACGGCTGCATGACATCTATTTCTTTTTGGCAAAAAAATTCCGTAGCTTTACTATAATCAAAATTTATTTTTCCCATTTAAATCCCTCTTTTCAGCATATGCGTTTTACAGAGATTATAACATAAAATCTAGGTGTTTTTTTAAAAAGTTTGCCACAAAATAATGCATATATCCTCAAGCATTATTAGGAAATCGATTCTTCTAAATATTACAACTATTTGTCAATTATAAAATTTTAATTAAATAAATGAATAGTCCAATAGCAAAATGTTATCTTTTTATTTCTCTCATATATATAAAATGTAACTTATTATAAATGTATTTTTCTTAACAATAATCTGTTGATTAAAATAATTAAGAATGTTATGCTAATTGTAATTATTAAAAGGGAAAAGAGGTAATTTAATATGTTTAAGCAAAGATTATTTAAGTTATTATCTAGCACATTGGTACTTAGTATGTTATTTACAGCTACTCCAAATATTGCTTTTGCTGATAATGACACAAACAATATCTCCGATAAGTATCAAAGCTCTGATATAGAGTTAAATGATTATAGTAAAGGTTCGGAGTCTTACACAAAAACTAGAGCTCTTGCTAAAGAGAAAATTCAAACTTTACTATCTAAATACGGAGCTGTAAGCGCTCAATATGCTCTAATTGATAATGGTAAAATTGAGATTTCTGGAAATGGTGGAGTATACAGCAAACAAGATAATAAAAATTTAACTAAGGATAATATGTACAATATTGCATCTATCAGTAAAGTATTTACTACTACAGCTGTTATGAAATTGGTTGAACAGGGAAAAGTAAATTTAGATACTCCTGTTGTAAAATATATACCTGAATTTAAAATGGCTGATGATAGATATAAAGAAATCACTCCAAGAATGTTATTAAATCACTCATCAGGGCTAATGGGAAGTAGTTTTAAAAATGCCCTTTTATTGGGAGACAATGATTCTTATAATCATGATAATTTCTTAGAAGAATTAAAGAAACAAAGATTAAAAGCTAAGCCAGGAGCTTTTTCTGTTTATTGTAATGATGGATTTACTTTAGCTGAAATTTTAGTAGAAAGAGTATCTGGTATGTCATTTACTAATTTTCTTGATAAATACATAAACAATCCACTTAACTTACAAAACACAAAAACTCCAGAAAATAGCTTTGATAGTTCAAAACTTGCAAAAGCCTATGTACCTTATTGGGAAGATGCAGTTCCACAAGATAACCTTAATACTATAGGTGCAGGTGGTTTATATTCAAGTGCAGAAAATCTATGTACATTTGCACAAACATTTATGAAAAAATCAAATGGAATTCTTTCTCCTGCTTCAGTAAAAGCTATGGAAAATAAAGAATATTTAAATGGTCTATGGCCTGAGGGAGAAGACTCTATCCTTGGATATGGTTTAGGATGGGATTGTGTCAACACTTATCCATTTAATCAATATAATCTAAAAGCACTTACAAAAGGTGGAGATTCTTTATTATTCCATAGTAATCTTACAGTGCTTCCAGATGAAAATATGGCAGTTGCAGTTGTTTCTTCTGGTGGAAGTAGTCAACTTAACGAAGTAATTGGGCAAGAAATTTTACTATCTGCATTAAAAGAAAAAGGTAAAATTAAAGAAATAAAACCTGATAAAACATTTAGTAAGCCACAACAAGTCAAAATGCCAAGTTATTTAAAAGAAAATAGTGGACTTTATGCTTCTTCAAATATGCTAAAAGTTGATGTTAATGATAATGGTACTCTAACAGTATCTTCTCCATACATAGAAAATGGACCTAAAGATAAATATGTATACATAGGTCAAGATAGATTCGTATCTGAAAAAGGTAATAGTTGCCTAAAATTTGTAAAAGAAAAAAATAATATCACATATTTAAATATGAGCTCTTATGATGATGTTCCTGGATTAGGTCAGACAGCAAGTTTATACTATGTAGCTCAAAAGGTAGATGACAATAATATATCAAATAGTGTCAAAGAAGCATGGGAAAAAAGAGGTGAAAAAGGTTACTATCTAGTAGATGAAAAATATACTTCTCAATACTATATGTTTGGCTCTGTTAAAGCAATGCTTGGTGTTTCTGATAAAACTCCAGGTTTTTTAGCTAATACTAAAATAATAGATGAGAATAATTCAAATGCTTTTATAGAAATACCTGGTGTAATGGGTCGTGATTTGAGTGATATCAAACTGTATA
>NZ_JACVWG010000012.1:0-78036 GCF_020658465.1 Clostridioides sp. ES-S-0049-02
TGTGGTTACAATAGCAGAGAGGATACACCTGTTCCCATTCCGAACACAGAAGTTAAGCTCTCTAGCGCTGATGGTACTTGGTGGGAAACTGCCTGGGAGAGTAGGACGTAGCCACGTAATTTTTTTTGAGTAAATTTATAAAAAATAAAAAATTTTTATTTTTTGTGTTTAGACATGGCAAATTTGGGACATAATATAATTGTAAAACTTAATAGCAAAAATAAATTACTCAATCTCCCCCACTTAAAGGCCTCTATCCCCCATAGAGGTCTTTTTTATTATGTCTAATTTGCTATATCAGTTATTTTATTTATTTTAATTCTATCTTATTAGTCAGTATATTTATTTAAGTTTAGTATAATTTAACAGAAAATATATGTGATTTAACATCTATTTTAATAAATTTACTATATGTTCACTTTGTCTTAATATGCCCTTTACAAATAAAGAGTATTATTAATTTATAAGTAAATCGTATAACTAAACAAAGTATTTTGAGGAGGATAAAAAATGGCAGATATAAGACTAGAAAATGTCACAAAATCTTATGATAAAAAGAACACTGTTATAGAGAACTTGAACCTTACTATAGAAGATGGTTCTTTTACGGTATTGGTAGGCCCAAGTGGCTGTGGAAAATCTACTACACTAAGAATGATTGCTGGGCTTGAAGATATAACTTCAGGTAATTTAAAAATTGAAGAAAATGATGTAACAAGAACTGATGCAAGTAAGAGAGATATAGCTATGGTATTTCAGAATTATGCATTATATCCACATATGACTGTAAAAGAAAATATAGAATTTGGTTTAAAGAATAAAAAAGTTCCAAAAGAAAAAAGAGAAGAACTTATAACAGAGGTTATTGATATAGTTGGATTACAAGAATATTTAAATGTAAAGCCAGGAAATTTGTCTGGAGGACAAAGACAGAGAGTAGCATTAGCTAGAGCAATGGTTAAAAATCCAAAGGTATTTTTAATGGATGAACCATTATCAAATTTAGATGCAAAACTGAGAAATCAAATGAGAACAGAATTAATACAGTTACATCAAAAATTAAAATCTACATTTGTTTATGTAACTCATGACCAAGTCGAAGCAATGTCAATGGCGGATAAAATAGTTATAATGAACAAAGGAGAGATAATGCAAATAGGTTCTCCAAAAAAAATATATCAAGACCCTAAAAATTTGTTTGTGGCACAATTTATCGGAAATCCTTGTATGAACATATTAAATATGAAGGATAATATCAAACTTGGATTTAGGCCTGAAAAAGCTGTATTAGAAAGTATAAATATAGATATAAAAAATGATGATACTTTTAATTTGCTTGGAAAGGTTATAACTAAAGAGGTATTAGGAAACGAAACTATATACTGTTTATCTGTTCTTGACAGTGAAGTAAGGGTTAAAACAGAAAACGATATATTTGATATAGGGAAAACTTTGAAAGTAAATGTATTAGAAAAGGATTTATATTATTTTAATAAAGATGGGCAAAGAATAAATGATATAAAAGAATGTAAGAATATGTATTCTAAAATCAAAGGAGATATTTATGAAAAAGCAATTTAATAAAGCATATTTGTACATAACACCTGCAATTATAGGAACTTTACTGTTTATAGTATATCCAATAATTAAGACAATATCGCTGAGTTTCAAATCAGGAAGTCTTCTTAGTTCAACTTTCGAAAATGTAGGATTAAATAATTACACAGAGCTTTTAAAAAATCCAGAGTTTATACAAACTATAACGAATACTGCAATTTATACTTTTTTTATGGTAATTATATCTATATCACTAGCTATAGTACTTGCTGTTTGGTTAAATAAAAACTCTATAATACACAATTTGACACAAAGTATAATCTTTACACCACATGTAATTTCACTAGTATCTGTAGCTGTATTGTGGCTTTGGATTATGGAGCCACAGTATGGCTTTTTAAACTGGATACTGTCAACATTGCATTTACCAACATCAAAATGGCTTTCAAGTGAAAGTTCAGCTTTAATGTCATTGATTCTAATAGGAATATGGAAAACTCTTGGATACAATATTTTAATCGTGTTATCAGGTCTTAAATCGATACCAAACTATATATATGAGGCTTCTAAACTAGACAATGCAAACAAGATAACGAATTTCTTTAAGGTAACATTGCCATTATTATCGCCAACAATATTTTTTCTCATGATAACAACAACAACAGCATCATTTCAAGTGTTTGACGAAATAAGCATAATGACACAAGGTGGTCCATTAGGTTCAACTAACATGTTATCTTATTATATATATGAGTCTGGATTTATATATTACGATATAGGGCAAGCAAGTGCAGCAAGTATGTTTTTATTAGCCATAGTTATGATTGCTACATATGCTAATTTCAGACTATTATCAAAAAAAGTTCATTATCAATAAATAAAAAATATATATTATAAGGCGTGTTAAAAAGGAGGACAAAATGGACATTATAAGACCTATTAAAAAAGATAAAGCTTATATAAAGAAAATAGTATCAAAATCAATAGAAGTATTAATTCTACTACTTTTATCTGCAATATTTATATTCCCTTTTATATGGATGCTTTCAACATCTTTTAAAAACCCACAAGAAATGATGCAACTACCACCTACAATAATACCAAATGATATAGTACTAGGAAATTATACTACAGCATGGAATTCAGGACCATTTTTTAGATATTTATTAAATAGTATCTTTGTGACAGGTAGTATTTTAATTGTACAGTTTTTAGTGATGGTTCCTGCAGCTTATGCATTTTCTAAGATTAAATTTAGAGGTGAGAAGGTATTGTTTGGACTATTACTCATAGGACTTATGATTCCTCCACAAGTAACTTTTTTACCTGTATATATGATGATGAGTAAATTTGGATTTATAAATACATATGTGCCACTTATAATTCCATTTATGACATCTTCATTTGGTATATTTCTGCTTAGACAAAATTTTATGCAGATATCAGATGAGATTATTGAAGCAGCTAAATTAGACAATACTTCGGACTTAAAAATAATGTTTAAAATAATGGTTCCTATGGCAAAACCAGCAGTAATAACATTTATATTATTTAATTTTATATATCATTGGAATAACTATTTCTGGCCTTTAGTAATGACAAATACAGATGCAATAAGGACTTTACCAATCGGAGTAGCTCTTCTTAAATCTTCAGAAGGAATTACTGCATGGAATGTAATAATGGCAGGAAATATAATTTTAATTTTACCAATAATTCTTGTTTATATATTTGCAAATAAAAAAGTAAAAGAAGCTTTTATGTATTCAGGAATAAAATAAAAAGTCAAAAACTAAATTTGGAGGATGGAAATGAAGCTTAAAAGAAAATTAGCAACAGGATTAGCAATAACATTATTATTAGGTTCTTTAGTTGGGTGTTCAAATTCTAATGACTCAAATACATCTAAAGGAGAAAAGACAGATAGCAATATTACAAAGATAGATTTCTGGGCACCTTTGGGTGGAACTAATGGTGAAACTGCACAAAAAATGGTTGACCAGTTTAATAGTGAACATAAAGACATACAAGTAAATATGCTAAAACAAAAAGATTACTATGAAAATGCAACAAAATTACAAGCTGCATTAACTTCTAAAGACCAACCAGATGTAACATTATTAGAAATAACTCAAACAGGTACATTTGCATCAGCAGGAGCTTTAGTAGATATGAGTAAATACTTTGATAAGGCATACCAAGAAAGATTTTTTTCTGGTCTTCTAACAAATTCATATTATGAAAATAAGTTTGTTGGTATGCCATTTAATAGAAGTACACCAATACTATACATAAATAAGGATATGGCAGTTAAAGCAGGCCTTGACCCTTCAGGACCAAAGTCATGGGAAGAACTTAAAACATATGCTAGTAAAATGACAAACAAATCAGAAGATACGTATGGATTTGAAACTCCAATAGATATTTGGTTCTATGAAGCTATGGTAATGCAAAGTGGAGGAGAAATAACTGATGGAAAAAAAGTAGCATTCAATAATGAAGCAGGTCAAGCACCAGTTAAATTCTGGCAAGATATGATGAAATCTGGAATAATGAAAATGCCACCTGGTGAAGATTATAATGCTTGGGATGTAGCAAAGCAAGATTTTGTAAATGGTAAAGTTGGTATGATATTTACATCAACAGCAGATTTAGCAGGTCTTATGCAACAAACAGACGGTAAGTTTGAAATATCAACAGCATTTTTACCAAAAAATCAAAAATATGCAACGCCTACAGGGGGAGCAAACTTAGTTATGCTTGAAGGTGGAACAGACAAAGAAAAAGATGCAAGTGCAGAATTTATGGAATGGATGACTCAAACAGATAAAATAGTTCAATTTAGTTCATCAACAGGATATCTGCCAACAACTGAAGATGCAACTAAATCAGAAAAATTACAAACATTGTATAAAGAAAAGCCACAATATAAAGTTGCAACTGACCAATTACAATATGCTGTTGCCCTTCCAATGTTAAATGGATATAAAGAAGCAACTGATAAGTTAATGGATGAAATTAAAAAAGGTCTTACTGATTTAAATGTGGCGCCAAAAGATGCAGTAAGCAAAGGAACTTCTGCAATGCAAGCAGTAATAGACAAGACTAATAAATAATTATAGACAGGTATGAAATGTTGATGAAATATCACCTGTAACATATATAGATTATAGATTGATTGAATGTATCCAATAATATATGAATGAAGAGGTAATGTAAATGACAAAAGTTATAGTATTATCAGTAGATTCTTTATTTGAAAAAGATTTAGAATTTGTAAAGAATCTACCAAATTTTAAATCTATCTTAGAAAATTGTTCTATGGTGAAAAATATAAATTGTGTATATCCAACTTTAACATATCCTTGTCATACAAGTATGGTTACAGGAGTATATCCTAAAAAACATGGAATATATCATAATGAAAAATTTGACCCCAATAAAGAAAATAAAGATTGGTATTGGTATTCAAAAGATATAAAAGTAAAGACAATTATAGATGTAGCAAAGGACAATAATCTGACTACTTCTAGTATCTTATGGCCTGTAATGGGTGCAAATCCAAATATAGATTATAATATTGCAGAGATATGGGCTCCTAATAGAGAAGATGACCCAAGAGAAATTTTTGAAAAAAGTTCAAGTAAGGTTATAATGGATAGTATTTATGATAGACATTGTCACTATATTGATTGGAAATTAGAGCCTAATATGGATTTGTTTGGAGTAAATTGTGCTATAGATGTAATAAAAGAATATAATCCAGATTTAATGTTAATACATCTAGCAACTTTGGACCATACACGACATAACCATGGTTTGTTTAATGAAAAAGTAAATGAAGCCTTGAAAATGAATGATAAATGGTTAGGAGATATAATTCAAGCTACAAAGGATGCAGGTACATATGAAGATACAAATTTTATAATACTTGGAGACCATGGTCATCTTAGAGTTGATAAAGTTGTAAATCCAAATGTTTTACTTAAATCACATGGATTTATAACAGTAGAAAATGGAGTAGTTAAGAATTTTGATGCCTATGTAAATTCGTCAGGTATATCAGCACAGATAATAGTAAATAACCAAAATAGATTAGAAGAGTTGAGAGTATTGCTTGAAGAGTTTAAAGAAGAATTATTTATAGAGAATATATTTACCAGAGAAGAAGCATCCAATCTTGGACTTGAAGGCGACTTTGAAATGGTAATTGAAGGAATTGAAGGAATTTCATTTGGAAATGATTTAGAAGGAAATATTATAGAGGATTCTGATATAAAAGATTACAAGTTTGCTGTTGCTACACATGGTCATTTACCTACTAAGGGGAATAGACCTCCGTTTATAGCTTTTGGACCTAAAATAAAAACAGGCGTAGTAGAGGAAGAAGGCGACTTAAGAGCTCATGCAGCAACTATATTAAGACTATTCGATTTGAAGCTAGACGGAGTTGAAAAAGAAGCATTTGATTTCATTATATAAACTGGATAAAGTATTTATTTTCCATTACTTATAGACTTCTATTATAAAGATAGAAGTCTTTTTTTATATTTTAGATTTAAGTAAAATTTAAATGGGTAAAATATTTAAAATAACTGAAACAATTCTAGAAAGGTATGATATAATAATACATGTTAGGAACTAATGTTCGAAAAGAAGGAGTGATACTATGGATTTTAAAATAAAGTCAGACTTCAAACCAACAGGTGACCAACCAGAAGCTATTAAATCAATAGTGGATTCTATAAATAGAAATGAAAAATTTTCGACATTGTTAGGTGTAACAGGTTCAGGAAAAACATTCACAATGGCAAATATAATACAACAAGTTAAAAAACCTACCCTAATAATGGCTCATAATAAAACACTAGCAGCACAACTTTATAGTGAGTTTAAAGAATTTTTCCCAGACAATGCAGTTGAATATTTTGTAAGTTACTATGATTACTATCAACCAGAGGCATATGTAGCTCACAGTGACACTTATATAGAAAAAGATGCAAGTATAAATGACGAAATAGATAAACTTCGACATTCTGCTACAGCATCTATTTTAGAAAGAAGAGATACTATAATAATATCTTCAGTATCTTGTATATATGGTTTGGGGGACCCAAAAGATTATAAAGAACTTATGTTATCTATAAGACCTGGTATGCAGAAGGATAGAGATGATGTAATAAAAAGGTTAATAGAGATACAATATGAAAGAAATGATATAAATTTTACAAGAGGGACTTTTAGAGTTAGAGGAGATATATTAGAAATATTTCCAGCTAGCAATGATGAAAAAGCAATAAGAATAGAGTTCTTTGGTGATGAAATAGATAGAATAACAGAAATTGATTATGTAACAGGAAAGATTGTTGGGACAAGAAATCATGTTGTTATCTTCCCCGCATCTCACTATGTAACAACACCAGAAAGAATTGAAAATGCAATTGTTCAAATTGAAGATGAACTTCAACAACAAATTGAGACTTTTAAAGAAAATGATAGGCTTTTAGAAGCACAACGGATTGAGCAAAGAACGAAGTATGATATAGAAATGTTAAAGGAGATAGGGTTTTGTCAGGGGATAGAAAACTACTCAAGGCATATTACTGGAAGAGAAGAAGGAGAAAGACCATATACATTAATGGATTTCTTTCCAGATGATTATTTGATAATTGTAGATGAGGCACATGTTACTATTCCGCAAGTAAGAGGAATGTACGCAGGAGATAGATCAAGAAAAACATCTCTTATAGAAAATGGATTTAGATTACCTTCTGCACTTGATAATAGACCGTTAAATTTTCAAGAATTTGAAGGAAACATAAATCAAATATTGTTTGTAAGTGCTACACCAGGTCCTTATGAAATTCAACATTCTGAGACTATAGCTGAACAGATAATAAGACCAACAGGTCTTTTAGACCCAATTGTAGAAGTAAGACCTATAAATAATCAGATAGATAATTTAGTAGGGGAAATAACTAAAACAATAGAAAAAAATGAAAGAGTGCTTATAACCACTTTAACTAAAAAAATGAGTGAAGATTTAACTAATTACCTTAAAGAAATAGGAATAAAAGTTAAATATCTACATTCAGATATAGTTACATTAGAAAGAACAGAGATAATAAGAGACTTAAGACTGGGAAAATTTGATGTACTTGTAGGAATAAATTTACTTAGAGAAGGTCTAGATATACCAGAAGTTTCACTTATAGCAATTTTAGATGCAGACAAAGAAGGTTTCTTACGTTCCGAAACAGCATTAATACAAACTATTGGACGTGCAGCTAGAAATGAAAATGGAAGAGTTATTATGTATGCTGATAGGATAACTGATTCAATGCAAAATGCTATTGATGAGACAAAAAGAAGAAGAGCTATACAGAATTTATATAATGAAGAACACAACATAACTCCTAAGACTATACAAAAAAGTGTAAGAGATAGTATAGAAGCAACTAAAGTTGCAGAGGAAGAAGTTGTCTATGGAATAACTGATACAGATGATAAAGAAGAGATAAAAGATAATATAGAAAAATTAAAATCAGAGATGATGGAAGCTGCTCAAAACTTACAATTTGAGAGAGCGGCAGAATTAAGAGATAAGGTAAAACAGTTGGAAGAAAAATTGGAAAAATAGAAAGGTAAAAACAAGGTTATGGAAGATAAAATTATAATAAGAGGAGCAAAAGAGCATAATTTAAAAAATGTAGATTTAGAGTTACCAAGAGATAAGTTTATAGTTTTTACAGGATTGTCTGGTTCTGGAAAGTCATCTTTGGCATTTGATACGATATATGCAGAAGGCCAAAGAAGATATGTAGAGAGTTTGTCTGCTTATGCTAGACAGTTTTTAGGGCAAATGGAAAAGCCAAATGTAGAATATATTGAAGGTCTATCACCAGCTATTTCAATAGATCAGAAGACTACTTCAAAGAATCCACGCTCTACAGTTGGAACAGTAACAGAAATATATGACTATTTGAGATTGTTATTTGCAAGAGTAGGCGATGTATATTGTCCTACATGTGGTGAAAAAATAAGTCAAATGACTATTCAAGAAATAGTTGATAAAATGCTAGATTTTCCAGATAGAACTAAGTTGCAAATACTTTCGCCAATTGTTAGAGGTCAAAAAGGTACACATAAAAAGGTCTTAGATAATATTAAAAAAGAAGGATTTGTAAGAGTTAGAGTTGATGGGGAAAACTATGAAGTAAGTGATGATATTGTTTTAACTAAAAACCAAAAACACAGTATAGAAGTAGTAGTGGATAGAATAGTAGTCAAAGATGGAATAGAATCTAGACTTGCAGATTCAATTGAAACTGCGGTTAAACTATCAGATGGTCTTGTAATAGCTCAAATAATAGATGGAGAAGAGATTCTTTTCTCAACTAAATTTGCATGTCCAGAACATGGAATTGGGATAGAAGAATTATCTCCAAGAATGTTTTCATTTAATGCTCCTTTTGGAGCTTGTGATGTTTGTAATGGTCTTGGGGAAAGTAAAGAAGTTGACCCAGAACTAGTTGTACCAAATAAAGATTTATCAATAAAACAAGGTGCAGTGGCTGCTTGGGGTTCAACAGGTGTCAACGACGATACTTATTATAGCAAAATGATAAAAAGTTTAGCAGAGCATTTTAATGTATCTCTGACAACTCCATTTAAAGATTTACCAGAAGATTTTGTTCAAGAGTTACTTTATGGTAAGGATAATATAATGGTAGAGTTTGTTTATGAATCAAAATTTGGAGGAACTAGAAATTATAAATCATATTTTGAAGGAGTAGTAGTAAACTTAGAGAGAAGATACAAAGAAACTAACTCAGAGTATATGAGAGACAAAATTGAAGAATATATGGCAGAAAGACCTTGTCCAAAATGTAAGGGATTGAGACTTAAAAAAGAGGTTTTATCTGTTTTAGTTGATGGAAAAAATATAATGGAAGTAACAAACTTATCTGTTAACGAATTGATAGATTTTATGGAAAATGTAACTCTTACAGAAAAGCAAAGATTTATAGCTCATGAAATTATAAAAGAGATAAAGGGAAGAGCTAAGTTTTTAAGAGATGTTGGTCTTGATTATTTGAATTTATCAAGAAAAGCTGGAACACTTTCAGGAGGAGAAGCGCAACGTATAAGATTAGCAACTCAAATCGGTTCAGCATTAGTTGGAGTGTTATATGTGCTTGATGAGCCAAGTATAGGTCTTCATCAAAGAGATAATGACAGACTTATAGGCACTCTTAGACATCTAACAGATTTAGGAAATACTTTAATTGTCGTAGAACATGATGAAGATACAATGAGAGAAGCTGATTATGTTATAGACATTGGACCTGGTGCAGGTATACATGGTGGTGAGATAGTTGCACAAGGAACTTTAGATGAAATAATAGAAAATGAAAACTCAATAACAGGTCAGTACTTAAGTGGAAAAAAACAAATATTAGTTCCTGAGACTACTAGAGAAGGAAATGGAAGTTTTATAGAAGTAATCAAAGCATCAGAAAATAACCTAAAAAATATTGATGTAAAATTGCCATTAGGTAAGTTTACATGTATAACAGGTGTTTCAGGTTCTGGGAAAAGTACACTAATAAATGACATACTTTATAAAGGTGTTGCAAGTAAAGTGAATAGACTAAAACAAAGAGCTGGTAAGCACAAAGAAATAAAAGGAATTGAAAATATAGATAAGGTTATAAATATTGACCAAAGTCCAATTGGAAGAACACCTCGTTCAAATCCAGCTACTTATACAGGGGTATTTGATTTTATAAGGGATATTTTTGCTGCTACTAATGAAGCTAAAGCAAGAGGATATAAAAAGGGAAGATTTAGTTTTAATGTAAAAGGTGGTAGATGTGAAGCTTGTAAAGGTGATGGAATAATAAAAATAGAGATGCACTTTCTACCAGATGTATATGTTCCTTGTGAGGTTTGTAAGGGTGAAAGATACAATAGGGAAACATTACAAGTAAAATACAAAGATAAAACTATATCTGATATACTAGATATGAATGTAGAAGAAGCTGTTGAGTTTTTTGAAAATATACCAAACATAAAAAGAAAGCTGGATACATTGATGGATGTAGGTCTTTCATACATTAAATTAGGACAGCCTTCAACTCAATTGTCTGGAGGAGAAGCACAACGTATAAAATTAGCATCAGAACTTAGTAAAAGACCAACAGGAAAGACTTTATATATATTAGATGAACCTACTACAGGACTTCATATGGCAGATGTAGATAAGCTAATTCACGTATTACAAAGATTAGCAGATACAGGAAATACAATTATAGTTATAGAACATAATCTAGATGTTATAAAGACTTGTGATTATGTAATAGACCTAGGCCCAGAGGGTGGAGATAAAGGTGGAACTATAGTTGCAACTGGAACACCAGAAGAAGTATCTAAAGTTGAAGGGTCTTATACAGGTCAATTCTTAAGTAAATATTTCTCTTAGGTTATATAAACTGTGTAAAATTTTAACTGTAAATATATAAAAATAAGTTGAAAATATTAGAAGTAAATAAATTAAAAATAAATTGTAGATAATTACCAAACATAAAGTCCATATTGTTCTTCGTATTTGAGATTGCTTTTAAATCAATTATAGAAGATGATATGGACTTTAACTTGTGTACAATGCTGGAAATTGAATAACTTTTTAATTTTCACATTTTAGGGTATAATTTTAATATAAAACTTAATGTTTTGGAGGGCGATATGTTTGATATACAAGACCACTTAAAAAAATTACCTTCTGAGCCTGGTGTATATTTAATGAAGGATAAATACGACCATATAATATATGTGGGAAAAGCCATATCTCTAAAAAATAGAGTAAGGCAGTATTTTCAATCTTCAAAAAACCATACATCTAAAGTAAAATCTATGGTTAAGAATATATATAAATTTGAATACATTATAACAGATTCAGAGTTGGAAGCATTAATACTTGAATGTAATTTAATAAAAAGATATAGACCAAAGTATAATGTGTTACTTAGAGATGATAAAACTTACCCATATATTAAGGTGACTACAAATGAAGATTATCCAAGGATTTTAAAGGTTAGAAGGGTTCTTAAAGATAAAGCAAAGTATTTTGGACCATATACTAATATAACTGCGGTAAATGATACTTTAGACCTTATAAACAGTACCTATCCAATAAGAAGTTGTAAAATTGACATAGAAAAAGCGATAAAAAATAAAACAAGACCTTGTTTAAACTTACACATAAATAAGTGCTTAGGACCTTGTACAGGAAATGTATCCAAAGAAGAATATGGAAAGATGATAGAAGAAATTATAATGTGTCTATCGGGGAAAGAAGAAAAGTTGATGGAGCTCTTAAAAGAAAAGATGAATGAGAGTTCTATGAATTTTAGATTTGAAGAAGCAGCTATATATAGAGATAAAATAAAGAGTCTTGAAGAAATGATACAAAAACAAAAAATAGATGCTACTGTAACCGATTTAAATCAGGATGTAGTTGCGATGGCAAGAGCTCATAATGAAGCCTGTGTACAAGTATTTTTTATTAGAAATGGTAAGATTGTTGGGAGAGAACACTTTATACTAGAAGGGATAATGGATAGCCCAAGAGCTTCTATATTGAGTTCATTTGTAAAACAATTTTACAATGAGCAAGAATATATACCTAAAGAACTAATTATAGAAGATGAGATAGAAGACAGTTGTATATTAGAAGAATGGCTATCGTCTAAAAAAGGGCAAAAAGTAACAATAAGAGTACCACAAAAAGGAGAGAAAAAAAGCCTAGTTGAAATGGTGAGAAAAAATGCAGTAGAGTACCTTGAAAAATTTTCTGATATGAACAAAAGGAAATATGAAAAAAGTATTGGAGCATTAGAAGAATTAAAACGATTGTTAAACTTAGAAAAATTGCCAATAAGAATAGAGTCTTTTGATATATCAAATATACAAGGAGTAGATTCAATTGGCTCTATGGTAGTCTATACAAATGCTAAAAAAGATAAAAAAGAGTATAGAAGATATAAAATAAAAACAGTCATTGGACCTAATGATTATGATTCCATGGCTGAAATTGTAGATAGAAGATTGAAACATGGAAATTTACCTGACCTTATATTGTTGGATGGAGGAAAGGGACAGGTTAGCGCTGTAAAAAAAGTATTAGAACTTAATGATGTAGACATACCACTTTGGGGAATGTACAAAGACGATAAGCATAGGACTAAAGGGTTAATATGTAAAGAAAAAGAAATCGAGTTGGATAAGACAACTAGTTTATATAGATTTATTGCTAGTATACAAGAAGAAGTTCATAATTATGCAATAACATATCATAGAAGTCTAAGAAATAAAGCTTTGACAAAATCTATCTTAGATGATATACAAGGGATAGGTGAAAAAAGAAAAAAAGCACTGATGAGTCATTTTAAAGATGTAGAAGCCATAAAAGAAGCTACTTTTGAAGAACTTTTAGAAGTAGAAGGAATGAATAAAAGCATTGCAGAGAATGTTTATAATTTTTTTAGGAAGGAAGAAAATTGATGGAAACTAGCAATAAAGTATCAATAAGAGAAATAATAAAAGATTTAAAACTTAAAGTAGTATACATGCCTGATGATGTAGATTATTATGTATACTCTCAAGATATAAATAGACCAGGTTTACAATTTGCAGGATATTTTGATTACTTTGCATATGAGAGAATACAAATAGTTGGAAAAACAGAATATAATTTCTTTGGATTGATGGATAATGAAATTCGAGAAGAGGTACTAAATAGATTTTTCTCATATGAAATACCAGCTTTAATAATTTCTAGAGATTTAGAAATAAAACCAGATGTGATTGAAAAGGCTAAAAAGTATAAGAGAATACTTTTAAGTACAAACAGAAACACAACTAGACTTATAAATAGATTATCAAACTATTTAGATAATAAGTTAGCACCACATACAACGATTCATGGAGTTTTAGTTGATATTTATGGTATAGGTGTTTTGATAAAGGGTGAGAGTAGTATAGGAAAGTCAGAAACAGCATTAGAACTAATTCAGAGAGGTAATAGATTAGTTGCAGATGATGCTGTAGAAATAAGAAAATTAGATGAAAGTATGTTGATGGGTCAGTCTCCTGAATTAATAAGACATTTCCTAGAGATAAGAGGAATAGGTATAATAGACGTCAGAAGTCTATATGGTGTAGGAGCTATCAAAAATTCTAAAATGATAGATTTAGTAGTACATTTAGAAGCTTGGGATGAAAATAAGTATTATGATAGGCTTGGATTAGATAAAGAATATGAAGAAATACTTGGTGTTAATGTAGAGAAGTTAGTTGTTCCTGTAAAGCCTGGAAGAAATACTGCTATGATACTAGAAGTAGCAGCAATGAATTTTAGACAAAGAGGAATGGGGTATGATGCAGCTCAAGAATTTACTAAGAAACTATCAAAACTTATTGATACTAAGTAATAGAGAGTGCATATAAAATAAAATTGTATAGAATAGTTATAAAATATATATTATATAATTGGAGTTTAAATTAGCTTTTAAGGTTATTAGTTTAAATTTAATACTATATTTAAATTTATTATATGATAAGGAAGTTGGAGTCTTTATGGGAATGAACTATTTTAGTAAGCTTTTAGAAAGTACTACTGAAAAAGAACTGCTCTTAAATAAAAAATCAAATAATATAAGTACAGCTAGATTAATATCTTTTTTAATATTGATAGCGGGATTTGCTATTGGATTTTACAATAAAAATATAGTAGGTATTTTTGTTGGAATTGTAGCATTGATTCTATTTATTTCACTTTTAGTTATTCATAATAAAATAAAAGAGGAAGAATCGTATTTTAAGAGTAAGTGTGAAGTGCTGGATAAGTATGTTAAGAGATTTGGTGATGAGTGGAAAGAATTCAAAATAGATGGAAAAGAATATATACAAGAAGAAAATTCACAAGCAAAAGATTTAGACTTATTTGGAAGAGCATCACTATATCAGTATATTTGTATAGCTAATACATCCTATGGAAAGAAGTCTTTAGCTAAGTCCTTATGGAATGAAAATCCAAACGATAATATAATCCTAGAAAGACAAACAGCAGTAAAAGAGCTATTATCAAAACAGGATTTTTCTATCCATATTCAGACCTTGAGTAATATAATTGGTAAGGAACAAAAAACCAACTCTGATGGAAGTATAGAGTCATTTATAGAGTATGGAGAAGATAAAAAAGTATATATACCTAAGTGGATGCATGTTTTTACTTGGGGTTTGCCTACTGCAACAATACTATCTTTTATATTTTTTATATTAGGGTTTTTGCCTGTGCTACCTGTTTTTTTACTTTTTGTACTTCAGCTAGGATTTGGTGGGTTTGGGAATACAAAGCTTATGCAGACTTTATCCCCATTATTCTCATTTAGTAGAAGTATACAAGTATATGAAAAGATGTTTGAAGTTTTAGAGAAAGAGACATTTGAAAGCCCATATTTAAAAGAATTACAAGCAAAACTTTCTAAAGGTAATGGTGTTTCAAAAGGTATTAAACAGCTGAACTCAATAGGTAATGCAGTAAACTTAAGATATAATCAAATAGTTTATATACTTGCTTGTGGTGTTCTTATGTGGAATTATCACTGTGCAGAATCTCTAGAAAGATGGAAAAGTGTATATGGAAATCAAATTAGAGGATGGCTTGAATCTATTGGAGAGTTTGAAGCTTTGATAAGTTTAACTATTATTGGTCAAGTAAAAGAAAATACATGTTTTCCAATAATAAAAAGCGAAAGTATTCCAAAGTTAGAAGTTGAAGAAGTATACCATCCATTAATAGCAGAGAAAAGTGTTGTAGCAAATTCAATAAAATTAAATTCTCAAACCTGTATCATTACAGGTTCAAATATGTCAGGGAAGACGACATTTTTAAGAAGTATTGGTGTAAATTTAGTATTGGCGTATGCAGGTGCTCCAGTATGTGCTAAAAATTTTGATGCCACATGTATGTATATATTTACATCTATGAGAATACAAGATGATGTAAGCCAAGGTATATCAACTTTTTATGCTGAAATTCTCAGAATAAAATCAATGATTCAATATAGTATAAAAGAATTACCGATGTTAGTTTTAGTTGATGAGATTTTTAAAGGAACTAACTCTGCTGATAGAATTATTGGAGCAAGTGAGGCAGTAAAGAAACTATCAAAGCCATGGATTATAAGTATGGTTACAACACATGATTTTGAGTTATGTGACCTTTCAAGTGGTGGAGATGTAGAGATTGTAAACTACCATTTTTCAGAGTACTATGTTGATGATAAAATCTATTTTGACTATGCCATAAAAGATGGAAGATGTAAGACTACAAATGCAAAACAGCTTATGAAAATGGCAGGGATACTTTAAGAAAGATAAGCGTAGAAATGTAGCTTATTATGATTAAAATAGAAAGGATTGTATAAAGTACTTAAAAGCACTTTATACAATCCTTTTATTTGAGAATATTTTAGTTTTCAATTTGTTAAAATTTATTTAGCTTCTTCACAAGCACATTCTTTTGGACATTCTTCATAAATACAACTCTTATCAAAGTAATGAGTATGAAGGTATTTATGAGCTACATCGCTATTTGGATCTCCAAAGAAGTCTTTATAAATAGCTTGTAAGTCAGGATTTTCATGAGACTTACGAATAGCCTTATTTCTATCTATCTCATACAATGCATTAGCACGTCTATCAATTATATCAGTATTACCATGATGGTAAGGTTGACCAGCTCCTCCAACACATCCACCAGGGCATGCCATAACTTCTATGATATGGTATTTACATTCTCCACTTCTAACTTTATCCATCATTTTTCTAGCATTTTTAAGTGTATTTACAATACATACATTGACTGTAGTTCCATCAACATCTATACTTGCTTCTCTGATTCCCTTAAGCCCTCTAACATTAGTAAAGTTTACATTATCTAAAGTTTTGTTAGTTATCTTTTCATATGAAGTACGTAGAGCAGCTTCTAAAACTCCACCACTTGCTCCAAATATAGACGCAGCACCAGTAGATTTTCCTAATGGATTATCAAAATCCTGGTCTTGAAGATTAGGTAAATCAATAGCAGCTTCTTTTATCATCTTAGCTAGCTCTCTAGTAGTTATAGAAAGGTCAACATCTAATATTCCAGATTCACTTAATTCTTCTCTTGAAGCTTCATACTTCTTAGCTACACAAGGCATTACAGATACAACATAAAGGTCATCTGGATTAATTCCTAGTATTTTAGGTGCATAGTAATTCTTAGCTATAGAACCAAACATACCTTGAGGAGATTTACAGCTAGATGCTAGATTTAATTGGTCTGGATAATTGTGTTCTAAGAAGTTTACCCATGCAGGGCAACAGCTTGTTAATATAGGTAGATTTTCACCTTTTTGAATTCTTTCTATAAATTCAGTAGCTTCTTCCATTATAGTGAAGTCTGCACCAAAGTTTGTATCGAATACATGCTCAAACCCAAGTGCTTTTAAAGCAGCAACCATTTTTCCTGTAGATATTGAACCTGGTTCTAATCCAAACTCTTCACCAATAGCAACTCTTACAGCAGGGGCAACTTGCACTACTATAGTTTTTTCTTTTTTATTTAAAACATCCCATAGTTTAGGAACATTATCTACTTCTGTTAACGCTCCAGTTGGACAGACAGAAATACATTGGCCACAGAATGTACACTCTGTTTCAACCATATCAGCATTAAAAAATGTACTAACTAAAGTATTAAATCCACGATTAACTCCAGATAATGCTCCAACTGTTTGGATATCATTACATACAGTTTCACATCTTCTGCATAATATACATTTAGAATGGTCTTTAACTAAAGATTTAGTAGAGGTATCTTTACCTGCAAAAGACTTAGAACCTTGATATCTTATCTTTCTTACTCCTAAATCAGCAGCTATAGTTTGTAATTCACAGTCTCCATTTTTTTCACATATAAAGCAATCTTGTGGATGGTCTGATAATAGTAACTCAACAATAGTTCTACGAGCATTTAATGCTTTAGCACTATTAGTTTGAACTCTCATACCTTCCTTTATAACTGTTCCACAAGCTGGAACTAAACCTCTCTCTGTCTCAACCATACAAACACGACAAGAAGCACAAGTATCAAGCTTATCTATCTCATTCATATGTAAATGACAAAGGTTATGTATTTTTATATTTATTAGTTTTGCAGCATCTAAGATAGAAGTTCCACTAGGTGCTGAAACATGTTTGCCATTGATAGTTAAATTAACTAAACTCATTGTTATTCCTCCTCCAAATAAGTTATTTCTTGATTATAGCATTAAATGTACAATTATCTATACAAGCACCACATTTTAGACACTTAGAAGTATCTATTGTATGTTGTTCTTTAACAGAACCTGTTATACAACCAGCAGGACACACTCTAGAACATTTTGTACAACCCTTACAAGCATCTGTTATGAAGTAAGAAAGTAAGTTTTGACATTTGCCAGCAGGACATTTCTTATCTACAACATGTGCTATATACTCATCTTTGAAATATTGAAGAGTACTTAAAACAGGGTTTGGAGCAGCTTTACCAAGACCACATAATGAAGCAGTTTGTATAGTTTCAGCAAGGTTTTCTAGGTCGTCTAAATCTTGTAGAGTACCATTACCTTCTGTAATTTTAGTTAATATTTCTAATAATCTCGTAGTACCTATACGACAAGGTGTACATTTACCACAAGATTCTTCAACAGTAAACTCAAGGAAGAATTTGGCTATATCTACCATACAGTCAGATTCATCAAGAACAAGCATACCACCAGAACCCATCATTGAGCCTATAGAGCTTAATGAACCAAAATCTATAGGTATATCTAAATGTTCAGTTGGTATACATCCACCAGACGGTCCACCTGTTTGAACTGCCTTGAAGTTTTTGCCTTCAGGAATTCCTCCACCAATTTCAAATACAATATCTCTTAAAGTAGTACCCATTGCAACTTCAACAAGACCTACATTTTCTACTTTTCCACCAAGAGCAAAAACTTTAGTACCACTAGAATCATCAGTACCTAAGTTAGCAAACCAATCTCCACCATTAAGTATGATTGCTGGAATATTAGCAAAAGTTTCAACATTGTTTAAGCAAGTAGGAGATTTCCATAATCCACTTTTAGAAGAACTATAAGTCTTCATTCTAGGTTCACCACGTCTACCTTCAATTGAATGCATTAAAGCTGTACCTTCACCACAAACGAAAGCTCCTGCACCGTATTTTAATTCTAATTTGAAGTTAAATCCAGTACCTAAAATATTTTCACCAAGTAAGCCATGTGCTTCAGCTTGAGCTATAGCTACTTTTAGTCTTTCTATAGATTTTGGATATTCAGCTCTTATATATATGTACCCTGTATCAGAACCTATAGCATATCCACATATTGCCATAGCTTCTAGTACACTATGAGGGTCTCCTTCAAGTACAGATCTATCCATGAATGCACCAGGGTCTCCTTCATCAGCATTACAGACAACGAATTTTTTATCAGTTGGGCCAGCAGGATTCTTTGAAGCAGCTTCCCATTTAGAACCTGTAGGGAATCCAGCTCCTCCTCTACCACGAAGACCAGAAGTCTTTACTTCTGCAATAACTTCTTGAGGAGTAAGAGTCGTTAAACATTTACCTAGAGCTAAATAACCATCATTAGCAATATAATCCTCTAAACTATCTGGGTCTATAAGCCCACAATTCTTTAGAGCTATACGTAATTGTTTTTTGTAGAAAGACATTTCTTCTTGTGCTTCTACTTTTTTATTTAAAGATTCTTCTTCATATAATAATTCCTCAACAACTGTATTTCTAATTAAGTGATTTTGAACTATCTTTTCAGCATCAGATGGTTCAACTTTCACATAGAAAACGTTATCAGGATAAACTTTTACGATAGGACCTTGAGCACAGAAACCAAAACAACCTGTTAAACGAACATCAACCTTGTCTTGTATTCCTGATTTTTTTATTTCATTTTCTAACTCACTAACTATTTCCATACTGTTTGAAGATGTACATCCAGTATCACAACAAACAAGTAATTCTCTTCTTAATACATTTTCCTTAGAATAATTTTTTCTTAGGCTAAGACTAGGTTTTAGCTCATCAGCTAAAACTTTTAATTCATCAAATGAATTTACTTTACGCATTATTTATTCACCCCTCTTAACAATTCAATTCTAATTCTCTATAAGTATCCAATATTTCGCTTACTTGATCTGGTTTTACTTTACCATAAACTTTACCATTTACAGTAACAACTGGAGCTAAACCACATGCCCCCAAACATCTTAAACCTTCTAAAGAAAATTTAAAATCACTAGTAGTTTCTCCAACTTTTATACCAAGCTGTTTTTCAAAAGCACTTAATATCTTATCAGCACCTTTTACAAAACATACAGTACCTAGACAGACACTTATTTTATACTTACCTACAGGTTCTGTAGTGAAATAAGAATAGAATGTAACAACCCCATATACCTTTGCAGGAGCTACTCCAAGTCTTTTAGCAACATGAAGTTGTACTTCTTTTGGAAGATATCCAAATATACCTTGAGCTTCATGTAGAACTTGTATCAAAGCACCTTCCTTTGTTGCAAGAGAGTCAATAAATATATCTAATTCGTCAAATAACTGCTTGTTGTGTGAAATAAAATCGCACATAACAAATCCCCCTTTTCTTTTTAAAGTTATTATTTTTCATAAAATAATTAACCATGAGTTGACACCAATATTATGTTGGTGAACAAAACCAAAACAATAAAGAAAGAATAATATACAACAATTTCTTTATTCATAAAAACAATGCAAAAAAGTTACCTATTAAAAAAAAACTATACTAGTCTATTATAATATAAAATAATTCAGAATAGTTAAAAAAAATAAAAAAAATGGACTGAATCCAATAAAAAAAAAATAATATATATAAAAAACTTTAAAAAATAAACCAAAAGGTAAAATTTTTATAAAATAAAAGATTTATAAAACTGATGATAATAGTCTAGAAATTGATTCCTTGATTTTTATATAAGTAGACCTAGAATTATATACATCTAATGTTATTTCTTTTGAATCTAAAATATCATTTTCAAATATAACTCTTTGCTCTAGTGCTTTTTTTGAAGAGTACATAAATGCATTTACTTCAAAATTAAGCTCAAAGCTTCTTATATCCATATTAGCTGTTCCTATAGAACATATAGAGTCATCTATAACTATTGTCTTAGCATGTAAAAATGCATTTTCACCATAAGTGTAGATTTTAGCTCCAAATTTTAAAAGTTCTCCAGCATATGAATATGATGCCCAGTATACAAAAGGATGGTCAGGTTTAGAAGGAATCATAATTCTTACATCAACACCAGATAAACAAGCTATTTTTAAAGTATCTATAAATGTTGAGTCAAGTATTAAATAAGGACTCTGTATGTATATATACTTTCTAGCTTTCTGAATCATTTTAAGGTAACCATATTTAATTTCATCAAGTTCTAATATATCTGGACCACTTGATACTATCTGAATCCCAATATTTTCAGAAGGACAATCAGAAGGTGTTTCACTTTCTACGAAGTACTTTTCTAAATCTAAATCTTCTTTAGTTGTATATCTCCAATCAAGGATAAACCTCATATTTAGGTCAATTACACAATCACCAGTAAGTTTAGTATGTGTATCTCTCCATAGACCAAATTTTGGATTTCTACCTAGATATTCGTCTCCAACATTGTATCCACCTACAAATCCTACTTTTCCATCAATGACAACTATTTTTCGGTGGTTTCTGTAGTTTAAGTTAAAGTTTACAATTTTTAAGAATGATGGAAAGAAACTTCCAACTTTAACACCACTTTCTTTTAATCTAGAAAGTGTACTATTTTTTAGTGTTCTACCACCAACGGCGTCAAATAAAAGTCTTACTTCTACACCTTCTTTGGCTTTATCTACTAGAATGTCAATTATTTCAGTTCCGATTTTGTCATCTTTGAAAATGTAAAACTGTATGTTTATATATTTCTTTGCTTTCTTAAGTTCTTCAAGAAGAGTGTTAAAAAATTGACTAGACTCAGCGTAAATCCACACATCGTTATTATTGGTATAATGAGCATTATTTGAATTAGCTAATGCATAAATCATATCCTTATGTTGATGTATCTCTGAATTAATTTCAGATGTAGATTGTAATTTAACTTGAGTATCTAGTATATTGCTTTTGATTATCTTATCATCCTTTTCTTTTAATCTAAACATATTGTTTTTTGAAATATTTCTGCCAAAAGCTATATAAAGTATAAATCCAAGAGCTGGTATTAATACTAATATAAGAAGCCATGTTAGAGTTGTATTTATATTTCTCTTTTCTCTAAAAATGAGATTTAGTATAACCATGAAATTAATTATATATATTGTAGTAACTGCTATTTCATATATTGACATTTCGAAAAATGATATATCAAACATAAAATTTCCTCCTTTAAATATTTATTAAAATAAGTAATTATATATAATAACACAAACATATATCTATTATATATAATACCTCAACAATAAAAAAGTAAAATAAATATTCGAAAGGTAAATTTTTCAAATTCAATATAAATTATTTCGAAATTAACAAAGTTGGTATATAATAAATAATATAATTATATGAGACAAGTATATATAAACATATAGTATATTTTTTATATTAATAAAATTTATTATATATCATATTGTTATTATATAATTATTGCCATAAAAAGACAAGGAAAAGTATAATTTTTAAGGGGGAAGGATTTATGAGTAAAGGATTCTTGACACCTGGGGAAACTGCACAAGCAACTATAAGTGCAGGCATTAAAAAAGCGAATATTTCAACACAAAATGCAATTTTATTAGGTTTACTTGGAGGAGCATTTATAGGTTTTGGGGCATTGGGTAGTATAATAATTAGTCAGACTTTTGGTAAGATAGACCCAGGAATAGCTAGTTTTTTAAGTGCTATGGTCTTTCCAGTAGGTCTTATGCTTGTAGTGGTAGCAGGGGCAGAATTATTCACTGGAAATACCTTAATGTTTATTCCACTTATGGATAAAAAAATAACATTAGGGAAAATGCTAAGAAACTGGGGATTAGTTTATTTTGCAAATCTAGTAGGTTCACTACTTTTAGTGGCACTTTTATATTATTCTTCTACATTAACAGGGGATGTAGCTACAAAAGCCATAGCTGTAGCAGAAGCTAAAGTTAATTCAACGATAGTTTCAATGTTTTTAAAAGCAATACTTTGTAACATTTTAGTAGTTTTAGCTGTATGGATGGCTACAGCATCTCAAGACATAGTATCTAAGTTAGCCTCATGTTGGACAGTAATAATGTTATTTGTGTTATGTGGATTCCAACATAGTGTTGCAAATATGTTTTTTATACCAATGGGAATGGCATTAGGAGCAGATATTACTATGGTTCAATTAATAACTAATTTGGTATTTGTAACGCTTGGAAATGTAGTTGGAGGTTCTATAATAGTTGGGGGAATTTATTATCTTTGCTATGTGAAAAATAGTTAGATAAATAATACGAATTAAATAGCCTTTTAAAGCATTGATATCAGCGATATTGATGCTTTTTTTAAATTATTTATGTTCTTTTATATGTTGTTATTTTTTTTTTTTTACTTTATTATATATTTATTGAATATAGTTTGGAATTAAAAAACTTAAAAATATGAAATCTGTATGATAAGCAAAATCATATATTATTGAATATAGTTAATACTATATATTAATATAATTTAGATAATAATGACAACTGAAGTTTAGTATAATTTGGGAGGAAATACAATGAATAATCAAGATATATATGAAAATTTATTAAATATATTAAGCAAAGATGATATAAAAATAGATGAACCTATGAAAAAACATATCTCATTTAGAGTTGGAGGGCCAGCCGATATATTGGTTAGACCTAGAACTGAAGAGCAGTTAAAAAATGTACTTCAATTAGTGAAAAAAGAGTCTATTCCATATTTAATAATTGGAAATGGCTCAAATATTCTAATTAAAGATGGTGGAATAAGAGGCATAGTAATAGAACTTGCAGACAACTTTAATTCTTATGAGATAAAGGGCACTAAAATAATTGCTCAGTCAGGAGCTTTATTATCTGTTTTAGGTAAAGCTCTTCAAAAACAAGAATTAAAAGGATTTGAGTTTGCCTCAGGTATACCTGGAACATTGGGTGGAGCATTAGCCATGAATGCAGGAGCATATGGTGGTGAAATGAAAGATATAGTAAAATCGGTAAGATTAATAGATATGGAAGGAAATATCTTTGAACTGTCAAATGAACAGATGGAATTTGGGTATAGAAAAAGTATAATAACGAAAAATGGGTATATAGCTTTATCAGCAGAAATAGATTTACAAAAAGGAAATTATGATGAAATAAAAAGTTTAATGGATGATTTAACAACAAGAAGAACAACTAAGCAACCATTAAATTTTGCTAGTGCAGGAAGTACATTTAAAAGACCAACAGGATATTTTGCAGGTAAGTTAATAGAAGAAACTGGACTAAGAGGACTTACTTTAAGAGGTGCTCAAGTATCTGAGAAGCATTGTGGATTTGTGATTAATTTAGGAGAAGCAAGTGCTAAAGATATTTTAGATTTAATATATGTTATAAAAAGTGCTGTATATGCCAAGTTTGGGGTTATGTTGGAAGAAGAAGTCAAAATACTTGGAGAGGATTAACAAATGAAAATATTGGCTGATTATCATACACATACATTATATAGTCATGGTAAGGGAACTATTGAAGATAATGTAAAGGTGGCCATTGCTAAAGGGATAAAGACAATCGGAATATCAGACCATAGTTATAAACATATTGCATATGGTGTAAAGAGGAAAGATATTCATAAAATGAGAGAAGAAATAAATTCTTTGAATGATAAATATAGTGATATAAATATACTTTTGGGTATGGAGTGTAACATATTAGATGATAAAGGTAATATAGACATGGATGAAAAATTTATAAAAGAACTTGACTATATCATGGCTGGATACCATTTTGGTTCTACTCCTACATCATTTGGAAGTTTATTAAATCATTGTAATAACTATATTTTTAAAACTGAAAAAGCAAAAGAGTATAATACAAAAGCTGTAATAAATGCTATGAATAATAATGATATTTTTGTAATTACACATCCTGGTGATAAAGGTGATGTATATATAGAAGAAATAGCAAAGGTAGCAAAAAAGACAGATACAAGGCTTGAAATAAATAGTAGTCATTCTTTTTTAAATGTAAAACAAATAAACGAAATAAAAGAAATAGGAAATAAATTTATAATAGGGTCAGATGCACATTGCCCAGAAAGAGTGGGTGATTTTAAACGAGCTATAAAAGCTGTATATGATTCAAATATGGATATATCATTAGTAGAAAATATTATAGTGTAATAATCGAAAGATAAAAGTGTAATAAACAGAAGATAAAAAGGAGGAGTTAGCAATGAAATTTGTTATAGTTACAGGTCTTTCAGGGTCTGGAAAAAGTGAAACAATGAGAGCTTTAGAGGATATGGGATTTTATTGTGTAGATAATCTACCTCCTGCTTTGATAACTAAATTTGCAGAATTATGTTATCAACCAAATTCAAGTATTGATAAAGTTGCTCTAGGTATAGATATAAGAGGAAGAAAGTTTTTTGAAGCTCTTCATGAAAGTTTAAACTACTTAGAAAAAGAAAATTATAAATATGAAATGGTGTATTTAGATTGTAATGATGATGTATTGTTAAAGAGATATAAAATGACAAGAAGAAATCACCCATTGGCGAAAGACATGCAAATTCCAGAAGGTATAAAAATGGAAAGAAAAATAATGGAGCCTTTAAAGGGATTTTCTACATGCATAATTGACACAACTAATATGAAACCAAAAGACCTTAAAGAAGAAATAAAGAAAATATATTCTTCTGGTGAAGATAATCCTAATTTAACTATATCTGTAGTATCTTTTGGATTTAAACATGGTATACTTGCGGATGCAGATTTAGTATTTGATGTAAGATTTCTTCCTAATCCATATTATGTTGAAGAATTGAGATCTAAAACTGGTGACGATAAAGAAGTTAGAGATTATGTCATGAATTCTAAAATTAGTGAGGAATTTTATGTGAAACTTTTGGATATGATTCATTTCTTAGTACCTCAATATATAGAAGAAGGAAAACAACATCTAGTAATTGGTGTTGGATGCACAGGTGGAAGACATAGGTCAGTTACTATAACAAATCTTATAGCGGAGGATTTATCTAATAAAGGATATAGAGTTGTAAAAAAACACAGAGACTCTATGTTACGATAATGGAGGCAAACATGGCTAAATTACTTATTATTGTAGGAATTTTAGGTTGGATTGCATTAATTGTATCGTTATTTATATATAAGAAAGCAAAGAATGAAAAAGTAAGGTTATTTCAGAGGTCTGTTATTGAAAATAGAGACCCTAATGTAGTAGTAATAGGTGGAGGAACTGGTCAATCAGTGTTTCTGAGGGGGCTTAAACACTCTACGCAGAATATAACTGCGATTGTTACTGTTGCTGATGATGGTGGAGGTTCAGGAGTATTAAGAGAAGACTTAGGAATGCTTCCACCAGGAGATATAAGAAATTGCCTGTTAGCACTTGCAAATATAGAACCAACTATGAATGAAGTTATGCAATATAGGTTTACAGAAGGACTTTTAAAAGGTCAAAGTTTTGGGAATCTATTTTTAGCTGCTATGAATGGATTATATGGAAACTTTGAAAAAGCTGTGTATAAATTAAGTGAGATTTTTGCTATAACAGGTAGGGTTTTGCCAGTAACACTAGAAGATGTAAACTTAGTTGCCAAATTAAAAAATGGTGAAATAGTAAATGGCGAATCTAGTATACCTGAAGAATCAAAAAATCAAAAAAGTTCTATTGATGAGATTTTTTTAAATCCTAAAGATGTTAAACCATTAGGAGATGTTATTGCATCTATTTATGATGCTGATATTATAATTATGGGTCCTGGAAGTTTATATACTAGTATAATACCAAACTTACTTGTAGATGGTGTTGTAGACGCCATTAAAGCCTCTCTAGCACCAAAAGTGTATATATCAAATATAATGACTCAACCAGGGGAAACAGAAGGATATAATGTATTAGAACATATTAATGCGATAATAAAGCATACTGACAATAATTTGATAGATTATGTGATAGCAAATAACGAAATATTGCCAGAAGGAATGCTTGATTTATATAAACAAGATGGAGCAGAACAGGTTTTACTAGATAAAAAACAAAAAGATAAGTTAAAAGAGATGGGTATAAAAACCGTAGAAAAAAATTTGATTGAAATAAAAAATAATTATATAAGACATGATGCAAAATATATATCTAACATAGTTATTGAGTTAGCCCTAAATCATAATTACAACAAAAGTTAGTAAAAAAGGATTTTAAAAAAAAGTGTAGAAATCCTTATCATTATGTTAGTTTTAAGGAGTGAACATCGATGAGAGAAGAGGTTAGTGCTGGTGGTGTAGTCCTGTTTGGCAATACGATTCTTTTACTAAGGAAGTTCAATGGAGATTGGGTGCTACCCAAAGGAAAAGTAGAAGAAGGGGAAAATAACCAAGAGGCAGCATTACGTGAAGTAAGCGAAGAAACTGGAGTAAAAGCAGATATATTGAAATATTTAGGTGAAATACACTATACATTCAAAGAAAACTGGGATGAAAATAGAGCAGTTCATAAAACAGTTTTTTGGTACTTAATGCAAGCAAAAAATATGGATACTATTCCACAAAAAGAGGAAGGCTTTATTGATGCTAAATTTATCCATCTAGATAGAGTGGTAGACCTAGCTAGGTATGATGATGAAAAGGAAATAATAAAGGTTGCCTTGCAGGAAATAAAAAAAAGGTTAAAGAAAAATTAGTTAATGGGTGATATATATGTCTTTTTCAACTGAAACCAAAAATGAACTAGCGAGAATTGTATCTGAGAATGAATGTTGTAATATAGCTGAACTGTCAGCTCTAGTTAAATCAGGGGGAAGTATACAAATTGTTGGATATAAAAAACTAAATTTAAAAATAACAACAGAATTAAACTCAATAGCCCGTAAAGTCTTTAAGTTATTAAAAAAGAATTTCAGCATAAATACTACAATTTCTGTAAATAAAAATCAAATGTTAAAGAGAAATAATAGTTATGTATTAATGGTAACAAGTGAAATGGGTTCAGAAATGTTATTAAAAAAATTAGGTGTATTGGAAGAAAAAGAGGGATTTTTTACTATAAATAGAGTTCCAGAAAGTTTGGTTAAACATGAGGGATGTAAAAGAGCTTTTATAAGAGGAGCTTTTCTTGGTGGAGGTTCTATAAGTGATCCAGAAAAAAACTATCATATGGAATTTGTAACTAACAATGAGGATTTTGCAGATTCATTAAAAGAACTTATAAATTCTTTAGGCTTTAATAGTAAAATTGTGGCTAGAAAAAATAATTATGTTGTTTATCTTAAAGAGAGTGAACAAATATCCGATTTATTAAGTATTATAGGAGGACACCACGCTCTTTTAAGTCTCCAAAATACTAAAATAGTAAAAGAAATGAGAAATAATGTAAACAGAATAGTAAATTGCGAGACAGCTAACCTTTCTAAAACAGTAAATGCAGCCGTAAGACAAGTAGAAAATATTAGACTAATACAAGAAACTATAGGGATTAGTAGCTTACCAGAAAATTTACAAGAAATAGCCAAGATTAGAATTGAGTATGAAGATATGACTCTCAAGGAGCTTGGAGAGATGTTAGACCCGCCAATAGGAAAATCTGGTGTCAATCATAGACTTAGAAAAATAGAAGAAATCGCAACAGACTTGAAAAAAAAATCATTATAATAAATTTGAGGGGACAATCTCAAAATAAGAATTAATTTCAACATATAGGGTTATAGGTGGAAGTTAATTCCTATTTTGAGATAAAAGTCTCTGTTTTTGTTTTAAGACATGTATTTGTGGTAAAATTAAATTTATAAAACAGGAGGTGATTTAATGGAAAAAGATTTTGCTCATCTTCATGTACATACCGAGTATAGTTTACTTGATGGATTTTCGAGGGTGAAAAAACTTATAAAAAGAGCTAAAGAATTAAATATGAGTTCAATTGCTATTACTGACCATGGCTGTATGTTTGGTGTTATAGATTTTTATAAAACAGCTATAAAAGAAGGAATAAAACCAATTATAGGGTGTGAAGTTTATACAGCTGCACGTGGATTAAGAGATAAAGACCCTAATTATGATAAATATCAAGGACATTTAGTTTTGTTAGCTAAGAATATGGAAGGCTATAAAAATTTGATAAAAATAGTCTCAACTTCATATGTAGAAGGCTTCTACTATAAGCCTAGAGTCGATATGGAAGAACTTAGAAAGCATTGTGAAGGGATTGTAGCACTTTCTGCATGTCTTGCAGGAGATGTTGCACGTGCTTTGATGAATAGAAATTATGAAAAAGCAAAAAAGTTTGCCATTGATTACAAAGATATATTTGGTGAAGAAAATTTCTTTTTAGAAATTCAAGACCATAATTTACCAGAACAGAGAGAAGTGAATTCTGGATTAGTGAAATTATCAAAAGAGACTGGTATTCCACTAGTTGCTACTAATGATGTTCACTATGTAAATAAAGAAGATTCAAAAATACATGATGTTCTTATGTGTATTCAAATGGGTAAAACAGTAAATGACCCAAATAGAATGAGATTTGGAAGTGATGAGTTTTATCTGAAATCAAGAGAAGAAATGGAAGAGTTATTCCCATATGCACTAGAGGCTATTGATAATACTGTAAAAATAGCCGATATGTGTAATGTAGAGTTTGATTTTAATACTATACATCTTCCTAAATATGATGTTCCAGATGGATATACACCAGAAACTTATTTAAGAGAATTGTGTTTTAATGGATTAAAAGAAAGATATGATAATCCTGATAGTGAGATACTAGATAGATTAAACTATGAATTAGATGTAATTGAAAAAATGGGTTATGTGGAATACTTTTTAATAGTTTGGGACTTTATAAATTTCTCTAAAGAAAATAATATTATAGTAGGACCAGGTAGAGGTAGTGCGGCAGGTTCAATAGTAGCATATACACTTAAGATAACTGATATAGACCCAATAAAATATTCTCTCCTATTTGAACGTTTTCTAAATCCAGAACGTATATCTATGCCAGATATAGATATAGATTTTTGCTATGAAAGAAGAGAAGAAGTTATAGACTATGTAAAGCGAAAATATGGTGATGACCATGTTGCACAAATAATAACTTTTGGAACAATGGGTGCAAAAGCCGCAATAAGAGATGTTGGAAGAGTATTAGATATAGGCTACAATAAGGTTGATAAGATAGCTAAAGAAATACCATTTGCTTTAGGAATGACTATAGATAAGGCATTAGATACAAATCCAAACCTTAAGGATTTATATGACCAAGACCCTGAAACAAAAGAGATAATCAATATATCAAAGCAAATAGAGGGAATGTTAAGACATGCTTCCACTCATGCAGCAGGAGTTGTTATATCCAAAAATCCTGTAGATGAGTATGTACCTCTGTACAAGCATCAAGATGCAATCACAACTCAATTTACTATGACAACACTTGAAGAACTTGGTCTTTTAAAGATGGACTTTCTTGGATTAAGAACACTTACAGTTATAAGAGATGCACTTGATTTAATAGAAAAGAATAGAACAATAAAAAATTACACTGAAAATATAGATTTTTCAAAGATGGACTATGATGATCCAAAGGTATATGAAATGCTTTCATCTGGAAATACTTTAGGAGTGTTTCAGTTGGAAAGTGCTGGTATGAGGAGTTTTATGAAACAACTGAAACCAGATAATTTTGAAGATATTGTAGCGGGAATATCCCTATTTAGACCAGGTCCAATGGACTCTATACCTGCGTATATAAAAAATAAAAGTAATCCAAAAGATGTAACATACTTACATGAGAAATTAAAACCAATAATGGAAGTTACATATGGATGTTTGGTATATCAAGAACAAGTTATGCAAGTTGTTAGAGATTTAGGTGGATATAGTTATGGTCGTAGTGACTTGGTTAGAAGAGCCATGAGTAAGAAAAAAATGGATGTAATGGAAGAAGAAAGACAATATTTTATTCATGGGAAATTTGATGAAGATGGCAACATAGAAATTGCAGGGTGTGTTAGAAATGGTGTAGAAGAGGAAATAGCCAATAAAATATTTGATGACATGATAGATTTTGCTCGTTATGCATTTAATAAATCACATGCAGCTGCATATGGAGTTTTAGCATATGAGACAGCTTATTTAAAAACATATTATCCTGTTGAGTTTATGGCAGCTTTAATAACTAGTGTTATGGGAAATACTGATAAGGTAGTTGAATATATAAGAGAATGTAAAGCATTAGATATAGATGTGTTGCCACCAGACATAAATAAAAGTTTTTCAAAATTCTCGGTTGAAGGTGACAACATAAGATTTGGTCTGGCTGCTGTAAAAAATGTTGGTGTAAATATAATAAATAATATAATTGATGAGAGAGAGTCTAAGGGATTATTTATAGACTTAGTTGATTTAGTTAAGAGATTAGACCAAAAAGATACAAATAAAAGAGTAATAGAAAGCTTAATAAAATGTGGAGCTTTTGATAATATAAGTGAAAATAGAGCTAGTCTGATGGCTGGTTATGAAACTTTATTAGAAAGTGTTTCTATGGACAGAAAGAAAAATGTTCAAGGTCAAATTTCATTATTTGATGCTTTTGGAGATAGTGAAGAAGATAGTGACTTTCAACAAATATATAATTTACCTAAAAGACCAGAATATGAAGAAAGAGAGAAACTTAATCTTGAAAAAGAAGTTCTGGGAATGTATGTAAGTGGGCATCCTTTATCGCAATTTGAAAAAGAATTACAAGAAAAAACATCTATAGATAATGGAAAGTTAAATTCATTAAAAGAGGATGAAGAGTCATATATACAAATGAATGAAACTGATGCAATAATGGGTGGAATGATTGTAAATAAAACGATAAAAACCACAAAAAGAAATGAAATTATGGCATTTATTGAGTTAGAAGATTTATATGGTGCTATAGAAATAATAGTTTTTCCTCAGTTATTACAAAAATATAATGTTATTTTAAACGAAGATAATATAATTTATGTAAAAGGAACATTAAGTATAAAAGAAGGCGAAAATGCAAAACTTATAGCTAGAGAAATAAAAGATATAAAAGACAATACTGACTTTGAAGCTAAAAAATATAATTCAGTAAGAACTAAAAATGTACAAAATGTGAAGTTAGAAAGTGGAAAAAAACTGTATTTAAAAATAGATAGTATGTCTGACACAGATACAACTTACAATATTATAGAAATAGCAAAGCAATATCCAGGCAATGACAGTATATACTTATATCCTATGGATGAAAATATAAATGGTAAGCGCAAAGCATATAAAATGACAGGAGTATCCACCTTTATATGTGATGAATTTATAAACAATTTAGAAAGATTACTTCCTAAGGATAACATAAAGATAAAAGCTTAATTTTTTGGATAAAAATCTAAATATATTATAATAATATGAAAAATATTGTCCGTTTTGTGATATAATATCACAAAATGGACATTTAAGGACATTTAATTTTTTTAGTCTTGATGGGATTGAAAAATGATATAGGGACGAAAAAAGTCCATTAAGATGTGATAAGAATGATTATAATAAAAATTTGACATAAAATCCAAGGAGGTAAAAAATGAAAACTATAGGATTACTAACAAGTGGAGGAGATGCTCCAGGAATGAATGCTGCAATTAGAGCGGTTGTAAGGTCAGCAATATATTATGGATGCAAAGTATATGGAATCAATAGAGGATATAAGGGATTGTTGGAAGAAGATTTAACTGAAATGAACTTATCTTCTGTTGGGGATATTATACACAGAGGAGGAACTATATTAAAATCTTCTAGATGTGAAGAATTCAAAACAGAAGAAGGTAGATTAAAGGCAGTAAAAATTCTTAAAAAGTATAAAATTGACTGCTTAGTAGTAATTGGAGGAGACGGTTCATTTACAGGAGCTCAAAAACTTAGTGACTTAGGATTTCCAGCTATAGGTATACCAGGAACTATAGATAATGACTTAGCATATACAGATTACACTATAGGATTTGACACTGCAATGAATACTATTATAGATGCTATAGGTAAAATAAGAGATACATCATCATCTCATGAAAGAGTTAATATAGTAGAAGTTATGGGAAGACACTGTGGAGATTTAGCCTTATATGCAGGTCTTGCAGGAGGAGCTGAAACTATAATAGTACCAGAAGTAGAGGTTAAAGTAGATGAAGTTGCTTTAAGATTAAAGACTACTCAAAAAAGAGGTAAGAGACATAGTATAATCGTGTTGGCAGAAGGAGTTGGAAGTGCTAGCGATTTAGAGAAGGAACTTAAAAAAGAATCAGGAGCAGATTTAAGAGTAACTGTATTAGGTCATGTTCAAAGAGGAGGAAGCCCAACTGTATTTGATAGAATACTAGCAAGCAGACTTGGTGTAAGAGCTGTAGAATTACTACTAGATGGAAAGTCAGCTAGAGTTGTCGGAATAAAAGAAAACAAAATAATTGACTTAGAAATAAGTGAAGCTTTATCTCAAAAGAAGGTTTTTGATAAAGAAGCTTATGAAATGGCAAAAATATTATCTATATAAATCTTAGTATTTAAAATAAATCTGTGAAATAATATTTCAGGAGGAGCAAATATGTTAAATAATGTAAAGAAAACAAAAATTGTTTGTACACTAGGGCCAGCATCACAAAGTGAAGAAGTTTTAACTCAACTTATGCAAAATGGTCTAAATGTGTGCAGATTTAACTTTTCCCATGGTTCACATGAAGAACACAAGGAAAGAATAGATATGGCAAAAAAAGTTAGAGAAAAACTAAATAAACCAGTTGCTATATTATTAGACACTAAAGGTCCAGAAATTAGAACAGGTAATTTTGCAGACCCAGAGGTATCTTTAGAAGAAGGACAAAAATTTACTATAACTATGAAAGATGTTGTAGGAACTAAAGAAATATGTACAGTAAGTTATAAGGGTCTTGCGGAAGATGTTAAAGTAGGAGATTCTATACTAATAGATGATGGCTTAGTTGGTTTAAGAGTAAAAGAAATAAATGGCGAAGATATAGTATGTATCGTTGAAAATTCTGGAATAGTAAAAAATCATAAAGGTGTAAATGTGCCTGGTGTAAAAATAAATTTACCAGCAATAACTCCTAAAGATATAAGCGACATAGAATTTGGAATAAGCCAAGGTATAGACTATATAGCTGCCTCATTTGTAAGGAAAGCATCTGATGTACTAGCAATAAGAGAAATTTTAGAAAATAACAATGCAACTGATATACAAATTATATCTAAGATAGAAAATCAAGAAGGTGTAGAAAACTTAGATGAAATATTAAAAGTTTCTGATGGTATAATGGTAGCTAGAGGTGATTTAGGTGTTGAAATACCTACTGAAGAAATGCCAATAGTTCAGAAAATGATGATAAAAAAATGCAATGAATTAGCAAAACCAGTTGTAACTGCTACACAAATGCTTGATTCTATGATAAGAAATCCAAGACCAACAAGAGCAGAAGTTACAGACGTAGCTAATGCTATATATGATGGAACAGATGCAATAATGTTATCTGGAGAAACTGCTGCTGGGAAATATCCTGTAGAAGCTGTAAAAATGATGGCTACAATAGCAAAAAGAACAGAAGAAACTTTGGATTATGATAGATTGTTAAAGGAAAATGGTACTAATAATGTTACAGTAACAGATGCAATAAGCCATGCTACTTGTACAACAGCTGTAGATTTAGATGCATCAGCTATAATAACATCTACTTCTTCAGGTTATACTGCTAGAATGGTGTCTAAATTTAGACCAAAATCTCCAATAATAGCTACTACAAATAATGAAAAAACTATGAATAAACTAGCTCTTACATGGGGAGTTTATCCAGTTAAATCTTCTGTTGCAGGAAATACAGATGAAGTTATAGAAAAAGCAATAGAAGCAGCTAGACAAGCAGATTATATAGATAATGGAGAACTAGTGGTTATAACTGCTGGAGTACCAGTAGGAGTAAGCGGAACTACTAACTTAATAAAGGTTCATGTAATAAGTGAAGAAATTGTTCAAGGTATAGGTGTAGGTAATCAAACAGTAGAAGGTAAAGTTCGTATAATAAAAAATGGAGATACTTGTGTAGACTTCAATAAAGGAGATATATTAGTTTCTACAGCTACTGATGCTGAAATGAACAATTATATAGAGAAAGCAGGAGCTGTAGTAACTGAAAATGGTGGAATGACATCACATACAGCTATCGTAGGAATAAATTTAGATATACCAGTTATTGTGTCTGCAAATGATATAACTAATCTAGTAAAAGATGGAGAAGTTGTAACAGTGGATGCATCAAGAGGTGTAATATATAGAGGTTCAACTAGAGTTTTATAAGAAAATAATAAATTTATTTTGTCAAGGGGCTTTATAAGCTCCTTTTTTTTTGGTAAAATAAAATATTGTAGCTTAGTAAAAAATATAGTTTAGTTAATAGCAAGATTTTAATATATATTTAAAGAAAAGAATTTGTAAGAATTTAAATTTAATATAGTGATTGGAGGGTGATTTATGCTTTCAAAAAACGAGATGTATATTGTAGATATAGTAGACATTGGACAGGCTGGAGTAGGCGTTGGAAAGTACAATGGTATTACAGTTTTTGTAGAGGGCGGATTAATACAAGATAAAGTTAAAGTTAAAATTAATAAGGTCAAGAAAAATTATGCTGTAGGAGACATTGTTGAAATAATAGAGAAGTCTCCATTTAGAGTAAAAAGAGTGTGTAGTGACAATCTTAAGGATTGTGGAGGGTGCCAAATACAAGATTTAGACTATAATAAACAACTTGAAATGAAAACAAATGAAGTTAAACAAGTGCTTACAAGAATAGGTAAGTTGGATGATGTGGTAGTTCATGATACTATAGGCATGGAGAAGCCATATAGATATAGAAATAAAGCTCAATTTCCAATACAAAAGAACAATGGAGTTCCTATTATTGGTTTTTACAAAAAGAAGACTCACGATGTAATATCGACAGAAAAATGTGTAATACAACATGAACTAAATGATAAAATTGTTAAGATAATAAAAACGTATATAAGAGCTTATAAGGTAAGCATATATGATGAAAAGTCTCAGACTGGAGTAATTAGACATTTGGTGACAAAAATTGGATTTACAACTAAAGAAGTAATGGTTGTATTAGTTGCTAATGGAAACAGACTTCCATATCTTAAAGAATTAGCTTCAGTATTAGAGGAAAATATACCTGGATTTAAGACTTTAGTTGTAAATATAAATGAAAAAAATACAAATGCCATTCTTGGAAAAGAGAATATAGTTGTGTATGGAGATGGTAAAATAAATGATTATATAGGAGATTTAGTATTTGAGATTTCTCCATTGTCATTTTTCCAAGTAAATCCTATACAAACTAAGGTATTATATGATAAAGCTCTTGAATATGCAGATTTAAAGGATACTGATACTGTTTTTGATATTTATTGTGGTATAGGTACAATATCTTTATTTTTAGCGCAAAAGGCTAAAAAAGTTTATGGAATAGAAATTATAGAAGATGCTATAAAAGATGCTAAGGTAAATGCTAGATTAAACAATATACATAATGCTGAATTCTATGTGGGTAAGGCAGAAGAGGTTGTTCCTAAGATGTATAGTGAGGGTAAGACTGCTAATGTTGTAGTTGTAGACCCACCTAGAAAGGGTTGTGACGAAAAGGTTTTAGAGACAATTGTTTCAATGAATCCTGAGAGAATTGTTTATGTTTCTTGTAATCCTTCTACTTTAGCAAGGGATTTAAATTATCTAAATATGCATGGATTTAAATGTATTGAGGCACAACCTGTAGATATGTTCCCTCATTCTACACATGTGGAAACTGTAGCGTTGCTTTCCAAACTTGATTCAAAGAAGCATATTAGTGTGGAATTTCCAATGGATGATATGGACTTAACAAATGCATAGAGTAAAGCAACATATGAGCAAATCCAAAACTCTGTTTTTAAAAAGTATGGATTTAAGGTGTCTACACTTTATATTGCGCAAGTTAAGAGGAAGCATGGTTTAGAAGTTAGGGAGAATTACAATATATCAAGAAATGAAAATCAGAAAGTTCTGAAGTGCTCGGTTGAAAAAGAAGAAGCTATTTTGGTTGCTTTGAAGTATTTTAAAATGTTGAAATAAAAAGGGACTTTATTAAATAGCATTCTATATAATATATTAATCTTTTTTTGGGGAAATAAAATGAATAGAAAGTCAATAAATGAAAATGTAAAAAGAAGATTATATGCTGAATCAATGGGAAAGTGTATGAATCCAGATTGCCAAGAAAATTTATTTATAAAAGATAATGATATTATGGAAAAGGCTCATATTGCTCCCTACTTTGAAACAGAAGATAATTCGTACGAAAATTTAATTATTTTATGCCCTAATTGCCATAAGAAGTTTGACAAGATTAATTCATTAAGTGAAGAAACCGTAAAAAAGTGGAAAGAAAATAGAAGAAAGCAACTAGAGTCTTTTTTCTCTACTAAGTATGGTTCCTTTGAAGAACTTAAAAAGGTAGTTAGTCCTTTATTGAATGAAAACAAGTATATTTATGAGAATTATTTTTTAGGAGATAAAAAAGCATTATGGGATAAATTTGAACCTCAAGCATTATCAAGTAATGAAAAATTAAAGTTATTACTTGAAAATAATATGAACCTATTTCAAAACCATTCAGAGAAAGGGTATTCTAATTTAGAAGTGGTTCGTAAATTCATTACTCATATTAATGAATTTATATGTACTCGATTGGACGAAGAAAAAAATAGAGCAGTACTTTTTCCAGAAAAGATTAATTCAATATTTGGGATTGTACCTGTAAAAGAACATCTTATGCCGTCTACTGAGTCATTGGAAGGTTTTTTAAAAATTATGCAAAAACAGAATAGAATAGAGGAAATTTTATTAGGAATAGATGAACCATACATTTTATTGAAGGATGATGATAAAGTAGTTTTGACGGATACACCTAGGTTAAGACAATTATATTTTGATAACAAGTGTTTTATAAAAACAGGTGTTAGATTAGAAAGCTTAAATTTTGCTTTGAAATATCTGAAATCTAGAAACATTAATTTTATCTATAAAGATCCAATTATGCTAAGAGAAATTATTGTAAATGGTGTAAGTATATTTTTTGTTTATGAATATTGTTTGAGCAAGGTCTTTCTGACCAAAATGTCTCCTGAACCAAACTCTGTAATTGTAAATTTACATAATTGGAATGGGCAGTTCTGTATTTCACAAGAGGCCTATGATTTAGCGAATACATTTGGAGTTACTTTGCTTACAATTGAGGATTTTTACAGATATGTCAATAAAATCAAATAATAATATTATTATCAATATAATAATAGATAACATTATGTTGTTTGATGAATTTGATGAGGTTTATATTTTTGGATCTATTTTGAACCCGAGTAAATTTTCGAATGATATTGATCTTTTACTGTTATATTCAACTTTTTCATCTAATCTAGTGGAAAAGGAAATTCAAATAAGTGAATTTTTAGAGAAAATCAGTAGATACCATTTAGATATAACCGCGTTGAGTTTTGAAGAAGAAAAAGATATTAACTTTATAGATAGATTAAATTATAACTATATAATGGGAAAGTGAGCTTAGGTAATTATGATTAATTAGACTTACTGTTTTGATGAATAGGTTTGGACAATGATAAGCATGTGGAAAATGTGGTTTTGATACAAAGAAAAACTATGTAGAAAGTTTTAATTTTAGGCATTTCTTGAACCATTTTGTTTTTAAAAATGAAGATGATAAAATTGGTAATGAACAGTTGAAAAAATATATTAATGTTTCTGTGGTTATCGATATGGAGGGTTAAGATAGAATAAAATTAAAAGTTATGAGATACTGTGAAAACAGTATCTTTTTTTTATGTCTGGACGTTCAGAAATGAGCACCTATTTTGTGTAAACAATCAGGGGGAAAGTAGTTAGTATACAACAAAAAAATAAGAAACTTTTATCTTTATTAAAAAAAGAAATAAAATCATTCTATTTAATTGATATTTATATAATATGAAGAAATACAAATGAATTTTGGTATACTTGTGGGAAATGAAGAGGAATACTTAGAATTTTGTAGAATATTAAAATTAGAACTTATTATAGATATATAAAGTAAGTTTTGAAAAATATAATAATTTATTAAAATATTGTGAGATGAGAGAGGTTAATTTACTATGAAGGAAGCAACAGAAGCAAGGGAGTCAAATAAAGGAGATAATTTTCATTTCATTTGGTCTGCTAAAAAATCACTTCAATTGTTAGAACCTGGTACAGAGCTGGAAGCATTCTATGTAGAAGGAACAAGTATTGAAGATGATGAAAAGTCATTATTATCAATAGATGTTGCTGAGTATTTTGAAGGAAAAAATATGAAGATGCAAGTAGAGTGATTTTTTCTCAATTAAAATATAGTATTTCACATGGTGATTTACCTTGGATACTTTCGTCTTTATCAGTATCTACAAATTCAAGAAAAGCTAATTCAATTATTCAATGACTAGCACAGATATATAAAGATTTTAAAAAAAGTATCCTAAAGATATAGAAAAATTAAGGCTAAAATTAGTAATCAATAGAACTATAGAAGAGAACTTTAAAAAGCTTATAGATAATTGTGATGAAGAAATTGAAAAGAATGATTGTAAAAATTATCTCAGTTTAAAGCATGCACTACCTAAAGAAAATCATGAGTATTTAAAGTCATTTTACAAAAAGTCAAAGTTGAGTACCATAGAATTTGTAGATTTTTTAAAATGTATTGATTTGATTGAATGTGGAAGTGACATAAGAGATATACATGAATCAGAGGTAATTAGTTCTTTGGTTAGATTGGGAGTGTTAAATTTGAAAAATAATTATGATAAGCTAATGCAATTTATAAAAAATAAATGTCTCCAGAGGAAAATGATACAGTGTCAATTGACAAAAATACTATGGCAAATTTCTTTAATACAATTTCAAATGGTTTGTTTCCTTATAATTCACAAGTAATAAAACCACAAAAACATATTAAGAGAAATATTAGTGATGATATTGTCAGAGAAATAATTATTAGTAGAAATCAATATATTTGTTTACATGCAACTGGCGGAATAGGTAAGGCTACAGTAGTGTATGATTTAGAAGTGAATTGCCAATTGGCTCATTAGTATTATTATATGATTGTCTTGGTGGTGGATTATATTCATACATACAAAAATGCTATAGTACAGTTAAGAAATGAATTAGCATTAAAATTATTACACGCCATTTCTTGTTAAAACTAATTTAGATGAAAGTGACTATTTAAGAAATTTTTTTATTATACTTAAACAAGCATCTAATTATGTAAAAGTAATTAATAAAGCAGCAGCTATATTATTAGTATTAGATGCGGTTGACAATAGTTATTCAGTATCATAAGTATTAGGAGATACTTGTTTTGCAGACAAACTCTTGAAAATTACTTTACAATAAAATATTTCAATTTTAGTTATATCAAGAACAGAACGATTAGAAAATTTTGAATTACCTTATGGAACAACTATGATTAAGTTAGAAGGATTTAATAAGGAAGAGCAACGTAATTACATTGATATGTTTTATGAAAATGTATCAGGTTCTAAATGTGAAGAAGTAAAAAAACTTACCAGTAAAAATACAAAGGTTCAATACTATGTTTTTTCTAAGATATCTTATACTATTGAGGAAGTGTTGCAATATCTCAACCCAAATGGAAAAGACTTGAATGGGATATTCAAAAAATCAATAAAAAAGATAGATACTAGAATAACTTCAGAGATAATATATTTTGAAGAGTTGTGTAGATCATTAGTTGAATTGCAAAGACCAATTCCAGTTGATATTATTACAAGTTCTACTGATTATAATATTGAAAAATTGGAAAGTGCATGCTTTGAATATTTGATTAGTATTTATTTAGGAAATGGGATTATAACCTTTAGAGATAAAGACTTTGAAAATTATTTAAAAACAACAATTAAAAATAGTGAGTTAGCAATAACAAAAATTGCTGGAACTCTTTATAATAAGTGATTTGATTATGATTATTCTATTAAATATTTTCATATTTTTCTAGAGAAGACTCAAAAACTAAATGAAATTTTGGATTCAATTTATACTATAAACAATATTAATATTTCATTAATCGAAGATGAAAAAACGAAATTATATCAAAATGAATTAAAAGTGCTTTCTCAATTGATGATATTTATAATAATAATTATAAGTTAGATGCACATAAACTTTTGTATTTATTAACTAAATGTAGAGCTACTGATGCTGGAGTGAAAAAAATTATATTAGATAATATTGAACTAGCTAAAAATTAGGATTTGAAAGTATCATATCCAGATATATTTCGAGAAAATCAAAGTTTAGTTCATTAAATGAATTAACATTACAAATATATTCAAATTCATTAATTAAATATACTGAGCGAACAGATTAATTTTTGCTACATCTTCTGTAACAATAAAATAATATTCAAAAGAAGAAAAGAATAATAGAAACTTTTAACATATAGTTGATAGACTACATGTATCACGATTAGGCATATACATGGCAATGGATATGATTAGTGAATTGGATGCATGATTAGAGTCCATATCCTATTTAAGAATTTTGATATCACTTATAGTTTACTTTTGCAAGGAGATATAGAGAAAGTTAAATCTATAATTAGCCTCTATGATGATATAGATATGTTTGCAGGATGTGCAATTGCATTTGAAGAATTAAATTATTCTATAAACAATGAAATTTGGATTTTAGGCGAAAATCTTACTAATTATATAGAAAAAAAGAAAAAATACATGTAATGGACTTAAAATATAGGATTAGTATAGCAGAATTATTATTAAAAAGAGGGAAAATTAAGGAATCAGAAAATATAGATTATAATACCGAAATAAGAATGGATTTTTCATATATATCATTTTATGAAATGAATGGTGAATTGCCAAAGGAATATACATTTAGATTGTATGCATTAAAGAAGTTCTTAAAATGTGAAAAATATGCCTTTAAGACAAGTTATAGAGTTGGGGGTTCCAATAGCAAAATAATTACTATAGTAGGAGGAAAAAGAGTGATTCAGAAGATACCAGAATATAAATTACTTGTTGAAACAGACGCACCATTTATTAGAGCTATAAATCATTGTCATGAAATATATGAAAATTTGAATCAAACAATAATAGGTATTTCAAACTTAAAAAATCACAATTTATCTAGAGTTATTTAGGAGAATTCAAGATATGTTCTTGGAGAATTATGGTGATACTTAATATTAATTAAAATGTAAAGAAATCTAGTTGAGAAAATGCATTATAAGCAGATTTGTAGTAAGCAGTAATATATATGTAGTAAGGGGGACTAAATGGATAATATACTAATTATTTTTATATGTACTATAGTTATATATTTACTTTTTATTTTGATAGATAAAAAAATGACGAGAATAAGGTTTAGATTTAGAGAAAGAGAATTTGAAATCAAATATCCTACAATGAGTAGTCTAATAACTTTTCTCATTAAATATATAGCGATGATTTTACTGTTCATATTTACTGTTCTTCAAGAAAAAACGCAGTTTATGCGAATTCCTTTAAATTGCGATCCAATAGTTTTAACTGTAGCTATTTATACTATGTATGGAATATTTATTTCATTTATACAATTCTTAATTAGTTATTCATCAGCGAATAATCGGGATCTTTATTGGGGAAAAAGTAAAACAAAATTAATTATTATGGACAGCATTGAATATAGGATGTTCAATTCGGAATTATTTAGGATGTTACTCTTATATTTATCTGTTTATTCAATTTTAAATTTCAAGAAAATATTTTTACTGAGTAAATATAATGGTTATGCTGAGTCACTTTTTTATGTTTCTATAACAATCATTATAATGGAATTTATTGTTTTATTTATAAAGGGATTAATGATTAGTAATGTGCTATTTTATGTTCAAGAGGATAGAGATAGGATAAATAGGCAAATTAAAATAACTATTTTAAAAGAGTATCAGTTTGTATTTAACGAAACAATAAAATCAAAGAATCTTGATTTTATAGAAATATTATTTGTGGATTTATCAAATATAGAAAAATCACAAAGGGAAGAAATGGTATATTCAGTATTATGCCATGTATATTCATGGTATCAATGGGTTGGGGAAAGCAAAGATAAAAAGATTTTGCTTCCATTAAAGAAAATTTTCAAAAGGGTAGAGAAGGAAAACTCATATTATAAATTAGTAAGTTTACGATTAATAAATTCGAATTTTTGGAATCAGTATGAGAAAAGTGAGCTTAAGCTACAATTTGAAGAGTTACTAAAAATATATATAAAACAAGAAGATTTTATGTTCAATTTCATAAAAAAAGAATCTGGTGATGATAAAGAGAAATTTTCATCCATGTTTGAGAGAGTTTATAAAACTGACAATACATTATTAGGTGAAATTAATTTTTTAGATCTTCCTACAGCAATTTGGAAAGCCATTTTTTCTCAAGAAGATATTATTTCATTATGCAACTCAGTTCGTAACCTTCAAATGATGAAGATGCTAGATCATTTGTTCAAAAGTAGTGATTATTATTGTACAGAATTATTGCGAGAAAAAATAATTGAACAATATTGTAAGTTTATAATAAAAGTTTTCAATAAGAAAAAAGAAATAATCTTGCAAATGGATAGTAGAAAAATCGCGGATACATTAGATATTAAAATTTGCAAACAAGAAAAGAGGAATTTTAATCAAATACAGGGAGAGGATACATGTAGGACTTATATAAATTTTAGAGAAGAATTAAAAAGATTACTCAAGTATAAACTGTTACATTACTTTATTGAGTTGGAGAATAATGAACTTAACCGAAGTTTTATAAATAAATTAGGTGAGTTCATGGAAGAAAAATATATTATGTTTTTTATTACTTATCGTATTCTATATACAGGATCAGATTATTCAAAATGGAGGGAAGAAATAGTCTTTTTTAAAAACCTAATTTCATCTAGACATTATGAAGATAACATTCTTGGAAAACAGAATGTGGATTTTGTTGCTGAAGCCATAGCAAATGTCAATATAGGTCATAAAATTTCTTATGATTTAATTAATTGGATTTTTCACAATATAAATTCTCCAATAAATGAGAATATAGTAAAGGCATGTTCTGAAAGAAGATATTTGAGTTTAGCGACTTTTATATCATTTAAATATATTTTTAAAGATGGATGTTTTTATTATAGAATATTAGAAGATATAAACTTTCTAAATGATGAAATAAGGATTCAATTTATTAATGAAATCTCAAAAATAAGAGGTGTAATGAAAGAAGAGTACTTTATTAAGGTATTATACGATATCTTTGATTGTCAAAAATATAAAATAGGAATTGATAAATTGATATTAAATAGTAATTTTGAAATGCTCATGATTGTAAATGATTTCATAAATATAAAAAACATGATGGAATATATTAGTAAACATGAATGGAGAGGAAATGATGGAGTATTAAAATTTTTGCTTATCAAATTTAGTGAATTTAATTACCAAGAGCTATTATCATCACTTGATTTTGAAGTACAACATAACATTGCTCAGCAGTTTGAAAGAATCTTATCTCAATCACTTAAAACAGTAGATAAGTATGTCGACGATTTATGTATTCGAGCGTCTTATCTTGGTAATGAAGTTCCTCAACATAGAAAGGATAAAGCTATCAATATACTAAGTAAACTGATTTTAGGATAAATTTAATTTTTATTGAATTTATCTTTAAATTATATTTGAAATTCTGAAATCTGAATATCTGAGAAGTGTTTGTTACTTCAAAAATGTCATAGAGTGAAAAGGATAGCGTTTCAAATCGATAAATAGAAATGTAAAAATAATTCTAGATATAAACTGAGGGAATCTATGGAACTTATAATATTAATAGTTCCATTTTAACATCTTTTATATCTATGCTTATGAAAGGTAGATTTGTGCAATTCAAAGACAAAAAGAAAGTGGAAAGAAGAGAGATATTAATTGACTCCTTTAGAACAAGAAATATAAGTAAAATTGATTTTTATATGTTTGCTTTTCTTAGTTTATTTATATTTGCGAGGGATAGAGATAATTCATGTATTCCCTTATGTTTATTTGGGATACATGAAATTTTAAATAGAAAGTATTTGAAGGGTTTTTTATACATAGTAGAAGGAAATATTATACTTATTCTTAGTCCATATGTGATTGGTCAAATATTGTTTTGAGAGATACATTAATAGCTTTAATCGATTTATTCTGTAAACGTAATAATTTCTATAAATAGTCGCTTAAAGATTATGATAAGTACAGTTATAATTAATGTAGTTTTAAAAATCTATTTAATGATACACGAAGTATGAGGTTAGAATGTCTTGTGTTTGTTGTTTTTTTGATAATAAAAATCAGAGAAAATTAAAAAAACTGTTTTGTAGTCTCATCATTTGAACAAAAACTCCAGCTTTATAAGTCACAGTATATAGATGAATTTAAGAAGATGGATTACATTTGAAAATGCTCATGTGATTTCTCAATAAAAAATATAAATAACCAGATATTTTATTTTCCAAAATATAATTGGGTATATAAAAAGGATGTATGATTTTTCTAATTCTATCAATATAACTATAAATCAAGTATTACCTTGATTAATAAGAAATGAATCAAAAATTAAATATGATAATTAAAATTTTATATTTTAAAAAGGATGACTAATAAAATTTTAGGAGACAGCATACTGTTTCTGATACTGACTTTTTCAGTAGAAAATAAAGACAATATTTGCAAAGAATGTTTACTATCACAACCATAGTACTGATTATTTTGAAAGGTAGGAATATTTAGGAGTTGTGTATCAATTAACTAAATCTACAGATATATTTCAGGAGCATGTGAGATATTCACAGCAGGATTTTAATTATTGTTTTTTGTCCTAGAAAAAAAAGAAAACAAGTATAACGAAAATTTATTATATTGTTTCCATACAGTATGCATTGGGGAGTGTAATAGAGGTAAAGAACTTTTGGATGTTATTCAAAGACTAGATGATTTTGGATGAAAATTAAAAGAACAAAATATAATCTATAATATGAATGATTATATTTTTCTAAAACATAGAATTGAATCTAACCTTGAGTATATGAAACAGATAGTGTAGGTTCAAAGTGTTATTATCAGTTTCAACATGGTTATATTGGGTTTTATTAATCTATCATTTGGTTAAAACTGTGATAAAAATTGTTTACACTCCAATTAATAATGGTATTATAAAATGGAGTGAACTGAGATGAAATCAATTAAAGATAGTAAAGAAAAGAGTATTGCATGTAAAATAGAGATTTTAGAAAATATATAATAGAAAAGGAAAGATATTTTTGATGCTTGATATTAGCACTCCTGATTTAGCCTATAAATGCTTACAAGAAATTTTAGGTATTTAAGGTGAAGGTATTGACTTGAGTAAATTGAAACAGTCAAACCTATTTGTGAGATTCGGGAGGGCAAAGAAACTTAACGATTTTAATGTCAATAGATACTTTTTTGTTTCAAACTATATTATATAGCATTGGAAGAGAGGAGAATCAACAGAAATAAGAGTATTGTAAATGTTTATGGAAAATTTATCATAGCTAATGTCTATGATGAGAAATGCAGAAATTATATAGTATCATTCAGAGTCTAACTAGATTTGGCTGGCATCGAATGTACAGATGTTCTAAGTAATAAACGACAGAAGGTGGTTTATTGGTTTAATATAGTATAAATGCTATGTTACACTATTTAAAAGCAGGTAATTACAATAAGGTTTTTATAACCCAATTACTATTAAAAGAAGCTATAATGTGTTGTATATAGAAATTGTAAAATTTAGAAAACTTAAAATTAATTATCTAAAGGTTACGATAATGGGTAGTTAGAAAATAATGCAACGAATTACAGATAAAATATTTTTATTATTTTTAGTTTTTAAATGAATTTTTATTGGGATTGTAGAGCGGAAGGCGAGTTGCGAATTGCTATAAATTTGATGGTGGAAGGCAGATTTAAATTCACAAAATGCAGGCAGAAGAGCCTAAAAAATTACATTCATAGGTGGTTCTTTATGAAATACACTGGAGTTCCAAATTCAACAAGTATATTTTGGTATCCTTAAAATATGTAGAAACTGTAGCTAAGATAATCAAGCATAGTAACATTTGTAGGAAGTATATATCAATAATATATTGTATTGCCACCGAATTGCCAAAACAATGTAATTTTGGTGGCAATTTTAGTAAAAATTATAAAACATTATACAAATGAAAAGGGTGGTAATCAAATCTTATCACCCCTTCATGCATCTGAAATTATTTAATCTTAAAACCAACTAAAATTTCCTTTGTTGTTTCTCTTTGTATAATATAGAGCATAATCAGATTGTTTATATAAAGATTGAAACGTATCTAAGTTGCTTTCTAGTCTTGATATGCCTATAGAGCAAGAATTGATATCAGAACATAACTTTGCAACTTTTTTTGCTTTATTTTCAACATCTTCCTTAGACTGATTGATATATTCAAATACAGCAAATTCATCTCCTCCAAGTCTTCCAATAATAGCATTATTGGTAAACACTTTAGTCAAAACATTAGCAAATTGTATTAATATTTCATCTCCTCTAATATGACCAAATATATCATTTATTTGCTTAAAATTATCTAAATCAAAAATATAAAAATACCCACATGAAGTAGTTTCTAGCATTTCTTTTATATGTACTTCAAAAAAATGACGATTATATAATCCAGTCATAAGGTCTTTTTCTGATTTCAACTTAAATTCATTAGCCATAGCTAGAGCTTCTTTTGCTTTTTCAGTTATTGTTTTAGGATAGTATTCATCTTTTACCTGATCAAAGTTTGGAATAGAATGGTGTATATGGAGCAGTGTGATTTTACCATCTATAACTTTATATACCATAGTAAATCGAGTATCCATTTCTACATATATGTCTCTTTCTAAGTACTCTTCTTCTATTACCCATAGAGTTCCATATACTATAAAAGTTTCATTTGTAACTTTAGTACATGAGTACCACTCATCTATAATTTTAAAATTTATTTCTTCTGATTCTATTTGGTCTTTTTCAAGATTTATAATGAAGTTCTCTAATGATGTATAGAATTCATGTTTTCCTGTTCCAAACAATGTAAAATTATCATCTAATAAAGACATGATAAATTGTAAGCCATCCTCGTCTGGATTTAAAATATAAATGTGCCAGATTTTCTTTGATAAATCACATAATTGTTCTTGTATTGTATTATTTTCCATAGAGTAACCCCTTAAGATTTGTAGTTTATAATTCTTTTAGTTAGTACTATTTATTTGGATGCTTGTGACAATATTATAATATAGAATTAAAAAAATTGCATCTGATTTGTACAATAGTGTACTTTATAAGAAGAAGCATAGGGTAATCATCTCTAATGTAAATAATGTATTTTTAAATTTTGATTAAAGCAATTAATGAAATTTAATTTCAATTGTAAAGAAATAAAATAAATTTAAATATATGAGCATCTTAAATTATACTTGAATATAAAAAAATTTTATGGTAAAATATCAGCAATAATATTAGTAAAGGAGTGTCTTGCTTGATGTCGGAGTTATATATAATGGTAACCAACAAGTAAATAGTTGGAGACGCATAGGTATTCTGTTTAATCAGAATTTTTAAGTGTATTTTTGATACATTTAATTGTTGTGTCTTGTTCTGCCTTTATAGATAACTAACATATGACAACAAATAATAATATTATTATATATTACTTTGTTAAATTGTGGTGTAGTGGGCTTTAATCTGCTACACCTTTATTAATTTTCCATAGTGTTATTTTAAATATAATTATGTTGAAATAGAAAAGATTAAATTTTCTAGTCCACAGGAGTTTTCTGTTTTTGTGTAGGTAAATAATACCACATAAAAAGGCAGATATGAATACCTGTGGACTTTTTTTGTAGAAAATACAAGATATGGAGGCAATAAAAATGAGTATTATTGAACTTAATGAACTGACTAAATCTTATAGGAGATTTGAGAAAGAACCAGGATTTATGGGAAGTATAAAATCTTTATTTAATAGAAAATATACAGAAAAAACAGCTATATCATCCCTTAATTTAAAAATAGAGGAAGGAGAATTTGTTGGATTAATAGGTAAAAATGGAGCTGGAAAAACAACTCTTGTCAAGATGATGACTGGAATTATTGCTCCATCTTCTGGAAAAATCTCTGTCATGGGTTATTATCCAAATAAGTTAGAAAATAACTTTAAAAAACAATATGCTGTTGTTATGGGGCAAAAAAGTCAGCTATTTTTTGAATTGACGCCAGCAGATACATTTCTTTTATTTAAAGAGTTATATGATATATCTGATGAAGAGTATAAAAAGAATTTGGATTATTTTATAGAGTTGTTTGAAGTATCTGATTATATAAATGTTCAAGTTAGAACACTTTCTTTAGGAGAAAGAATGAAAATGGAGCTTATTGTAGCACTTCTTCATAATCCTAAAATTTTATTTTTAGATGAACCAACAATAGGTCTAGATGCAGTGGCACAAAAACAAATTAGGTATTTTCTGAAAGAAGTAAATAAGAAAAAAGGTACTACAATAATGCTTACCTCTCATTATATGGAGGATATAAAGAGCCTTTGTAGTCGAAGTATTGTCATAGAAAATAGTCATAAAATATATGATGGCTCTACAGATGAATTATTTAATCATTTTCAAAAATATAAGAAAATAACAGTTAGCTTCACTGATGAAACTAAAATTTTATTTCCAAAAGACTATAAGATTATTGAGCAAACAAAACATAAAACATCAGTAATTGTACCAAAAGAAAAAGGTAATGAAACTGTTAAATGGATTTTTGATAAGTATGATGTTGAGGATGTAACAATTGAAGAAGAAGATATAGGGAATGTTGTAGAACGAATATACAAAGAAGGATGTGAAGAGTATTATGAACAACTATAATGAAGCATATTCAAGACAATCATTGTTTTATAGATTTAAACAAAATATAAGAAAGTACTATGAAATAGCTAAAATTAATTTCAAAGTACAACTTATTTGGAGGTTTGATGTAGTAGTTAACATGATGTTTACTATTATAAAAATTTTATTTGCTTATATTTTGTGGAAGGCAATTTTTGGTGAAAATGACATAGTTTCTGGCTTTACATTTAATTCAATGTTGTCTTATTATATAATAAGTTCATTTTTATCAGGTATTGATATGTCAAGAAGTACAAGTGAGGAGATATGCAATCGTGTAAAGTTGGGTACATTTTCAAAATACATGATTATTCCGATTGGTGCACAAAATTATTTTTTTGCTAAAAATTTTGGAATGACCTTTTTTTACTTAGTATTTAATATGATTTCTGCTTTTGTATGGATTTTTATATTTAAAATAGATTTTGCTTTTACATCAAATCCAATACAAATTTTAATTTCAATTTTGATGATTTTCTTAGGGCTTATTTTTATGATGCAGCTTCATTTCTTTATTGGAATTTTATCATTTAAATTTCTAGAGATTGGTTTTTTTAGAATGATAATCGATAATATAACTGAATTTGTTACAGGAACAATGATACCGCTTGTTCTTTTGCCAGAAGTTGTAGTAAATGTTATGAAATTGTTTCCATTTTATTACACAACCTATTTACCATCTATGTTATTAATAGGTAGAAATAGTAATGATGCAGTACAAGGACTGATTATTATAGCATTATGGGTTTTATTCTTCTTTATAGTAAATAAAATTGTCTATAAGAAGATGAGAACACTATTTGATGGGGTGGGGATATAATGAAAAAAAAATTTAAAATAATATTTATGTTACTAAAAATGAAACTATCAAAAATGATGGTGTTTAGATTTGATTTTTTTGGAGCATTTTTTGTAGATAGTTCATTATTTATATTACAATTGTTAATGTTTAATGGCATTTACTCTCATGTAGATTCAATAGGAGGTTGGCAGCGTGGAGAGATGATAATATTTATAGGAACTTTTTCATTAATAAATGCTATAAATATGACCATTTTCTGTTTTGGAATTTATGATATTCCACGCAAAATTCAAGAAGGAGAATTAGATTATTATATTACAAAGCCAATAGACCCATTGTTTAGATTGACATTTGAGAATATTAATATCGGTTCATTACCTTTAGTTTTTGCAAGTATACTTATAGTTGTATATGGAGTATCTGGATTAAATTCAGAAATAAATTTTGCTATGGTACTGGCATATACATGTATGGTGTTATTGATGACATTGCTTTTTTATGATGTGTGTATTATATTTCGGACAATTCCATTTTTTGTTATATCATCCTCTGCTATAATGAGATTGGAAGATAATTTACTACCAATGAATATGAAAATTCCAGGTGTAATTTATGAAGGTATTTTTAAGCTACTATTTTATTTGATTTTACCATATGGAATTATGTCAACAATCCCAACTCAAATTTTGTCTGGGACATTAACAATAAAAGGATTAATCTACTCAATTAGTATTGTATTTGTATTTACAGTATTTATGTGGAGGTTTTGGAAATTAGGACTGAAACATTATAAAAGTGCAAGTAGTTAATAAATTTTCAGTTTAGAGGTGACAAGGAATGAAAAATATAGCAAATATTATTACTATACTTAGAATCATTTTATCAATAGCTTTGCTCAAAATAGAGATGTTTTCTTCTTTATTTTTTACAGTCTATATTATGTGTGGAGTAAGTGATTTTCTTGATGGATATATAGCTAGAAAAATGAATATAGAAAGTAAGCTTGGCTCAAGGCTTGATAGTATGGCTGATATATGTTTAGTAATATCAATGTTTATTATTATGCTTCCAGTGATAAATATTTCAAAATATATAGTATTATGGATATTAACAATTGTCCTTGTTCGAATTACATCAATAATTATAGTGATTCGTAAATACAACACATTTGCTATATTACATACATATGGAAATAAATTATCTGGTTTTATGTTATTCTGTTTACCTTTAGTTTATAATATTATGAATACAAATTTACTTGCAAGTATAGTTTGTGTTGTAGCAAGTATTTCAGCCACTGAAGAAGTAATAATACATATATTATCTAAAGAGTTAAAAATAGATATTAGTAGTATTATAGAAGTACTTATTTCATAAACCTGTTTCATATGATACTAGACAATAGAAACTAAAATTTATGTAAGTATTGATTAAAAGACGAAAAATAATTAGATTAAAGATTAAGGTATTATACTTATCATATATGATATTATAATAGCAAGATATATTAAAACTCTATTTAAATAATTATATATAATTTTTATGGGATTATATACGATTGTAGATACTATATTTGTATCTAGATTTGTAGATACAAATGCTTTATCTGCAATTAATCTTGTCTGTCCTATTATTAATATTATTGTTGGACTTGGAACCAGGCTTGCTACTGGAGGAAGTGCTATTGTAGCTTGCAAGATGGGGAATGGATATGGATGGAGCAAAGAAAATTTTTACTTTGATTATATTATCTGTAGCTATAATTGGAATACTAATTACCAGTATAGGTTTACATCATCTATGTTTACAGCATTATCTAATGGAAAGATATCTGCAATATTATCTTTTTTACGTACATTTGGTTTTATAACTATAGGTTTATTGACATTACCAAATATCTTGAATATAGATGGAATATGGTTAGCAGTGCCAATTGCTGAGTTTTTAACCTTATTTTTAACAGTTAGTTTTATATATAGATATAAGAATAAGTATAACTATATATAAATACAATAATAAATATAATTAATATATATCTTTTTCGACTGTACATCATTTAGCCCATAAGTAACGATTTTTCATTTATTTATGGGCTTTTATTGTATTCTTTCCTTTGGATTCATTCCTTAACTGACAAGTTTGTTCCTAACAACAGTACGATTTTAATGTTCTTTTACCATTTTGTTATCCATATACTGAATAATCAAATCAGCACCAAATTCATTACCACCTGCATTTCTAATTTCTTTTTGCATAAGCAATATACTTTGAGCTATAGTCGAATCATTAAGAACAGCTAAGGTAGAATTTTTAAGAATGTCACTTGTAATGTGTTTGTGAGAAATCTTTTTTCCTAAGTTTAAGCGTTCAATTTGCTGTGCGTTAGTTGGTTGGTCACTTATAAACGGAATAACCACCATAGGAACGCCAAAATAAAGAGACTCCATAACACTATTTAAGCCACCATGAGTTATAAAAACACTTGCTTTTTCTAATATTTCAAGCTGTGGTACAAAAGGGAAAATATAAAAATTATTTGGTATCTTACCTAAATCTGATATATTTATTGAATTACCAACAGATATAATGACAGTTACATTTTCATCTTTAAAAGCATTGATACATTTTTTGTAAAATGACATTGCTTTATTTACAATTGTACCTAGAGAAATATAGACCAAATTATTTTTTGATTTTGGCAATATAAATTCATTTTTTTTATTACGTTGATAAATAGAGGTACCCAGAAACTTAAATTTATTTTCTGAAAAATCTTCTGCATATGGTTGGAATTTTTTTACAGTATATACAAGATTAAGTTCTGGAGGATTTTCAGTAATCTCTTTTAACCAAGAATCAGTCTTTAATTTAATTCCCTTTGACACTTTTTTAGTCCATCTACGACATACCCATTCAAAACGAAATACACTTAACACGCCACCCGAATTAATAAATTCTTTCATCAAAACTTTATTAGTAGCTGGTGCAGTAATAATCCTAATAACAGGTTTATTGAATCTCTCTGCTATATGTTTTCCTAGAAAGAAAAAATGCTCATAAATAATTAAATCGAATTCATGTGCTACCTTTATAGAGGCTTGATAGACATTTTTTATTTGAATAGAAAGTTTTTCGTTATCTTCATAATAAAGGAAATCAGCTCCCACTTCTAAGACTTTATCTTTCCATTCTTCAGTTAGTAAGTATGTTACAGAATTACCTCTATTCACTAATTTTTCCACTAACCCAAGGGTAGGGTATACGTGTCCAGAAAAAGGTAAATTTATAAATAAAATTTTCATAATCAAACCTCCTTAAAATTTTTTTATTATATATTCACTTTGTAAATATAAGAGGTGGAACTTTTAACGTTCTACCTAAAAATTCAGAAATAACTGTATGCTGTTTATTTTTATTGGACCTTATTATTAACTAATTTGTAAAATAGTGAAATGCTCTAATGATTTGTAAAATAGCTCTTGCTTAGAGCTAAAATAATGATAAAACATTCCAACTTCTCCATTAACCTTATTTAATATCATGCTAACAGAGATGATTTCATACCCATACTTTAAAAATAATTGAATAGCAGAATCTAGTATTTCTTCTCTTTTTCCTCCTTCTAAAGCAGATTTTCTTGCCATAAAATTAGCATCTTATTCAAATAAACAGAATATTGTTCTGTTTATATTTTATAATACGATTTAGATAAAGTCAATTATAAACAGAATATTGTTCTTATAATATAAAATATTAAAGCTTACACATGTGGAAGTATGATACAAATCTTTAATTATTTATCTTAAAATATTCTAGGTGTTATCATTAAGACTATTACTGTTTTCTTATTAAAGCTATAAAATCTATATAAAATTAATTTTCTAGAGTTCTTAAAAGATTATTACTGCGATTTTAAAGGTGTTACTTTGACTTTTTTAGTGATTGATTTTATCTATTAGAAATGTTACTATTAGTAATATAAAAGGAGAGTAAATAAAATGGACAAAATTATTTTAGGATTACTTATGCTTAAGAAGCTGACAATTTATGAACTGAGAAGTATCATAGAAATGAATTTCACTTCTATGTGTAGCAACAGTATGGGAAGTATTCAAGCAGCAATAAAAAAGTTGCTTGAAAAGAAGATGATAGTGTATGAAGAGTTTGTTGAAAATAGTGTCAATAAGAAATTTTATGCATTAACGGATGCAGGAAAAGCATGTTTTTTAGAATGGGTAGAGACGTCTATGGTTGCAGGTAAAGTGAAGGATATGGAATTAAGTAAATTATTTTTTATGGGATTTGTTCCAACGCAAAAAAGATTGTCACTAATTCAATCTTATATTGTTGACCTCAAAAAGGAAAGAGAGCAGTTGGAGAATATCAAAATACAAGACATCAATGTTGCAAAATTACAGTATATTACCTATCTAGAAGAAAACCAAGAACAGTTTAATCACTTTTTACAAGATACTGAACATTCCAACATACAAAGAGATATTCAAGATATAATTGATTTTGAGTTATTGACCTTAAAGTTTGGAATTGATAGGACAAATTTTGAAATAGCATGGTTTGAAAATTTAAAGAAGAAATTAATTAATGAGTGGCCAAACAATAGTCAGAATCAAGGAAAAGGGGGTAGCTAACATGAAAGGAACTGTAATAATAACTGGAGCTAATTCAGGGATAGGAAAGGCAGCAGCATTTAAGTTTGCATCAGAGGGTTATAGGATTATAATGGCATGTCGTAATATTCAGATTAGTGAACCCGTGTGTCAGGAAATTATAGCTAAAACTAAAAATATTAATGTGGATTTGCTTCAACTAGATATTTCATCGAGACAATCAATTTATAGTTTTTGTGAGACCTATAAAAAAAAATACAATGTATTGGATATCTTAATCCATAATGCTGGACATTTTAAACATGGAGAAAAAAATTTTCAACGAAGTATTGATGGTATAGAATTAACATTTGCTACCAATCTATTTGGGCCAGTTCTTATGACCAATTTATTATTGGATATGCTTGCTAAATCAAAAAATCCTAAAATTCTAAATGTATGTAGTACAAATATAAAGCATTTTTTTGATGAAAGAAGAAAAATTAATTTTGGAGTTTTAAGTGGTGAAACTGTAGAAGATAAAGAATATAATTCTTATAAAATTTATGGAGATTCTAAAATAGCTTTACTTATGGTTACAAGTATGATGAAACAAGAATACAAGCCTTATAATATAAGTGTAAATGCAATTATGGTTCCAGCAACAAAAATGAGTAAAGAAACAATTAAGAAATTTAATTCGTATTGGAAAGTACTTGCATTTTTACAAAACATTATTATACCAAAATCAGAAATTATTGGAGAGGCTTACTTTTCGATTTGCACCTCTAATGTTTATACAGGTATGACTGGAAAACTAATAAATCACCAAGGAAAGATTGTTGAAATGGCTAATGACTCAATATCATTTATAAAAAGCATTACAAGCACAGATGTTTATCCACCTTATGTCAATAACAAAGAGACAATAGAGAAAGTATGGACTATATGTAAACAATATGTTGAAAATGCTAAATGTAATTTGCTAGCATAACACATATAATTCATAAGGTTATTATAGCAACAACATAATCTTATTAATATTTCTAAAAGGATGGAATATTCTTGATAATTCTGTTCAAACTTTATTTAATTGTTTGAATTAATATGAGAAAGATTACAATTAGCTATAATTTAATTTATAATTGATATGTACTTGATTTTGTTTAATTATTTGAATATACTTTAAGCAGAACGCATAGAGTTAGAGGGTTAGTAGATAAAAGACAATAACTCTTTATTAGGAGTGATTTTACTATGGAAACATACTTTGATAAGAAAATATTACTTGTTGATGATGAAAAAGATATAATAAATTTAATTGAGGAAGTATTGATAAAGGATGGCTTTAAAAATATTGTTAAAGCTTATAATGGCTTAGATACGATTTCTTTGTGTAAGATAGAATGTCCAGATGTTGTTATTCTCGACATAATGTTACCTGATGTAGATGGCATAGAAGTGTGCAAAAAAATTAGAGAGTTTTCATATTGTTCAATTCTCTTTCTTTCATCAAAAGATGATGATATTGACAAAATACTTGGTCTTAGTAGTGGAGGAGATGATTATATAACAAAGCCATTTAGTCCAAGAGAAGTTGTTTTTAGAGTCAAATCTCAGTTGCGTAGACAACAATATCAAAGTGTTGTATCATCAGAAAATTCAATAATTAGGTTAGGTAATATTACAGTTGATACAGAAGGATGCCGTGTGTATAAAGATGCAAATGAAATTGAGTTAACAGGTAGAGAATATCAGCTTTTAAGTTATATGGCTCAAAATTTAAATAAAATTATAGGAAAAGAAAGTCTTTATGAACAGGTATGGGGTGTATATAGTAGTATATGCGACAATACAATTATGGTACATATAAGACATCTAAGAGAAAAGATTGAAGATAATCCTTCAAATCCTAAAATACTTATAACAGTCAAAGGGCTTGGATATAAGCTTGTGAATAGAGTTGATTAGGATGAATTTTAGTGATTGTTTTTTAGGCACTCATTTATGAGTGCCTATTAATATGCTTATACTTTAGTAAAATATTTACGATTTCAAATTAAATACCTTGTCAATCCAACCTTTATAAAACTTTTCTTCGTGAGAAACTAAAATAATACTTCCCTTAAATTGTTTCAAAGCATTTTGTAAAGCATCTTTTGTTTCTGCATCAAAGTGGTTAGTTGGTTCATCTAAAATCAAGAAATTACAAGGTGACAACATCACACAACATAATTTAACCTTAGACTGTTCACCACCACTTAGTGTGGAAACACTTCTTGAAACATGTTCTTCTTTTACACCACACTTGGCTAAAGAGCGTCTGATTTCCTTTGTGCTTAATTTTGGATATATATCTGCCATTATTTGAAGTGGTGTTTTAATAGGATTTTCCCATTTTAAATCCTGCTCATAATAACCAATTTTTATCTGGTCTGAAAAGAGGAAGCTTCCAGAAATACAAGGGATATCTTTAACCAATGTTTTTAACAAAGTGGATTTACCAATTCCATTAAATCCAGTTATAACTACTTTTTGACCTGCATTAACAGAAAAATTTAATTTTGGTAGTAATGGATAATAGTATCCAACTTCAAGATTAGTTACTGTGAGTGCGTTTTGCACAGATATTTCAATTTCTGCAAATTGGATACATGGTTTTCCTGTAAAGTTAGGAGGAGCTATTTTTTCTATTCTATCCAATTGTTTTTGTCTTCCTCTTGCAATTTTTGAATTTACACCAGCCTTATTTTTACGTATAAATGTTTCTTCTTTTTCTATTTTCTTTTGTTGCGCTTGATATTTTCTAATATAATCCTCTCTTAAGTGTGATTTTTGTTTAAGAAATTCTGAGTATTTTCCATGATACTTTTTAATCATTCCAAATTCTATATCGAGAATACCTGTGGAAATTTTTTCTAGAAAGTCGAAATCATGGGAGACTACAATAAATGCACCTCTAAATGTATTTAGATAATTGGCAAGCCATTCAACATGCTCTTTGTCTAAAAAATTTGTTGGTTCATCTAATAATAAAACTTCATAATTAGAAAGTAGTAATTTTGCCATAATTACTTTTGCTCTTTGACCTCCACTAAGTTCCCCAATAATACGATTCATTCCTATTGAATCTAGTCCAAGACCATTTGCTACCTTATTTATTTCATTGTCTATAGAGTAGAAATCACTTGCTATTAATTGCTCTTGATAAGTTGATGCCTTAATAAGTTGTTGCTCATTTCCAGATATAGAACTTTCTTGATATAGCAAATTCATTTCTTTCTCTATTTTATAGAGGTCTTCAAATGCAGTGTGTAAATACAATGATATTGTTGTATCTCTATTAATATCTGCATATTGGTCCAAATGACCTATTTTGATATTAGGTTGCCACTTAATCTCTCCTGTATCTGGGATAACTTCTCCTAATAAAATTTTAATTAAGGTGCTTTTACCTACACCATTTTGGCCAACCACACCTATATGTTCGCCTTTAAATAAATCAAAGTCAGCTTTTTCGTACAGTGATTTATCCATAAAACATTGTGATAAATTATTTACTTTTAATAAACTCATAATTCAAACTCCTTTTTTACTATAAAAATTTTATGAAAATAAAAAAGCAGAGGAATAGCATTATAAAATGCCGACCTCTGCTTTTGGAAAAACAAAAGGCCATAGATAAGCATTGCTATCTATGGCCATAAAATCTATATATCTATCGGCAAATAGGTAAATTTAAATAAGCATAGCTAAAAAACTACACTAAACCTATATTTGCCGATGAAGATAGAAGCTTTAAGCTTCCAGATTAACCTCTACACAACGCTTCATCATATACATTTGTGTAGAGTTAAGTTTTCTAACAAGTTTAACTAATTTTATATAAATCATAATTATTCACATCCTAATCTCAATATTAATTCTAATTCATTTATATTTAAATTGCACTATTGTACTTTTGATTTTTTTCATTTAATTTAATACATATATCACTAATTATAGCTTAAATCATGTTATCATAATACTTAATTATAGTCAATATAAAAGATATTTTTACACGAGAACTTTTATAATACAATAAGTTTAAGTTATATTATAAAAATAAAGGATATAAATTAATTACAATAAAATAGAAGCTACTTACAAGATTTTAAAAAAGTAAATAGCTTCTTTTATTTGAATATATTTTAAAATATTTATATATTATATATTATATAAATATTTAAATTATAGCAATTCTCCATATTTTTTTATAAAGATTTTTTTTATCATAGTTACCAATACCATATAAGATAAGATAGTAAAAATTAACCCTATAAAATAGATATTTGGCAGTGGAATCATACCAATAGCATTTCCAAATGATGTATAAGGTATAATAGTTCCAATTGTAATTCCTATTGTTGTTAAGAGCGTTAGTCTCCATGAAGCTCTACTTTTAACAAATGGAATGTGTGGAGTTCTTATCATATGAATAACCAATGTTTGAGACCATAAAGATTCTACAAACCATCCTGCATGAAATAGAGATATAAAACCAAGTTGACTTGTAGTATCTAAGCTATGAAAACTTCCGCCAAATACTCTTGGACATATGAAAAAATACATTAATATATATGTTGTAATATCAAATATTGAACTAGTTGGACCAATCCAAGTCATAAATTTACTTATAGATGATGAGTCCCATTTTCTTGGGATTTTTAGATAATCATCATCTACATTATCCCATGGAATAGTTATACATGAGATATCATAGATTAAGTTTAGCACTAAAATTTGAATTGGTAACATTGGTAAAAATGGTAGAAATGCACTTGCTATTAATACAGAAAACATATTGCCAAAATTAGAACTTGCTGTCACCTTTATATACTTTATAATATTTGCATATGTTTTTCTTCCTTCAATAACACCTTCTTCTAATACCATAAGGTCTTTTTCAAGCAGTATAATATTTGCACATTCCTTAGCAATATCAACAGCTGTATCAACAGATATTCCAACATCAGATTCTTTCATAGCAGCAGCATCATTTATACCATCACCCATAAAACCAACCGTATGACCATTTCTACGAAGAGATGCGACTATACGAGATTTTTGCTCTGGAGAAAGTTTTGCAAATATACTTGTACATTTCACCATTTCATCAAGTTTAGTATCACTCATGTCTTCTATATCTGAACCAAGTAGGATATTTTTAACTTTAATGCCTACTTGTTTACAAATACATTTTGTTACTGCATCATTATCACCAGTTAGGACTTTTACATCAACTCCATTTTCAAGTAATGCTTTTATAGCATTAGCTGTACTTTTTTTTGGAGGGTCTAAAAATGCAAGATAACCTATTAAAACCATGTTACTTTCGTCAGAAACTGAAAAAGAATCTATAGGTGAAGGGTTGTTTTTTTGGGCAATGCCTAAAACTCTCATCCCCTCATCATTATACTTAGAAACAGTTGTAAGAATTTCCTTACGTATTTCATTAGTGATTAACTGAATATCACCTTTATATTCAACATGAGTACAAATTGATAGCATTTCTTCAATAGCACCTTTTGTAATAAGCTGAGTTTTTCCTAGTTTATTTTTAACAACTACACTCATTCTTCTTCTATTGAAATCGAATGGGATTTCATCAATTTTTGTGTAGTTTTTCCAAAGTTCTTGCATACCATTTTCATTTGCATGGTTGATAATAGCTATATCCATAAGGTTCTTAAGACCTGTTTGATGGTAACTATTTAAAAATGCATGACGAAGAACTCGTCTATCTTCCTTGCCATGAATATCAAGAGAATATTCTAAGATTACTTTATCTTGAGTCAAAGTTCCTGTTTTGTCAGTGCAAAGTATATCCATAGCGCCAAAGTTTTGGATAGAACTTAAGTTTTTAACAATAACCTTTTTCTGTGACATAGCAACTGCTCCTTTTGCAAGGTTTGCAGATACTAACATTGGTAACATTTCTGGTGTAAGCCCAACTGCTACTGAAAGTGCAAATAAAAATGCTTCTGTCCAATCACCTTTTGTAAAGCCATTTACAAAGAGAACAATTGGAACCATGACAAACATAAATCTTATAAGTAACCATGAAACTGAATTAACACCCTTTTCAAAACTTGTTATAGTTTTTTTATTTGTTATTTGTTGAGCAATAGAACCAAATATAGTACAATCACCTACTGCAATGACAATAGCTATAGCTGAGCCACTGATTACATTACTACCCATAAATGCAAGGTTGTCTAAATCAAGAACATTATTTGAAGTACTTTTTTTAGTATTATAAAACTTTTCTATTGGTTCACTTTCTCCTGTAATAGAAGACTGACTAACAAATAAATCTTTAGACTGTAATATACGTACATCAGCTGGAACCATATCACCAGCAGCAAGATGGATAATATCTCCAACTACAACTTCTCTTAGTGGTATTTCCACTAATTCTTTAGAATTACGCATAACTGATATAGTAGTATTTACCATTTCACTTAGAGCTTGAGCTGCTTTTCCAGAGCGAGATTCTTGAATAAATTGCAATAGACCACTTATAGTTACCATTGTTAAGACTATAATAACTGTAGTTGCATTTTTATCATCAGGTTTTGCTAAAATAACATCTGTAATAAAGGAAATTATAGCTAAAGTAAGAAGTACAATAGTAAAGGGATTTATAAAAGATTTTATAAGTTTTTTTATAAAAGAATCACCTTTTTTTTGAGTGATTTCATTTTTGCCGTACTTATCTTGCATTTTATTAACCATTTTTTCACAATAGCCATTATAAGAATTTTCATATTCGTTTAATAAAATACAGGCGTTCATTGTAGCTGAATCAATTAAACGTTCCTTTGAAGTTGAACTAGATGAAGTTCTTGTAATAAATTTTTTATTTAATTTTTTTATCATGTCTAAATCCTCCTTAATAATTATCTGTTTTGTACAGAAAAAAGGAAGTAAAGACATAAGCCTGTGACGAAAACACATCGCTTATTTTATATTTATTAAAAACAGGTAGAAGAAATAAGACGTACAAAATAGTACATGTATTCTTCAAATAAGTGACTACTTCGCCCGACAGGGCTTATGCTACTACTACTTCCTACGTCCATTTTCTCCACCTCCTAAATTCAAAATATATAAACCTATAATAGACAAATAGGTATTAAAAAATCCCTTGTCAAAGCAAGAACAATGACAAGGGATTTAAATCCATATAAAAATAACCAAGGTATAAAAACCTAAGTATATTTATAAAACAGTACAAACTGTTTCATTCATCGTTCAAGCTTTAACTTCATAGGGCGATGAAATTGCGTTAGATTATGCCTTGGAATCGACATAAACTGTTGACCTTCTCATAGTGTCTCCACTATTTTGCGGCAGCAACCCGTATCCCTATGGTAGCCTCACCTACCGAAATATTTAATTTCTCTAAAATTGTAAGCTATAAAAAAATATTTGTCAATAGCTTGAAAAAAACTAAGTACAGTTAATATTTTCTATTACTTGCTATAAATTACATATTTTTCCCTAGCAGAATATATTCATAAAATATTGCGACTTATAAAATCAAAGGTGTAGTATTGTTGAACTTTTAATGGTATGCTAAGATATTTATATAATTATAATAAATAAAAATATATAATTACTATATAAAGTTATACTTTTAGAGTAATCACTAAAAATATATGTTTATTTATTCTTAGATAAACATATATTTTTTTAAGTATTAAGTATAATGATAAGTTTATGTATGATATAAATCTAAGTAATGTATTATTAGAATGATTATAAATAATTTGAGGGAAGGTTTTATATGAGGGGGGATAAAGTTTGTGTCAATTAAGAGACTGATTTTCATCGTATTTTTAATTAATTGTATGATATTTATGTGTTTTCCAATACAATCAATTGCAAAGACAGAAAAACGTGTTATAAAAGTAGGTTTTTTTGATTTTGAAGGATATCATGATTATGATAAAAATGGAAATAGAAATGGGTATGGATATGAATATCTTCATGAGATTGCAAAGTATACTGGCTGGACATATGAGTATGTATCTGGTACATGGGAAGAGTGTCAAACTATGTTAGAAAATGGACAGATTGATTTACTTACTTCTGCACAATATACAAAAGAACGTGCTGAGAAATTTGATTTTTCAGAGGTACCTATGGGAAGTAGTTATGCACGACTTACAGTAAAAAGTGGAAATTCAAAGTATACACCAAATGATTATAAAAATTTTAATGGAATAAAGGTTGGACTACTTTATGGAAATAGTAGAAATGAACATTTAAAGAAATTTGCAAATGAAAAAGGATTTAATTACACATTTAAATATTTTAAAAATCAGGAAGAATTGGAAAATGCATTAAAAAGTGGAAAAGTAGATGCTATATTAACTAGTAGTTTGAGAAAAGTCAAAAATGAAAGCGTAATTGCGCAATTTGCTCCATCCCCATTTTATTGTATTGTAAAAAAAGGTAACACTGAACTGTTACAAGATGTAAATGAAGCTTTAGAAGATATTGAGATGGACAATCCAGCATATAAGTTTAATTTATATAGTAAGTACTATCAGTCTAGTAATAAAGATACATTTATTCTTTCCAGGGAAGAAAGCAATTACTTAAAAAAAAATAATCATATACGTGTAGTAAGTATGCCAAACTCATATCCATTATCATATTTAGATACAGGTAGACTTAAAGGTATTGTACCAGATATATTTGATTTAATTGTAAAAGAGCTTGGATTAAGTATAGATTATGTAAAAGCTAATTCATATAAAGAATCGATTGATATGGTAAAAGAGGGAAAGGCAGATGTTATATGTTTTTTTAATTCAGATTATGGGTGGTCAGAGCAGAATGGAATTAAGATTACATCTCCTTATATGACATTGAACTATAGCATTATAACTAAAAATTATAAAAATACCAAAATTGATAATATAGCTGTTGCTGAGAGCGATACATTCAATGATGAGTATATCAAAGAACATTATAAAGGTAGCAATATTCAAAGATATAAATCTGAAGAAAAAGCTATAAATGCAGTAAAAAGTGGAGATGCAGATGCAGCATTTGTAAATACATATTCTGCTGAAGACTATATACAAAAAGATTATAATAATTTAAAAGCAATTCTAGTTAATGATTATAAAACTAATATATCTTTAGGTGTTGGAAAAAATATAAATCCAACATTATATTCCATTTTGGATAAGAGAATAAATGCACTTAATAAAGATGAGTATTCAGAAATTATTGCAAAGCATACAATTTTTCAAGACTATAAAATTAGTTTATCACAGTATATTCATCAGCATCCAGTTCAAACAGTTTTAATTTCTTTTTGTTTCTTTTTAGTTATAATAGCAGTACTTTCTTATGTTATTGCAATCAACAAAAGACATTCCAATCATATTTTTGATTTGGCATTTAAAGATGTAGAGAATGGAGTTTGGAATTACAATGGATTTGAAGATCAAGCACCACGAATTCTAGAAAAGCATAGAGAAAAATTTTATACAGTAATTGCTTTTGATATATCTAAGTTTGCTATCATAAATGAAAATTATGGTAGAGATTCTGGAGATATGATTATAAAAGAAGTTGCATCAGTTTTGAATAGAGTTATTGGAGACAGGGCATTAATAGCTCATGTAAAAGCAGACCATTTCCTTTTACTCCTACCCTATGATTTAAAAGAAGATTTGGAATTAACTCTTATTGATATAAGTAAAAGTATTTCATACTTTGAAGTTAAGGGGATTGGCATTAAAGTAAAGGCAAATTTTGGAGTATATATTATCAAAGAGCAAGACATTGTTATTACAAAGGCTATTGATTATGCTGAAATTGCTAGAAGAAAAGCAAAAAGAAGTAATTCATCTATTATATATTTTGATGAATCTCTTAGAGAAAGTCTTAACAAAGAAAAAGAGATTGTTGATAGGATAGATTATGCATTAGAACATAATGAATTTCAGATTTATTATCAACCTAAGTTTGATATGAGAACAAATAACATTATTGGTGCAGAAGCACTTGTTAGGTGGAATCATAAAGAACTTGGATTTATGAATCCAGGAGAATTTATACCTATACTTGAAAAGAGTGGTGGAATTATAGATGTTGATTTTTTTGTGTTAGAAGAAGTATGTAAGTTGACAAGATTTTGGATAAGTTCTGGAGTTAAACCCATTTCAATCTCTGTAAATCAATCAAGAGTACATTTTCAGAAAAAAGATTATATAAATAGATTACAAAGTTTGCTTACTAAATATGATATACCTAAAAGCATCATTGAACTTGAGATAACTGAAAGTCTATTTGAAAATGATAGTATATCAAATGATATGATAAATGAGATTAAGGAACTTGGTTTTTTAATTTCTGTTGACGATTTTGGTTCTGGATATTCTTCATTACATCTTCTTAATCAAGTTTCTGTAGATATTCTTAAAATAGATAAATCTCTCTTAGATAATTCTGAAGGAAAAGGTAAGGTAGGTAAGATTATTAGTAAAGTAGTTGAGATGGCAAATGACTTGGGATTAGAGGTGATTTGTGAGGGTGTTGAGAGGATAGAACAAGCAGAATTTTTAATGAGTATTGATTGTTACTATGCACAAGGTTATTTGTATGCAAAGCCTATGCCAAAAGATACATTTCTTAAAGAAGTAGATAAATTTAAAGGTATGTAAAAGGATACATATAATATATGTATATAGAGAAATACATATATTATTAATACTAAGTAATGATTGTAATTTTATAAATATATAAATTATAATCATTACTTTTTTTATAAAATAAAAAAGTTTGTTACTATAAAATAATAATTCGAAGAGTATTAGCTTTACACTTAGAAAAATTTAGTTGATATACAATAAAAATACTAATTTTAATTTAGTTTAAATATTTTAAGTGTGTCATGTATGTTGTATTTAATTAGTTTAAAAATTTAATGATAAATACTATATTTCATTAAATTTTATTGAAATAATTTAAATTATTTACTTATTTTAAATTATTAGATAAAATCATATTAAATAATTAAGGAGGTGAATAGACATAGACGAGATAGATTTAAAAATAATTAATTCTCTAAAAAAGAACAGTAGAGCCTCAACTTCTGAAATAAGTAGACAAGTTAATCTATCAATACCAGCAGTTTCAGAGCGTATAAAGAAAATTGAACAGTCAAATATAATTCAAAAGTATACTATTCAAATCAATCGAGAAAAAACAAAGTATAAACTTTTAGCTTTCGTATTTATCAATACAGATTTATCTAAAAGTATAGAAGAGTTTAAGAAGACTATGTTGGAGTATGACACTGTATTAGAATGTCATCACATTTCAGGAGAATATGATTATTTAATAAAAGTATTAGCAGAGGATACAAATGAACTTGAAGAATTTATATCAATAACTTTGAAAAAAATTAGAGGAATCCAGAAAGCTAATACAACCATTGTTTTATCAACAATTAAAGAGGAAATTAATACAATCAAAGATATTTTTTAGATAAGCATATACTAAAATATTGATTATATTAATACCTACTTTCTTACATATTTTTAGGAGGAAAATACAATATGAAAGTTTTAGTTTTTTTAGCAAAAGGTTTTGAAACTATGGAATTTAGTGTATTTGTAGATGTTATGGGATGGGCTAGAAATGATTATGATTACGATATAGATGTAGTAACTGGTGGATTTAAAAAGCAAGTTGTAAGCACATTTAATGTTCCAGTATTAGTTGACAAAACAATAGATGAAATATGTGTAGATGATTATGATGCATTAGCTATTCCTGGAGGATTTGAAGAGTTTGGATTTTATGACGAAGCATATGATATATCTTTTTTAGACTTAATAAGAGAGTTTGATGCAAAAGGGAAGATAATTGCTACTATTTGTGTAGCAGCTTTACCTGTTGGTAAAAGTGGTGTTTTAAAAAATCGTAAAGCTACTACATATCATTTAAAAGATGGTCAAAGACAAAAACAGTTAAGTAAATTTGATGTAAATGTAGTCAATGAGCCAATTGTTGTAGATAGAAACATTATAACTTCATATTGTCCAGAAACCGCACCACATGTAGCTTTTAAGCTTTTAGAAATGTTGACATCTAAGGAACATATGGAAGTTGTAAAATTAGCTATGGGATTTAAATTATAATAAATTAAAGATTATTTAAGTAATCAGAACCCCAATCACACATAACATCTAAAATAGGAATAATGCTTTTTCCAAAATCAGATAATGAATATTCAACTTTTGGAGGTACAACAGGATAAACAACTCTTACAATTAAGCCATCTGTTTCTAATTCACGTAATTGTTGAGTTAGCATTTTAGCAGTTGCTTTAGGTATTAATTTTTTAAGTTCATTAAACCTTAATGTGGTATCTTTAAGATGCCAAAGAATAAGTGTCTTGTATTTACCACCAATCAATGCAAGGGTTGCTTCTATAGGACAACTGTAATTACTTGAACATTTTTTCATTTTTTTAGACCTCTCAATATATTTTGAAGTACCCTTTTTGGTACTATGTTACAAAAAAGTACATTATTGTAATATATAATTATAGTGATAAGATTATAGCATAGGTTAAATAAATCATCAACTTAGCCTAATAAAATGATAGGGGGGAAATAAATGAATTTTGTTGAAATCGCAAAAAAAAGATATTCTTGTCGTAATTATCAGGATAAAAAGGTTGAAAAAGAAAAACTTGAGAAAATTTTAGAAGTTGCTAGAGTAGCTCCAACAGGGGGGAATCGTCAGCCTCAAAGATTAATTGTAATACAAGAAAAAGAAGGTCTTAATAAAGTTTCTAAGGCTGCGAATATATATGATGCACCATTAGCAATTATCGTATGTGGGGATAAGTATAAAGCTTGGACAAGGCCTTTTGATGGTAAACAACTTACAGATATTGATACAAGTATAGTTACTGATCACATGATGTTACAAGCAACTGAACTTGGATTAGCGAGTGTATGGGTATGCTATTTCAATCCAGATGTAATTAGAGAAGAATTTAATTTGTCAGATAATATTGAGCCAGTAAATATATTACTAATAGGATACGAAGTTGGAACACCAGAAAGTCCAAATAGACATGATAAAACTCGTCTTCCTTTAAATGAAATTGTTTCTTATGAAACTCTTTAGATATAAAATTAAACTATCTATATGAGATATATAATGAGTTATTTTTTTAAATAAAGTTTTAAAAAAAGTTAATACTTATATAAAATTAATTTTAGTGAAGTATATATCTAGTTGAACAATGATGTATACTTCACTATTTTAATTACTTAGAATACCCACTAATACTTTGAATATCTGCTAAGCTTAAATTTTCATTATATTAACTAAAATACATTGATATTAATTAAAATATATTTATATTAATTAAAATACATCAATTAAATCAATTTTCGAGTCTGGAAAACCACTTAAAATATAATCCTTTATATCACTTAGGTGGTTATAAATTTGTTTTTCATAAATTCCATCAGGAGCATATACAAAGTATAGAATATTTTTAGTTTTTTTTGTAATTTGTGTACGATTATCTGGTCCATTAAGAATACTAGATAGTATACCAAGGTTATCTGATAAAAATAAATCGTCTTTTGTTAGAGTTTGCTTTCTTTCTCCTATACCATAAAAATGTTCATTTTCATTTGCTAAATCTATTTTTAAAGGCAATTCTATCTTATCAAGGTCATGTCCTGCTGTTAGAAGAAGATTTTTTAATTCTGCTAAAAACATTGCTTGAATAGGCAGATTTACATTTGGAATACCTTTTGATTTTAGTAAAAGGGATTCTAATTGAAGTAATACAGGATAAGTTTTTTTAAATTTTTTATAATACTTTATGTAGTTGGAAAGAGGCTCTGTTTTAATTTTTTCTTTGCGATTGTATTCAGGGTTTTGTGCAATAATATTTTCAATTTCAGAGTTTTTAAGAAGTAAAAAATTTTCTTCATTAGGTGTTGAATAGGTCATATTTACAATCATAACTCCAAATTTAATATTGGGATAAATTTCCTTTGTGTTACTTGATATTTCTAACATAATTTAGACTCCTTTTAATTTTTTGTTTTATGGTATAATCTTAGCAAGTAAAAAATGGATTTTGTAGTTCCATTTTTATAGTAATTTTATAGAACCACTTTTGGAGGTATTAAAATGTGGATTACAATTAATAGAAATAGTGGCATATCATTGTCAAGACAAATTTATTGTGAGATAAAAGACATGATTTTAAGCGGGAGCTTAAATTTTGAACAAAAACTACCTTCATCTAGAACTTTGGCAAAAGAACTTTCTGTATCACGAAATACAGTGTTAGATGCATATAATCAATTAATTGCAGAGGGATATTTGGAAACAAGGCATGGCTATGGCACAACTATAGCCAAAGTAATATTAGACCATCAAATTGACTTTAAGTTAGACTATACTTCTGAAATTAGAGATAGTTTACATGAGTATAAACAAAATAATTATATAGATTTCTGTTCTGGAATTCCAGAATTAAAGCTATTTCCACGCAAAGAATTATCAAAGTTATATAAACAAATACTACATGATTTGTCACACTTAGATTTTAGATATAATAGTACTGCAGGGGTGTGGAAATTGAGAGAAGAAATATCACAATATTTATTTCGTATTAGAGGAATTAGATGTAGTCCACGAAATATTATGATTGTTTCTGGTTCAACACAAGGGCTATCTTTAATATCACAAGTTTTATATAAAAATAATCAAAAAGTTATTGTGGAGGATCCTATTCACAAAGGATTGTTAAAGGTAATTTCTACTGTGGGATATTCAGTTGTTGGGATTCAAGTGGATGATAAAGGTATAAATACTAACCTAATAAAATCTATAAAGGATGTTTCTTTTATATATACAACACCTTCACATCAATATCCATTAGGTGGTATTTTACCAATTCAAAGAAGACTAGAACTTATTAAATATGCAGTAGAGAATAATTGCTATATAGTTGAAGACGATTATGACAGTGAATTTAGATATGAAGGTCAACCAATTAGTTCCCTCTATGAACTTAATCCAAATAAAGTAATTTATATAGGTTCGTTTAGTAAAATACTATCTCCAGCCATTCGTATGGGATTTATGTTGTTGCCAGATGATATAATAGATGATTATAAATCCTTAAAAATGTATTCTGATGTTCATACAGAATCTATATCTCAGTATGTTCTAGCTGAATTTATTAAAAATGGAGGTTTGGAAAAACATATATTTAAAATGAAGAAGTTATATAATAGAAAGCGTAAATATCTTATTGATATTTTGAATATTGAATTTATAAATGAATTTAAAATAAAGGGTCAAGTAGCTGGGCTTCACATAGTTGTTCATTTTTATAATGTTATTTTTACTGAAAAACTAATCAATCAAATTTATAAAGCAAATATCAGGGTTTATCCTATACAGCAATATGCAATTGAGAATAAAGCAGAATATGACCATGAAGTTGTCCTAGGATATGCTCATCTTAATTTTGATGAAATTGAACAGGGAGTAAGAATGCTTAGAAAAATAATACATACAAATTAAGATGTATTAGGAAAGGTTTTTTACAATATCTTATTTTTAGGTATGTATTTTACTTTAGTTTTTTTACAACTCACATATTCATTTATACTACATACTTCCAGTTGTATTGTGTGGACAAATTACTTATTGTATTCTGAAATCATCAATTAAGGAAGGTAGATGAAATGTATGAATAAGATAATAGAAGTAATTAATTTGCAAAAAAGCTATGATACTTTTAAAGCTGTGAAAGGGATTGATTTTTATGTAGAGGAAGGGAATTTGTTTGCATTACTGGGAGCTAATGGTGCTGGAAAATCTACAACAATTGATATTCTTTGTACGTTATTGAGTTATGATAGCGGAGAAGTGATTATAGATGGGCATAAATTAGGTGTAGAGGATAATAAAATTAAAGAAAAAATTGGAGTAGTATTTCAAGAAAGTATACTAGATTCACTTTTGACAGTAAGAGAGAATCTTACAATTCGTGCAAAATTTTATATCAAGAATAAAGATAAAGTAAGACAAATTGTGCATAAATCTGCTTTATCTGTAGGAGCTATGGAATTTATAGATAGACCATATGGTAAATTGTCTGGAGGTCAAAAGCGTAGGGCCGATATAGCAAGAGCTCTTTTAAATACTCCTAAAATACTGTTTCTAGATGAGCCTACAACAGGGCTTGACCCAGAATCTAGAAAATGTGTATGGGATACTATATTAAAATTACAAAAACAATATGGTTTTTCTATAGTTCTTACAACCCATTATATGGAGGAGGCTTCAAAAGCTGATTATATTGTAATGCTTGACTATGGTGTTATAACAGCAAAAGGTTCACCTCATGAACTAAAATATAAATACAAAGCAAATAATTTAGATGATGTATTTTTGAATATAGTTAGAAATAGAGGTGAAAAAAATGTTTAATATAGCACAAAGAAATATAATGATTTTTTTAAGAAATAAAAGAGGAGTATTTTCATCTTTTTTAGGTGCAATAATTGTAATCGGCATCTATGTTATTTTTTTAGGAGAAAATTTAAAGGAAGGTTATCCAAATATTAAAGATATAGACATATTAATGAATAGTTGGGCAATGGCAGGAATTATTTCTGTTGTTTCTGTAACTACAACAATGGGTTCTTTTGGAGTTACAGTATTGGATAAGGAGTTAAAAAGAAACAAAGATTTTTATTGTTCACCTGTTAAAACAAGAGAGCTGGTAGGAGGATATATTTTAAGTTCATATTTAATTGGTGTAATTATGAGTATATTTACATTTATACTTGCAGAGATATATATTGTATCAAGTGGGGGACAATTTTTACCTATGCTTTCTATTATAAAGGTTATTGGTGTAATTTTATTAACCGTTTTATCATCTAGTGCAATGATATTTTTTATTGTAAATTTGTTAAATAGCATAGATACATTTTCAACTGCTTCTACGATTATAGGTACTCTTATTGGATTCTTGACAGGAATTTATATACCTATTGGAAGCTTACCTCAAGCAGTGCAAACCCTTATAAAGTTATTTCCAATTTCACATGGGACTGTATTGCTTAGACAAATTATTACGGAGCCTCCATCAAAAGTAACATTTGTGGATTCAACAAATGCATTAACTGAATTTAATGAGCATATGGGAGTAACATTTGGTGGTATTGGAAGTTTGTCTGAAAATTCAATTCATATTATGTTTCTAGTTATTTCTGCAATAGTATTTTATTTTGTTACTATACTTATGGTATCAAGAAAAAAAGCTAGAAATTAATAGTAGGAAAATATACTATAGTCTTTTTATAGAAATCAAAAGAAAGGATGTGTTAGAGTGAAGGTAATAATTGAAACTCCCTTAGACGGAGAAGAGGATGAAATTATAATAAGATGCAGAAATATTGATGATGAAATACTTAAATTGATTTTTAACATCAAGATGCAAAGAGAGTCTCTTATAGCATATAAAAATGAACAACTCTATCGTATCAATCCTTTAGATGTCTATTACTTCGAATCTGTAGATAACCACACTTATCTTTATTGTAAAAATGATGTTTATGAGTTTAAGAAGAAGCTTTATCAGATTGAGGAAATTTTTTTTAATAGTGACTTTCTTAGAATATCTAAGTCTGTAATATTAAATCTTACAAAAATAGACTCAATTGTACCAGCGTTTAATGGTAGATTTGAAGTAATACTAGATAATGGTGAAAAGACAATTATTTCACGCCAATATGTACCAATGTTGAAGAAAAAACTAAAGATATAAAGGAGTTGATTGAATATGAATTTAATAAATACACTAAAGTATGTAGTTCGTTATTTTTGTATGATAACTACAGGAGTTTTAATATCTGTTTTTACTTCTTGTTTAGTATTTAGCCCTGATGAGACATTTAGTATAAATATTTTCCAACAGATTTTATTAATTGCATTGGTCACATCTCTATCCACATTAATTTTTTATTCAAAACGAGAACTAGGTAGAAAAGAGTTACTAATTCGCCAAGTAATTCATATAATTTTTCTATTTGTTTTCGTTCTGTGGTTTTCATTTAAAAGTAATTGGATTGATAGTGGTCATATTTTTCAAACTCTGTTTATAGCACTATCTATATTTATTATCTATCTTTGTATAACACTTGCTACTTGTAAAAGAGATAAGGAAGAATCTATTTTATTAAATAAAGGTTTGAAAGAATATAGGAAAAATAAAATTAGTAAATAATAGCTAAGACAATTCAACAAATTATAAATTTATTATTAATTGAGTTTTTATATCAGTCATTAATTTAAGATAGCAATTTATATTAAGAAGAAAATTCTTGTATGAGTTATAATACTTAAAAGGAGATGATGAGGTTGAAAACAAATACAGATGTAATTATGGAAATCATTGATTATATAGAAGAACATCTTACAGAAAATCTAAATCTAGATAAAATGGCTGATGTTGCTAGTTATTCAAAATATCACTTACACAGAATGTTTACAAACATTGTGGGATGTACTATGTATCAATATATTAAAAGAAGGAGACTTACTGAAGCAGCTAGACAACTTGTATTTACAGATAAATACATTATAGATATAGCTCTTACAGTTGGATATGCTACACACCAGTCTTTCACATTAGCATTTAAAACTTTATATAAAGAATCTCCACAAGTATATAGAAGTAAAGATGAATTTTATCCTATTCAACAAAGATTTGTTTTAAATCCAAATCATCAAATCCAAAATGTAGATTGTATTTCTTATACAAGTATTAGTTATGAACGAAGAAGAGATGAAATCAATTCTTATCTCAACTTTAATATTAATTGTGAGGTGAAAGTAGCATGAGTTTAGTACCACATGTAATTGAACAGACAGGTCAAGGTGAAAGGTCTTATGATATATATTCAAAACTATTAAAAGATAGAATTATATTTATAGGCGAAGAAATTAATGATGCTATTGCAAGTTTAGTAGTAGCTCAATTACTATTCTTAGAATCAGAAGACCCAGATGCAGATATAACTATATATATAAATAGCCCAGGAGGGGCTGTAACATCAGGGTTTGCTATATACGATACTATGAACTATGTAAGATGTGATGTATCAACTATTTGTATTGGTATGGCTGCAAGTATGAGCGCTTTTTTACTTTCTGGAGGTACAAAAGGAAAAAGATATGCCTTACCTAATGCAGAAATTATGATACATCAACCTATGGGCGGAGCTAAAGGGCAAGCAACAGATGTAAAAATAGCAGTAGATAATATGTTGAGAACAAAGGAAAAATTAGATAGAATTCTTTCTGAGAATACTGGAAAATCAATAGAAGATATTAGAGTAGATACAGATAGAGATAATTTTATGACTGCAAAGGAAGCTAAAGAATATGGATTGATTGATCATATAATGGAGAAGTGTGAGTAGAGTATTATTTTAAAAGCTTAATTTATAGTATATAACTAATGTCAAAATAATCATGTTTAAATGAACATGATTATTTTTTTGTTTAAAAAAAGAAGTTTTTTAAAATGTCAAGTAAATAAGTAATAAATAGTAATTTTACATATCAGTTTAGAGATTTTCTAGAGATATTAACCAATGTGGTTGCAATGATATGATAACTTATAGACCACACTGGTTAATTTGCATAAGGGGTTAATTTAGATGTAAATCCTATGAACTTATGATAAAAGATAAAGAAGATTATAAATATAAGTTTATAATATATAATTGCATACTATTATGCAGATAATAAATACAAAAAATTGATATAAAAAGTTCAGTAGAAAATATTAATTTTTTTAATCAACTAATAATAAGCCAAAGTGGTTTTGAATTTCTCCTTTTTCTCGTAAAGTATTTATTTCAAGTCCATTTGACCTTACTGTAGCAAAAACATCAATACCACATGCTTCCATTGATGGAGCAGTCTTGTTAGGAAAACTACAAGTATCAGGATTACATTTAGCACACTTTGTACAAGGGCCACTTCCAAAAGCAATTGATTTATAATATCCATCTAAAAAAAGTTCTCTTGCTATTTCAACAGCTAAAGGAGTAACAATACTCATTTTATGACATCGAAATAAAATAGCTTTTTTGTAACAATCTATTATTGCTTGCGTCTGTTGATAGGTTGGAGTATTGGGTGGACAACAATGACTATGACCATATGTATTACAACCAAACTGACACTTATAAATTGTCCATGCTGCTGTGACAATCGTTTTAGGGTCTATTGAAACTGCAATGTCAGCTCCACTAGATTTTAATATTTCAAAGTATTTTTTCATAATTTACCTCCTATCAAAAATAGTTTTATTTTTTATCTTGTATGAATGGTTAAATTTTACATATTCTTATACTTATGGTAACGCAAAAATACATATCAATCAAATCGATATATTTAAATTATGAATTAAATAAAAATGAACTATAAACATATATGATAAATAAACTTACCTACTAATTTTTTGTCGTTAAAAATTTTCCATATTTCAATAACAAAATAAGAGTAAATACCATATATTACTTATGTCTGTAATATATAAAAGACAAAGGAGTTGTACATTATGATTACAATAAGTTTGTGCATGATTGTTAAAAATGAAGAAGAAGTTATAGGCAGATGTTTAGAGTGTGTAAAGGATCTAGTAGATGAAATTATAGTTGTAGATACTGGTTCCACAGATTTCACAAAAGAAATAGTTTCAAAATATACAGACATGGTGTACGATTTCGAATGGATAGATGACTTCTCTGCTGCGAGAAATTTTTCATTTTCTAAAGCTTCTAAAGACTATATAATGTGGCTTGATGCAGATGACATAATTTTAGAAGAGGATAGAAAAGAACTATCAAAAGTTAAAGAAAATTTAGATACTTCTATTGATATGGTCATGGCAAAATACAATGTATCATTTGATGAAAACGGAAAACCAACTTTATCATATTATAGAGAACGCTTATTTAAGAGAAGTTCTAATTATAAATGGGTTGACCCTATTCATGAAGTAATACCTCTTGTTGGAGAAATATTTTATTCTGACATTGCAATATCACATAAAAAACTTCATAGACAGGACCCTTTAAGAAATCTCAGAATTTTTGAAAAAATGATTTCAGAAGGTAGGATATTGGAGCCAAGACATCAGTTTTATTACTCAAGAGAATTGTATTATAATGCAAGATATAAAGATGCTATAGAAGGTTTTACTAAGTTTTTAGACTCTTCAAAAGGGTGGATTGAGGATTGTATAAGTGCTTGCAGAGATTTAGCCACATGTTATTACTTAATTAATGATGAAAAAAGTGCCTTATATTCTTTATTTAGAAGCTTTGAATTTGATGAGCCAAGAGCAGAAGTTTGCTGTGATATAGGAAAGCACTTGTTTGATAGACAAAGATATAAAGAAGCTATTTTTTGGTATAAGGTAGCATTAACTAGAGATAAAAATGACATTAATGGAGGATTTAAGTCAAATGATTGTTATGGATACTTACCATATATACAATTAAGTGTATGCTATGACAAACTAGGAGAAATGGATAAAGCGATATCTTATCATGAAAAAGCAAAAGAAATCAAACCTAACGATAGTGCTATTTTGTACAATGAAAATTATTTTAGTAAATATAAAAGTTATTGATAAGTCACAATAATACTAATTTTGACATATTATATAGAGAGCATGAAAGCTCAAATATATTAGGAGGTGCTTTAAGTAATGAGTAGAAATAAATATTTTGGCCCATTTGATGGTAATAACCATGATAACAACTATGATGATTGCAATAGCAGTTGTGATAGTTGTAATAGTTGTGACTGTCATCATGGTTGCCCACCATCATGTATAGGTCCAACAGGTCCAATGGGTCCAAGAGGTAGAACAGGTCCAACAGGCCCAACAGGTCCAACTGGACCAATGGGTCCAACAGGAGCAACAGGAAACACAGGAGTAACAGGAAACACAGGAGCAACAGGGTTAATAGGTCCAACAGGTCCAACAGGGTCAGTAGGTCCAACAGGAGCGACAGGAGCAACAGGATTTGGAGTAACAGGCCCAACAGGTCCAACGGGAGCAACAGGAAATACAGGAGCAGATGGAGTAACAGGCCCAACAGGTCCAACAGGAGTAACAGGAGCAAATGGAATAACAGGTCCAACAGGGATAACAGGAGCAACAGGATTTGGAGTAACAGGTCCAACAGGTCCAACAGGAGCAACAGGGGTAGGAATAACAGGAGCAACAGGTTTAATAGGTCCAACAGGAGCAACAGGGACACCTGGAGCAACAGGTCCAACAGGAGCAACAGGAGCAGATGGATTGACAGCACCAACAGATGCAACAGAAGACACATTCACTTACAGCGCAACAGGACTCACCGCA
>NZ_JACVWG010000013.1:0-54032 GCF_020658465.1 Clostridioides sp. ES-S-0049-02
TTAAAGACTACAATAGTCTTGTAAAACACAATAATCTTATACAAGGAAAATATACTCTTTCTGCTTCTGAACAGAAATTTGTTTATAAGCTTTTTGAAATAATTCAAAAGAGGAATTATTCTTCAAGAGAGATCTCTTTTAAATTTGATACTATATACAAAGACTATAGTGGAATAGTAGATAAGAATATAACTAAACAGGAGTTTAAAAATTTAATTGAAGGAATACAGAATAATCAACCTCGTGTAATTATAGGAGATCAGTTTATAAGGACACAGTGGTACGCTATAAAAGGGGATTTGGATTATAATGAAATAACTTTAATAATAGATGAGCACATATTTAAATACATACAAGCAATAGAAGAAAATTTCACTAAATTAGATTTTGCTAGTATTTATTCCTTCACAACCTTTTTTGCTATGAGAATTTATGAATTATTGAAACAGTGGAGTGGGACAAGGCAAGGAATAGTTTTTAAATTAGATTACTTTAAAGAACTTCTAGAAATACAAGATAAATACAAAAGATATTATGATCTTGATAAATATGTATTAAAAAAGAGTACAGAACAGATTAATGAGAAATCAGATATATTTGTTGAATATAAACCAATAAGAAAAGGTAGAAGTGTTGAATCAATAGAATTTTCCATAAGAGAGAAAAAGGAAAATATAGAAACATCATATGAAAATAAAGAAGATGTTATTGAAAAAAGGCTTGAAAATAAAAATATAAACTTAAATAAAAAAGAGTTTTTTATACCAGAAGAAATCTCTCTGAGTGATAAACTGAAAAATCTATTTAAGATAGAATTTGGAGAATACAATTTTAGTGAACCAAAATATTATAAACTATTATTAGAAGCAGAAGAAATTGCTTTAAAAAAGGACAACTCTTCTAAAATAGTTGCAACAAATTATGAGTTATTTTCTTCGATTTTAAGAAATAAAATATCTTACTTAAAAGCAAAAGAAAATGCAATTGAAGTAGAACTTATAGAAATGAGTTTAACCGAGGAACAGTTAGAAGAAATGCAAATACTTGATATGAATCCTGTTACTTTTCTTGAAAGAATAATTAAACCTGATGAGAAAAAATACAAGGCATTCAAAGTAGTCTATGATAAATGTGAAAAAGAAAAAGATAGAATAACTTTTTAAACAAGTTATATTTTAATTTATTAATTAAATTATATAATAAATTAAAATATAATTGATATATAACTTATTAATCATTATTAAAATGAAGTTAGTTATGTATCAAATTATGGTATAATAAATTTTAGCAAGAAGAAAATATATAATCTATAGAGTGGAGTTCATACGAACGAAAGATATAGCCTCCAGAAGAAAGGAGGTGTTGGTATGAATGAATTTTTACTTAATGTAATTGCTGGCATTATTGCTAGTTGGATATTTTACTTAAATAGTAAAATATTTGCGAAAGTAAAAAGCCACTCTGTGCGAAAGAGTGGCTGGGAATTTGATTTAAAAATCAAATTCCGCAAAAAATAGTTTTAATTTTAAAATTATGAACTCCACTCTACTGCGAAATAGATTGTAGTTCTTCTTGCTTTTATTATATCACAAAATTAATAATAAGATACAATTTTACATAATTTTAAAATTCACACAAAAAAATCAAGATTACTTATAATAATTGTAACTTCAATATAACATAAATTATAATAGAGTTCGTTTTTGTATCTAACAAAAAACAAGAGGTATTAACCTCTTGTTTTTTTATGATTTTTTTTATGATACATTATAATCATAACTATATACAAAGTTAAAAGTGTTCCAAACATAAATATCTCTAATTGAAGTTGACCATAAACAATACTGAATAAATTATGTGAAATCATTAATAAAACTTGTGGGATTTGTATGATTATTATCAAAAACATGCCTATAATCAAAGATACTATATGAAAACTCTCTTTTTTTATAAAAAACTTATATATAAATAATGCAAATATTAAAAAATAAACTAATATAAAAACCATAAATTGAAGTTTATTAATATTAAATCTTATTATCTGCTTATGTAATAATGAGTTAAAGAACATAGCTATTAATATTATAATTGGATAAATAATAAGAAACATATCGTTGAATATATTTTTTTTATTCATAATCATCAACAACTTTCAAAATTTTAATAATAGGTTTAAAATAACTTTTTTATTGGAAAATACCCCTTTTTAAAATTATATCATAGACTTCATTGTAATAAAATAAAAAAGTACAAATATTTAGAATATTAAGAAAAATATTAAAAATAAGTCATTTTAATGATATAATACAAGTAATTATTTAAAGGAGGGATTGACATTGTAAAAAACTTTTTTTAGGTATTTTTATAGTTTTTGCAATCTCTCTATTTTTTATATTTAGTAAAACAGATGATGAAAATATTTTTATTGGAGAGTCTGAACATTGGACAGCTAAGTTTGTGACTACTGAAGAACGATCAGAATTGGAAATAAAATACAAAGACCAGGTCTTTATTCAAATAGAGAATCTAGTTATAAAGTAATTATATCTTGGAATGGAAATGAAGAAACTATAAATTTAAAGAAAAAATAGTAATTGAATGTGATGAAAGAAGATATTATGAATTTAAAAACAATTTATAATTAAAATTATAAAACAAATTATTATAAAAAATAGAATATAACTTATATAATAAGTTGTATTCTATTTTTTATGAAGTCAATTAAAAACTGAACAATATTAGAATTAATTTTATAGATAAGATAAAAAATACAATCTATAAAAGTGAAATTCATGCATGAAAGACTATTGTTAAAATTAGTAAAAATCAATTTAAAAAGGATTAACTATGCCTAGAAGATATTTTCTTTTTAAGTAAGAAACTTCCAATACCCAACATATTATAAACTATTAATAAATCTATACAATTTCCTATGTTATACATTAAATTTACAGGTACTATAAATGCTATAGATGATAAAATGAACCCTAGAAGCAATTCATTTTTGAAATCTGAATACATTATCCCTTGTATAACAAAGATGATTGGAAACAGTAAAAATAATCCAAGTAATATGTTTTTTTCAGCTCTGCCCCATAGAGTTATTACAAGTATTATCATACTTGGTAATATTATAGACAGTGTTTTCTTCATAAAATGCCCCCCTTTTTATTATACAATTCACAGTGTATAACTAGTAACTTTCTTATATTGTAAATATGAATGAATAATTTTCCAACTAAATATTATCTATTTTTATATACATTTCTATGTATTTTATTTTTATCAAATCTATCTATAAATTCATTTTTTTCTTCACTGTATCCTATAGATATAAGGGCATAAGGCACTAGTCTTACTGGTAAGTCTAAAGCTTGTGTAACTTTATTTACCACTTTATTTTTAGGAAACACTCCTGCCCAACAAGCAGCTAGATCTTGATTAGTAGCTTCTAATAATAAATTTTGTGTACAAGAACTAAAGTCTTGTATCCATTTGCATTTAAATTACTGTACCATTAAGGTTTCTAGAAGATTTAATTTTAAAAATATAAATATTTTTGTCCAAAAATTGAGTTTGGATACGTTATATATGCAAAGGTTTAATTTTAAAACCTTAAAGTCACTATAGTTAGGGGGATTTAAATGAAGAATAAAAGAATTAATCGTATTTTATCCACAACAATGGCAACTGTGATAATATCTTTACCGCTTGTCACTACAGCAAATGCAATGGAAAAGACAGAATCAGATAATAATGTAAAAATAGAGTTGTCTGACAAAGAAGTAGAGGAGTTACATAATTACTGGCCTGAAGATAAAATTTTTTCAGATGAAAAAATTGATGAAATGTTAATTAAAACTGGTCAATTTACTCAAGAGGAATTGGATAAAATCAATCAAGAAGTTGATGATTATGTTAAGAAAATCAATCAAAATTCTCGTGTAAAGTATATAAATGGATACAACAAGTACAGAACCTTTGTCAAAAATGGTAAAAACTATTTATATATTTATGTAAGTGGGAAAACTTTAAAGAAAATAAAAGCTGGCGCAGATATTGCATCTACTTTTGGAGGCTTTTTACCAAAACTTTGGGTAGGGCTTGCTGTAGTAGTTATTGGAAAGATAATAACTACTAACATGAATGGTATAAATACTAATTATGGAATTGTTTTATCATATATAGAGGATAAGTGGAATTTCCAAGGTGCAACATATACTTATAGATATGATCATTGGTTCTATCAGACTTAAAAAATATGCTTTTTTAGGAGGAATAATATGAAAAAAAGGCTTTATAAAGTTTTTTTAAAAACAATTCCGAATTTGATAATTGTATTATTATCACTTGCATTATCATTTTATACTAATACATTTGACATTGATTTAAAAATATTACTTTTAATACCTTTAGCATATGTACTTTTATTTATATATTATTATATTAAAATAAAAAAAGATTGATTTTTTATAGAATTAAATTTATGTAATAAATGTAAAAAGTAACTAATCCTAAAATGGATGTTTAGGTACTTACTCATTCCAGATAAAGTTAATGCCCTTAAAATCCAAAGAAATAGATTTTAAGGGTATTTTTACTATGTATTTTCATTTATATTACTAAATATTATCTATCTTTATATATATTTATATGTATTTTATCTTTATCAAATCTATCTATAAATTCATTTTTTTCTTCGCTATATCCTATAGATACTATGGCATAAGGTACTAATTTTGCTGGTAAATCTAGAGTTTGTCTAACCTTATTTACTATTTTATTTTTAGGAAAAACACCTATCCAACAAGCAGCTAATCCTTGATTTGTAGCTTCTAACAATAAATTCTGTGTACAAGCACCTAAATCTTGCATCCATTTACCAGGCTTCAAGAATCTATCTCTATTTCCAAGTACTACTATACATAGTGGTGCGAATTCTATATGCTTTGCTCTATGCTGTGACTCTGATAGTTCTTTTAAGAGGTATTTATCATCTACTACAATAAATTCCCATGGTTGAGCGTTTTTTGATGATGGTGCTTGCATAGCTGATTTTAGTATTTCAGTTACTTTGCTTTCTTCTACTTTTTTACCTATATAGGTTCTTATTGAACGTCTATTTTTTATAACTTCCAACATATAGATTATCCTTTAAATAAAATTATTTATATTTATATAATATCATTACTTTAAATTCAATCTATAGATTCTATAAAAAAATAAACACCTATTTTTTTATAGAATAATAGAATTTATAAAGTAATATAAAAAATAAATTATTTTATAAGTTAATATATAATTTAAAACATGTAATATTAGTTCTAAATACAGGTATAACAATACTCTATTTAAATAGAATTATATATGCATATATGTTATAATTAGACTCTAAAATATTGATTCGAGATATTTACTTTGGAGGAATTATAAATGTTAATTTATTTATCAATGCTTGAGTTTGAAGAAGATAAAATCAAGTTTGAAAAGATATATGAAAAATATAGACAGATAATGTTTTATGTGGCCAATAAAATATTAAAGGATGATCATTTAGCAGAAGATGCTGTACATAATGCTTTTCTAAGAATAATTAAAAATATAGATAAAATTGATGAAGTAGATAGTCCAAGAACGAAGGCTTTTATCGTTATAATAGTAGAAAGGATTGCTATAGACTTTTACAGAAAAAGAAAAAGGGAAAAAGTATCTGATATTGAAGAAGAGTATAAAAACAGGGCGATAAATTTTTCTATAGAAGATAAAGTATGTGAAAGTAATTTAGCTATAGCACTTGCAAAACTTAATGAAAGTTACTTTCAAGTACTTTCTTTAAAGTTCCAGTATGGTTTTTCAAATAAAGAAATAGCAAATGCATTAAATTTAGGGGAGGAGAATGTATATAAGAGGATTCAACGTGCTAGGAAAAAATTAAAAGAAATATTAGAAGAAATGGAGGTTGGAAATATTGAGTAATAAAAAAGATGATTTTGATATTACAGATGATATGCTTCAAGAAAGTATCCCAATCGCGACAAAAATTATTCTTGACAGCCTTCCTTCAGATGATGAATTAAATCATGTTTTTTCAAAAGGTTTTGAACGAAAGATGAAAAAACTTATTAAGCAGCAAAAAAGAAGTAGTCTTACAAATAAGATTATTTTTTATTCAAAACGAACAGCTATTGTATTTTTAATAGTTTTAGCTAGTTTATTTACTATTACTATGAGTAGTGAGGCATTGCGTACACGTTTATATGAATTGGTAATAAGAGTATATGAAGATTTAACTTCTTTTGTATTTTCAAATAAGGAAAATATTGAAATCAAAAACCTTAAGATTAAAGAACCAGGATACATCCCAGAAGGATTCAAAGAAGCAGATAGGGTTGATAATTTTATGATTGCATATGAAAATGAAAAAGGTATAAGAATAGAATATACAAGTACTGAAATTGATACGAATTCTATTATATTAGATACAGAAAATGCAAAAGTTAAAGATATATTTATAAATGGGTATAAGGCAAAATATATAGAAAAAGAAACTTTCTTACAAGTATTTTGGAATGACAACAACTTTATATATCTGTTAAATGTAGATTATCAAAATAATAAGGATTTAGAATTATATAAAAATATTTTATCAAAAATGGCTAAAAGCATAAAATAATTTCTTAAGTGTCCAAAAACCATCTCTTTATTCGTTATATATTTGATGTTATAAAAATTTATAAGAAAAAGAGGTGGTTTTTATAGTTTAAAAAATGGAATGTAAGTCAAATACAAATATATCTTAGCTATTATAACTAAGACAAGACAAAGCAATAAGCCTTTTATATTAGAAAAATGATTTAAAACTCAAAGAACCTATTTATTAGTAAAACCTGATCTAAATTGGGTATTTATGATTTATTAATATAATTACAAGTTTATATATGTTTATTGGGGGATAGTTACAATATATAGTATTCTAGGTATTTATAACTATTATAGCTATGAATATCTATTTTGTAATTATGATAAAAATTTAATAAAAAATTTTATATAAGTGTCCAGAAATCACTTCTTTATTCGTTATATATTAAGTAAAAAATAATAAAAAGCAAATGAAGGGGTGATTTTATGGTTTGGAAAAAAATGATTATAAGTAGTATGTGCGCTTTAATATGTTCATCAGCAATTGCGATGCCTATATTTGCTGATGAATATAAAGACAAGAATATTGAACAATATTCAGCTGTAGACTATATAGATGATACTATGGTAAAAATGTCTTATATTAAGTCTGGTACTTGTACTTTAAATATTTCAGGAAACACAGCGAGAGTAATCTGTTCCATTAGAGGTTCATCAAATGTGAAAAGTACATCAATTATTGCTAGGTTACAGAAAAGTAATGACAATGGAAAAACATGGTCAACAATTCAAACTTGGAATGCTTCAGGAAATAGTTCATGTACTCTTTCTAAATCAAAAACTATAGGAAGAGGATACTACAGAGTTCATTCTACAATAAAAGCAAATTCTGAAAGCAAAAATATAGTAAGTAGTGAAAAAAGATATTAAAAAAATATTGCATACATAAGATGAGGTGACTATAAATAATATATCTTGAATGGCCAATTATATTAATTCAGTCTGCTAATTTTCTATTATTAATAATAATACTTATACTTGTAATTGATATTTTTAAAAAGTAATAAACTTCAGGTAATTTTACATATAACACAAATATAAAAGGAATAGATATTATCTATTCCTTTTATATTTGTGTTATCTTTGAGTAATTGAGTAAAACTTATAAATAAATTGTTTTATAAATTATATGATAAATTATTTATAAGTTTTATATAATTTTTTTACAAAAAACCCGAATGTAGGCGGAAGTGTGATATAATATCATATATCAATAGAACTCACAGGAGGATTAAAATGAAAATAGTAAGTTTATTTAATGTAAAAGGTGGGGTTGGGAAAACTACATTAGCATATCTAATGGCTCTTAATTTATCAAAAAAAGACAAAAAAATACTTATACTTGATGGAGATACCCAAGCAAACTTTACACAATTCATATATAAAATAGTACATAATAAAAAAACAATTCTAGATGCATTTAAGGATGATATAAGTGCAGAAGAATTAATAATAAAATCTCCATTAAAAGATTATCCAAATGTAGACTTAATACCAAGTGATTTATCTTTATCTGTTTTATCAGAGTATTTAACTATAAAAACTAGTAGAGAGAAAGTTGCTTTTAAGTGGTTTAAGAAAAATATTTCTACTCTTAAAAATTATGATTATATATTAATAGATTTATCTCCTTCATATGATTTGATTGCTAGAAATTTCTTATTCATTTCAGATAGTATTATTACTCCTCTTGAATTTCAAGATATAGCAAGTATAAGAGGTTGTGAACTATTTTATCAAAAATACAATGAAGATCTAGAAGATATGGGAGAAACTAATGAGGCAAAAAGAGCAGTTGTAATAAATTCTTTTACTTCAAGAAAGTTAACTTCTGGAGATATATTTATGGATTATTTAGATAGGTTTGATAGTATAAAAAAAGATTTATCAGATGTAAAAATAAGTGAAAGCACTATAGTAAAAAATTGTGTGCTAAATAAATTAAGTATAGATGACTATTGTAGGAAGATAAAAAAGGCTCATAAAGTTAGAGAAGAATTGAATGATTTAATAGAAGAGCTTACTAATAAGGGGGTATTATAATGAGTAAATTTGAATTAGAAGAAGAAGAAATATCTATACCTAAAAAAGACTATAAAAATGAAATCAATAAAGAAATTGAAAATAAATTTAATGAACACACAGAACTTCAAGGGATAAACTTGCTAGATTTAAAAGAAAATAAAAAGACTAAAAAAGGACAAGTTACATTATATATTGATGATGAAGATTTAAAAGTTTTGAAAACTATAGCACATCTTAAGAAAACTACCTTAAATAAAGTAATAAATGAATTTATTAGAGCTAATGTAAGGGCAACTAAAAGTCATTTACCAGAAGAATTAAACATAGATAAAATCTCAAAAGAATATGATAAAAGAAATAGAAATAAAGGACCCAAAAAATAAGTTACTATATAATATATATATTAAAGTAAATAATAACTTAAAAAATAAGTTATTATTTACTTTAATATAAAATGTATAATATAGCTGATATAATACATTTTATATTAATTTAACATTGTTATTTCTTTATAAATTCCAGTGCTTTATAAAGAGTATCAAATCTATCATTTCCCTTTATGATAGTATATTTTTCTTTAGTTATATTCATTATTTTATTACATGCTTCTCCTCCTATAACATATAAATTTTCTGTTCTTCCTGGAATATAATCTTTTATATCACATATTGATATTTTTCCATTATTATATCCCCAACCAACCACAGTTGCAGGTATTTTATCAATTTCTCCATCATAAACTATTGTATGTTTATACATTTTATTTACCTCTTCGCTATCTATTTTCTTATTTAGAATACCCTCTGCTATTAATTTTGCAACTATATCTTTATGCCTAATATAATAATCTGTATCTGCTTTACTGTCTACAAAGCATACTTCTATTAATATTGCTGGTGCTTTTGTATGGCTAAGCCAATAGAGGCCTCTTACATCTGATTTTGCACCTCTATTTTTAAATACAGTTGCTAATTTATCATTTACTCTATCTGCATACATTTTGCCATTACTAGTTTTATATATTGTTTCTGTACCCATTGGGTTTAGGGTTGTACTATTTGCATTGAAATGAACTTGCACTGCTAAATCTACATCTTGCTTGTTGGCTATTTGGCATTGTTCTGACAAGTAGTCATTAGAACTGTCTACTTTGTCAGTATATACAGCTACTCCTCCTCGTTTTAACCATTTAACAATTAAATCAGTTAGGATTCTATTTTCTTTTCCTTCATCTATATATCCAACTGCTCCTGTTCCTTTTCCTGTTAGGGTATGCCCTGGGACTATTGCTATTTTCATTATTTATCACCTTCTTTTTGTAGCATAACCTTTATATCTGTTACATCTTCTTTTATTTCTTCTACATCTGTTTTCATTACACCCATTTCCATAAGTAAATTTTTATTTATTTCCTGTTGTTGAGTGGATAATTCAATAAAGTTTTCTACAGTTTTTTTATACATGTCTCTATCCTCTTTTTTCTCTTGCATTGTATTTTTAAATAGTAGAGCACATAATATGCCTATTGCTCCTAGGCTACTTAATTGTGTTACTAGCTCTTCCATAATAACCTCCTTTTATATTAAAAAAGACTTAGATTCAAACTAAGTCTCTTTTATTTAATGTTTAATTGTAAAAGATTCTTTATATTTTTAAATGTAATGAATAATTAATTATATATTTATATTATCCAATAGCATAAACAGTAATAGTAGTATAATAAGTATATATAGTCTTAGTAGAAATATAAGCATGGAAAATATTTTGACCAAGGCTAATAGCTTGGTCGCTAACCAAAGAACTAAAATAAACACTAGAGTCTGAATTGTTTATATATGCATATCTCATTTCTGTTAAAGAATTATATGCACCTTCAACTTTAGCAGGTTTATAACTGTTACCTGGCAAAGTACCAGGAACACCAGTAACAAGAAAAAATTTAGGTTTAAAAGGTAAAGGAAAATACCAATGTCCTCTGCTATTACCATATCCGCCAAAATTATTAGAATCACCAGTTTCAATATATCCTGAAAATGTGTAAATTTTTAATCGACTATTTACCTCTTCTTGCAAATTACTTATAGTACCATTTAACTGGGTGATAGTATTATTTTTCTCTGTAAGTTGACTTTGCAAATCTTGCACACTAGCATCTGCTGAACTGAATGCTGTGCCTATCATCTCTCCCATTTCTATCAACGTATTATTTAATGTAGCATTTATATTTTTTAATGCTAGTTTATTAATGATATGTGTTTTACTATTTATAAAGGTATTTTTCATTGTAGATACTGTACTTTCAATTTCTTGTAAGGAAGAATCATCCTGTGGTGGTTGTATCTCTTTTGATACACTTATTAACTTTTCGCTTAATCCATGCATATCTGTAGCTTTAATTTTAACTGTGTGTATTGCACTATCATTTAATGTATAATTATATGTTTTTTCTAAATACAAATCTGTGGTTATAGTTTCTTTTAATACATTATCTAAAAACACTTCTATTTTATTTAAGTTGCTATCTAAATCAGATACAATGTATTTAACTTTATTAGTGCTAATTTCATTTAATTTTATAGTAGGCAGATTATTTGTTCTAGTAAATGTGTATGTTCTTGTTATACTTATGCCATTATTGTCAGTAGCAATGATACTTATATTATTAGTAGAATCAATTGGAAGTGCTAGTATATAATCATCAGTTAGTATAAGTTCTTTTTCTCTATTTTTTTCTATATTTGTAATATTTTCTAAAATTATAGAGTTTAATTTAATAGTAACATTTACAGTATCCTGATAATCTAAATCATTAACTATATATTTTAAAGAAAATCCTCTGCTTTTATTTCCTATATCTTCGTTTATGCCACTTATAGTAGGAGGATTATTAGATTTTATGAATGTATAATTTCTATATATTGCACTTATACCATAGCCTCCGGTTACTTCTATTTTTAACTTATTATTAGAATTTAATTGCAATGCAAAAACTAGTGAATCTGGCACATTTATAGTGTACTGTGTATCCTTTACAGCTTGTTTTGTATCAAATAAAGTATCATTTAGATATGCTCTTACTGTATATGTGTAACTATCTTCATTTGTTATTGTATAATTTATATCAAACCCCTTACTTTTAGAACCTAAAGAACTGTCTACACCACTTATGCTTGGAGTTGTTGACTTATATTGACACTGTATATAGAAAGTATCAGAATCTCTAATTCCATTTATTTCTCCATTTGGAGTAAAGAAATAACCATAAGTAAGTTTATAACTATTACCTGGATATAAATCATAAACTGCCCTTTCTCCATAAATAGTTGACTTTCCATCATTTAATGAGCAACTGGTTATACGATACGAGCCATATGAATCATTTTGGTAGTCTTTTACATAATTCCAAGCATTTATAGTAGTCTTAGTAGATGGTTTTTCTACTAAAAAAAGCGATGGAACTCTTAAACCTGGATATGACATTTAATCACCTCTTTCTTAATTTATAGTTTTATTGTACATAATTTTAAAACTATAAAAATCTACAAAGTGTAGACAGAGTTTAGGAAAAATGTGAGTGAACTTATATATTTTTAGGGATAAAAGAGAACATTTATTATAATATATGTTCTCTTTTTGTAGCATTATGTTAAATTGTATATTAACTGCAGAACTTTTCGAAAACAATTATTTTATCTTTAATTCTTCTATCTCTTTATTATGATTATTTATTGTTACTTCGCGTCATTACATATTTTTTTAAAAGTTCTTTATTCATTAAAATCACCTTATTTGTACTAAAATATAAAATTAATTATAAGCCAAAGCAATCCAATTAATTTTACTACTTCCACTTCCAATGATAGGACACGTTATAGTATTACCATTTTTAAATTCGCTAAGACTCCAAAGATAAGAGGAGACTTGTCTTCCAAGTGCAGTATTTTTGGAAGAACAGAAAAAATGGCCACTATAGTAAATAGCTGTAGCATTAGTTGAGCGTGTGTCATTAGTTCCACTTTCAATACTACTATATGCAATAAATATCACAGGGTTATAAGTAATGTTACTAATTGAAATGTAACTACACTGAACAACTGTGGCATTCTCATAAGTATCAAATTTCTTATATGAAGAAGGGCTTATAAGATTTGCAGTTCCTGAATAAAGTTTCATGCTTCCTCTTAAAGAATCCTGTAAATTACTTATAGTATTGTTCTTTTCTATTAATTGATTTTGTAAATCCTGTACACTTGCATCTGAACTATCAAATGACCCCTTTATCTTTTCTGACAACTCCACTAAAGAATTATTTAAACTTGATTCAATATTCTTTAGTGATAATACATTTATTATAGAAGTTTTTCCATTTATTAAACCATGTTTCATTTCTTTAATTTTGGTTTTTATGTCTTGTAAACTTGCATCATCACATAAAGGCATTATATACTTACTTATACTTAATACCTTTTCTGCTATAACATTAGCACTATCTGTAACAACTATTTTAAGTGTGTGCAGCGCATTATCTTCCAATGTATAGTTAATTGTTTTCTCTATTGTTAAATCTGTTGTGATAGTTTCTTTTAATACATCATCAATAAATACTTCAATTTTAGTTAATAATGCAGGGTCTGTGTGGTTTGCTTTAAATATTACTGTAGTGGAATTATATGAGGATATGTTCAAAAATGGTAATGATTGGATTAATGTTATTCTAGCATAGCCATTAGACATAGATGTATTACCTCCAATACTCATGGTAGTATTTTCAAAATAATACTCAGATGTTGGTGTATACCCTTTTGGTTTATAACTGTCTTTAGTTAAGATATATCCGCTACCACCAGAAGCAGATATATAAGCAGAGCTACGACCACCTGCACCACCATACCATCCTCCTCCTCCTCCAAAAAAACAGTTTGAATAATTAGAGCCACCGCCTAATCCAAATGAACCATCATATTCAGAAGAAGAACCCCTACCACCATCATATTGAGTAGCTCCTGGCGTATATTCACCACCAGAACCACCACCATTACCTCCTTTTAGACCACCACCAGAACTATCTTTCTCACTTTTGTTATAAGCAGCATTAGCGCCAGCACCACCTGCTACAATAATACGAGAAAATAGTCCTTGTTCATTATCCCAAGAACCACCAACTAGCCTTATATCAGTAGCACCACCACAAGAATAACCTCCAGAACCACCACCATTAAATAAACGAGATTGACTATTAACGGATTCTCCACTTCTGCCTACATAAACATATAATAAAGTATCTTTTTTTAATGTAATTTCCCCCACAGAGTAACCACCTTTTGGCTTATATGTTGGTGTAAAGTCCGCTCTTGATGTATAGCCACCACTAGCGCCATAGCACTGAATTCTATATTTACCAGGTTTCAATGTAACACTTTGTTCACTTCCTGTATAATTAAATTCATAAACTGTTGCCATTTAATCCACCTCTTTCTTAATTTATAGTTTCATTGTACCTAATTTTAAAACTATAAATGTCTGCAAAGTGTATATGAAGTGTAGGCAAAATGTTAATTAATTTATATATTTTTAGAAATAAAAAAAGACTATGCTATATAGTCCTCTCCTACAATTTCTTTATATTCTGTTGCTGTTATCTTAGTCTTTGCAACTGCTGTTTTAACTTGATCTTTAGTCCAATTCCCATTGCTATAGAAATCTGTTATTATCTTATACCAATTCATATTATATCACCCCATTTGACATTAATTGAAATGTTAAATCTGCTATTGTTTGTTCTGTAGAATTTACTTTATTAATTAAGTTTTCTTTTTCAAGCTCTTCTTTACTTTTTACTATTAATTCATATTTGTAGTGCGTTTCTTTTGTTAATGTATTTACGTATAAAGTAGAGTAATACCCTTCTCTAAGTTCTTCTTGCATAATATTATCTACTAGTATTCCTTGCTTTAATTCCTCACTAGACAAATCAGAAGGTGTATAGTTTATCAATCCAACTTTTTTTACATCTATATAATTTGTATTACTTAAATTACCTAAAAAAATCAATTAAAACATCTCCCTTTTCACATAGAATTTTTTTGTTAATGCCAGCCTTGCTATAGTGCCATTATCAATATTACCATTAATATAAATATTATAATTTTTATAAATTATATTTGGAGAACCATACCCCTCAAACTCATATGAGTTTAGCTCGCTTAAATTACTTGAAAACTTTACTATTTTTGAGTGTTCAAGTTCATATCGACTCTTTGTTGCATAAATATAATTACTATCATTATCTAGACCTATAAAATATTTATATTTATCATCTGATAATTTTATTTGCAAACTTAAATTTGAAGTATATTTATTAAGATAGCCTTCGCCTAGGTAACCTGTAAGACCTCGATTACAAGAAACATAAACTTCGTTATTTAATAACATAATTTTACGTGCTCCATTACTATCACGTAAAATTGCTGATGCAATTTTCTGAGTTAAATTATGATTTAATAAATATATAGATGCTATGTCAGAACTATCTTGTACTAATACATATATACCTGCACTATTTACTTTTATATTTCCAACTGCTGAAAAACTTTTTATAGAAAGAGGAATACAATCTTTAGTTAAGTTTATACTAAATAAATTTGAAGAAGCATTGATTAGTATCATAGTAGCTGTACTATTTTTATAGCAATATAAAATATTATTATAAAAATACATATTGTCAACAAAATTATTAGTTATAGTTCTATTTACAGCTCCAGTTTTTTTATTAATTAATCTTCTACTGCTTTTCTATACTCTATATTAGTTACATCATCTAGTTGAAATTCTTGATTTTTCAAAGGATTTAATCCTCTGTTTAATATCCTTTCTGCTAATATTCTTACTACAACATTGTTTATATTCATTATAATAATCCTCCCTGTAATTCATTAGTTATAATTAATAATTCATTTTCTAATTCTTCATAACTAAGTTCTTTGTATTCTGCTGGACTACTTGATAATACTAAATAATTTTCATTTAAAGTTTCATATATTTCTATAATATATAAATTAGAGTTTTCATCAATTATTTTTTCTTTTTCATCTAAAGAATTATAATATACTTGTTTTTTCATAATTTATTCCTACCTTAATATTTTTAATTCTTCTATTTCTGCACGAGCTGCATATGAGCCATCTAAATTCCCTGTCCCTACAGATGTTAATAATATTTGTACTTTTATATCCATACCCTTCTCAACAATAATATCTTTTGTAAAGGTTATATTGGCGGAAGATGCACTAGGAGTATTGTCAGTAACATAAAAGTATTCTTTTCGGCTTCCACATAGTATCTCTATTTTTGCTGTTGCATAATCAGCACGCATTTTAGACGCTTTAAGTGTGCCTGTGAATCTTAATGTGCCTTTTATACTAGATACTTCATTGTAAACGATGCTAGGAGTGTTTACAATTGTAGCTTGAATTCTATTTTTTAAAGAAAAAACTTCTATTGATTGAAAAACCCAGTTAACTTTTTCAATCAAATTAGTAAATGTTTCAGATGATGTTGCTGAAACATTTTTAGAATTAATTGTCTCCACTAATACATTTTTTAATGTTTCTATTTTTGTTTTAGTTGTACCAAATTTATCTGTTCCAATAAAAGGACTACCCAATGCACTAGATATATTATTTTTACCAGTTTGAAAATCAGCTTGTACATTTTCTAATGTAGTCATAAGTTCCTCTAAACTAGCACTATCAGTTAACTTTGTTGTCATATTTTCACCTCGCTTATATCATATCTATTAAATTATTTACTATAGTAATTCCTTTAGTCCTTTGGCCACTTATTTCTACCATTATTTCTTCTAATACCCCATCTAACTTATTACTTGTAAATCTATTATTAGCATCTGTAATACTTATACTGGTATCTACAAGTTGTATATTACCAATAGAATCAGTTATCTTTTTAGATGAATAAGTAGTCATTTCACTCACTCTATTATCATCAACGGTCGCATTAATAAAATGAGTCTCTGCATTCCCATTTATCACATAAACATTTAACTCAGTTTTTGTCTCACTTCTAATTTCAATAGAATTATCATCTATAATCCTAAAGTTTGTAACTACATTCTCTTTTGTAGTAGCATCTATAATATTTACAACTATTCTTTGTGTTAATAAGTTATGTGTTACAGTTGCCTTGAATCCACCTTCTTCATCATCTACCCAATCATCAATATCTATTGCTTGAGTAGATGCTACATTAGAATCCCCTGCTATTAGCTGGTCAATTTTGATATTTTGTTTCTCATTTTCTGTGTCAATTCTAGTGTTTAACTCTGTCTTAGTAGTTTCTATGTTACTTATTAACTCTGTTTTAGTTGTATCTATTTTAGTGTCTAACTCTTGTATGTTTTTTAAAGTCGCTAAAATAACAGTTGGGTCTACTTTTAAATTCACGCTTGAAGTGTTAGAAACTACTAAAATAATTTTTATAACTAAATCTTTTACACTACCACTATCAGCAGTTGGTTTATATGTCTCAGGATATTTAGATACTGCAATTAGTTGTTCTTTTGAATCAAATATACCCACTTCTCTTATCATAAATCCACCAACGCTACCTGGTATTACAGTTTCTATTACTATCCAGTTTGGATTTTCTTCATCTACTTTTACATTGTTTACAGAACCTTCCCAAACTACTTTTTTAAGTGTTGCCTGCTCTTCTGTTGGATTATATTCTGTTCCTGCTCCATCGCCAAGTTGTAATTTAACTAAATCTACTTTATTGCCAAGTGCGGTAGCATTTGCAATAGATGCCTTACCTATCTTTGTTAAAAGGGTATAATATTTTTGTTCTGCCAATTATATCACCTCCTGTTTTGGGTATAAAGTTACTTTTTCCATACTCCTATCATTACCTGTAGCTATAGTTAATTCTCCAAAACTTTCAAAGTTTGTTGGAGTATATGGGTATATGGTAACTGTTTCACCTGTATTCGTTGTAGAACCTGCAAACATGTGATTTTTATTGAATAAAATCATCTCAAATTTGTGTTCAAGATGACATGGTTTTATTTCTTCTATTTTCTTATCTAACTCCAAGATAGTGTTATAACTACAATTATTTGTTATAAAACTAAGTGTAAAACTAAATAGATTACTAAATACCTCTACATCAACATTAGTCTTTGTGTAAGCTTCTGAGATTGCCTTTATAACTTCTATTGTAGTTGTACCCTTACCTCTTAATTTGGCTTTTATATTACTTCTTCTAGTATTAAAATCCAACTTAGAATTTGTTTTTATTTTTAATAGATCTTCCCAGTCATCAAACCCCCAAGTTGCTGTATCTATAAAAAACTGATCTAATAAATCATTCTTTTCATCAAGTAATGTTAGAAGTTCATTTTCAAGTGCATCTTGAATTTGTATGTCAATTTCATTGTTTGCAAAACTTGGTAAGTGGTCAATTAACTTCAATTTAACTCACCTCGATATTAAATGTAACATTTGAAACAGCAGGAACTTTTTCTTCATCAACTATTATGTTTTTAATATCTTCATTTATAAGTAGATTTTTTATATCATGCACTCCTTCTATGCTTGCTAATAAACTCATTATTTTTATATAAATAATCTCTCTTGAATTTTCTATTAAATAAGAATTTATAATATCTAAGAACACAACTTTTATGGATTCAATATCATATCCATTTTCAAGTGTTAAAGTCGCACTAATAGTAATATCAAAAGTACTTGGTGTAACAATTGTAACAGTAGGTCCAATAGGTTTTTCTTCTTCTATATGTTCAGCACATCTTTGTAATACTTCATTGTCAACTGATTGATTGTTTTGACCATAAATTAGAATTTTAATTGTACCTGGTCCATCCCAACAAGGAATTACTTTTGCATTATAAACACCTTCAACCTCTAAAGCCCAAGACTGGTAATGTGCTTTATTTCCACTCGTTGCTTGATTTTTTTGTATTTTATAGAACCTTTCTTTTAATTCTTCATCAGTTTCTATTTCTGTTCCACCCTTTAGGTCCAGTTCATTATAAATTTTAGTTACACCATTTATATTGTCTATAAGTTTAAATTCTGTGTTAGCTGATAAATTGTACTTAACGCCAACCTCCAAAGCCTGTATAGGGCTTACATTTAACTTACTATTTTCATCTATTGTAATATCTTTAATAACTACAAATAGTAAATCACTGTGAGATACTATTGTTCCATTTGGTATTTGAGTTCCCATTTTGCCTTCAAATGTTACTTCACCTATTGCTTCTGTACCTAACTTTCTATATACTCCAAATTCATTGACTCTTCTATCGAGAAAATCGTCAAAATTATCTTGAATAAAAACTCTTTTATGTATATAAGAAAGTTCTATATATAACTGTGCAAGTTCTGAATTAACAGGTGAAACTATATTATAAAGAGAAGATCCTTGACCTTTGTAAAGAGGTAGATTTATGTTATTTAGAGTTCTATTATTTAAGGCACTAAATGTTTGGCTATCATACAAAAGTAATCTCCTCCTCTCCATAGATTGTTTTTATATTCAAATTTATAGATAAATTATCATCCTTAAATTCAGTATTTGTTACATTAACTTCTAATATATATGGATTGATTAAAAGTGCTTCTTGTATATACCTTTTTGCCTCGCTTTCAGTGAGACCTTTAGTATATTTTTGGCCAATCAGATTTTTTATATCTGTTCCATAATCCCAAGTGTATATTAAATGAACATACTTATCTGTCTTTATAGTTTTATAAATCCATACTTTGATTGCTTCATTTCTTTCAACTAATTTAAAGTCTCCATTTTCAATTATCTTTTCATCTTTTTCAAAATCCCAAGCAAATTCCTTAAAAATAGGTAATTCTTCATTGGATGGAGAAGTATAATCCTCTGGGACACCCATGAAAGGGAATATTGTACTCATTATAAACTCACCAACTTACTTACAACAGCAAATTTATCGCCTATTTTAAACATTATTACCATATCTCTAGGTTCAAGATTATTAATAAAAGGGTTTTTTATATTATGCTTGTGTTCTTGATTTATTTCTGTTTCAAATGTTTCTATCTGACTATTAAGTATCCAACTATCTATCAAAAGATTTTCTTTTTCTAACAAAAGATTATTTATTTCTATTTTTAAATCTGGTAATTTATTTTTAACTTTACCAATAAAAAAAGAAGGTTGATTATGATATTTACCTTCTTTTCTCATTATTTCTATAAATTCATTAATTGGATTTGCCACTCTATCACCTCTTTTTATAAAACTCTTCGAGCCGTAGAAAAGTTTTTAGTGTAATAACTACTGCTTGTTTTGCTTATTTTAACTACATCACCTGCTTGTGGGGCATGTAGAAATTCTCCATTACCTATATATAAACCAACATGACTAACTGGATTATGGAAAAACACTAAATCTCCTGCTTGCAAATTACTTTGTTCTACTTTTTTACCAACTTTAGATTGTTGACTAGATGTTCTTGGTAAATTAACACTAACCTTTTTAAAGCAATATACCATAAGTCCAGAACAGTCAAAGTTACTTGGTCCATTACCACCCCATTTGTATGGTTTTCCTAGGTGTTTTTTGCCTCTGCTATTACTGCTTTTGCTCTTTCTGTCATGTTTCCAGCATAACCACCTATGACTATTTTTCCTTTTCTTCTTCCAAAAGCCATCATATCTTCTACATTTCCAAATAAAATATCTATGTGATAAGTTCCATCTTTGTCTATAATTATGGCAGATCCAACATCATTTACTTTGTAAGTTCCATCTCGATTTGAAACTCCTGTAACTAATTGTATTTCATCACCATATTTTAATAATGGATGTTTATCTAAGAAATCTTTTGTATAGTAAGATTGTTTAAAGGCGCCAACCATAGGGGCTGCACATGTCTTTTTAGAAGGGTCTAATTTTTTCTTTCTACAATCTGTATCTCCACCTTCAGATTTTCTAGGACAATAAGCAGTAAATTCAGCAGGAAACTCTGTTCCTCCAGTATACTCTGAACTGCCATCTTCTTTTTGTTCATCTTGACCAGCAGATTTTTCATCCATAATATTTTGAAAGTTAAGTTCAAGTTCAATCTGATAATCTCCATTTTGCCAAATATGTTTATCTGTATCTATATAAAAAAGTCCTATTAATTTTGTATATGAATCTTTTACTTTTACACCTCTACCAGTTATACAGCTTATATCACCATATCCTTTTAAAGAGCAAGTTCTTTCTATGTCTTTAAACTCATTATCTATATCTACAGTGTCATTTTCTTGTTGTTGTATTACCTTTTGCATAATTACTCCAACATTTTTGAATATAGAGTCATTTATTTTTTCGTTAACCTTATTGCCATACTGATCAACAACCAGTACTTTATTTTTAACCTTCTCCATACTTTCTGAAAAAGTTGCATTAATAAGATTAAAACCTTCTTCAAAGGTAATATCTAGAGTAACAATTCCTTTTTCAATGACATTAAATTTATCAAGATTGGTTTCTATCATGTATTTTTTCTTTGTTGTTTTGCTTGCTTCTGTATAAACACTCATTATAGTGTCATATCCATTTACACCAATAAACATCTTAGTGTATTTAACATTAGTCTTAGGTAAATTACCTAGTGGGAGTTTATTATCTGTAAAAACTTGTTTAGCAATATCTTCAACTAATTTATCTTTAAAATTATACGAAACTTCACTTTGTAAAAGTAAAAAACCCATATCTTTTGCAGTAAAATCAATACTGTTATTACTTGAATCAAGAGATCTGTCTATTATCATGCCTCTAAAAATCTCTTTATCATCTATATAGAAACAAATTGTACTTGCCACTGGAATATCTATTTGCCTAAAGTTAATATCAGATGATGATTGAATTATAGAAAATTCAAGTGTTCTTGATGGTGATCTATAATCTCCAGACCAGGTACATTTGTCTACTAAATCAGTTATATTATATATATTTCCGTTTTTTATATGAACTTGTATTTTGATTTTATTAATTATAAATCACCATCCTTTTATGGAACTATTAAAATCCATCCATTTTGTATTATGTTTGGGCTTTTAATTTTATCCTTATTGGCTTCATAAATTTTATGCCAAAGATCACCATTTCCATAATATTTTTTAGCTATTTTAAAAAGAGTATCTCCTTCAATGACCTTGTGAGTTTTTTGCTTAGTTTCAAATCCTTTTGTAATGGGTAGGTCAATACTAGAAGATAAATCGCCATCCTTAGCATTGACCTTAGATATTTTTATTCTTCTATATTCTTTTAAACTTAAGGTAAAATAAACATCTTATATCTAGTGCTTTTGGTCCTTCCTTAAAACCTCCTGCTGTCTGACCAGATGTTTTCCCATCCATGAATATATATTCTGTTTTCATTCTTTTTGATGGAACTTTTATTATAGGTACATTATCTATAGATTTTACAATTCTTTTTATATCTCCATCACCAAATTCAATATCATCAAGTTGAGTAGACTGTTCTAAGATACTTGCCACTATACTAGACATACTAATAATAAGAGGTATATCACCAGTTGAATCTTGAATTGATGCTATCTGATATTTTAATTCACTTAAAATACTAGCAGCAGATACTTCATAAGAATATTTTACACGTTCATCAACCTTAGAAACTTCTGAAAATATCTTTGAGTATCTATATGCATCTATTTCTGGTATAACATGTTGCTTTTGAAATAATCCCATTACAGAAGAGGCATTTACAACAAAGTTTGTTTCATTTACATCCATTGAATCAAGCATAAACTCTCTACTTCTATCCATTTCCATTCTTCTAGTTTCATACTCAAGTGTTATTGCTCCTGGAGCATATCCTTTAGATCTATCATAATCTCCTAAACCATCCATAGATACCTTAGGAATCTTTACTTCTCTACCTCCATCATATATAACTTGACCAGAGTTTTTCTCCATCCATCCAGTAGTTGAACCTACCACTATTTGTGAATCTAATTCTTGTTGAAAAAGCGTTACATATTGTAATACATTAGCCATTTATAAAATCCTCCTCCTCTTTTTTTAGAAACTATTTAAACCTTGTTTTATCTGCTTTCTAACCTCTGATAGTTCATTATCGCCTTCTTTTCCAGGTGGTGTATATGAACCATCTTTAATCCTTTCATCTACTCTAGATTGAATATATTTTTTCATTGAGTTTTCAAAGATATCTATATTTGCATTTGTTTTTTCATCATCATCAGATAGTAGATATTCAATTAAGTTTGTAGGTATTTTCTTTTCAACTAGAATATCCTTATATTTAGAAATCATTTCTGTGTGTCTTTTTTCTTTTTCTAATCTATCCAATTTTTCATTTAGTTCCCTTATAGCCTTTTGTTCCTCTGTTTCATTTGTAGAAGTTCTTTTTAGAACTTCAGCATTTATAAGTGTTTGCATATCATTTTTCTTGAAACGCTCTAACTTTTCACTATAATATTTACTGTTTTCTTTATCCATAAAAGACTTAAAGTTTGAATCACTTAAAATTAAGGATTTAAATTCATCTATCGTAGGTATTTTAAGTTCTTTTGACTTAAACAAGTCTAAATTCTCTAATAAAGAATCTATCTCTGATTCGTCTTCTATATTTTGTAATAGCTCTATCATTTCTCTTTTTTGCATATTTTTCTCCTTTTTATAAATTTAAACATAACAAATACACATATCAAATCAATATGTGTTAAAGAATAGGTATATATTCACATCTACAATAACAATGTTGTGGTAATGAAGGTCTTGATTCATTTACATAAAAAGTTAGACCATTATACATACTACAATCATTACATGTTCTAGAATCTAAATCAGCACAGTACATTACTTTTATAATACCTTGGGTTTTAAAGAAGTACTCATTCACTTCATTTTGGCATCTAGATACTTCAGATTCTACTAACCTTCTTGTTTGACTTGCTCCAGTTGAATATTTATCTCTTATTATTTTCTCTATTTTATTTACAGAAGTTTTTCCATTTAAAAAATTCTTTATTTCTTTTTTAAGAGATTCTTCTATACCTTTTTTATTATTCCAAAGCCTGTCACTCCAATGTTTTCCATCAACCTTATTATTCACTATCTTATTTATAACTTTATTGTTCATATCTTCTATCTTCAGTATTACTCCCAATAAAATTATCAAATTTGAATATTTATTCTTAGATGAATCAGATAAAATAGTTTCTATATCCTTGACTTCTTCATCATAATTGTTAGAATACTCATTTATAATTTTATTAAGTTTTGACCTTAGATTTTTCTTATCTTTATTATTAATATTTAAATATTCATTGATAATATCATGTGTTAGCAATATCTTTGCTATTTCTAGTAGAAGTTTATCTCTGTTTTCTCTTTGATACTTATAAAATGGTTTTGTCCTATTTTCAGCAGATTTATATATATCTTCAGTCAATTTAGTTATAATCTTTTGATTCATCTAATAATATCTCTCCCTCTGAAACTATTTCCTGTTCTTTTTTAGACTTTTCCATTTCTGCGTGAGGATTATCAATAAAACTTAGTTGAGATAATCCGGTTTCAGTAGATAATTTATCTCCAAGTTGACTTAATATATTTGCTACAACTAAATCATCACGTGGTATCTTAGGGGTAAATTTAGCCTTAATATCTTTATAATCATAGTCAAAACCATATTTCTTATTAAGCCAAATACATAATAGTTTATGTCTATTAGATAAAGTATCTGCAATACTATCATTATTTTGACTACAAATCCATTCAGTACTTATTAATCTTGCTATAACTGCTAGGCTTGATGTATTACTTTGCATTTTCTCATTGTGATTTATATGAGATGTAATTTCATACATATTTTCTTTTATTGAAGATAGTGTATTTTGAACAAATGTATCATTCATGTCTTTAATAAGCCACTCTATTTTTCCATCTCCATTAACTTGAAGTATTCCAAGTTCTTTCATCCTTGGCAAATCTTCTTCTTTAATATTACATCCAGAGAAGGTTAAATAAGCATTTCTAAAATCACTAATTTCATTACTTATATCACTTAAATTAGTTTCATAAGCATCTTGTAACCCTTTTATATCATTAAATATTGTATTTTTTCCTAGTTCTTCACTTCTTTTGCAAATTGATATTGGCACATTGCCATCAAATATATTATTTACTGTAGGGCTTTCAACTTCTTTGAAATTTGAATCAAAATGATATATGTATTCTTTATCATATATATCTATATAAATATCATCTTTAAAATCTTTTTTAAATTTTCTAAAAAAATAGATAATCTCTCCATCTTCATTTTCATAATGATAGCCATCTGTTGGTTTTATTATTCTTACTTTCATTTCATTGTTTTTTACATAGTAAAGTTCATAACAAAATCCAAATAATAGTGTATATCTCAATAAATCTGAATCATGCTTTTTACTCCAATGGCAAGTATAGTATTCTAAATCATTTATAATCTTCTCATCACCCAATCTGCTTGTATAGGTAATTTTATTTGCAAGAGAATAAGCGACTTCTTCATTAATAAACTTTTTTAAGAAATTAGTGTTTATCTTATTATTAGACCTCTTGGTAACCATTTTATAGTTACTAATAGCATCTGTTTCACCTTTATAATACTTATACATAGTGTTGTATTCTTGCTTTTTTAAACTCCAATCATCATATATCTCTCTTAATAAATTTAAATCTATTTTCACTTAATGTATCACCTCCATACAATCAAAGACCTAAATTTCTTCTATCTAATAGTGTAATACTTTCATTTACTTTAATATTAAAAATCCTATTTATAAATTCTGCTGATATATCTGGTGCATCATCATGTAGAGAGTACTTTTGTCCTGTAAAATCAAGGATTTGCTGTGTAAATTCCTTATCTTCTTCTGCAAAAATCATTTGACCTTTATTTAAAACAGGTATTAAAGTAGATATCTTATCATCCTTATTTTTCTTTTGGTGCTCATTAATGATTTCTATATCTCTGTAGTAAAGAATATCATCATTTTTTATTTTAAGTTCTAATTGATTAGCATCTGCACCATTAAATGTATTTTTTTCTATATAAACATGTGTTATATCTGGATACACTTTTAATAAATAAATCATATGGTCTATATATTTATCAAAATCAGTTCTAGCATTTATTTTAGCTAGTTCTGCTAATCTCCCATATAGTAAACCATTATCTGACTCACTCCCAACAAGAAAAGCACTATAGTCATGTTTAGACCCACCAGCAGATGCTGGATCACATAATAGCATTGTCTTTTTGAAGTTATGTGTTTCAATACATTCCCTAGATTCAGTTCTTACTGTTTTAAACCATTTTTCACCTATTGAATTTACATCATTTTGTACTTCCTGTTTAAAAGAGGTTGGATTTTCATAATAACTTAAAGCCATATCTAAACAATCCCAAAAACTTGGCCACAATATAGGAAATTTCATTTCTTTTTCATTATCCCAGTAAAACTCTTTAGCATCTTCAAGATGATTTGTATTTTTAAAATCAAATAATAGTTCTTTGAATTTTAGCCATAATCCAGAGTTAAATAATTCATCTACATTATCAACTAAAACTCCTTTTTCACATTTAAACTTCCATGTTGGTAAATTCTTTAGCCTACTATAGAAACATTCTTTATGTTGCAAAGTTCCCAATGCTATAAAAGTTGTTCCTCTTTTTATAGTTTTACCATTTCTTATAACTGGTTTTTGTGCAGCATATTTTACGTCATCAGAAAATCTTTTAAACTTTTTTTCTCTAGCATCTTCTGTTCTAACATTTTCCTCTGATTGATAGTCATCAAGTATGATAAGATCAGGACGATTATTATTGTATTTTCTTCCTCTCATTGGTGATGAAGATGATATTGCTTCAATAAAGGTTTTATTAGTTAATTCTAATTGAGTACTATTACAAATGTATTTTCTATCATTGTCATTTAAAAGTACTCCAAATGCTTTTTTGATATACTCATTTTCAAGTAAAGCATTCTTTATATCTTTCACAAATTTTTCTGCTGTAGAACCTATATCTGAACAAATTAATGTGTACATTTTATGTTTATAACAGTGTGACCATACAGTTGTTGCCAAATCTCCAAATGCACTTTTACCTGTACCTCTTGGATAAATTCTTCCCAATTGTTGTGATCCATCTCCAATTATAGATTCTTGTATATCTTCCCATAACTCATGATGAACTTTAGCTATAGGTGCAGCAGCATTATCTTCCTTTGGTAGATAGGTATCTTGCATAAAGTACATACAGAAAAATTCTAAATTTATTTTCCCAAGTTGATAGGCAAGACCATTAACTCCCCAAAGATTGTTTGAATTAGCTTTTATAATCTCATTAGCTTCTTTTTCAGCGTCTTTTATAGTTGCTCCATTTCTTATAAAAGTCTTTGCTAGATAACTAAATATAAGTTGTATATTTCTTTCTAAATTATCCACTTGTATTTACATCCTTTTATCTCTTCTATTTTCTTGTTAGGTTCAGCTAATAATATAATTTTCTCTATAATAAAATCACCTTCTTCAAGATGTATCTCTGGTTTTTAAATTTTGCTAGAAAATTTCCAGAACTCATTTTCTATAAAAAATACTTTTTTTGAAATAGAAGGATACCCCCTATACTTAAAAACAGTTATTTATAATTATTTCAGACATAATTAAAGGGCATAATTCTATGAATTTGCCCCACTAAAATTAACTTAAGCATATATATTGCTCTTCTTAGTTACTCTCATAGCTCTTTATTAATCTATCTAATGTTGGTCTACTTACTCCCAATTTTTTAGCCAATTGAGTCTTATTAAGTTCTCTAGTTTTATATCTATCATAATAACTACCAAAGTTCTCTATCTTAACTTCTTTACGTCCTTTGTATTTACCCTGTTCTTTAGCTATAGCGATACCTTCTCTTTGTCTTTCTAGCATGTTTGTTCTCTCAAATTCATATATTGCACCAAGCATTGTGAGCATAAGTTTTCCTGTAGGTGTACTTGTATCTAAATTTTCTTTATCACTAATTAACTTTACATGTTTCTTTTCTAAGAGCTCAACTATTTCTAATAGGTCTTTAGTACTTCTAGCAAGTCTACTAAAATCATGTACAATTATTGTATCTCCTTTTCTTACAAAATCTAACATTGCATTTAATTGTGATCTTTTAGTATCTTTGGCACTTATTTTCTCCTGATATATTTTTTCTACATTATGCTTTTTCATTGTAACTAATTGTCTATCTTCATTTTGTTCTGCTGTTGAAACTCTCATATAACCTACTACCATCTTTGACCCCTCCACCTATGTTTACTCTATAAATAATATTATAGCATAAATGTAAAATTAGAGTCAAAGACTTATCGTGCTTTTTGTAAATTAATTAAGATTTTAACCTTATTTTTACACCAAAATAGATAGTTTATAATGTAAATTTGTACCATGCTTTATTTTTACAATAAATATTTGTAAAATGGCAGTTTTTAATCAAAATAATGCTTATTAAGTATTATTTTTTTGTTCTTATTCTTATCTTAGCTATGGCTGCTTCTATTTCTGTTTCACCAGTTTCCATACCATTACCATTCTCTTCTTGAATAACTGTGCTTGTAGGATTACCATAAATACGATTTATAAGATATTGATTGGCAGCTAACATTACTCTCTTATCACTATTATCTTTGGCCAATGCCTTAATATTATTAACATAGGATTCTATATCTTTTAATATCATTGAGTTTCCTTGGCTTGCCAGCTCTTGCTTACGCCTGTCCATTTCTTTCCTAACATGTTCCCTATTCATCCAGTTATAAACAGTTTGTCTACTGATACCAATTAAGTTAGCAGCATCTGTCACGTTAAAGCCTGAAATCAAGAGAGATACTAACTTTGATTCTTCTTGATTTAATTCTTCTAATCTTCTATATCCTGTATTAACTATATCAACATCTTTTTCACTCAAGAAATCACTCCTTTACTTAAATATCTATTACATATACATTTGTTTTAATCTCTCTAAAAATGACCTTCAATATACATTTTCAGACTTCTTAATAAATCTATTCTATTCTTTGGAAATTCTATTATTAAAGGCCTTTACACTTTTGTAATGTCCTATTGCTGAAAAACGTAACATATGAAATTTAGAGCTAATTTATAATAATGTTAATATCTTTTTCTTTTCTTTAATTTATTAGTAAATTTAGTTATTGCTTTTATTTCTTCTTCTTTATCTATTCCAATATATCGTCTTGTTACTTCTATAGTCTTATGTCCTAAAATCTTTCTTATAAGTTCTAAAGCATAAGTCTTATTTTCTTCCTCATCATAAATATGTCTTGCAAATGTCTTTCTTAAAGAGTGTGTTGCAACATTTTCTTTTATTCCTACCTTTTTTGCTGCTCCTTTTATTATTCTTCCTGCTTGCCTTGTTTGAATAGGTCTATTAAACTTTTTTCTCTTACCGCTTTTAAATAAGAACTCCTCTCCAGGTTTATCTTGAGTATAGTTTTCTATAGCCCCCTTTATTACATCAGATAAGAAAACTTCTCTATCATAGTCTCTTTTTTCCTCTATAACTCTAATCCAATCCTTAGATACTCTTATCTTCTTCCCTTTTTTATCTAACTTTACATCTGTTACGTCTGCAACTTTAAGTGCTAATATATCCCCTATTCTAAGTCCAGTACACATTCCAAATAGAGCTAATAAGTAATTTCTTTCATTCCATTCCTCTAAAAAATTTAAAAGTCTAAATACATCTTCAATATCTTTTATAGGATTAATTTTTTGTCCTTTATGTGCTTCCATTCATTAAAAACACTCCTTATTCCCATAATAATTTTTTCTTTGTCTCTCTTGAACTAACATTTTTAAATCTTCGTCTACATTAGCAAAAGAATCTGTAATTATAGAGGTTATATCATTTGTGGTGTATCTTCTTTCTTTTGAATAAGTACTGGTCTTTATTCTAAATCCTAAGTCATTTATAGTTCTAGTTACTTTTACTACATTTTCTAACTGTAAATATAACTTAAATGTAACTAATTCAACATGATCAGATTCATCAATTATACTTTCTTCTAGAATTTTTAGATATAAGTCTAACTTATCAATCTTAAAATTATAATTTCTTTTAACCTTCTTTTTTAGTTTCAGGAGTTTTTCTTGTTTTTTCCTTATAAAATCTAAAGAACATTCTCTTCCGTACATACCAGGAGTTTCTTTCATTACATTGTCATAATATTTTAGATTATCTGGTACATATGCTGCACTTAAAATTTCCTCTGTTATATCTCGTTTAATTTCAAACACCTCTTTTAAAAATACTTGTTTTATTGCATAAAAAAATACCATCTATATAGATAGCATTAAATTATCTCTATTAACTCTTTAATTTTCCTATATATCTCTTTATAGTTCATATCTTTATCTATTAACTTAGGCAACTTCATAGATATGACTCTTTCAAGTGCTTGTATATCAAACAATTCACTTTGATTTAATTCATCTCTTTTTACATCTTTTGGTATTCCTAGTTTTTTTCTTACAAGTTCAGTGAAATGTTTATAATACATTTGAGGATTATTACTACCTTGGTTAATAGCATAATAAACAAACTCTTGTATTTCATCTGTAAAATCTTTTCTTACTTTTTTACCTTCTGTTCTTATATTTATCCATTCTTGGTCCTTTTCTGTAGCAATGTAATAACCATGTATTCTAATTTGTTTAAGTACTTTAGAAACCCACTTTGTGAATAGTTTTGCCTCTGGTTTATTACTTCTAAATGACATATTATATACTGCTTCTTCTGTAATGAAGATAGTACCAAAGTTTGGCAATTTGCTTTTAAAATTTCTAGTGTCGGAATCTCCGACAGTAGACTCATTAAATTTCTTTTTATATTCTCTATCTATATTTCTTAACGTATCACGAATATTTACTATGCCTAATTCTTCTCCTACATCATTTGCATTAAACCAAACCTCACTACCATCCTTTGACCATATCATTCTTATATTTTTCTCTTGCAAAACTTTCAACATACTACGCCCTCCTAATCTAATGATTGAATTTTTATATAAAAAAAGACCTAGAATATAGATTCCAAGCCATTTTTTATTAAATATATTTTTTCATAATACAATATTATCATGATTAAAAGACATAAATCGTACACAAATCGGTCATAAATCGTACATAAATCGTCTACAAAAAAGACATTATTACATTTAAATCTATATAACTAAATTAAGAGCATACTTTACAATATGCTCTTAGGAAAAATATTTCTTATTTATAGGTTATAATATTTCTCTATGATTTTTATTTTTATCATTTCAAAAATAAAAATTAAGATTACAGTTATTATCATATTTCTTGTATTATTTTCTATAATGTTATAACTAAACAATGCAAAAACAATGATTAATAAAATTACGTTTATAGCGCCAGAAATCAAGAATGCTTTTTTCTTATTATTCATATATTTCCTCCTAGTTATTTGCTAGTTTTATACCATCTCCTACTCTTTCAGTATATACAACGCATAATAAAATGAATTTTGGACAAAATAAAAATCTTTTTTATTTTAAGAGTAAAAAATAAAACCCTCTAAGAAAACTCATTCTTAGAGGGTTTATTATTATATATCCATGTACATTTTCTATTTTTATATACTATCAATTTAACTTATTTCAAGCATTTTTAAGTACTTCTCATTAACTTTATATATGTCCTTTTCTCTTGATAAAAGTTCTATTTCTTCAAGATTATTAAGCACTTCCATCAACTGGTCAACTAATTCAATTTCCTTTATTCCAGCCTTTAAGTATCTACTTTTATTCTTTTTAATATAGTTTTCCAATGTCATAGAATAGTTATCTTTACTACAGATATATTTTAATATATGTTCTTCTGTTGCTGATAGAGTAATATCATTTTCAAATAACTCTTCTTTCAATACACTCTCTAAAGACTTTCTATCATGCATGTCTCTCATTTCATTTATAGACTGTATTATGGACTTTAACATGAACTCTATAAATACAGTTAAATTATATCCCTTATTCTCTACATCTAGTATAGCCTTATAATACTTAGTTCTGTTTTTAGATATCATATATGATATTGAAAACTCCTTGAAAGTATCATATCCTTTATCAATTAAATATAGATAAGATAAGGCTCTTGATGTTCTTCCATTACCATCACTAAAAGGATGAACATATACAAAATAGAAATGAATTATTGCACTCTTTACTAAATCATTTACCTTACTATTTTCCATAAAAGTTATTAATTCATCCATAAAATTATATATCTCCAAAGGATCCAGTCCTGTATGTATAATTTCACCTTTTGAATCACATACATATACTTTTTCAGTTCTATACTCATATTCTTCTGAATCCAAGCAGTTTTCACCCAATATATGATGTAAGTCATATATAAATTTGTGACTATATAACTTATCTAAATTATCTAATCCATATTCTAAGGCTCTATGATTATTGTAAATCATGTACTCACTTTTATTACTTGGTTTCATCTTTCCTCTAATTATAGATTTTGCAATCTTTCTAGTTGAAAAGGCACCTTCAATTACACTAGAATAATAAGACTCTAAGGCTAAATCATTTTTATCTTCTATTATTTTAAATATCTTGCTTGATGTTAATCTATCTATTTCATCTATTGAATTTAATATGTTATAAGTTTCATGATAGTATAGTTCTTTATCATCAAAACTCTTTAAGGAAAGTATAATCTTATTTCCAGTAGAGTATTTATTTTTGTATTCTTCTATTGTCAGTTTAATCACCACCTTAGTTTATCTTTATCTATTAATATTAACAAAAAGTATTAGTTTTTACACCATTTTTGATTGTTTATTTTATAAGTTATAGTTTTATTTCTGTTAATTGCAATCAAGTCCTACTTAATATATAAAATTTTTAAAGATTATATAAAAGTGTCTAAAAATCAATTCATTCTTCGTTATAATTATATATACATTGCCATAAAGGAGGATTAATATGCTAAATAAGAAAAACATAAGTTTAATTATATTGGTAATAGTTTTAAGTTTATTCACTGCTATATTTGTTTTCAATAATAGAAATACAAATGATAAATTAAAAGAAGTTACTAAAAATAATGAAGAAATAGTGCCTAAAAACTTAGAAGATTTAAGTATAGAACAATTAATAGAGATTAGAGACAAGGCCATTGATAAAAATTTAGAAGGTCTTAGAGAATTTGGAGAAGATTCAGTAAAACAGCGTAAAGATTCAATTTTAAATTTTGAATTTGGATTAGTTGCTTTTGTTAACAAGAATTATAGTAACTTAACAGAAAAAGAGAAATTAATAAGACAAATTAATATTGTTAACTATGAAAACTCTATAAATGATATAATGGATCCTTCAGGTTCATTCTTTGAATTAGCAAATCAAAGTTATGAAGTTAATGAATTCATATTAAAGAACGGGAAAAATTATAAAGAATGGTCATATGAAGGTCTAGATTTTCTAATTGATCATTTAGAAGAATTGTGCAAATTTGTTGATTTTGATGTAAAAGATGTAATAGATATTATTGATCCTACAATAAAAACAGATCTTTCAGAGGAACAAAAGAAATCCTTGAACGATAAATTAAAGAAAATGTCTTCAAGTAATACTTTAAGTGAAGAAATTAAAAAGGAGATAAAAAACTGGGAAAACAATTTGAATAGTTTAAATATGAATAAAAATAATTCTAATTAATTTACTCGACTTTGATTCCAATCTCTTTTATACTCTAGTACATATAAGATGTATTTCTTTACTTCTTCTAGTAATCTTAAGACTATTTACACAATATAGTCACTATAAATAGCTTCTTCCATTTAATTTATAAACATTAAAATGCTCAAGATTTACAAAAGTATCTTATTTACATAAATCTTGAGCATTTTTCTTATCCTTCAACTGATATAAAATCATAACTAGCAATAATAAATTTTTATATTATTTTTAATTATCTATATTATAAATTTTATTTTTACTAATTATAAATAATGTATTTCAAAGTAATCCTTTTATCTTATCTATAATCTCTATTCTCATCTGTTTACACTTACTTGTTGAAAATCCAATCATTCTACCGACATATTCCCAAGATGTCCTATTATTTGAAAAATACTTATATTGGACTATTTTCTTTTCTTCTTCACTTAATATCTTCATTGCATTATCTATTTTTTCAACTAATAATTCCTTATGTCTTTTCTCTTTTTCTTTTAATAGTACTTTCCTTTCTTTCTCTTCAACTTCTATCTCAACTACACTTTTAGTGTTATATGTTCTACTTGATTTCTCTTTAATTTCAATACTACTGCATCCTCTATAGTCATTTTTTATTATTTCTATATCGATACCTATTTTCTCTATTTCTGCTTTTGCTTTTTTATAACTATATAATTTGCCCTCTGTACTACTGAACAAAGTATCTTTTTTATTGGCCAATGTTACTTCACACTCCCATTTATGTTATAATGATTTTGTGATGACAGTTTTAGAGTTTTGACAAACGGGAGCGTGAAGTAAGGCTCCTCTTTTCTTTTTGAATAAGATTACTTTTCCTCTATGTCTGCACCAGCATTTCTTAAAAAATCTTCTACCTTCATTTTTTCAAGTTCCTTATTCCCATTTCTCATACAATGTAAGTGCACCATTGGCTCATACAATCTCATTAATATTCCTATGTCCAATTCCTTTACTTCTTTTTCAAATTCTTTTGTATCTAAAATATCCATCTTTATATTTGATTTTATCAATTCTTCAATTATTAATTTTTTTAATAAATCTAACATTGTTTCTCCTTTAATTTTTCTTACATTCAAAGTCTTGATACATACATCCACAGTCTTTACATTGCCAAACTATTCCAATATTAGTTTCAAGTTTAAATACATTGCCACCACATATTGGGCACTCATTTTCCCTACCACCAACTATTTTAATCTTCATTTTACCTCCAATAAACTTAAATACTTATATTATTTTCCTAGTATATTAATTTCAGCTTTTAATTTTCCAAGTCTCCTGCATATTGCCATTTGGTTAGTCCCAAGCATTTCGCCTATTTCTTTTTGACTATATCCTTTTTCTCTTAAGTACGTTATTTTTTCTATATCTTCTATTTTACTTCTTTTTATACAAGATCTAATAACATGAACATTTTCTATATCTACATTGTCATTACCAGCCAACCTATCTTCTATCCTTATTTCTTCACCATGAGTATTTTTATAGATACATTTTTCAAAACTATCTATATCTGTTCTGTAATGTTTTTTAACATATCTACCTACGAATTTAAATATTTGACCTTTTATACATACAGCTGCAAAAGTGGTAAACTCAATACGTTTTTCACTATCAAAATAATCCGCTGCTTTACATAATCCAATACATCCTTCTGAAAATGTATCATCTTGAAGATATGGATATTTTGAAATAAATACTCTGAAATATCTTCTTATAATAAACCATACGAAATTTATATTTTCTTCAACTAACTTATTTCTCTCCTCTAAACTTCTCATATAATCACCATCCAATTTAAAATGGAATATCTTCATCATCTAGAACTTGAAAACCAATTTCTTTTTCTTCATCCTTTGGCTTATGATCAAGTGCATTAACAATTTTTGTTCTTACTTTTGTGAAAGTTTTTTTCTCTCCATCTTTTTCATATTTCTCTATCCTTATTTGACCTTGAACTGAAACCATTCTTCCTTTCGCTAGATAATTAGCACAAAATTCTGCTGATCCTCCCATAACTTCAATTGGTATAAAATCAACTTCCCTAGTTCCATCTTTTTTTACATAGCCCCTATCAACTGCTAATGCAAAAGTGGCAACTGGAGTGCCATAGCCTGGAATATATCTCAACTCTGGATCTCTTGCTAATCTTCCAACTAAAACCGTATTATTCATATAGCAATGTCTCCTTTCTCATATGTTTCGTTTTCTCTTCTCTCCATCTGCTTTACAACCTCAATTGCATCAACAAAAGCATCTCCCTTTCCAATACTTTCATCTGTATACATGATTGCATTGGCTATTTTATCTGTAAATTCAGCTCTCTCTAAAATACTCATATGACAAATCCTTTTCATCTAATCCCCTCCCTTGTTTACTAAGAGGACTTATAATAAGCCCTCTTAGACTTTCAATTAAGCAATTATATTTACATTTTTAAAATCTTTTAATTCTTCTTGTAAGTACGCTTTAATATTTAATATTGCTTGATTTTTCCATGCTCCACCATCTGCTTCATATAATCCTGCTGCTGGTCCAGTACTCATTCTAAAAATAAATTCACTTTCTGGCTGCTCTATCTCTTGGAAAGTACGATAAGGAATTAACTTTACTCTATTTGGAACTATTGCTTCTGATACACTAGCAACACCTGTTTTTATTGTTACAGATTGAGAAACTCCATCATCTCCAACATTTTTTACTGTAGATTCTTGAATATTACCTGCAATTTTCAAAAGCGTATCTCTATCACTATTTTTTATAAATGCTGATTGTAGCATTATGTTAAAAGTGTCTAAATCTAAAGGTCTATCAAATCTTTTATCTGGAAGTAGCGCAACACACTCAATGTATGTTTCTCTATCTCTATTTTTTCTTAAAGCAGATCTTAAAAGAACTTTTTTTGGAGTTAGAACTTGTATTAATAAAAGCTCATCCTCTTTATGATCTATGCCACTTTTTATATAGTCCACTAGCCCACTTAATGTAGTTATTTCTAAATCATTAGCCCTTGGCTCTTCTATTATTTCTAATCTATCTGTTGTGTAGTTAAATCCATCTACGCATACTGTTTCTCTTTTTCCTAACTTAACTAAATATTCCATTGCATTTTTTATCATTTTTTTATTCTCCTTTTTATTTAAATTTATATTTTATTACTTCTCTTAAATTACTTTGAACTTACATTTCTAAAATCAATTATGCCAGCACTATTTTCTTCTGTTTCTTCAGTTTCATTACTGTCTGAAACATCCAGAGACAACTGACCAGCTAGTTGATTTTTAAATTCAGATGCCTCAACTCTTCCTGTTTCCAAGTCTTTTCCTATTAAAACTTTAGTTGTCGTTGCTTTTGCCTCTACTATAGTCGCCTTGGATTTTATATCTACTTCTGCAAGATCTCTATCTTCATTTGCTTTAAACACTATCTCTAAACTAATCTTTCTTGTTTTTTTAAAATCTGTATTTGGATCTGCAATATTATCTAAAACTTTTTGTAACTCTGTATTAAACTTTTCTTTCAGAACTCCACCTGCAAATTTTTCTAATGCTATCATAAAATCACTCCTTTATTTATTTGAAATAATATTTTTCTACGAGGAAATTAATTAACAAATTTTAGCAATAATTTAATAACACTTTTGGCAAAATTTTTAATTTTATTTTTCCTCTCTATCATTACCATCTTTTAATAGTTTTTGACAACTTCTTTAAACCTGTGTTTTTTGCGTAATGCAATCACATTCTACAGTTATTGCAATTACTATATTCTTTAAATTTTTTCAATATTGGTTTTCAATACTTTGTCAAATTTTAATTTCAATATTGAAAAATGGTATTTTTTCAATATTGACTTTTTAAATTTTTCAACATTGAATTTTACTCAAATTTATTACTTCATTAAATTTCCTATTTTTTCTCCTTAATTTCTTTTCTTTTTAAAATAAATCTTCTGGAATTTCTGCTTGGACATATTGTTTATCTAAATCATATTTGTAATCTCTATTTAACTCCTCACTGGTTGTGTAAAGTCTTTTTCTTCTTTCTGAAAAATTCATTTTAAAACTTATATTCTGTTTTCCTGTTATTCTATTTTTTAAAATTAATAAATAAGTGTCGTCTGTCTTTTCTTCTTCATCAATAACTCTGTAAGTTGATAAAATATAATCTGCATAATTGACAATCTCACTTGCTCCAGATACATCATACATAGTTGGCTTCATGTCACCCATATTTTTCCTAGGATGTGCAACTAAAATTATTACTAAGTTGTATTTTTTAGCGAGATTTTTTAAGTTGCCTACTATCTGTTCTTGTCTATCATATTTCTCTGCCTTATTGCCAGTTTTTATTGTCATTAGATTATCAAGAACAAAGAGTCTAACCCCTTTTTTTAAATACAAGTGTTCTATGGTGTTTAATAGGTTTACTTCATCGCTTATTGCATCTTCATCATAGAGAAAAAATTTATCTTTTATCCAGTCTGCAATCAAATCAACTGCATAGTTTGGAATATCTGTGTATGCGCCTCCATAAACGCTTTGATATTCTTTTATATGATAATCATTAGCCACAGTTTTTCTAAACCAATCCATAGCCATAAAAGCAGGTAATTCTCCAGAATATAAAAAGGCTTTTTCTTTATTCGCAATTGCTTCTGCTATAAACTGATTAACTATAGTCGATTTTCCAGATGCAGGTTTACCAGTCAGAATTGTAAGAGTTCCATACCTAAATCCATCTAGAGCATTATTTAATTTATTAAAACCTGTATCTATGGACTTGTGTACGCCTTTTTCACGTTTTATTTTTGATGCATCAATATAATTATCATTTGCGCTACTGCTCGTCGTCACAAGTGTTTTTAAATCGTTTATATCAACAATCAATTCGTTTATACTTGTATCTGAATTTGAATTATTAATTAATTCATTTGCTAACTCTGAAATTTGTCTTTTAAGTAACTTCTCTATTTATGATTTTTATATAGTGATCTATGTTTGAAGTAGTTATGACTATAGTTGTTAAACTGGTAATGTAACTAACTCCTCCAACATCTACTAATTTATCTATTTTTTCTAATTCATTTTTTAAAAGCAAAATATCTAAAGGTTTATTTGAATCAATTATTTTCTTCATGCAAGATAAAATAATTTTATGTGATTCAAAGTAAAAATCATTTTCTTTTAGTTCCCTTATTTTGTATGTTATTGAGTCATTTATAAGAAAACTTCCTAAAATGTTTTGCTCTGCTTCTAAAGAGTAATTCACTTAATCACCCTCCTAATCTATTTCTAACTTATCCATATATTTCTCTATTGTCTGGAGATCCTCAAGCATAATTTCTTTTACCTCTTCTATTTCTTTAATTCTACTTTTAACTTCATGAATAAAGTAAATGTCACCAAAGAGGCTCATTATCATTAAAATAAGCAGAATATCAGATAATTTTCTTTTTACTCTTTTAGTTTTTTCATGCATGCAAACTTCACCTCTAAACCTATATTTTTAAAATGTTACAATTAAGGGCTTCTCTATCTCCTTTAAATGCTACTTGCATTACCTCATTTTGCAAATACCTTGCAATACAGTGCAAGTCTTTTTCAGTAAGTTCTAACTTTTCATCTTTTATAATCAATTCTCCTGTCTATTTAGTTTTTAAAGTTCTTTGAAGCCAGCAAGTGGATTCTTAGCCTTTGTAACCTCTGATACTATACCTTTGCTAACATCTCCATTTCCCCAAGTTAACAAAGCCCTGTAGTGGCTCTTATACCTACTCCCTTTCCCATTAACGATATAGTTTTCTAAACTAACAATTTTATCATGTATGTATTTCTTCCCAAACTTGCTTATAAGTTTGTCATATTCCTCTTTAGTTAGTTTTACTTTTTCTATATCTAGGTCCAAGAATGATAAGTCTAAATAATCAGTTTTAGGTTCTTTTTGTGGAGTGGTATTACTTTTTATATAAGTCTTTTTATTATAAGTCTTTTTACTGTGCACCTCATGCACCACCTGTTGTGCATGAGGTGCACTAGGGTTGTGCATCATATTCACTACCTGTTGTGCATCATATTCACTACCTAACTTAGCTGTTAAAATAAAATATATATTACTCTCTTTTTCATTTGAGTTACTTTTTATTCTATTTTCTTTTTTAATCAGCCTTTTTTCTTCTAAGATTTTTATTACATTCTTAGCTTGTCTTTCACTGCACCCACATTTTAACGAAATTGTCCTGTAACTTGGAAAGCAACAACTATTATCATCAGAATATCTTGCGAGCACTATATAAATCATTTTTTCATAAATGGTCAAATCTTCTCTATCAATCAAGTCATTTTCTAACCAAAACCACTCTTTTTTTCTTGCATCCTTTAAGAGTTCCAAATTTATCACCCCCTTTCGTGAAGCCCCTTTTTAAGATAATAGTTTAAGCTTATAATCATTAAACATTAGGTCTTCTTTAGTTAGGGTTTTATATGTTATTTCTTCTGTTTCTTTTTCATAATACATGACTAGTATTTCATTCTTTTCTACTTTTGTAATAATAAAATCTATGCTGGTATTAAATCTTGTTTCTTGCAGTTGAATTGCTTTGCTTACATGTTCTTTATTAAAATCTGAAATTTTCAAGTTTGTCACTCCTTTTAAATATTCACTGTTAATTGTTATTTCTGATGTATAACATTCTTATTTCCTTTTTTAAAATTACTCAATGTGTATGTACTAGAAATTAAAATTTCTATGCTTCTCCATTTGTTGGGTTCATTTTTCTTTAAATAGTCTATCATCAAAGCTGTTTTTACTTTTTCTTTGTTTGAACAAATCATTTTTCATCCCCCTATGCTTACTTTGTCGTCCGACTTATTTTAATTATAACTACTTTATCGTCAAAAATTAATATTTTTTTATTTTTATTATTATTTTGTCGTTATTATTATTATTTCAATGACAAAGTCGTGGTTTTATAGTATAATAATTACAAGGGAGGATTGTAAAAATGGAAGAAGTTTCAAAAGAATTAAAATCTAAAGAAATTGGAAAAAGGTTAAATGAACTAAGAACTCTTGAAAGACTTTCTCAAAGATCTTTTGGAGAAAGAATTTACTTATCACAAGATCAAATTTCTTTGCTAGAAAAAGGAAAAAGAGTTTTGACAGAAAGAAGTATTAATGACATATGTAGAGAATTTGAAGTAAACGAAGAATGGCTAAGAAATGGAAAGGGTGAAATTTATAAAGATTGTCTAGCTGACTTAGAAATTGATGATGATGTGAAAGAAATAACTAACAAGCTTTATGAATTAGAACAAGAAGATAGAGATGCTATCTTAAAAATGATAGAACTCCTACAAAAGAAAAATAAGTAAAAATAAAAGAGGCTTGAACTTTATCAAACCTCTTTTATTTTTATATAAAATGTTTCTATGCAATCTGTCAAAAAGTCATAATCTTTTTTAGAGATTTCTTTCACTTGATGTATAGATGTAGCAACTCTTTTCTTATTCTTAATGTAATTCACTTTTGATTCAAATTTTAATTCTCCCATAAAATCGCCCCCTCATTTTCAAAATATTCTGATTTATATTTTTGTAATTACCCAACTTCTGAATAATAACAGACTCTCCTCTTCGATTTTTAAGTTTTTTAAAACTAATATAATCTATATTTTTTGCTTTAATATGTCATATCCTAATATGAGTTTAATATTAAAGTAAAGATTGTGATTATTTTAAAAGTATTTTTTATACGTAGTTTTATATATATCATTTCGATATATATATTCTTTATACTACAAGCATAGTACCTATTTTTGCAATAATCAATTTCCAATTTTTACCGTTTATTTAATTTTATTAAATTTACAAATAAAAAACAGAGTAGTTAGAACTACTCTGTTTACCACTTAGTTAATATAAAACCCCAAAATAAATCGGGCATTTTCAATACTTTCAGTCATATAAAATATTAAAAATTGCAGTGAGTCACAAATAGTGTTTTTTGGTATTTTTTAAAAACACGTTGCAACTCAGTATTTACAATCCTTACAACATCCTTTTTCAAAATGTTGCACACTGCATATTATAGCATAATTCATCTAATAAGAATCTCAGTTTGCTAATTAAATTAGATATAGAAAACAACTTTTTTTAAACATTATTAATAATTTTATTTATAAGTTATTTCATAATGTATATATGCATTTTATCTATAGTGTATTTTTAAATTTTAATTGCAAAAACAGAGCAGTTTTAACTACTCTGTTTTCTACTTATAAGATATATGAAATCAACAAAATGATTTTAGTCTACTTATTAGATATTCTTCGCTCTCAATGCTTAAGGCTTTTAGATATATACAATAAGAGTTTTCATTAGTAAAAATTTCGATAATATTATCTTGTTTATTTATACCTACTATATCTTTAAAGTTGATATGATTTTTAGTATTTTTACCTCTAAAAATATATTTATTATCAATCAAAATATCATCATCAGTAATTGAAATATAAAGCTTATTTTTATACTTTATTAAAAATTTATATGTTTGTTCAAGATAAAAACCTGCGAGTAATAAGAATAGAAATGTTGCCTTGAATGCACATATTATCGAAAATATTATTACAAGAATACTTGTAATATAAATTTGTTTGAAATAACCTCTATCGTAATAATTTATTAACATTGAAAACCACTCCTATAATTACCTTATTTATATACCACTTAGTTAATATAAATCCCTAAATTAGAATCTGTATTTTCAACCATTCTAACTATTTTTTTAATGTTGCACATTACATATTATACATTCATTATAGCATATTTTTGCCAAGTTTTCTTTTCAAAATTATTGACAATAAAACTTGGCATGATATAATAAAGATACCAAGTAAACTTTGCATCTAAATAGGAGGTGCTCCGAATGAATAAAGAGGAAATTCTAAATAAAAGTCGCCAATCGAAAGATGAAGGATTAGAGTATGTTGAAAATAAGGGTCGAAAAATAGGCTATATTGCTTTTACATGTGTATTTTGTTTCATTGTAATATTTAACGCCTTTATTGGCCAAAAAAGCTATACAGTAGCAGCCTTATTTTGGACATTTATAGTTGCTGAGAGTATTGCAAAATATCAATTTACACGTAAAAAACAATATATTTTTGTTGCAACCTTCAGTTTAATTGTAACAATTACTTCATTAATTAATTTTGTTTCAGCATCATTGAGGTAAATATATGAATGATGAACTAATTTTAAAAAATCACTTAAAGACAGCAAGAGCAGAGAAAAAGTTATCACAAACTCAATTAGCTGAAATGGTTGGAGTATCAAGAAACACTATAAGTTCAATAGAAACAGGTCAGTTTAATCCGACTGCAAAATTAGCACTTATTTTGTGTATTGCTCTAGACAAAAAATTTGAAGATTTATTCTACTTTTAATGAATTTAAAGTTTTTACAGTATTTTAAAACTCCTATATAATTTAGAAGATAATTATATAGGAGTTTTACGTTGTTCTGTTTTAAGCCATAAAGATTTAAACTTGTGTCTACATTTTTATTAAACTTATTATATAAATTATATATACACTTTTTATTTAACTATCAACAGTGCAAACCTGGCAATGATTGACTTTATGACAATGCAACCAGCAACTACAAAAAGTGCAGTTTTAGGGTCATAGATGATAGGAATATTCCATTTAAATATTTGTGTCATTGTAGTTAGTAATGCGATTGTACCAAAGATGTACCCCATAATTGTAAGGGGATGAGCAGGTGAACTGCTGATAAGTTTACCGATTGTTGGCATAATCATACAGATTGCAAATCCTATTACGCCCAAAATGATGACAGCTGATCTTGAACCATTAATGAATAATATTTGCTTACCAGATAGTCCTGCATAAACAATTAGGCCAGTTATAAACCACTCTGCTATCAATATTCCAATTCCTTTCATCGTTTATCACCCCTTCAAATAGATTTTATTGAATATCGTAATATGTTTTTCTAAAAAGGATATAGCTTCCTCGTGTTTTTCAGGCTGATTGTCGTATTTTGATAACAACAAATATAAAGGTGAATAAAACTGCAAGGCCATTACCATTGGGTCAGCATCAATATAAACTCCATCATTTATTAAACTAGTGAACACACCTGATATATAATCTAAACCTTTATCTATTATCAATTCCCTAAAAAACTTACCTGCTTCAGAAGTTCTATACTGTTCTAATGTCAACATTCTACGCAGTTGAGAACCATACTCCGTTTTGAGATAGAAATTAAACATTGTAATGCTAATACGGAATAATTCCTCTCTTACATCATTTTCTTCTGAGAAAATATTGGTCATGTTTTCAGGGAGAATAGTAGAAAATTCTTCTTGATAACGATGCTCAATGTCTTTGAGAATTGAGTCAAAAATATCTTGCTTTCCACTGTAATGCTTATAAAGTGCACTTTCCCTTATTCCGATTTCTTTTGATATGTCGCGGATACCAACCCCATCATAGCCTCGTTCAGAAAATAATTTTAGTGCAACTTTTAAAATAACTTTCTTTGTATCTCGCACTTCTTTTTTTTGCATAATAACCTCCATTAATAAATATAGTGAACAGTTGTTAACTATAATGATAGTTAACAACTGTTCACTTGTCAAGAAGGGGACTAAATTATATTCTCACACTATTATTTATGAGCATTTCTGAACTTTGATTTACATCCCACTTAGTTAATATAAAATCCCAAAATAAATTGGGTATTTTTAATAATTTCATTAAACGACAAGTAGTGCTTTTTATGTTTTTAGGGAACACCTTGTAACCTAGTTGTTTCAAGCATTCCATTATTTCTTTTTAAAATATTGTACACTGAAAATTTATATATTTATTATAAGATAAATTATCTAATGAAAATTTCGATTTATTAACTAAATATAATACTTTTGTCGCCTAGATTCGATTATAATATTATATAAAGTAATATGAATATAGAGGGGGGTGAAATTATGACAATTAAAGAATGTTATCAATCTTTTGGTGGAGCTTATCAGGATATATTTAACCGTTTTCGCTCAGAAGAACGCATAGAAAAATATATTAATAAGTTTTTACAGGATCAGTCTTTTCAGACACTTAAATTATCATTAGAAACAGGTAATATTGAAGATGCTTTCAGGTCTGCACATACATTGAAAGGAGTTTCTCAAAATCTTGGATTCAACATATTAGAAGAATCATCTCATTTGATTACAGAAGCACTTCGTACAGAAGACATTATTAAAGCTACTTCATTATTTTTACAGGTAAGTGAAGATTACAATACAGTAGTTGCTTCTATCAAGGAATATCAAGGTTCTACTAATAGAGCTTAAACTTTAAGAAAGGAACAGATAATATATGTTTCATAAACTAATAAAAACGAATATAAACCTATTATCAAAAATAATGTCAGGCATCATATTTGTGATAGTTATTATATACTATGTAATAACTATATATAGTTCTAATACTATGAATGAACAAATGAACATAGTCAGCGAACATCCATATACTGTGTCTGTTGCAATAGGTGATGTCAAAGCTAATCTGACATTGTTGCGTGCATTACCAGAACGTTTATCTTACTCCCAAACTTCTGATGTAATAACTGGGATAAAAACACATTACAGTTCTATTGATAAGTCAATGACAGAATTAATTAATCTTTTAGATGATCGTTACCTAGCTGATAAACAAAGTGTGCCAGCAATGCGTTCACTTTATTCTCAACTGTATAATGACCAGATAAAGATGTTGAAAATGGCGGAATCACAGAACAATACGCAGGAGGATATAGAAGCATACTTTTCAAAAGAAATACAACCAAAACTAGATAAGCTGGATGCATTATCTGTTACTATCACAGAAGGTGCAGGAAGAAAACTTAATGAATATTCCGAATTGGTTACCAGTTCTAAAAGAGTAATGGTCATAATGGGTAGTATTCTTAGTGTATCAGTTTTAATTGCTATTATTTTTTATCAATACATACTAAGACTTAAATACAAGTCTGAAGAAGAAATGAATTCTGCTCTAGCTGAACTTGAAGTAGAACAACGTGCAAATTTGGCAAAATCTCAATTTTTATTTAATATGTCTCATGATATTCGTACTCCAATGAATGCGATTATTGGTCTTACTGTAATTGCAGCCATGGATATTGATAAGAAGGATAAAGTAAAAGACTGTCTAACCAAAATATTGTCATCTTCACGTCATATGTTAGGACTAATTAATGATGTTTTAGATATGAGTAGAATTGAAAGTGGAAAAGTTTCACTAAATGACGAAGATTTTAAACTCCCTGAGCTAATTGATGATTTCATTAGTATTACATATCCACAAGCTATTGAGAAAGATATACAAATGGAAATCAATGTTAGTGATATCTCCCATGAAAAAGTGATTGGAGATGCTTTACAAATTAATCGTATTATGACAAATATTATAGGTAACTCATTGAAGTTTACACAACCTGGTGGTAAAATTGGTTTAACTATTCGAGAGTTGCCACCAACTACAAAAGGTTATGGCAGTTATCAGTTTATAATGCGTGATACAGGAATTGGTATGTCTGAAGATTTTATAAAAAAGATATTCCAACCTTTTGAGCGTGCAGAGACTTCCACAAAAAGTAGAGTAGAAGGTACAGGACTTGGTATGGCCATTACAAAGAATATTGTAGATATGATGAGTGGTCAAATTCAGATTGAAAGTGAACTTGGTAAAGGTACCACATTTATAGTAACTATTCCTATTAAATTACAGACCTGTGAAGAAGAAACATTTGATTATAGTAAATTATACGATTTGCGTTCGCTAGTTGTAGATGATGACGAAATTGCATGTGAAAACACAGTAAGAATTATACAGGAAATTGGCATGAATTGTGAATGGGTACTTAGTGGTATTGAAGCCGTGGAGAAAACAAAAATGGCCCATGAAATTAACCAAGATTATCATGTAGTTATTATAGATTGGAAAATGCCAGTCATGGATGGTCTACAAACAACGCGTCAGATACGTAAGATAGTTGGTGATGAATTACCAATTATTGTTCTTACTGCATATGATTGGGCTGATATTGAGGAAGAAGCAAAGGCAGCTGGCATTAATGCATTTTTATCAAAACCAGTGTTCAAATCCCGTTTATATCACATCATGAGTAACTTAACATCAAGTGAAAAAACAAAGGAAGCAGCCAATGTGAATGTAGCTGAAAGTAAGAAAACTTATTCAGGTCGTGTCCTTATAGTTGAAGATAATGAAATAAATATGGATATTGCAGAAGAATTTATTAGTTATTTTGGTGTAACCACAGAAAAGGTATGGAATGGATTAGAAGCTGTTGATCGTATTAAAACAGTTGAGCCAGGATATTATGACTTAGTTTTTATGGACATACAGATGCCAAAAATGGATGGTTATGAGGCAACTCAACAAATCCGTAAGTTAGAAAAAGAAAATAATATGAACCACCTCCCTATTGTGGCTATGTCCGCAAATGCTTTCATTGAAGAAGTTAACAAAGGCTATGCTTGTGGTATGGATAACTATATTACCAAACCTATTGAACTTGAAAAACTTAACACTTGTTTTAAAAAATATCTAAAATCAACATTATAAAAATGATTGTGTTGTCACAAAGGGGGCGATATATGATGATAAATAATGAATTTAAAGAAACTCAAATGAAAAGAAAACAAAAAATATTAATTGTTGATGATACTGAAATTAATCGTGCAATCCTTACTGATATGTTAGAAGATGAATATATCATCATAGAAGCAGAAGACGGAATTCATGCTATAGATATATTGCATACTGATACAGAAATTGACCTTATTCTATTGGATATAATGATGCCTAGAATGGATGGATTTGAAGTATTAACTATAATGAACCAATACCATTGGATTGAAGATGTACCAGTTATTATGATTTCAGCTGAAAATGCCTCTTCTTATGTAAATCAAGCTTATGGACTTGGAGTTACGGATTACATCAATCGTCCTTTTGATGAAACAATAGTGCGCAGACGTGTTGTAAATACTCTTATGCTTTATGGAAAGCAAAAAAAATTAGCTCAGATGGTAACAGATCAGATTTATGAAAATGAAAAGCAAAGCAAGATTATGATAAATATCTTAAGTAACATTGTTGAATTTCGTAATGGAGAAAGTGGACTGCATGTACTGCATATTTATACGTTGACAAATATGCTACTTAATCGTTTAGTGGAAAAAACAGATCAATATGATTTAACATATTCAGATATTTCACTTATCAGCACAGCGTCCTCTCTTCATGACATTGGAAAACTCACTATTCCAGATGAAATTCTAAACAAACCTGGCAAGCTTACACCAGAAGAATTTGAAGTGATAAAAACGCATTCTGTGGCAGGAGCATCTATGCTGAAGACATTACCCTTTTACAAAAATGAACCAATTGTCAAAGTTAGCTATGAAATTTGTCATTGGCATCATGAGCGTTATGATGGAAGAGGGTATCCAGATGCTCTTAAAGGAGATGAAATTCCAATCTCTGCACAAATAGTTGCTCTAGCAGATGTATATGATGCATTAATAAGTGATAGGGTTTATAAAAAAGCAATTCCCCATGAAGAGGCAATCGAAATGATTTTGAATGGTGAATGTGGAGCATTTAATCCACTTCTACTAGAGTGTCTGATAGATATTTCTGACCATATTCAAGATAAGTTAAAAAATGATCCTTTAGCGACTACCGATCCAATAAAACATCACAATATTTCTTCAAATATACTACAACATAAGGAATTTTTGGCATCTGAGCGTACATTGCAACTACTAGAAAATGAGCGTACTAAGTATCAGTTTTTAGCTTTGATGTCTAGAGAAATTCAATTTGAATACATAGAAGCAACGCATATAGTAACTTTTTCAGACTGGGGTACCAAACAACTGGGTTTAACAAAGTGCGCAATAGATCCATATCATAGTTCTGAACTTCAACATATTATAGGTATAAACAATTTAAGAGTGTTAGATAGATTACTACGTAATACAACTCCTGAATCTCCAGACATCCATCATGATTTTCAGATTCAGATAGGTGATGAGCAGAGATGGTATCATTTTATTTGTCATGCCACATGGCTACTTGAAGATACTCCTCAGTATATGGGAGCAGTTGGAAAAGTAATTGACATTAATGAGGAGCATAGTCAGCTTATAAAACTTCAACATCTGGTACAACATGATTCTCTAACTCAGCTTTTAACTCATTCTTGTGCAAAAGAGCAGATACAAAAGAGCTTTATAGATGAGCCAGACAGTAAATTTGCTTTGATTATACTTGACTTAGATAATTTTAAACAGGTTAATGATAGTAGAGGGCATATGTTTGGAGATAAAATACTTTGCTATACAGCAGAATGTCTGAAAAATTGCTTGAGTAATAATGGTATTATCGCAAGAGTAGGAGGAGATGAATTCCTTGTTTTTTTTAAATATAATGACAACCTTCTTGAATTTGTTGAACAGATTTTCCAATCTATTTGTGGGGAGTATGAGGGTTTTTCAATCTCTGTAAGTATGGGTATATCTACTACTGAAAAAGCAAACAATCAATATGATATACTCTTTGAACAATCAGACCAAGCTCTTTATGTAGCAAAATCTGCTGGAAGAGGTATTTTTCGTCTTTATGATGATTCAATGAAAGATATATTTTCAACAATATCAGTTATTGAAAGTGAACTAATGGTAAATAATATTACAGAATAATAAAAAACATTGATACTAAGTTATTGCATATAATATGAGTAAACACTTCGTATCAATTATAAGAAAAGAAAAATAGAAGTAAATCAATTCTGATTACTTCTAACTTTCTTGTGCAATTAATTACAAGTCAATACAAATTTTTAATATAGTAATAGAAATAATCAAAGAAAATTATTTTTACTCGTTTTTAAATTTAGACATTATAAATAATTATATATATAAGTTATTTTATAAATTATTTATATATTTTTTATTTAAGTTATGTTTCTATTTTTAATTCAAATAAAAAACAGAGCAGTTTCAAACTGTTCTGTTTTCCACTTAGTTAATATAAAGTTGCTATATCTCCAACTATTTCATATTTTTCTTTTTTATTTACATACCACCTAGTTAATATAAAATATAATTTAAACTCCTATCTTGATACATAACTATTTTTTTATTCTCCCATTATTTTTATTGATTTAAAATTATTAATATTTCATTTCTTCTTTTAAATTTTCTAATTTTAAAAAACTATCTTCAATATTATTTTCCACTTTTATTTTCTTATATTCTTCTATGCCACACATTATTTTTTTATATAGTGAATATAAGTCAGTTTGATTCTCAATTATTTTCAAATTATTTTTAGATGTGCTTACTTTATTCTTCATAAAAAATTTGTTTGTTGACTTTTGCACGCTATTTATTCCTATTGACAAAATTTCCTGTTTTTTTAATATTATTGAGTTTGTTAAACATCGCTTAAAAATAGGTAGTGTAATTATAAGAGAAGATTTTATTAAATTTATTAAATCAAAATTATAATTTTGAATTTGCTCCATTAATGCTATATTCTGCAAAGATATATTTCGAGCTATCTTTAAATCATAAATTCTTTGTTCTAAGATTTCTTTATTCTCCTTTAAAAATCCCACTTTTTCATAAGACTGTGTTTTTTCTAATTCTATGGACAATTCTTTGTCTAAATTCTCTAAAACAATTCCACTTGCTGCTATATAATTTTCCAAGCTACTACAATATTCAAAGTTTGATTCGTATAACATGTTCATTTTTTTTAATTGATCTCTTAAATCTATTTCATATTTTTTTAATATAAAATAGATTTTATCAACTTCATCTACTATCACTGTATATTTACTTATTTGTTTATCTAATTTATATTTATTTTTTTTAAATATTTGCTTAAAAAAATTTGATTTCTTAGATTCTTTTAGTTCATCAAAATCAAATTCATTTATTACTTTGTCTAATTTATTTAATACTTCATTTATATCAATTTCATAATAATTTTTCAATGAATATAACAGTCCATCAGATATTTCTGTAACACTCTTTGAAGATGTACTTCCAAATTTAAGTATATTATCTATATTGTTTATATTTATTTCTTCTAATATACTTTTTACTTCTTCACTTTCTCTTAAATCAATTTCATATTTATCATTAAAATTTATTTTATCCTTGCCTTTTATAGATATATAATCATACTCTTCTTTTATTTTTTCTAAACAATCCACTAAAATAACAACCCCTTAATAATCTCTTTAAATGAGAAAAAATCTTCATTACTGATACTATTTTTTATATGTTTGTTTAACATTCTTTGAAACCTTAATACTATTCAAGTTTAAAATATCCACTTATATATATTATAGCTTTGTATATTCTTTTAACATACTATTGTATTTTTTAATATCTTTTAATAATATTTCTTTTTCATCTAAAACCATTTCTCTTTTAGAGCGATTAGCCATATTATCAGTAAATTTTAAAAGATTAATTAAAGATATTTTTATTTCGTTATATATATCAAGTTCTTCTTTTTCAGTTTTAAAATAGTCTTTTATATTGTTGTATTCATTCACAAATGAGTCAAGGATAACTGCATTTTCTACGACTATTCTGTGGTAAGGATTTTTAATGTCAGATAAAATACTTTCTATTGTTTTAAACTCATTCTTATATTGTCTATTAATATCTACTTCTTTATCATAAATAGATTTAATTACATTTAATAAATATTTAGCATGATCCTTTTCAAAATCTCCTCCTAAGTTAAGAAGCACTCCTAAAATAGCTAATGCAGAAGCCAAATACCCCAGCAATGGTATGCAAAATACAAAAAAGTATGTCCATGAACCTACTATATCTAATACATTAATATTATCTTTTAGAAAGTTTGAAGATTTATTTTTGAACTTAAATTTACTTTGTATAAAAGCTAGAAAAAAAACTAAAACAACAAAAAACATTTGATATTTATATACCTTAATTAATGCCTCAAGTAATTCATGCATTACTTTTCCCCTCTCTTTTCAAGTTATTCTTAGATAAAATACTATTATATCTTTTAATATTTTTCAATGACATATCTTTTTTTAAAAGTATCAGCCATTCCATTAATATAATTAAATATAGTTTTGAATTTTTAAATAGATTAGTTATTCCATTTTATTGTTTTTTAAGTTCTTTAAACATTATAAACAAACTTTTTTTTAAATTATTTTTTAAATTATTTTTTAAATTATATATTAATTTTAAAAATAATTTATTTTAAAATTTAAATTACAAAAAACAGAGTAGTTAGAACTACTCTGTTACTCACTTAATTAGCATAAAATATAATTAAAATTTTTTATTAATATATTCCAATCTTTTCTTCTACTGTTATTTTTATTACCTTAAAGTTATTAAATCTTAAGTATTAATTATATATATTATATCTTCATATATTCTTTTAACATATTAGTATATTTCTTAATATCTTTTAATAATATTTCCTTTTCATCTAAAGCTATTTTTTTTTCAGGATTATTAACCATATTATCAGTAAATTTTAGAAAATTAATTAAAGATGTTTTTATTTCATTATACATATCAATCTTTTCTTTTTCAGTTTTAAGATAGTCTTTTATATTGTTGTATTCATTTATAAAAGAATCAAGAACAACTGCATTTTCTACCACTATCTTGTGGTAGGGATTTTTAATATCAGATAAAATATTTTCTATTCTCTTAAATTCTCTCTTGTATTGCTTATTAATATCTTCTTCTTTATCATAAATAGATTTAATTACATCTAACAAATATTTAGCATGTTCTTTTTCAAAATCTCCTCCTAAGTTAAGAAGCATTCCTAAAATAGCTAATGCAAAACCTAAATATCCTATAAATGGGATACAAAATGTAAAAAAACATTCCCATGAATTCATCAAACTTAATACATTATTATTATCTTTTAGAAATCTTAAAGATTTATTTTTAAACTTAAATCTACTTTGTATAAAAAATAAAATATAAACTAAAATAACCAAAATCATTTGATATTTATATATCTTAATGAATCCCCCAAATAATCCATGCATTACTTTTCCCCTCTCTTTTCAAATTATCCTTAGATAAAATACTATTATATCTTTTAATATTTTTCAATTACATATCCTTTTTTAAAATTATTAACTATTTCATTAATAGACTAATTAAATTAATTAAATATAGCTTTGAATTTTCTAATAGATTATGTATTCCATTTTATTGCCATTTTAAGGTAGTTTGTCCTTATCATAAAGTAAATTATTGTATTTATTATTTAAAAGCGTTACAGCCGTTTTTAAACTCTTTAAAAAGCCCTTTTAAATTTATTCAAGAGATGCATCTTTTATCTAAAATATTTTTATAAGTAATAAGAATTTATATATTATTTATATAACTTGATAATTTATAAAAGAAAGGTATTTGTATTTTTTATAAGCAGTACAGAATAGAAAAGTATTCACGTTTTCCCTTTTACTATTCTATTCTATTTTAAAAACATTTTATTTATTTTATATTTTATTATTTTAGGCGATTTGGAAGCATTGAAATTACTTATGTACAGAGGTTGAACGACGAGTGTTTGGGAATTAACGACGAGTGTTTGGGAATTTAACGACGAGTATTTGGGAATTAACGACGAGTATTTGGGAATTTAACGACGAGTATTTGGGAGTTTAACGACGAGTATTTGGGAGTTTAACGACGAGTATTTGGGAGTTTAACGACGAGTGTTTGGGAATTTAACAACGAGCATTTGGGAGTTTTTAATGACGAGTGTTTGGGAATTTATGAATTTAAAATAAAAGTGTAAAAAATAAAATCTTTGTAGATATAAAAAATAAAAAGTCTTATAAAACCTTTAAATTTCAATATTTTGGCATATTTAAAGAAAAATTTTTAATAATTAATTTCAAAGAAATTATTTCAAAAAATGAAGAAACGAGTATTTGGGAGACTAAAAACGAAAAATAATATATTTTTCGTGAAAAATAGGTTAATATATAACTGTAACTAAAAATGTATTATTGTTTTATTAGAAACTAAAGAAGGAGGAATGTATTAACTTTTAGCTTAATACATTAAGATATATGGGTAATGTAAAAAGAGTCATTTATAATAAATATGATAAAAAAGAAATATTTAAAGACTACAATAGTCTTGTAAAACACAATAATCTTATACAAGGAAAATATACTCTTTCTGCTTCTGAACAGAAATTTGTTTATAAGCTTTTTGAAATAATTCAAAAGAGGAATTATTCTTCAAG
>NZ_JACVWG010000014.1:0-45092 GCF_020658465.1 Clostridioides sp. ES-S-0049-02
TATAATGTTTTTGTTATTGCTGCTGTTAATGTAGTTTTACCGTGGTCAACGTGTCCTATTGTCCCTATATTAACATGAGGTTTTGTTCTTTCGTATTTAGCTTTAGCCATTTTGAATTTCCTCCCTTATCTTTCGATATAAATTAATTTTGCTCACAATAAGCTTATGGTAAGTATTTTACTATTAATCATTTCTGTTTTCAAGATGTTTTTCTAATTTTCTCTTAACCCTTTGTAAAGCGTTATCTATTGACTTTACATCTCTTTTAAGTTTGTCCGCTATGAACTGGTATGACTTTCCATTCAAATACAATTCTAGGACTTCTAATTCCAAGTCGCTTAATAATTCGTTCATCTTTGATTCTATATTTTTTAATTCTTCTTTACTAATTATAAGTTCTTCTGGATCTGTTACTATACTTGTAGCTATTATATCTAAAAGTGTTCTGTCTGACTCTTCATCATATATTGGTTTATTCAAAGAAACATATGAATTTAAAGGTATATGTTTTTGTCTTGTTGCAGTTTTTATAGCAGTTATTATTTGTCTTGTTATACATATCTCTGCAAAACATTTAAATGAATTTGTCTTACTTCCATCAAAATCTCTAACTGCCTTATAAAGGCCTATCATTCCTTCTTGTATTATATCTTCTTTATCTGCTCCAATTAAAAAATATGACTTTGCTTTTGCCTTTACAAAATTTCTGTATTTGGTAATAATATACTCTAGTGCTATCTTATCCCCTTCACTTGCTTTTAATACAATGTTATACTCATCTTGCTGACAATTGTCTATTAACTCATAACTTTTTTCTTTTGCTACCAACATGTAAATCTCCCCCATATATAAAACAAATTTATAGGTATATTATAGTCTAAAGAACCTAGTAATTTCAACGCTTTCTACGAATGTTCTCAAGTTTCGACAATGTTTCTTCATCTAACCTTTCCTCCAACCAATTTCGCTGAATTTTTTTCCTTAAACCGCTATTTTTTTCCTTCATTTTATTCTTGGAACGATCTAATTCTAACTTTAATTCTCTAGCAGACATTCTCATAGCACCTTTTCCTAAAATCATTTGTTGCTCTGCATAGTCATTAGTAGCTACTTTTACATCATCATATTTTGATAGAGAAGTTATAAATTTTTCTATATAACTATCCGCTGTTTGGTGCTCTCTTGTATAAACTATTGTTATGTGTTTTCTTTTTTCAACTTTTTCTCGGGAATTCTTAACATTATAAGCATCAAAAACTATTATAGTCTTATATCCCATGAACTCAGAAAATTCTATAATATCATCAATAAGTTTTTCTCGAGAATCCTCTAAATCCTCTTTCGCCAGTTCTTTTAAATTATCCCACGCATTTATAATATTATAGCCATCTATTATTAAGTAGTGATTTATGTTTCTTCTCATGCTTATTTACTTTTTATCCAGTCTTTGTCTGAATATTTCATATAAAAGTATACCACCTGCTACAGATGCATTTAAAGATGTAACATTACCTATCATGGGCATTTTTACTATAAAGTCACAGTTTTGTTTAACCAATCTAGATATTCCAAAACCTTCACTTCCAATTACTACACCTAGAGGTCCTGTAAGATTTTGTTTATAAAAAGTTTCTCCATCCATATCAGCAGCTGCAATCCACAGCCCTTCATCTTTCAGTCTTTTTATTGTATTGACTATATTGGTTACCTTACAAACTGGCATATACTCTACAGCTCCAGCAGAAGCTTTTGTAACTACAGGAGTTATGTGCACAGACCTTCTTTTTGGGATAATAACTCCATGTGCTCCTACTGCATCTGCTGTCCTTATTATTGAACCTAAGTTATGTGGGTCTGTTATTTCATCTAGTATAATAAAAAATGGGTCTTCATTTTTACCTTTTACTGAGTCTATTAACTCATCTAATTCATAATACTTATATTCACTTGCATAAGCTATTACACCTTGATGCGAATGACTTGTGCTTACTTCATCTAACTTATGTTTATCAACATATTGTATAATTATATTCTTCTCTTTGGCCATTCCTATTATTTTCTTAATTGAACCTTCTTTAGCTGAGTTTGCAATTAATATTTTGTCTATTTCTCTATCACTCTTTATAGCTTCTATTACAGGATTTCTTCCTTCAATACTTGCCAAACTATTCACCACCTACAAGGATTTAAATTTTTCTCTAACTTGAACTATATCACCACAAGTCATAGTTCCTTCTGGACAACTTCCATTTACACAGCTTGGACCAGTCTTTTTAAATAATATAGGAGCAACTTTTTTAACTTCTCTTAACATTTCTACAGCTAAGTTTCTTATTTCCCATTGTGCTCTTTCACAACATCTATGTTCAAAGAAATTAAATAAACTTCTAGCGTTTATAGTAAATACCATTTTTGTTTCACATGCATTTGGAAATACATATCTAGCATCCTCTATTGCTTTTTTCTCAGCTTGTCTCTTTGCTGTTTTCTCATTTTTTCCTTCTTTTATTAGTTCATCATAATGCTTATCAAATAATATCTCCACTAATTTGTCATAATCTTCTTGGTCCTTTTTCATTGAGTTAACAAATAACTCTTTTGCTTTTTCTATTTTATCTATTTCAGGAGGAATTATGTACTCAAATTGGTCTAATTTAACATATCTTTGACTTTGTTGTGAAAAACTAGCTATACGATGTCTAACAATTTGATGCGAACAAGCTCTTGAAATACCTTCTATTGAAAACGTAAAAGATGCATGTTCTAATATTGAACCATGCCCTATATTTAATAACATATTTAAAAATTTTTCTATACTTTCTTCTGTTAAGTCTTTTTCTATTTCGTCTGTCCCAACTGGTGAATAACATAACTTAGCTGCCATAGCTATTACTTTTTCGGGTTCAGGTGTATGTGATATTAATTTTACTTTCATAAATTTTTGTCCTTTCTTATTACTAATTTCTATATATTTATTATACATTAGTTATAAAAAAAGTGTTGCCTTATTAATTATTATTAAGACAACACTCTTTAATATTTACATATCTCTTTCAATAATTTTAATTCCTTTATTGATAATATATTGAAGTCTCTCTATTTCATTATTCAAATACAAATATCCAATTAATGCTTCAAATCCAGTTGCATGTTTATAGTCTATAATATCTGCATTTTTAGGAGAAGTGTTTGATTTTTGATTTCTTCCCCTTTTATAAATTTTACTCTCTTCCTCTATTAATTCACTTTCGATTTCATGAATTATTGATGCTTGAGCTTTAGCCTTTACATACTTTATGGCTAACTTATGCAAATCATTAACTTTTCGCTGTGTATTTTGTCTAATCAAGTGTTCTCTTATATATGTCTCATACACTGTATCACCTAAATATGCTAAAACTAGTGGTGACATAGTAACTAATTCAGTTTTTTCCATTTTTATACCCTTTTCCACTTAACACCTTGTCTTGTGTCTTCTAGTACAATTCCCATATCTAATAATTGTTGTCTTATATCATCCGCTAATTGGAATTCTTTATTTTTCTTTGCGTCAGTTCTCTTTTGTATTAATTCTTCAATGTCTTTATCTAGCACAGTATCCTTTTTCTTATTTACAATATTCAATACTCCTGTAAGCTCATTAAATTCATCTAAACACTTCTTAGCTAACTCTAAAGAAGAATTTTCGTCTACATTAGAATTTATCAACTTAGCCAATTCAAATATAATACTTACTGCATCTGCTGTATTAACATCATCATCCATAGCATCTATAAATCTTTGTCTAAAGTTATCTAATTCTTTAACAAGCTCTACTTCTTTTTCTGTTAGAGATGATTCTTTTAAATTACTTAATGTAAACTCTAATTTTTCTTTGGTATTATACAATCTTTCAAGACCAGCTTTAGCTTGATTTAACATTTCATCACTAAAGTTTACTGGATTTCTATAATGTGCTGATAACATGAAAAATCTCACTATTTCTAAATCATATAGCTTTGATATATCTCTTACTGTAAAGAAATTCCCTTTTGATTTACTCATTTTTTCATCATTTATATTTATATATCCATTATGCATCCAATATTTTGAGAATGTTTTTCCACTTCTAGCTTCACTTTGTGCTATTTCGTTTTCATGGTGTGGGAATGTTAAATCTTGACCACCTGCATGTATATCAATTGTCTCACCTAAGTATCTCTTAGACATAACAGAACATTCTATATGCCACCCTGGTCTACCTTCTCCCCAAGGACTCTCCCATCCTGGTTCTCCTTCTTTTTTTGCTTTCCAAAGAACAAAATCCATAGGATGTCTTTTTTGGTCATTAACTTCAATTCTAGCTCCAGCCTCTAAGTCTTCTTGTTTTTGGCCTGAAAGTTTTCCATATCCTTCAAATTTATTTGTATCAAAATATACATCGCCATTTACTGCATATGCATATCCTTTATCTTCTAATTCTTTTATAAAATCTATAATTTGTTGTATATTATCTGTAACTTGAGGATGAACAGTAGCTCTCTTAATTCCTAATCCATCACAATCTACAAAATACTCTTTTATGTATTTAGTAGCAACTTCTTCTTGAGATATTCCTTCTTCGTGGCTTCTATTTATAATCTTGTCATCAACATCTGTAAAGTTTTGTACATAAGTTACGTCATATCCTCTATACTCTAAATACCTTCTTAGAGTATCAAATATTATAAATGGTCTTGCATTACCTATGTGGATATAGTTATAAACTGTTGGACCACACACATACATTTTTACCTTTCCTTCTTCTAATGGAACAAATTCTTCTTTTGCTCTAGTTAATGTATTATAAACTTTCACACTCATCACCTCACTGTATTTTTATAAATTATTTTCTTAACATCATATATTATATTATAGTTGAAAATTGCAATAAATAATAGTACTACTATCATTTTTCATACTATCCTTCAAATTACATAATAATACTATCACTATTTTCTATTGTTCCTCTAAAAATATCTTTTTTTGAGAAGAACATTTTTCAAAAGTCTCTTCTGTAATCATTTTTTCGTCTTTTAACTTTTCTAAAATTGTAACATATTCTAAGCATAGCTCCTTTAATTCCTTTTTAACATCATCAATATTACTATACATAGTAATTACCCCCTTAATAATTAAATCAAACTAAAATAATAGATTACCTTCTTCTATGCTTAATATTTTTATTAGTTTATTATTCATATTTTATTTATATTTTTGCTTTGCTTTTTATATATTAAATTTATTGACCTAAATACCTTCATTTTGTTAGCCATATCTTTTCACCAAATACTAACACAAAAAAAGTCCGCATCTAAATTAGCGGACTTTTATGACTATAATATATGATTTTTTACATAAGCTATTCTATTTAAGCAAGTTTCTTTTCCTAAAACTTCCATTACTTTTGGTAAATCTGGGCCATGCATTTGTCCTGTCAAAATTATTCTTGACCCCATAAATAAATTTTTCCCTTTTATTTTATACTCTTTTTGTATCTCTTTAAGCATTGTTTGACCAAACTCAGCATTTAATATTTCTGCTTTTTCTATTTTTTCTTGTAAGGCATCTATTAAAGTAGGTATATGTTCTAATTTTAGGAAGTCACTTCCTTCTTCAGTTTCTATCTCTACATTATCTCCAAAGAATATACTCGCATGCTCAGTAACTTCTTTTACATATTGTAATTTTTCTTTAAGCACTGATATCATACTCTTTAAAAATTCATACTTACTAGTAGCTTCTGCTTCTGTTATAAACCCATCTTCTATTAAAAATGGTATAGCTAAATCTGTTAGGTAAGCATCATCACCGTCTTTTATATAATGTTGATTAACCCAGTTTAACTTTTCAGTATCGAATACCCCTCCACTTTTAGATACTCTTTCAACAGAGAAAGCTTTTTCTAACTCTTCCATTGTAAATAACTCTTGATTATCTTCTGGAGACCAACCAACTAATGCTACATAGTTTACTAATCCTTCTGGTAAATATCCTTTTTTCTTAAAATCTTCAACTGCTACATCACCTTGTCTCTTACTTAATTTTTTCTTTTCTTTATTAAGTATATTTGGTAAATGTACAAATACTGGCGCTTCCCATCCAAATGCTTCATATAAATAAACATGTTTTGGAGTAGATGATACCCACTCTTCTCCTCTTATAACATGTGTAATTTTCATTAGATAATCATCTACCACTACTGCAAAATGATAAGTTGGGAATCCATCTGTTTTCATCAAAACTTGGTCATCTAAATCATTAGTATTGAATTCCATGTCTCCTCTAACTAAATCAGTAAATTTAATTATATGATTTTCTGGTAATTTTAATCTTATAACATATGGTACTCCTGCTTTTATATTAGCTTCTACCTCTTCTTTAGATAGGTTTTTGCAGTGACCATCATATTTAGCAGTTTCTCCTGCTGCCTTTTGAGCATCTCTTACTTCATCCAATCTTTCCTTTGTACAGAAACAATAATAAGCTTTTCCACTATCTAAAAGTTGTTTTATATATTCTTGATATATATCTAATCTTTGAGATTGAATATATGGTCCATATTCTCCTTTTTGTATTACTTTTTCATTATCATCTAATATAACTCCCTCATCATGATTGACGCCAGCCCATTTCATAGCATTAAGCATATTTTCTATAGCACCTTCTACCAATCTACTTTGGTCTGTATCTTCTACTCTTAATATATATTCTCCGCCCATTTTCTTTGCAAATAAATAGTTATATAAAGCAGTCCTTAAACTACCTATATGTACAAATCCTGTTGGACTTGGTGCAAACCTTACTCTTATATTCATTTTTACTTCCTCCTGATATTTTATTCAATATAACTATAATATTAAACTAGTACATTGTTTTGCAAGTTTATTTTTAATCAAACTTAATAATAATATCCTTTTTATTCAAAAATACACATGTTTATTATATCAGAAAATACTAGATTTAATTTCATAAATCTTTCTTTTAATCCATTTATTTTTCCAAAAATTAAAGGTATTATTTATAACTATTCATAAATGCTTCTTGTATATGTTTCTTGCGATTAGAATCGTCTTTAACATCATTTAAAGATAAAGTTTTACTTTTAAAATTTTTAATCTTCTCATTCATATTATTATCACCTATTAAAATTATTATTAATCTTAACAGAATAGTAAAAAATAAAAAACTGGGATGTAAAGTATTAAATACTTTACATCCCAACTAAATTATTTTTACATTTATTTAAATATATGATTCTAGTATGCTTTTGCCATTACTACCATATGCTCTGCTTCTTTTCCACAATATACACACTTGTGACCTAAGTTTTCTTGTTCAAAAGGTAAGCATCTTATAGTTGCCCCTGTTTCTTCCTTAATCTTCGCCTCACATTCAGCATCTCCACACCACATAGTTTTTATGAATCCTGGTTTTTCTTCCAAAGCTGTTCTAAATTCATCCATATTTTCAACTACAGATGTGTTATCTTCTCTATGTTTTCTTGCTCTTTCAAACATATCATTGTGTATAATATCAAATAAATCATATACAGCATCAGCTAATCCTTCTAAAGGCATAGCACTCTTTTCTAGAGTATCTCTTCTAAATATCATAGCTTGATTATTTTCTATATCTTTTGGTCCAATTTCAATTCTTATTGGTACACCTTTCATTTCCCACTCATTAAATTTCCATCCAGTTGTATAGTTATCTCTATCATCAACCTCTACTGTTACTCCTTTAGCTTTTAAATCTGCATATATTTTATCAACAGTTTCCATTACATTGCCTTTTTTAGCAGCTATAGGAACTATAACAACTTGTATTGGAGCTACTCTTGGTGGTAAGACTAATCCTCTATTATCACTATGAGTCATTATAAGCCCACCTATAAGTCTTGTAGATGCTCCCCAAGATGTATGATATGGATTAGCTAAGTTACCTTCTCTATCTGCAAAAGTAATATCAAACGCTTTTGTAAAGTGTTGTCCTAAGAAGTGACTTGTACCTGATTGTAATGCTTTCCCATCATGCATCATAGCTTCTATAGTATATGTTCTCTCACCACCTGCAAATTTTTCACTTTCACTTTTTTGACCAGATACAACTGGCATTGCAAGCAATTCCTCACATAAAGCTTTATATATTTCTAATTGTTGTATTGTTTCTTGTTGTGCTTCTTCTGCTGTTTCATGTAATGTATGACCTTCTTGCCATAAGAATTCAGATGTTCTTAAGAAAGGTCTAGTTGATTTTTCCCATCTAACAACTGAACACCATTGATTATAAAGATATGGCAACTCTCTATATGATTTTAGCCATTTAGCATACATTGTACATATTATAGTTTCTGAAGTAGGTCTTACACATAGTCTTTCTTCTAGTTTTTTATTTCCTCCATGTGTTACCCATGCAACTTCTGGAGCAAACCCCTCAACATGCTCTGCTTCTTTGTTTAATAAACTTTCTGGTATCAATAATGGAAAATAACAGTTTTTATGTCCAGTTTCTTTGAATTTTTTATCCATAAATTCTTGCATTTTTTCCCATAAAGCATATCCATATGGTTTTACAACCATAAATCCTTTTACTGGTGCATAATCAACTAAATCAGTCTTAGTTATAACATCTGTATACCATTGTGGAAAATCATCTTCCATCTTTGTTATTTCTTCAACAAATTGTTTTTCATTTTTTGCCATCTTAATTACCTCCTCATTTATTATGTTTTTATACAAAAACACCCTTTTATCTTTTTATATAGATAAAAGGGCATTTATAAAGTACAACTCTGATTATCTATACAGTAGCTTTCTTTAAATTATTATCCTAACTTAACATTGTTTTTGATAAATTCTGCTTTTACTTTTTCACTTATTTCTTCTATTTTAATTAATTCTTTATCTTCTTCATATCTAAGTTTAAATTCTACTTTACCTTCATCAATATTTTTACCTACTGTAATTCTCATAGGTATTCCTATTAATTCTGAATCATTGAATTTAACACCAATTCTTTCATCTCTATCGTCTAACAAGACTTCTACACCCATATCTTGTAAATCATTATATATCTTTTCAGCTAATGACATTTGTTCCTCATTTTTCATATTTGCTGGAACTATCACAACATGATATGGAGCTACTGATAAAGGCCAAATTATACCTTTTTCATCATTATGTTGCTCAATTATAGCTGCTGCTGTTCTTTCTACACCTATACCATAGCATCCCATTATTATAGGTTTTGATTTACCATCTCTATCAATAAAGTTTGCATTCATAGCTTCTGAGTATTTAGTTCCTAACTTAAATATATGTCCTACTTCAACACCTCTAGCTATTTCAAGAGGTTTACCACATACTATACATTTGTCACCTTCTTGAACATTTCTAAAGTCTCCAACTATACCCTCAAAATCTCTTCCATAGTTAGCATTTCTTATATGATACTCAGTCTTATTAGCTCCAACAACTATATTTCTTTGCTCAACAATTTCTTTATCTATAAAGACATAATCAGCATTTACTCCTATTGGTCCAGCAAACCCAACCTCTGCATTAGTTACTTTTCTTACAATGTCGTCTGTAGCAAGTGCAAATTCTATAACAGAACCTATTGCATTAGATACTTTAACTTCATTAACCTCTCTATCTCCTCTTACAACAACTACAACTGTTTTCCCATCTGCTTCATATACTAAAGTCTTAGCAAATTTATCTGGAGAAGCATTTAGGAATTCTTCTAATTCTTTTATTGTAGCTGCTCCTGGTGTATGAACTTCTTCTAATTCCTTCATTTCTTCTTTTTCTGATACTGCATTACAAGACTCTGCTCTTTCTACATTGGCTGCATAATCACATCCACTACAGAATACAACTTCATCTTCTCCAACTTCTGATTTAACCATAAATTCAGCTGATGTAGAACCTCCTATAGCTCCTGAATCTGCTTGAACTGGACTGTTATCTAATCCACATCTATCAAATATACTTACATATGCATCAAACATATCTTGATATGATTTATCTAATCCTGCTTCATCTACATCAAAACTGTATGCATCCTTCATTGTAAAAGTCTTAGTTCTCATAACACCAAATCTTGGTCTTCTCTCATCTCTATACTTAACTTGTATTTGATACAAATTAAGTGGTAATTGTTTATATGAAGTAATCTCTTGTCTTATTATGTCAGTAAAAGCTTCTTCATGTGTTGGCCCAAGGCAGTACTCTCTTTCTGTTCTATCTTTTAACCTAAACATTTCTGCACCCATAGCAGTCCATCTTCCAGATTCTTTCCACAATTCTGATGGAAGTAAAGCCGCACATAGTATTTCTTGACAATCTTTTTTATTTAATTCTTCTCTAATTATTTGCTCAATTTTTTTAAATACCCTTAACCCCATTGGTAATTGATTATAAACCCCTGAAGTCATTTTTTTTATCATTCCTGACCTTACCATTAATTGATGGCTTGTAATTTCAGCATCTGCTGGAATCTCCTTCAATGTTGGCATAAACATTTTAGACATTTTCATTAATAAATTCCTCCTGAATATTGTTTTCCTGAAAATATAAAAAACCTCTCATCTCTATACAAGTATAGAGACGAAAGGTTTGATTTCCGCGGTACCACTCTAGTTAGCTATATAAATAGCTCTCTTTAGGGAATGTAACGGTTCCTACCGTAAAGATTTTTATACCTTTAAGCTAAAAGACAGGTTCAAAGACTTCCTCTTGAAAACTCTCACCTCTGTTTTCTCTCTGTGAAGATTTCATCATTTTACTATTTCTTTATCATAGCTAATTTTATATTTATATTAATTTTACTTAAATTCACATATTATAGATATTCTATATAGGCCTATTATTTGATATCCATTAAACTTATTACTAATAATATATTAATTATTCTGACTTGTCAATAATAATAAACAAATACTTTGTGAAGCTATTCCTTGTTTTGCACCTGTAAAACCAAGACCTTCTTCTGTAGTTGCTTTTATATTTATGTTTTCAATATCTGTATTTAAAACTTTTGCTATATTTTTTCTCATATTCTCAATGTGGGGAGCCATCTTAGGACTTTGAGCAATTATAGTACTATCTATATTTCCAATTTTATACCCTTTGCTTGTTATTAGATTATATACATGTTCTAGTAATTTCATACTATCTATTCCCTTATATTTTTTATCTGTATCTGGGAAATGCTTACCTATATCGCCTAAAGCTAGTGCCCCCAAAATAGAATCCATTATTGCATGTATCAATACATCAGCATCAGAATGACCTAGTAAGCCCTTATCATGTGGTATCTCTACTCCACCAATTATAAGTTTTCTTTCTTCTGCCAATTTGTGTACATCATATCCCAATCCTATTCTCATATAATTCTCCTTCTACTATTCACTTCATCTCTTTTTTCCATGTTTAATATTTGTTCTGCTATATTTAAATCTTCTGGACTCGTTATTTTTATATTTTCATAAGAACCCATTACCATCGTAACACTTTGCCCTATATTTTCTACTAGCATTGAGTCATCTGTTCCATAATAATTAGTCTTATACGCTTGTTCGTAAGCATTTATTATAAGATTATATTCAAAAGTTTGAGGGGTTTGTGCCGCCCACAATAGTCTTCTTTCTGGAGTTTCTTGTACTGTACCATCAGATACTATTTTTATAGTATCACTTACTGGTACACCTACAACTACGGCCTTTTTTTCTTTAGCCATTTTTATAGATTCATTTATTATTCTGTGGTCTACAAAAGGTCTCGCTCCATCATGAATAAGTACTATATCACAATTTTTATCTAGTTTTTTTAATCCATTATATATTGAGTCTTGTCTTTCTTTTCCGCCATATGCTATTTTTATATTTTTAAAGTTATATTTATTTATTATATTTTCCTTAAAAAAATCTTCCTCTTCTTTTTTTATACATACCACAATTTCATCTATATTTATATTTTCGTAAAAAACTTGAATTGTATGCGCTATGATTTCTTTTTCTCTTAATTTTATGAACTGCTTATTTACGTCTAAGTTCATTCTCCTTCCACTTCCTGCCGCAACAATTATAACACTATACATGGTATCACCTCGTATTTTATTTTTACCTATCATTTATTAAAACTTTTAATGTTTTTATATTTTAACCATCTGATTAATTATATATTAAATTTTCAGTTGTATAAATAGGTAATATCCATTTTCTAACCTAAAATATGTGCATCTGTTGCAAATTATATTGATTTTTCAATAACTTCATCTTTTTATTTTACAACTTTGTAACAGTTTGTATATCTATAAAAAATGTTTAAACCTCTAGATTGATATAAAACAAGTTTATCAATCTAGAGGTTTTGTATTAGAATATTAAATTAATTAAATCTATGTAATTCGGATAATTTTCTAAAATATTGTTTTTTATTTCTTGTTTATCAAAATCTACTTCTATCAATTTATCCATATTGACTATACCATCTATAAAAGAAATAAAACATTTTGATATTTTCCATTTATTAACATGTAAATTGATTTTCCTTCTATTGTCAATTGGTAAAACTATTTGAAACTTAGGCGTTTTATTATATATCCATTCTGTTTTTTTATATTTATCTTCTACCAGATTGTATATACTTTTGATATCATCATCGTCTAATTCAATTTCTTTTATATTTTTTATATTATTTTTTATATAATCAACACAATAATCTAAAAAATAGTTTATATCTTTTTTGAGTAGAAAATTAATATTTGTAACTTTACTTGAAACAGACTTAGTTGCCTTTGATTCTGTTGATTTATCTGAATTTAAATACTTAGTTAATTTATTTAAATCTGAATCATAAAGAAGAGTTCCATGATAAAGAGAATTTTGCCTTTTTATAGATTGTGCAGAACCAGAAATTTTTTTACCATTTAAAAATAAATCTTTTCTTTCTGTTATAGATACATTTAATCCCAATGATAAAAGCATACTTTGCATAAATTTAGTATGTTCTAAAAAATCGATTTCATGAAGATTCCTATTTTTTTGTATAAATGACATATTGATATTTCCTAAGTCATGATACACAGTACCTCCACCAGATATTCTTCTTAAAATGGGAATTTCACCATTTTCAATAACATCATAATGTATCTCCTGATATGGATTTTGATTTTTTCCTATAAAAATGGATTCTTCATTTCTCCATATGATTATGATATCATCATTATATTTCTCATTTAAAAATAGATACTCTTCTAGAGCTAAATTAAAGTAAGGATTGGTGTTTTTGTTTAATAAGTAATACATAAAAATTCAGACTCCTTTTATATTTTATCTTACTATTTATTTTAAATTAAAATAAGTTTATATAGTATTTAACTTTAAATTATTCTTTCTAAATCATTAAACCTATTATAACATAATACAACTCCTTACTATTACTGAACATCTGTGTTTTTTATTATTCTGAGAGTTTTATTAAATTTACTTATCCTGACCATACACATTAAGAAATACATTTCTAGCTCTTTGAACTTCTTCATCTGGTAATAATACTGGTGTCCCAATTGATTTTGCTAAATAATATACTTTTGCTGCATCTTCTAACATTACAGCTGCGGTAAGTGCATGCTTTACAGATGGACCAACTGCAATCACTCCATGATTTGCCAAAAGACATGCTCTCCTATTACCTATTACATCAATAACACATTTTCCCATCTGATTAGATGTTGGTGGTGAAAATTTTGCAACTGGAACTGAACCTCCTACCTCATTTGCAAGAGTTGTACTTGCACACTCTATAGACTCATTTAAAATTGCAAAGCAACTTGAATATGTAGAGTGTGTATGTATTATACTATTTATATCATCTCTATGTTTATATATATATAAGTGGTCTGGTGAATCTACTGATGCCTTCCATTTACCATCTACAGTATTTCCATCTATGTCTATTAAAACAATATCACTTGGTGTAAGATTTCTATAATCCATTCCACTTGGTGTGATTGCTATATATCCAGTTTCTTCATCTCTTCCACTTACATTTCCTCCTGTCAATGTAACTAAATTATAGTTTAGAAGGTCTAAAGACGCTTGTAATACCTCTTTTCTCAAATTTTCTAATAACATTAGCTAAATCCTCCCATTTATTAGAAACATAGTTCTATATGTTCCTGTTATATATCTTACACAATAAGATTTTATTTCCGCTATTTTGATTGAAAATTCTAAAAAACCTTTATAAGATTTAAACTTATCTCTTTATACTAAACATAAGCCAATTTTAATTTGAAATTTTCATTTTTTATAGTTCATTACTCTTTAATCTTTTATTTCTAAATTTTAATGATTCTGGATGCAAACATTCTTCTAATTCAATAAAATAATTATATAGTTCTGTATTGTCATTAAACATGTTTGTTTTTATCCAATATCTCCCCTTAATAAAACTACCATCATTAATTTTTAGATACATTTTTTTGTCATGAAATTCTCTTATTCTTATTTTTTTTATATCTTTAATTTCATACTCATGTATAGAATTAAATGAACTAAAATATATATATTTATTGTCCATAGTAATCATGTTAGGATTACTTGAGGATACAAAAGTATTAAATATTCCATAAGTACAAATAACTATCATCAAGCTATATATATTAATACTAGGATTTATATAATTATTAAATAGTGCATAAATCAATATTAAAATCATAAAAATCCCTGGTATTGTTACACTAACTATATATCTTTTAGAATCATATATATATTTTTTCATAATTTATACACTCCTTAATAAAATTACATTTAAGCTTCATCTTGTGTAGATAATACTTTATTTTCCTTTATTATTCTACTTCTATTATAGATAGCCATCCCTAAAGCTATAACTGCCAAAATTATTCCTCCAATTACTTTGTAATTCATAATTTTTACAAATACCCAGCTTAATGGATTTGCTCCATCACAAATACTTGAAATCATAGTTGCTCCTTCAGGCATTTTAAAGCTTGCATTTAAAGCCATTTGAGTAAATAGTGGTGCTAAATTAGTTGCTATTAATAGCCCAGAAGTAATAATAACTATTCCTATTATTAAAGTTCTAAATACATTTCCTTTTGTAATTGGAACGATTAAAACAAGTGCAAATGGTATTACAGCTAAATCTGCAAATGGTAAAACTTTATTACCTGGTAATATAGCTGCTATAACTATAGTTAGAGGCACTAGTACTAATGCAACTGACAATGTAACAGGGTGTCCTATTCCTACTGCAGAATCTAAACCGATGTATATTTTACCTCTATTTTTAAATCTCTTTTCAATAAATTCTTGTGCTGCCTCTGATACTGGCAACAAACCTTCCATTAATAAAGCCGCCATTTTGGGAATTAGTATTAAAACAGCTCCCATAGTTATCCCTAACTGCAATATACCTTTTATATCATACTTGGCTGCAATACCAATTATTATCCCTATTAAAGACCCCATTATTAAAGGTTCTCCAAATAGGCCAAATTTTTTTTGTAATGTATCAGCATTTATTTCAATTTTATTTATCCCTGGAATCAAATCTAATACTTTATTTACAACTATAGCAATTGGAACAAATGCTTGTGTAAATCCATGAGGAAGAGATATACCTGGCATCCCTAAGTATTCTTCTATCCCTGGGGCTGTTAAGTCTGCCATTACTAAAACAATTACCATATTTGCTACTGCTGCAAATACTCCCCACATAACACTTTGCGTAGCCCCTGCCACCAAAGCTCCTGTAAATGCAAAATGCCAGTAATCCCATATATCTACATCGACAGTTTGAGTTGTATTAGTAATTAACATAACTATATTTACTACAAGTCCTATTGGAATAATTAAAGCACCCACTGTTGATGCAAAAGCTATAGCTGATGCTGCTGGCCATCCAACATCTATTATGGATAGGCTTAATCCTAAGTTCTTAACCATTTGTTGTGTAGCTGGACCTAAGTTATCTGTTAACAAAGCTATAATAGTATTAAGACCTATAAATCCAACTCCTACTGTTAAACCAGCTCTTAAAGATTTTCCAAGCTTTGTACCTAATATCAAGCCAAAAATACATATTATTATTGGCATCATTACTTGTGCACCCAAACCAACAATGAAATTTAATATCGCCATCTAAATTTCCTCCTTCATTTAATTTTCAGTCTCTAAAACCGCAAGATTTTAGAGACTATTTCATTTAAAAATTCAAATTATAATTCTAATTTTTCAAGAACTTCTTTGATTAATTTATCCATTCCTACTCCAGTTAAAAAAGGCAGTCCATTTATTACAGGTGTTTTTATACTACTAGATATTTGTGTAGTACAGATTATTAAATCATAATCTGGTGCTTTTGAAGCTACCTCTACTACTTTACATTGTGTAATACTAACCCTATCTAATTTACCAGCTTCTTCTAATGCCTTCTTTAACTTGTTTATAGCAATTGTTGAAGTACATACTCCTGTTCCACATGCAACTAATATTTTTTTAGCCACATTATTCACCCCCATTAAAATTATTTTATTTTTAAAGATATCTGTAATTAGAAATCTTTGATAACTTTTTATATTTTTAATACTATTTTTGTATGTTTAATTATTCAACTTATAATTTAATAAATTACTTAAACTTTCTTCTCTTAAATCAATAATATTATTTAACATATTTTCATCTTGGAATATGGTCATAAGTCTTTCTAATAGTTGTAATTGCTCTTGTGGCTCTTTAACTGCCAGCATAAATATAACCTTTACATCAATTTCAGTGTCATCTGTACCCATCATTATGAATTTTACAGGTTTATTTAATATGCCAATAGCTATCCCTGGTTCATTTACATGGACTATATCTGTATGCGGTATTGCTACTCCATAGATTCCTGTTGGCAGTCCTGTAGCATATTTTTTCTCTCTTGCTATAACTGCTTCTATATAACTTTCTTTTACATATTGTTCGTCAAACAAACGTTGTCCTAAAAACTTCAAAGCATCTTCATTACTTGATACCTCAATATCTTTAAAAATTAAATTACTACTGATTATTTGCATTGACTCCATCTAATATCATCTCCCTAATAAAATCTCTATCTTTAATGTTTTTAATTTTTTTAAATTCATCTGTTTCTATAAATGTAAGTAGAGTATTCAATGGATTAAAACATTTCTGGTCTACAGCTAGTAGAAGTATTATTTTTACTTTGTTTTTACTCCATACAATAGGATTTTTTAAGATAGCTATGCTTATTGCTGGTCTGATTACATCAATTCCATCTGTATGAGGTATTGCTATTCCGTCTGACAACTCAGTTGGAAATAAATTATCTCTTTCCACTACTTTTTTATAGAAATTTTTTGTTACATAGCCTTTTTCTCTAAGTTTTTTGCTCATGTATTTAAGTACTTCTTCTTTTGATTTAATTTCTAAATCTACAAATATGTCTTCTTTTTGGATTAAATCAGATAATTCATATTTTTTATTTGTTTTAGCAATTTGATTTGTATCAATTAAGTTATTTATTTGATTTAATTTTGTTTTATCATTAATGTCTACTAGGCTAAAAAATGGGATGTTTGGTATCTGAGGGTCAATTGTTCCAACTATTGCGATTACATTTTTTTCATTACTTATTTGTTTTATCTCTAAATCAAGACTTGGATATTCAATCATACCAATAGTCTCTATATCAACCTTTTCATTTATCCCTTTAATGCTTTCCTCTAAACTTTGCTTTATCTTGCAAGCTCCTCCTAATCCAGTAATACATAATGTTACAATTATAGGCTTTCTATTGTCTACTTTTGAGTTGTTCTCTTTGCTAACTTTATCTTTTACTAATGGCTCTATATTTTTAACTTCATCAACTATCTCATCTATTGTTAAATCTGGTAGAACTGCTCTTCGTATGACTTCTATACAGAGTAATGTATCAAATCTAGATATTGTTCTTATATCAATCCCTGTTTTTCCAGAGATAATATCTCCAAAGTACGAAAGGGAACCCATATCAACTAATATAATTACTCCTCTTCCTTCATCAATATCTTTTATTACAGTAGTAGCTTCTTCAATCATTTCTTCTGGCTTTTTCTCAAATGGCATATCCAAATACCTTGCATGATTAATACCTAATAACTTATTGGTAACCTCACATACAGATGACGCAACTCTTCCATGAGCCATTAGAAGTACACCTATCTTTTTTTGTTCAGAAATTTCTCCTCTACTACTCATTTTAAAATATATTGCTATTATACCTATTTCTTCTTTTGGCAAATTTATATTGTATCTTTCCTTTAAATGTTGTGCTACCTTTTCTGCTACAGAATACTCTAATGGATAGTTTCCTATTATCTCTTTTAAATGAGCATTTGATATTACTTTTCCTTCTTTTAATCTTTCAAAAGCTGCTTTTAAATGAATTGCTAGACATAAGTGTAGATTTGGTTCTAATGAATTAAGATACTGTGATGCTATTTTGATTACTTCACAAGTTAACTCTACAATGTATTTTCCAACAATCGGACTTATATCAGGTAAATTCTCAGTGATAGAAACTTTCTTAACTTGTTTTATGTACTTCTGAATACAGCTTTCTAATTCTCCTCCAACAATCCTGTTAATAACATCAAAGTCTAAACCTTGTTCTAATAAATCAATGTGTCTCCTTTCAGTAAGCTTGTATATTTCATCTGGGAAAGTATATATATCTTCATTTTTCTTTTCTATCTCAACTTGAAGGTCTGAATCTATAATTAAATCTCCATCTACATAATTTTCTATCTTTCCTCTACAATTTCTTATCCTTATTAGACCTTGTTTCACATACCCAGGTACATCTGATATATTTATAGTTACTTCTTTTTGTTTATTTGTAAGTTGATTTAATAGTCCTCTAGCACAAGCTACTTGAATATCACTTCTAAGCTGACCTACATTTCCTATACAATCATAAAGCATAAGAGCTTTTAAGACATCTGATTTTATGTGTATGTTTGCTCCCATTCGTTGGGCTTCTATCAAGAAAAATTTGTTTATAATGTCAAATCTTTCGTTTAATGGTCTTGCAACTAATTCTGGGATTTCAATTGTCACAGGTATACGTCTTTTAAAGGTATTAAGTAAATGAGAATCTATTGGCTCAGAAGTTGCAGAAATAATCATTACATTTATTTTATTTGTAAGCTTTGTTTCTCCTAATTTTCTAACCATTCCTTTATCAATCAATTGAAAGAGTATTTCTTGACCTTCATAAGGCAATCTATGTATTTCATCTATAAACAATATACCCCCATCTGCTTTTGATACTAATCCTTCTTTAGTTTCATCAGCTCCTGTAAAAGCACCCTTAACATGACCAAATAATTGAGATAACAAAAGTTGTGGATTTTCTGAGTAGTCTGCTGCATTGAAAACTATAAATGGTGCATTTTTAGGAAATCTAGATGATTCTACTGCAAAGTTATACATGCACTCTGCTAACTCGCTTTTTCCAACACCAGTTGGACCCATAATAATAGTATGCAACCCATGGGGAGGATAAAGTATAGCTGCCTTAGCTAATTTGACGATTGTACTTAAACTTCCAGTACTTCCTATTAATTTATCAAAGGCCACATCTATTTTTTCTTCTTTAGCATTTAGTTCCTCTTTTTTATCATCATTTTCTTTATCATGTTTTAAATCACCAGAATCTTGGATTTCTTTTAAATACTGTATAACTGTAAATCTTGATACAGTAAATCCAATACTATTTAATCTTCTTGTTATATCATTTTTATTTATATTTTTTTCTTCTTTTACAATATCTTTTATAACTTTAATCAAAACAACTTTTCTTCTTTGTCTAGAATCTTCTATTTTTAATTCATTTCTTAAAAAGGTAACGTCTTCTCTTCGAATATTTAACATACTTGAAATTGCTTCATCTGTTAAAGGATTTTTCTTATCTTCATTTTCAATTAAGCTTTTTATTCTTTGCCTCATTTCTAATTGTCCCTCCTTACTATTTATATAAGCAACTTACATGCCACATAGTGTTTTTTTTGTGCCATTTTTTACTTCATAAACTTATAACGTTTAAATTAAGCTATTCTTTTATTTAAATATTAAGAAAATTTTTTTTATTTTTCACAAATAATACTTTCGTAAAAAACAAAAAAATCTTTTCTCTTAAATTTTTCTGTAATAAATCTAAAATGACACCCTTATTCTATATTACTATCTTTTTTGTACAACAAAAACTACAAATAACCTTATGATATATTTTTCCAAAAAGAAACCCCTTTTGTATAAATAAATACATTTATACAAAAGGGGTATGGCTAAGTGAGTTTTTAAAGATTTTATATATTATATAAACTTAGGTTAATAGCTTATTTTTTTGGTAAATGTAAGCATTCACCACTTACATCTGCTAAAGCTTCCATCAGAGCTTCTGAAGTACATGGGTGACCAAAAATCAAGTCACTAGCTTCATCAGCAGGTATTTCTAATGCTTTAAATGATGCTGCATGATTTATAAGTTCTGCTACACCATATCCAAACATATGCACACCTAAAATTTCCCCATACTTAGCATCTGATATTACTTTTACATATCCTTGCTCTTGTCCAGAAGCTAAAGCTCTTCCATTTCCAGCAAAGTTAAATTTACCAATTTTTATATTATATTTTTGTTTAGCATCTTCTTCTGTAAGTCCAACTGATGCAACCTCTGGAACTGTATAAACGCAACTAGGTAATGCACTTAAATCTGCTTCTTCATCCATACCTAAAGCATTTGAAGCTGCTACTTCTCCCATTTTAAAAGCTGCATGAGCTAGCATTATACCTCCAGTAACATCACCTACTGCATATACACTTGGTACACTTGTTTCCATTTTACTATTTACAACTATTGAACCTCTATCTATTTTAATATCTAAGTCTTCTACACCAGATAGATTAGCTTGTCTTCCTATAGCATATAGACCTAAATCTGCCTTTATTGGTTCTTCTCCTTCAATACATACTATTATTTTATTTCCTTCTTCTTTAAATTCAGAAACTTTCTTTTCAGTTAATATAGTTATTCCCTTTTTCTTAAGTGAATCTCTTAAAGACTGGCTCAATTCTTTGTCCATTCTTGGAATTATTCTGTCTTCCATTTCTATTATAGTTACTTTAGAACCTCTTGAGTTGAATATCTCTGCAAATTCACAACCTATTACTCCACCACCAATTATTACTAACTCTTCTGGTACTATGTCTAAATCTAAAGCTTCTGTACTAGTTATTATTAATTTTGATTCTATTCCTTTTATTGGTAAGATTCTCACCTTAGAACCAGTGGCAATTATTGTATTTTCTGTATCTAAAACTTTTCCATCTGATAGTATTACTTTATGGGCTTCTTTAACAGTAGCTTTAAGATTAAAGACATCTACACCTCTGCTTTTTAACAACCCACCAACACCAGCTGTAAGTTTTTTTACTACTCTATTTTTATACTTTATAGCCTTTTTTATATCTTGTTCCTTATCAACAGATACTTTTACACCTCTTTTTGATAATTGTTCAATTTCTTCTAATATTTCTACTGTTTTTACATAAGTTTTTGTAGGAATGCAACCTCTATTTAGGCAAGTTCCTCCTAATGTGTCCTCTTCTACTAATGCAACTTTGCCTCCTAATATAGCTGATTTTAGTGCTGATAAATACCCTCCAGGTCCTCCACCTACTACTATCACATCATAATCATGATTACTCTCTTTTTTAATTGTCTTTTCTTCTTTTATTTCTATTTTTTCTGTTTCAACAATTAAATCTTCTTTTGATACGCTTCCAGATAAGTATTTAGCCTTTATTTCTTCTTGCTTTTCTCCCTTTTCTGCTATTACACCTATTACTGTAAATACTGGTAATACTTCTCCTTCTTCTTTATGTATAATTGCAGCAAGTATACCTTCTCCTTCTGATTCTATTTCCATGTTGACTTTATCTGTTGTTATCTCTAGTATAGGTTCTCCAATTTTTACTTCTTCGCCTTCTTGTTTTAGCCAAGATACTATAGTACCTTCTTCCATAGCTACTCCAGCTTTTGGCATTATGACTTCTACTGACATAGGCTATCCTCCTATTTATTTTTTATATATTTTAGTTAATCATCTTATATTCATACAGATATCTTTTACATACAATAATTTTAAATCTAGTAAAATTAAATACATCTTTTTATGTGGTCTATTCAATCTATTTACATAAAGAGTAAAATATCAAAACCTATACAAGCATTGCTAATGGATTTTCTAATAATTCTTTTAAATCTTTTAAGAATTTTGCTGCTACTGTACCATCTATTATTCTATGGTCTGATGTTAATGATAAATTCATTATAGGTTTTATTTTAGCCTCTCCATTTACTGGCACAAACTTATCTTGAGTTGCTCCTACCCCAAGTATCGCACTTGAAGGCATATTTATTATAGGTGTAAATGTCGTTATACCATACATTCCAACATTGCTTATAGTAAATGTATTACCTTCTTGGTCTGCTGGTAGAAGCTTTCCTGTTTTTACTTTTTCAGCAAGTTCTTTGCTTTCTTTGGCTATTTCTTTTAGCGATTTTTCATTTACATTTTTTACTACTGGGACATATAAACCTTCATCTAGTCCAACAGCAATAGCTATATTTATATCTTTATATCTAAATATTCCATTATCTGTCCATGCTGAATTTAATGCTTGATGCTTTGGAAGTACTCTAGATACAGCCATTACTATTAAATCTGTCATTGTTAATTTTACTCCAGTTGATTCTTTTACTGTATCTATTAATTTTGCTCTAAGTTCTTTAAGTTCTGTAGCATCTACCTCTATATTGAATGTAAATACAGGAGCACTGAAGTAGCTTTCTGACATTCGTTTTGCTACAGTTGCTCTCATTGGATTTGGCTTTTCGAACTCTCCTTCTACTGTATTAAACGTACTTAAATTCTCATGTTTTGATTTTATTTCTTTTGTTTCGTTAGATTTAGATACATCAGTTGATACGATAGTCTCTTGTGTATGTGCCTTTTCTATATCTGATTTTTTTATTTTTCTATTGTATCCAGTACCTACAACATTTTCTAAATCTATATTTAAATCCTCTGCTATCCTTTTTGCTAAAGGAGTTGCTTTTACTTTATTATTTTCTAGATAGTTTAACACATCCACTAGATGTATTCTTCCATTTTCTCCACTTCCAACCAGCCAATCTAACTCTATATTGTCTTTTCTTGCTTGGTTTTTGGCTGCTGGTGTGGCTTTTACTTTATTTGCCACCATTTCTATCCCCCCTTATCTAACAATTAAAGATTTTATTGCATCTTCTATTTCATCAATTCTTGGGACTACTGCTTTTTCTAGCTCTGGATTATATGGTATTGGCACATCTTTTCCACATATTCTTTTTACTGGTGCATCTAAATAATCAAATGATTCACTTTCTGTTATTAATGCTGATATTTCTCCACCTAGACCACCAGTCTTAGCTGCTTCATGGCAAATTAAAACTCTACCAGTTTTACATACACTCTTTATGATTGTCTCTTTATCTAATGGATATAAAGTTCTTAAATCTATAATTTCTACATCTATATTTTCTTTTGATAGGTTTTCTGCAGCTTCTTCAACACTTTGTAACATCCTTCCATAAGTGATTACTGTAACATCAGAACCTTCTTTTTTAATATCTGCCTTTCCAATATCAATTACATAATCTCCCTCTGGGACAATTCCTTTTTTTCTATATAACAATTTGTTTTCAACAAATATTACTGGATTATTGTCTCTTATAGCTGCTTTTAATAATCCCTTAGCATCTGCTGGTGTTGAAGGTGCAACCACTTTTACTCCTGGTACATGACAAAACCATGCTTCCAAACTTTGTGAATGTTGTTCTGCTGAACCAGTTCCAGAACCTCCAGGACATCTAACAACCATTGGAACCTGAGCCTTCCCACCAAACATATATCTCATTTTTGCTGCTTGATTTACAATCGCGTCCATAGATATTGTAACAAAATCCATAAACATTACTTCCATAATTGGTCTTAACCCAGTTGCCGCTGCACCTGCTGCTGCACCTGCTATAGCTGCCTCTGATATAGGAGTATCTCTTACTCTTTCTGGGCCAAATTCATCTATCATTCCCACTGATACGCCAAATGCTCCTCCATATATCCCTATATCTTCTCCCATAAATATTACATTTTCATCTCTTCTCATTTCTTCTGACATTGCTTCTTTTATTGCTTGTGCATATGTTAATTCTCTTGTACTCATTTTTATTTTCCTCCTTTACTATTTTTAGTCTGCATATACATCATCTAATAAAGATTCTATTTTTGGATTTGGGCTATTTTGAGCAAATTCTACTGCATCTTCTATTGATTTTTTAGCAAAATCTTCAATTATATCTAATTCATTTTCATTTGCCATATTATTTTCTATAAGATAATTTCTTAAAAATTTTATAGGGTCTTTTGCCTTCCACGATTCTATCTCTTCTTTCGTTCTATATACATTTGCATCTGATTTTGAATGACCTAGCCATCTATAAGTCCTACTTTCAATTAATACAGGCCCTTCCCCTCTTCTACATTTTTCAGCAGCTTTTTGTACTGTTTCATATACTTCTATTGGATTATATCCATCTATTGATATTCCTTCTATACCATAAGATGCTGCTCTTGTTGCAACACTATCTATATTCATGTGACGTTTTATACTTGTTGACATGCCATATAGGTTGTTTTCACAATAAAATATTATTGGTAATTTCCATATTGATGACAAGTTTATTCCTTCATGAAATGTACCTTCATTTGATGCACCATCACCAAAACTACATAAAACTATTTTTCCTGTCTTTTTATATTGTTGTGTAAGTGCAGCGCCAGGAGCTATAGTAAGACCTCCACCTACGACTCCATTTGCTCCTAAGTTACCTGACTCAATATCTGCTATATGCATTGAGCCTCCTTTTCCTTTACAAAATCCAGTTTCTTTTCCCATAAGCTCAGCCATCATTTTATTTAAATCTATTCCCATTCCTATAAATTGGCTATGACCTCTATGAGTTAATGAAACCAAATCTCCTTTTTCTAATGCCATTACTGCGGCTACACTTGAAGCTTCTTGACCTACTGATAAATGAGTTGTTCCATGTACCATACCTCTTGCAAAAAACCAACTAACTTTCTCTTCAAACTTTCTAGCTTGATTCATTCTCTTATACATTTCAAGTAATGTTTCTTTTGATAATGTCATATCAATTCCCTCCTATTAATTTTTATCTATATTTCTATTAGTCACAATCTTCTAATAATTCAAGTGCTAAACTGTGATTAATTGCTAAGCTATTTATAAATTTGGCTTTTAATGATGCTTTTATTGCTTCTATCTTTTCATCTCCTGAAGCAACACCTATTGTTCTTTTTATCTTTTTTAAATCATTTAGTTTTACCCCTAGTACCCTTTGATTAAATTCAAGTATAGAAGTTTTTCCTTCCTTATCAAAAGCTTGCAAACAAATTGCGCCTATTGAGTTATACTTTTTTAAATCATCTATATCTTCTTCATGCATATATCCAGAAGCCATTATTGTTGAGTTTAAACTCATAGGATTTCCTATACCTACAATTGCAATAGTTGTTTTATCTATTAAGTCTAGTACTTCTTTAATTTTTTCATCCTTACAAAGCTTTTCTTTTGTAGATAAATCAGACATCACAGCAGGAGCATGTAATAACTTAAAATCTCCTCCAAAAGCTCTTGCTAAACTTACAGCTATTTGATTTGCGTGTATATCTATTTCATTATCTCCAATTCCTCCTAGTAAAGGTATGAACGTAACATTTTTACAGTTGCTTTTTTCTACATATCTAGGAATTTCTTTTAGAGTTGTTCCTATGGAAACCCCAATTATATCATTTTCTTTTACTACTCTGGTAAGATATTCAGACACAGCTCTTGCTAATTCTTGTTTTTGTGTTAATGAGTCTTGTTTATCATCTACCACTATTACTTCTTTCAATTTATATTTTCTTTCTAAACTTCTTTCTATTTTTTGATAGTCATTTTTTAAAACATCAACTATTTGTATTTTTACTATTCCTTGCTCAAAAGCTTCTTTTAATATTCTTGATATTGTTGGTCTTGATATTCCCAATTGATTCGCTATTTCTTGTTGATTCAAATTATCTTCATAATAAAGTGAACAACACTTCATCATTAACCTTAAGTCTCCAATTTTTTTCATTTTCCTTCCTCCAAAATCAAGATTTTTCAATTATTTTTACATTTGTTCAATGATTTTACTTAATTTCAATAACATTATAGAAGGGGTTCGTATAAAAAGTCAACTGTTTTTTTTGTATAATTAAAAATAAGTTGTTACATTAAGTTAAGGAATACTTTTTTTATTTCTTGTTTGACTGCTTTACCTGATAATTTGCTCAATAAGTATTTTGTCTAAAGGAAATTATACAATCGCCAAAAAAGATTTTACTAAAGATGGTAAACTAAAATTGTACTATTTTATGTATAAAGAAATTATTATAAATATAAAGGCATTAAGCAATAAACTTTAAGAAACTGAGATTGAACGAGAATAACTTGAAGTTTCAAAAACTCATTGACTTGCTGATATATCACAGGATTTGAAAACACTATTATCATATATCACAGGATATTCATATCTAATGCTTAATAAAAACTACCGCTTTAGTGAAGAAGAAAGTATAATATTTTTAGATAATATATATAAAAAGTGAGTATATAATGAAAAGTTAATAGACAATTTAAGTCTGACATTTTTTATAGATTTTTCTGGAAAAATACAGCTTAAACATACACAATTTGAAATGATTGCCTTTCTTCAAAACCTTATTGCCAATGTTGCCAATAATCCAAAATCTGAAAAGCAGATATTTGGATTTCATACAGATTTAGAACATTTACATTAATACTACTGACAATGGTGTTGGAATAAACACGGAGAAAAGGTACATCATTTCAAATTACATTAAAACAAGATAAAGTTTAAATTATTATATAAAAATCCCAAGTTAAAATAAACTTGGGATTTTTGTGTAATAATTAATTTTTGTAAAATTTTTTCTTTAAAGTTATTTCGTCAAAATAAATTCAAATTAACATATCATCAATATTTATATAGAGACTATATGTAACTTATTCTTTTAATACTATCAGATTTATACTTAATATAATCATAGCTACAATTACATAAATAAAAGCTGTAGCTGATGACACAATTCCAGAATCATTTACTAAAAGAGTTACAAAGCATCCTGCTATTGACGCTATAAATCCTTTAAATACGACTGGGTATTCATCAATTAATTGTTTAAAGTATCTAATCTGATTAATCATAAGAACTAAAATTACTCCGATTCCAGTTAGTAGTATATTTACCCATGCACTGGTTTGAGCTAGCTTCAAGTTCATCTCTATCTTTCTGCCAAATGTTTGTATTATTTCTCCTGGTCCATTAAAGTAAACTTCTTTTACAAACATACCTAAATGTGAGTTACTTCCTGAAATCATATCTATAGCTACAAAGGCGCCTAAAACAAGCAATACTGCTACACCTAATAATACAACTTTTTTAAAGTCTATTTTTACATTATATATCAATAGTATAAATAGTAAAAATGCAACACATTCAGAAATAGCAGTTCCAACATTTGCACCCATAGCTGGAGATGCACTCGTAATTAAGATAACTAAAGAAAATACTATTACAGACCACTTTGGTATCTTTTTATATGTAAGCAAAATCGCAAATGTAAATATTGCACTACCTATTGCCACTCCTTGATATTCATTTCCTACTCCGTAGTATCTAGCCCCAATTATACAATCATAACTCATTACATTACTTTTCATTAAATATGAACCAAATGCAGAATCAATAACCATAATCAATATAGTTAAACCTGTAAAGAATAACATATTTTTTAAATCATTCTTTATCAGAACTTTGCTTATTAAGTATATAGTAAGTGTTATTATAATTATTCCTAAAGATATTGCTACTGGTGTTTTAAAATTCATTATTGGAGTTATCATAAATGATAATGGCATTACTATTCCTATTTTTAGAAATTCTTTTAATATAAAAAATATTGTTTCTTTGTGATTTTTCGATATATGCTTTCTAAATAGAATTAGAATCATAGCAACTATCCATGACAAAAATACTATACTTACAAATCCATTAAGTATTGTAGACCTTATGCTTGAAACAGATACTATCTTTTGGTATTCATCCATCAGATACTCTTTATTATCATCTCTGTTAATAAGTTCATACTTCTTTCCAACCATATTTTGATTTTTTATATCAAAGTTATTTAATATCTCAGCTCCAATATCTAGATTAGTAACAATACCTTCTCTTCTAGTAGTTGAAGATGATAACATCCCTTTTCCATTGCCATTTAATTTTATTATTGGAGAAAGCCTTCTTTTATTTTTATAATCTAAATCACTTGGAAATGCACTAGCTATGTAAACAGTATCATTTTCTCCAACCATAGAAAATATATTTTTTAAATATTCATCTATGTTTTTTTCTATCTTGTCTTTCATGTTTTTATATGTTTTTTCATTCAAGTTAGATTTATATAAATCTAACCTATATGTATCTCCAAGTTCTACAAAAACTACATCACTATTTTTATAAGCTTCTTTAGTTTCAGCAACAAGCTTAGTGTAATCAGTTGATATTCCATAAGGCATAGATAAATCTTTTTTATTGATATTATCTACATTTCCGTAAGAAATTCTACCATACTCATCCATAGCTGTTAAGCATAAGTTTCTATTTTTTACAAGTTTACCATTTTCAACTATATCTGCATTTCCTAATACAGATGTTTTTAATTTATTTTCAGATAAACTTTGACCTAATGAACCTAATGTAGAACCATATTCTCCAAAGTTTAGATTCTCATTTATTGACATATTTATAGTCAAATCATTTATACCTTTTGCTTTCTTACCTGTAGCTGATTCAAAAACTATATTTCTATCTTTGCTTGAGCTTTCAAAATTAATATCTTCTTCATTAGCTACATTGGCTCTTCCTCCAGCACCCATACTGGCATATGACCTTCTATCATCACTACCTTTATCGCCTCTTATGTTCATCAAGCCAATATATCCTCTATCTTCTAGCTCTTCTCTCAATGATTTTATTCTTAACATATTGTTCATACTAGTTCTATTCATATCTATAAATATTACTTTTCCATGCGTTGGTATATCATCTGCAAAGCTATACTGGCTCATCGATGTTAATATTATGATAAATGTTGCTAAGAAAGATATAATCTTTTTTCTCATAAATTCTCCCTGCTTTCTGATTTAAATCCTCACACTTAAGAATACATTAAACATTGTCGTTATAAACAAATAAATTTGGACCATCTATTTATAATAAACAGCCCAAATTTTAGGTTTATTTGAATATATCAATTTTTAGGTTTTGCAAATATCATTCTACCAGCAGGAGTTTGAAGAACAGAAGTTACTAAAACTTTTATAGTCTCATTCATATGTTTTCTTCCTCCATCAACAACTATCATAGTTCCATCATCTAGATATGCAACACCCTGTTGAGCTTCTTTTCCTTCTTTAACCACTTGGACAACCATATCTTCACCTGGTATTGCAACTGGTTTTATAGCATTAGCCAACTCATTTATATTTAATACTTCAACACCTTGAAATTGAGCAACCTTATTTAAGTTATAATCATTAGTAACAACTTTTCCATTTAATACTTGGGCAAGCTTTAATAATTTACTATCAACTTCTGCTATATCATCAAAGTCCCTTTCACTTATTTCAACCTCTATATTTAATTCTTTCTGAATTATATTTAATATATCCAGACCTCTTCTACCTCTTACTCTTTTCAAATCATCTGAAGAATCTGCAATATGTCTTAATTCTTCCAAAACAAAAGCAGGAATAATAAGTTTTCCTTCTATAAATCCTGTTTTACAAATATCAGCTATCCTTCCATCAATTATTACACTTGTATCTAATACTTTTGGAGGTATCGCCTTTACTTCTTTTTTATTATCTTTATCCTTATCCTTATCTTTAATAGGATTTGCCAATCTTCCTAATTTTCCAATATTAAATAAATCATTTTTACTTTTAAGCGCAACTTTCATTCCAAGATATCCTAGGAATAAATATAATAGTAATGATAATATTCCACCTACTATTGGTATTCTATTTACTAGCCCACTTAATAAATATGCAATTACAAATCCTACTATAAGACCCATAGATCCTAATAATATATCTGTTTGAGGATATTTTGATAGTTCTTTATCCACAACTTTAGCAATTTCTTTTGTTCTATTCACAACCCATGGCTCTATAAGATATCCTAAAATAGCTATTACTATACCTGCTACTACAGCTGCTATATAACCATAAGTTTCTTTTCCAAATGTTAATATTTCAAAATCTCTCATCAATGTTAAATAGGTCGTTATACCTATCGTAAATCCAAGTAAAATAAACAATATCCTTGTTACTTTCCTTATCAATGCTTCACCCCCTAGTTATACTTATCTATTATAGACCAAAGTGTATATTATATTCAAGAAAAAAGTAGTAAAATTCACTTAAAATTCATTATATGTGTCTATCTAATAATACTAATTGTTTCATTTTTATAAGTCCATTTTTTATATATGTTGCTCTTATTTCACCTATTCCTTCAACTTCATCTAACTCTTCAATAGACGCATCCAATATTTCTTGAAAGTTTTCAAAATAATTTACTAAGTTTTCTATTATTGCTGTTGGTAGTCTATGTATTTTGCTAAGAATTCTATAGCCTCTTGTTTTTATAGGCATATCCATACTTTCTGAAAATCCACTATACCCTAATAGTTTTGCCATATTAAATAATTCTATTAGTTCTTCTGAATTTAAATTTTTAACTTTTTTCATAAGTTCTTTTATTTCAGTATTTTCTTTGTTATAATCTTTGAATATTAATTTCTGATCTATTCTAGTTGTACCCATTAATTCCTCTAATTGCATGCTTACTAAAGTTCCTTCATCCCCCAATTCTATCACATATTTTTCAATTATACTTGTAACTCTCATTACCATTTCCATTTTCTGCATGACTAACGCTACATCATAAATAGTTACCAAATCATTAAACTCTAAAGCACTTAAATTAGTTATAGCTTGGTCTAATACTGTTTTATATTTTTCTAAAGTTTGTATTGCTTGATTTGCCTTAGTAAATATCTTAGATATATCTTCGACCACATACTTCTCATTTCCTCTATAAACTGTTATAACATTTCTTCTTTGTGAAATTCCTATGACTATAGCACCAGTTTGTTTTGCTACTCTTTCCGCCGTTCTATGTCTAGTTCCAGTTTCTGATGTTTCTATAAAGTAATCTGGTATAAGTTGTGCATTAGCAAATAATATTTTCTTTACATCACCACTTAAAACTATCGCTCCATCCATTTTGGCTAATTCATATAGATATGATGGTGAATACTCTGCATTTATAGCAAATCCTCCATCTACTATTTTCATTACATCTTCATTTGTTGCAATTACAATTAAACCGCCAGTCTTAGCTCTTAGCACATTGTTTAGGCCTAATCTAAGAGGGGTTCCAGGAGATATCATTTTTAATGCATATAGCATATTTTTGTTATCCAAAAAATTCTCCATATTTATTGATTCCTCCCAAGTACTATATTTATAGCTTGTCTTAAGTTGTCTACTGGCCATATTTCTATACCTTTAGTATCTTTTACAACATCATAATTACTTCTAGGAACTACTATCTTTTTAAAGCCAAGTTTTTTGCACTCAGCAATTCTTTTTTCTATAAAGCTTACTGATCTAACTTCTCCTGTAAGTCCTACCTCTCCTGTAACAGCTATATCTTCATCTATAGGTATATTTCTAAAGCTAGATGCTACAGAAATAGCTATTCCTAAGTCAATCGAAGGTTCATTTATCTTTATACCTCCAACTATATTTATATATACATCTTGGTTTTGTATTTGCAGACCAACACGTTTTTCTAAGACTGCTAATAACATACCAACTCTATTATAATCTACTCCTGTAGATGTTCTTCTTGCTATACCAAAACTTGTTGGTGAAACTAATGCTTGTAATTCAAGTAGCATTGGTCTTGTACCTTCTACAGTGGATATTATGACTGAACCTGCTACATCTTTTGGTTTTTCAGATATCAAAATCTTAGACGGGTTATCAAGCTCTACTAATCCCAAATCCCTCATTTCAAATACTCCAAGCTCATTTGTTGAACCAAATCTATTTTTAACAGCCCTTACTAATCTATATGTATTATATCTTTCACCTTCAAAATATAAAACAGTATCAACCATATGCTCTAATAATTTTGGACCTGCTAGTGAACCTTCTTTGGTTACATGACCAACTATGAATGTTGAAATTCCCATTTTTTTAGAAATCTTCATGAATTTTGAAGTACCTTCTTTAATTTGGCTGACAGTGCCTGGTGCTGAAGATATTTCTGGACTAAAGACAGTTTGAATTGAGTCTAGAATTATTAATTGTGGATTTACACTTTCTAAATAAGATTCAATTATACTCAAATTATTTTCAGCAAATATATATAAATTTTCTGAATTAATACCTAATCTTTTTGCTCTCATTTTTATCTGTGATTCTGATTCTTCTCCAGTTATATATAAAACAGTCTTTCCTAAATTAGCTACATTACTAGAGACTTGAATTAAAAGTGTGGATTTACCTATACCAGGGTCTCCACCAACAAGTACTAGAGAACCTTTAACTATCCCTCCACCAAGCACTCTATCTAATTCTTTTATATCTGTTGTAAACCTTTCTTCTTCTTTACTCTCTATTGAAGTTATACTAACTGGTTTAGATGAAGATTTATCTATTATAAAGACCTCTTTTTTTGTGCTTTTTTGATCTACTTCTTCTACAAATGTATTCCATTTTGTACACTCTGGACATTTTCCAAGCCACTTAGCTGTTTCATATCCACAAGATTGACATACATATTTAGTTTTTATTTTTGCCATATTTTAATCATCCTTAATTTATTATTATATACTATAATTTTAGCATATGTGAAAGATAATAGGTAAAGATTAAAAAAAATAATTAAGGGCAATGAATTATTTTAGATTCATTGCCCTTAAAATTTTCTTTAAACCCTAAAGCTTATATCTATAAGATTTTAAAATGCAACTCTATTGAATTATTTAGTTTCAAAAACTATTTTTTCATCTTTAACTTTTGCTATTATATTACTTCCTTTTTTTACATCGCCTCTTAAAATCGCTTCAGATAACTCATCTTCTAGTTCTTTTTGTAAGGCTCTTTTAAGAGGTCTTGCTCCATATTCCAAATCAAATCCAGATTTAGAAATTAATTTTATAGCTTCATCACTCATTTCTAGTTTTATATCCATATCTTTTAGTCTTTCTTGTAATTTATCTACCATTAAAATTACTATTTTAGATATATGCTCTGTATTTAATGAATGGAAAACTATTATATCATCTATTCTATTTAAAAACTCTGGTCTGAATCTTTGCTTTAATTCACCCATTATGTTTTCTTTCATTTTTTCATATTGAGACTTTTCTTCTTCATCTCCTTTAGCTATACTAAACCCTAAAGTTTTTTGTCTACCAATTGTAGATGCACCAACATTTGATGTCATTATCACAATAGTATTCTTAAAGTCAACAGTTCTTCCTTTTGAATCTGTTAATCTACCATCATCTAGAATTTGTAATAGAATATTAAACACATCTGGATGAGCTTTCTCTATCTCATCAAATAAAATAACTGAATATGGGTTTCTTCTTACTTTTTCAGTTAATTGACCTCCTTCATCATGACCTATATAACCAGGAGGTGAACCTATCATTCTTGATACAGCATGTTTTTCCATATATTCAGACATATCAATTCTTATTATTTGATTTTCATCTCCAAATTGCACTTCTGCTAATGCCTTAGATAACTCTGTTTTCCCTACTCCTGTAGGTCCTAAAAATAAGAATGAGCCGATTGGTCTATTAGGGTCCTTAAGACCTGCTCTTGACCTTCTTATTGCCTTGGAAATAGATTTTACTGCTTGCTCTTGACCTATAACTCTATTGTGTAAGATTTCTTCAAGTTTTAAGAGTCTATCAGCTTCTTCCTCAAGAATTTTATTAACAGGTATTCCTGTCCATAAACCTACTACTTCAGCAATGACTTCTCCATCAACTAAATCAGAATGTTTAGATGACTTATTCCATCTTTCTCTAACATCTTCTAATTGTTTTTTAAGTATGCCTTGTTCATCTCTTATTTTTGCTGCTTTCTCAAAATCTTGGCATCTTACTGCCTCTTCTTTTTCTTTATCTATATTTTCTATTTCTAATTCTAATTTTTTTATTTCGGCTGGAGGAGTATTTTCCTTTAGCCTCACTTTTGATGCAGCTTCATCAATCAAATCTATAGCTTTATCTGGTAGATATCTATCTGATATATATCTAGTTGATAATTCTACAGCTGTTTTTATAGCATCATCAGTTATTTTAACTTTGTGATGAGCTTCATATTTATCTCTCAATCCTTCTAATATTTTTATTGAATCTTCTTTACTTGGTTCATCCACCATAACTGGTTGGAATCTTCTTTCTAGTGCAGAGTCTTTTTCAACATGCTTTCTATACTCATCTATTGTTGTTGCACCTATAACTTGTATTTCTCCTCTAGCTAATGCAGGTTTTAATATATTTGACGCATCTATAGATCCTTCTCCTGTAGACCCAGCTCCTATTATGGTATGCATCTCATCTATAAATAAAATTATATTTCCATTTTTAACAACTTCATCTACAACTTCTTTAATTCTTTCTTCAAATTCTCCTCTATACTTAGCACCAGCTAATAATGAACCCATCTCTAAAGAATACAAAGTTTTACTTTTTAGTGTTTCTGGAACATTTCCTAATGCTATATTTGTTGCTAAACCTTCAGCTATAGCTGTTTTACCTACTCCTGGATCTCCTATTAGTACAGGGTTGTTTTTAGTTCTTCTACTTAATATTTGTATAACTCTTTGTATTTCTTTTTCTCTTCCTATAACAGGGTCTATTTTATTTTGTTTTGCATATAGTGTAAGATTTCTTCCATATTTATCGAGAATCTTGGACTCTGTTTGATTTTGGTTGCCCGTGTAACTATTTTCTGATTTATATTGATTATTATCACTCATACCCATCATATCAATTGTTAATTGGGCTAGAGTTCTGTCATTTACACCTGCATAGTTCAAAACTTTATTAGCTATTCCTTCACCTTCTTGAATAATAGCTAATAATATATGCTCAGTTCCTATATAATTTGTTTTTAATTTATTTGCAAACATTCCTGATAGTTCCAATATTTGTTTACTTCTTGGGCTTAATACTATGTCTTCTGGAATTCCTTCGCCCTTACCTTCCATATCAATTATTTTGCCTTCTAAATAAGCCTCTGTAAATCCAACTTTACTTAGAACTTTGGCAGCTATTCCTTCTTCTTCTTTTAAAAGCCCTAAAAGTATATGCTCACTTCCAACAATATTATGCCCTAAGTTTTTAGCAGACTCAAACGCTAAATCAATTGCTTTTTTAGCTCTTTGTGTAAATCTATTGAAGTTCATAATTTATCCCTCCTCTTAATTTTTCCAAAGTTTCTCTAATGTATGTTGCTCTATTTATATCTCTATTTTCAACATCATCACTCTTATACATTATTGACTGATGTGCTGGTTGTATACCTATCATAAGTTGTTCTATAGCTTTTAAATCTAGTTTTTTTATATAGTTCATTTCTATTCCCATTTTTATATTAGATAGATGGCTCATTGCCTCTGAACTACTCATTACCCTTGAATTTTCAAGTGTTCCTATTGACCTAAATATTTTATCTTCTAATTTTATACCCAATTTTTTTTGTAATATTTCTCTGGCTTTCACTTCTTTTGAAATTGCATCCTTTGTAAGACCACTTACATTCTCTATAATATTAGACTCTGTTCTTCCAAGCGTAAGCTGATTAGATATTTGGTATATATTTCCCAATGCTTCTGTTCGCTCTCCATATATACCTCTTATTGCTATACCTATTTGTGATGAAATCTTATAAAGTTCATCCATATAGCCTAATTGACTCAATGCAGGCAAGTGCATCATTACAGAAGCTCTCATTCCAGTTCCCGTGTTAGTTGGGCAAGATGTTAGATAACCCAAGTTTGTGCTAAATGCATACTCTAAATTTGATTCTAATAAATCATCTATCTCATTTGCTATGTTATAAGCATTTTCTAAATTTAAATCATCACACATAGTTTGTATTCTTATATGGTCTTCTTCATTTATCATTATACTTACAGTTTTATCTTTTTTTACTATAACAGCACTTTTATCATTTTCTGCTAAGTCTGGACTTATCATATGCTCTTCAACCATGAGCATCTTTTTAGATTGGTCTAAATCTTCAATCTTATAGAAATCAAACTCTTCTTTATGTTCTAAACTAGAATTCATAAATGCATTTTTTACCTTTTCTATTATTTCCATAGCACACTCTTTATCTAACCTATTTGGAAAAGGATAATTGCTCAAGTTCCTAGCCAGCCTAACTCTTGATTTCATGACTATATTCTCTTTCATAATATCACTCCAATCTTAGTCAATAGAGCCTTTTAAATACTTAATCTTATCTCTAAATTGAGCAGCTAATTCATACTCTTCATTTTTTATAGCTCTATCCAAATCTTCTTTTAATTCTCTAATCTCATTTTCTACACTTATTTTATAAAAAGATTTTTTAGGTGCCTTACCTATATGTTCTATATGACCATGTATATTTTGAAGCATCGGATTTACTTGGCTACTAAATGCATTGTAACATTCACTGCATCCAAATCTTCCATTATTCTTAAATTCACTATATGTCATATTACATTTTTGGCAAACTAACTTTTCTTCAAGCTCTTTTTTAGGTTGAAATCCTAAGTTGGAAAATATATCCATCATTGAAAAAGGCATATCTAAATTAAAATTCATCTCTGTATTTTCTTTAGCACATTCACTACACAGATACATTTCTGTCTTTTCTCCATTGACTATTTTATTATAATATACAGATGCTTTATTTTTATTGCATTTTTGACATAGCATAAATTATCACTCCTCTATACTAAATACTCCTATTATTATATTCTTTAAAACATTAGACCTTACCTTCTCTTTTAATTCATATACTGGCATACATAATGATTTATCATCTATTGCATATAATATTAGTTTTAATTCTCTTTCACTAATTAAGTCTGATTCTCTCAAACTTTCCACCAACTCTTTTGCTTTCTTATAGGATATTTGGCTTCCTATTCTTTCGTTTAGTATTTCTCTAATATGTCCATCTTTGCTTCTTCGTATTTTTTCTATCTGAACATATCCTCCGCCACCTTTTTTGCTTTCTATATAATAACCTTTATCTATGGTAAACCTTGTTGTTAAAACATAATTTATTTGTGATGGTGCACAACTAAACAAGTTTGCTAGTTCATTTCTTTGAATCTGTATACTATTATCCTCTTCCATCAAATCTTTAATAAATTTTTCAATTATATCTGTCATAGTTGCCATTTATATCACCACACACCTTTTTATTTTGACTTTCTTTGACTACTATTTTACACCTATTATTTAAATTTTTAAAGCCCTAAATTGTGTAAATTTATTTTTTTCATAATAATTTAAATAAGGTGTCCATCTTTTGTTAAATATAATCTTCTACTTCTTACATTTATAACAATTAAGTCTTAAAATTATTGATTATTAATTGATTTTCAATGTATCTATACCTTGTATTTGTAAATATACCTTCATATCATTATTATTAAACATTTCTAAAAATAATAATATAAAAAGATACTTTCTTTTATTAAAACAGTTTAAGAAAGTATCTTTTATTCTTCACATTTTTTATTGCTTTAATTTGTTTTTTTCTTGTTTTTTATAAAAACACATAAAAACTAGATATACACTTCTTTAAAATAAGTATATACCTAGTTTTAATTACAAAATTATTTTACATAATAGATGGATATTAATTATTTAATGTTCTATCTTCTTTATTACTTTGCAGTAGCTAGTCCAATTATTTTTTCTGCAAATTGTGATGGAACCTCTCCATATCTTTCTAATTCCATTTCAAAATACCCTCTACCTTGTGTCATTGCTCTTAAATCTATTGCATATTTAAATGTTTCTGCTTGTGGAGCCTCTGCAAATATTATTTGTTTTCCTTTGTTATCTGGCTCCATACCAAATATTTTTCCTCTTCTCTTGTTTATATCTCCCATAACATCTCCCATATATTCTTCTGGAACAGTTATCTTAAGTTTCATAATAGGCTCTAATAATATTGGATGAGCTTCCTCCATACCTTTTTTAAATGCTGCACTTGCTGCCATCTTAAAAGCCATTTCAGAAGAGTCTACATCATGGTATGAACCATCATAAAGTGTAGCCTTTATATTTGTAACAGGGAAACCAGCCAATACTCCTTTTTGCATAGAATCTTTTAACCCTTTTTCTACTGCTGGTATATATTGTTTTGGTACAGACCCACCAAATATTTCTTCTGTAAATTCAAAATCAGATTCACATCTTTCAAATCTTATCTTTACATCTCCATATTGACCATGGCCACCTGATTGTTTCTTATGCTTACCTTGTACATCAGCTGTTTCCTTTATAGTTTCTCTATAAGGAACTTTAAGGTCATTTAATTCAACATCTACCCCGAACTTATCTTTCATTTTATTTTTAATTGTTTTTATATGAAGCTCCCCTTGTCCTCCTAAAAGAGCTTGTTTTGTCTCTGTATTTCTATACCAATGTAATGTAGGGTCTTCCTCTACAAGTTTGTTTAATACAGCAGCTACCTTTTCTTCATCACCCTTATTCTTAGGATTAACAGCATAATATATTTGTGGTTTAGGGAAGTCTATCTTATCTAAAGCTTCTGCATCTTTATCTACAGATATAGTATCTCCTGTCTTTAGAGAATTAACTTTAGTTACAACTACTACATCACCAGCCTTAGCTTTGTCTATTTCAACTAACTCACTATTTCTCAATGTATATATGTTAGCTATTTTTTCTTTTATGTTTTTGTTTATATTAAAAACTTCTTTATCTTTAGAAATTGCACCTTGAGTAATTTTTATATATGACATTTTTCCTACAAATGGGTCAACCATAGTTTTAAATACTAATCCTTTAAATGGCTTACTCTCTTCTGTAAATATAGGTTCTAGATAATTTGATATTGTATCTAAAATTTCTTTTGTTCCTATATTATTTATAGTTGAACCACATATTACAGGTATAATATCTCCTCTTTGTATACCTATAACAATACCTTTTTGGATTTCTTCTGTAGTTAACTCTTCTCCATTAAAATACTTATCTAATATTTGATCATCTGTTTCTGCTATAAGTTCCATTAAAGCTTCTTTTACACTCATAGCTTGTTCTTTAAATTCACCTTCTAAATCATCTATATTTTCAAATACATTATGTAACTTGACAAAGTTTTTATCTTTGTATATAGGACTTATCATTGGAACTATCTTATTATTGTATTTTTCTCTTAACATTGCTATTGCATCTTTATATCTTGCTTTTTCATTATCTATTTTATTTATAAACATTATCTTAGGAATACTCTCAGTTAGTTCTAATGATTTCTCTGTACCAACTTGAATAGGTGCTGTTGCATCTATTACTATTATTGCTGCATCACTTGCTCTAAGAGATGATACAACGTCTCCGCTAAAGTCAAAATATCCTGGTGTATCCAATAAGTTAAACTTATAGTCATTATATTCTATAGGTATTAATCCCATACTATAAGTCATATTTACCTTGTCAGTTAATTTAGGTATCTTATTAGTGTTTGCTGTGTAAGCTATAGTTTCGATTAGATTTGTTTTACCACATCCGCTATGTCCTAATACTGCTACATTTCTCAACATATTACTATCATAAACCTTCATATAAGCACCCACCTTTTAAATTTATGTATTTTCTCTTAGCTGTTATTTCCTAAGAAATAGTCTAGAAAATGTTTATTATTTTTAGAATTTTTAGATAACATTTTCCTTACTAGCTTTATTTCTACATATGGATATAATTTTCCTCTTTTTTTTAACAAATATTTAATTTAAACAAATAAAAACACTCTAAATATTTAATAAAAATATTTTAGAGTGTTTTATAAGTTGTTTCAATTCAATTATTTCATTATCATTAATAGTTGTTTATCTTCAACCATATCATCTTCTTTTACTTTAATTGATTTAATTACTCCATCAGTTTTAGCAACTATTATAGTTTCCATTTTCATTGCTTCTATAACTATTAATGGTTGATTTGCTTTTACTTCATCTTCTTCTTTAACCATTATTTTTATAACTTTTCCTGGTATACTTGCTCCGATTTGAAGTGGATCATTCATATCAGCTTTCTCAACATTAGTAACTTTTCCAGAGAAGTTTCTATCTTTTATTTCCACTTCTCTAACCATTCCATTTAATTCAAAGCCTATAGTTCTAAATCCATCTTCTTTAACTTCACCAATTTCAACTAATCTTATTGTTAATACTTTACCTTCTTCTATTTCTACTTCACATTCTTCATTTTTATTTAATCCATAGAAGAATACATCACTTTCAAGTTTAGATATATCATTATAATGTTGTAAATGTTTAATATAGTCTTCATAAACTTTTGGATATAAAGCATAACTTATAACATTTCTTATATTTGCATTTATATCATATTTTTCATTTAGATATTTTGCTATGTCATCAAAATCTTCTGCTGGTAATAGTGAACCAGGTCTTACTGTAATAGCTTCTTCACCTTTTAAAACTACTTCTTGTAAATCTTTTGGTACTCCACCTTCTGGTTGACCAATCATACCTTTACAGTAGTCTACAACAGAATCTGGGAATGATAAGTTCTTACCTTCTTCTATTATATTATTTTTATCTAATTTATTTTTAGTCATAAAGATAGCTAAATCTCCTACAACTTTTGAAGATGGTGTTACTTTTATTATATCTCCTACAACTTCATTAGCTTCTTTATATTTTTCTTTAACTTCATCAAATCTATTAACTAATCCTAAACTATCAGCTTGAGGTTTTAAGTTTGTATATTGACCTCCTGGTATTTCAAAATTGTATATTTCTGCACAAGAGTTAGTTAAGTCACTTTCAAATTTATTATAGACTTTTCTTAAATCTTTATAGTATTTTCCTAACTCATCATATCCAAATAAATCTATACCTGTATCTCTTTCTGTATTTTTAAGAGCTTCTACTATTGCATTAAGTGATGGTTGACTTGTAAGTCCTGCCATAGATTCTAATGCAGCATCAATTATATCTACACCAGCTTCTGATGCCATCAAACAAGTTGCCACACCATTTCCACTTGTATCATGAGTGTGTAAATGTATTGGTGCTTTTACATTTTTCTTTAGTTCTTTAACTAATGTATAAGCAGAATATGGTTTAAGAAGTCCTGACATATCTTTTATTGCTATTATGTCTGCTCCTAAACTTTCTAACTCTTTTGCCATCTTAATATAATATTCTAAGTCATATTTAGTTTTAGTCTTATCTAATATATCACCTGTATAGCACATAGTTGCTTCAACTATTTTTCCAGTTTCTAGAGCTGTATTAATAGATGGTTTCATATTTTCAACCCAGTTTAATGAGTCAAATATTCTAAATACATCTATTCCTTGTTTAGCAGACTCTTTTGTAAATTCTTCTATTACATTATCTGGATAGTTTTTATATCCAACTCCATTTGATGCTCTAAGCAACATTTGGAACATTATACTTGGTATTTCTTCTCTTAGTTTTTGTAATCTACGCCAAGGTGACTCTTTTAAGAATCTATATGCAACATCATAAGTAGCTCCACCCCACATTTCAAGTGAGAATAAATTTTTTTGATATTTTTCTGTTGGTTTAGCAGCTTTTAATAAATCATATGTTCTTAATCTTGTTGCCAATAATGATTGATGTGCATCTCTCATTGTTGTATCTGTTAATAATAGTCTTTTATCATTTTTTATTTTTTCTATATATGCAGATTTACCTAACTTATCAAAAAGTATCTTACTTCCTTCTGCCTTTGAACCATCTTTATTCATTCTTGGTTCATGTAACGCATCAAATAATGGTTTTTCTTGACAAGCGTTATCATTTACAATTACATCACCTATAAATTGAAGTAATTTTGTTCCTCTATCTTTACTTTCTGTTATTTCAAATAAATCTGGATTTTCATCTATAAATTTAGTACTACATTTACCATTTGAGAATATAGGATTATTTAAGACATTAACTAAGAATCCTACATTAGTCTTAACACCTCTAACTCTAAGTTCTTTTATAGATCTTATAGTTTTGTTTATTGCTCCTTGGAATGTTCTATCCCAAGATATTGTCTTAACCAGTAAACTATCATAGTGAGGACTTATGTTTGCTCCTGTAAATCCATTTCCACCATCTAGTCTTATACCAAATCCTGAACCAGTTCTATAAACTTGAATTTTACCTGTGTCTGGCATAAATCTATTTTTAGGGTCTTCTGTAGTTATTCTACATTGGATAGAATACCCTCTTATTTCAACATCATCTTGTGATTTTATATTTATTTCTTCACTATCTAGGCTGTATCCTTGAGCTATTAATATTTGACTTTGAACTATATCTATTCCTGTAACCATTTCTGTTACAGTATGCTCAACTTGTACTCTTGTATTCATTTCTATAAAATAATGACCACCATTTGCATCTACTAAGAATTCTAGTGTCCCTGCATTAGAATAGCCTACATATTTTGATAACTTGACTGCATCATCACATATTTCTTTTCTTACTTTTTCATCTAATGAAAATGCTGGTGCATATTCTATTATCTTTTGATGTCTTCTTTGAACAGAACAATCTCTTTCGTATAAATGAACTATATTTCCATAGTTATCCCCTAATATTTGAACTTCTATATGTTTTGGGTCAGCTATATATTTTTCTATGAATATAATATCTTCACCAAAAGCTTTTCTTGATTCACTACAAGCAGTTTCATATTCAAGCTCTAAATCTTTTTCATGATGTACGATTCTCATACCTCTACCGCCACCACCATTAGATGCTTTTATCATAACAGGATAACCTATTTTATTTGCAACTTCTTTTGCTTCTTCAGTACTTCTTATTGCTTTTTCCACCCCTGGTATAGTTTGAACATTAACTTCTTTTGCAATTTTTTTAGAATTTATCTTATCGCCCATCATATTCATTACTTTAGATGATGGACCTATAAAAGTAATTCCATTTTCTTCACATTTACGAGCAAATTCTGCATTTTCTGCTAGAAAACCATATCCTGGATGTATAGCGTCAACTTTTTTTCTCTTTGCTAAGTCTATTATTCCATCCATATCTAAGTATGCATCTATTGGACCTTTGCCTTCCCCTATTAAATATGATTCATCTGCTTTTGTTCTAAATAATCCGTATTTATCTTCTTTACTATATATACCAACACTTTTTATCCCCAATTCTGAACAGGCTCTAAATATTCTTATAGCTATTTCGCCTCTATTAGCTACTAGTATTTTATTAAACTTTTTAAGCATACTCTATTCTTCTCCTTTATTGTTTGTGTAATATTAAAGATTATAGACTAAAATACTTTATTTTTGAAGATGTTTAAGCAAGTTCCTTAATTAATAAGATAAATTTATAAATATATATAATTTTTAGACTGTATAAACTCAATTTACCTCACTAAAATTAAGGGGTTTTTTATGGGATTTCAGACAAACTTGTGTGAAAATTTCTACAATTGACCTTATTTTATACTATTTTTTTCTCTGTTTACATAATTATTTTCATCTTTACGTAATATTTCACATACTTTTCTCAATATAGTTCATATCTTAATCTATCTGTCTTAACAAACGTTTTATTACATCAGAAAGTTTTAGATGACCTAAATCTGCATATGCTATAACTAGTATTATTTTTACTACTCCTTCTACCTCATCTAATTTATATGCTCTAGCATTTATTATTGTGTACTTTGGCATAAGTTCTTCTAAACCTAGTGCAAGTTCATCAGATAAAGTCATATATTCATCAAATTTTTCCTCATCAGATAAGGTGATATATTCATCTTGCTCACTTATAATAGTATCTAAATAATCCATATTTATACTTAATTGATAAGCTATTATGTCCTCTCTTTTTGTGCTTTTACTCAAATCCTTTTCAACTTTGAACTTACTATTCTTATCTATTATTATTTTAAGTTCTTCACTATCAACTATTTCATTTCCTATAATTATATACAAACTTTTTACCTCCTAAATATAAATCTTTTTTAATCAAAAATAAAACCTCTAGTAAAATTACTAGAGGTTTGCACTGGTGGGATTAACAGGGCTCGAACCTGTGACCCCCTGCTTGTAAGGCAGGTGCTCTCCCAGCTGAGCTATAATCCCTCGATGTTTATATGGTGCGCCCAAAGGGACTCGAACCCCTAACCTTCTGATTCGTAGTCAGACACTCTATCCAGTTGAGCTATGAGCGCATTTTATTGGAGGCGACACCCAGATTCGAACTGGGGATCAAGGAGTTGCAGTCCACTGCCTTACCACTTGGCTATGTCGCCACCTTTTTGGTGATCTATCCGCGACTCGAACGCGGGACACCCTGATTAAAAGTCAGGTGCTCTACCGACTGAGCTAATAGACCATATTAGTTGGGGTGGATAATGAGAGTCGAACTCACGACCTCCAG
>NZ_JACVWG010000015.1:0-41264 GCF_020658465.1 Clostridioides sp. ES-S-0049-02
GTGGTTACAATAGCAGAGAGGATACACCTGTTCCCATTCCGAACACAGAAGTTAAGCTCTCTAGCGCTGATGGTACTTGGTGGGAAACTGCCTGGGAGAGTAGGACGTAGCCACGTAATTTTTTTTGCATAAAATTTTATAAAAATCTAATTATTATATGTTTTTATTTGTCTTTTATAGATTTTTTTGGCAATAAATGATATAGTGAATATAATTAAATATTTAAATATTTAATTTTTTTTGTTTTTTTGTAAGTTTATTTTTATAACTTTCTTTAAAATTTTTGGGAGATACACTTTGACATATGTTTTAAAAGTAATTTTAACAGTAAGTAGGATAAAAAATAAATAAAATAGAAATTTGTGTTAAATAAGGAGATTAATATGAAAAAAAATGCAAGATTGATAACAACAGGAATTCTTTCAATGGCAATTGTTGCACCTACAATGGCATTTGCTACTGAGTCTAATGCTATGGAAAATAATGCTAACTTAAATATAAATTTGGAGAAAAAAAGTATAGTTTTAGGAAGTACATCAAAAGTAAGTGTGAAGTTTAAAGAAAAGCCAGATGCTGATAGCATTACTTTAAAATATAAATGTTATGACATGCCACTAGATACAACTCTGAACTACAATCAATCAACTGGATTATATGAAGGAACAATCAACTACAATAAAGACCCAGAATATTTAAATGTATGGGAATTACAGGGTATAACAATAAATAGCACAACTAATCCTAAGACTTTAGATAAACAAGAATTAGAAGCTATGGGATTAAATTTAAAAGATTATGATGTAACACAGGAATGTATAATTGAAGACATAACTTCAAGAAAAGATGTAAGTAAATATATGAGAAAAACTTCTGCTCCTATAACAGAACTTACAGGAAGTGATAGATATGAAACAGCAGTTAAGATAAGTAAAGAAGGCTGGAAAAATGGTTCAGATAAAGTAATTATAATAAGTGGAGATGTAAGCATCGACGGTATTATATCAACTCCATTAGCTACTACATATAATGCACCAATACTTTTAGTTGAAAAAAACAGTGTACCAGCCAGTGTAAAAGCAGAATTAAAGCGTCTAAATCCTAAAGATATAATTATAATTGGAGATGATAATTCTATTTCTAAAACTACTGCTAATCAAATAAAATCAACTGTAAGTGCTAGTCAAACACGTTTGAATGGTTCTAATAGATATGAGACATCTTTATTGATAGCAAAAGAAATAGATAAAAATCATGATGTAGATAAAGTATATATAACAAATGCAAATGGTGGAGAAGTAGATGCACTTACTATTGCAGCAAAAGCAGGTCAAGATAAGCAACCAATTATATTAAGTGATAAAGACAGTCTTACAAATGATACATATAAGTGGCTACAAAGTGAGGATTTACAAAGTGCTTACTTTATAGGTGGTCCTCAAATGTTATCAACAAATGTTATCAATAAAATAAATGATATAACTAAAGATAGTGTTACTAAAAATAGAGTATATGGAGCAGATAGACATGAAACAAATGCAAATGTAATAAAAACATTCTATACAGAGGATGAATTAGAAGCTGTTCTAGTTGCTAAGTCAGATGTACTTGTTGATGCTTTAGCAGCAGGGCCATTGGCTGCTAGTTTAAAATCTCCAATACTTATAACACCAAAAACATATGTATCTGCATATCATAAGGATAATTTAGAAGCTAAATCTGCTAATAAAGTGTATAAGATAGGAGGCGGATTAACTTCTAAGGTAATGAATTCTATAGCATCATCATTATCTAAGCATAATACAACACCAACAGACCCAGGAACTAGTAATGGAGCAAAAACAGTTATGATTGACCCAGGTCATGGTGGCTCGGATACTGGAACAACAGGTAAACCATTAGGTGGAATTAGAGAAAAAGATTATACTTTAAATACTTCACTTGCAACAACTGAGTATTTACGTTCAAAAGGAATAAATGTAATTATGACAAGAGATACAGATAAGACTTTATCACTTGGAAATAGAACTGCCCTATCTAACTCTTTAAGACCAGATTTATTTACAAGTATACACTATAATGCATCTGATACAACTGGAAATGGAGTAGAAGTATTTTATAAACTTGCAGACAAAAATGGTGGAACTACTAAAACTGTAGCTACAAACATATTAAATAGAATTTTAGAGAAGTTTAATCTTAAAAATAGAGGTATAAAAACAAGAACACTATCAACTGACCCTACAAAGGATTACTTGTATGTTTTAAGAACTAATGATATGCCAGCTGTACTTGTAGAATGTGCATTTTTAGATAATGAGAAGGATATGAGTTTATTGAATTCATCATCAAAAGTAAAGGACATGGGTACACAAATAGGTAAAGGTATAGAAGAGTCATTAAAATAGTACATAATGAAAATACTTAAAAAACTCAGCATAAATTAATTTATGACTTTAGATTTAGTTTAAATCCATAAAATAAAAATATAATTCTGTTAGTAATAAAGACTATGTATAAGTTGTTGCAGATATAAGTGCAAATAGTGTATACATAGTCTTTTTGTGTTGAAGTTTTGGTTGCTAAGTCTCAGGTGTAATTATAGAGATGTATTTAACTTCTAGGTATTAATAGGTCGAGGACTTGAATAATATTTATATGATGTTTATTTATTAAAATATATATGTAACATTTAGAATGCAACTTTGAAAAATTAATTTTATTGACTTATAAAAATTTGATATAAAACTCTACAAAATATAATCATTATATGTTTTTATTTGTCATTTATAGATTTTTTTAGTAATAAATGATATAGTGGAAATGAGCAAATATATTTAATTATGTTTATTTTTTGTAATTGTTTATTTTTTGTAATTTAATTTTTAATAAATTTTTGCAAATTTAGATAAGCACACTTTGCTGTGTTTTAAAAAATTAAAAGATAAAAAAAGCAAGGTGAAAATCTATGTTAAGTAAGGAGATTAATATGAAAAAAAATACGAGATTAATAACAACAGGAGTTCTTTCAATGGCAATTGTTGCACCTACAATGGCATTTGCTACTGAGTCTAATGCTATGGAAAATAATGCTAACTTAAACATAAATTTGGAGAAAAAAAGTATAGTTTTAGGAAGTACATCAAAAGTAAGTATAAAATTTAAAGAAAAACCAGATGCTGATAGCATTACATTAAAATATAAATGTTATGATATGCCACTAGATACAACTCTGAACTACAATCAATCAACTGGGGTATATGAAGGAACTATAAATTATAATAAAGACCCAGAGTATCTAAATGTTTGGGAGTTACAAGGGATAACAATAAATAGCGCAACTAATCCTAAGACTTTAGACAGACAAGAATTAGAAGCTATGGGATTAAATCTAAAAGACTACAATGTAACACAGGAATGTATAATTGAAGATATAACTTCAAGAAAAGATGTAAATAAATATTTGAGAAAGACTTCTGCACCTATCACAGAACTTACAGGAAGTGATAGATATGAAACAGCTGTTAAAATAAGTAAAGAGGGATGGAAAAATGGTTCAGATAAAGTAGTTATAATAAATGGAGATGTAAGCATCGACGGTATTATATCAACTCCACTAGCAACTACATATAATGCACCAATACTTTTGGTTGAAAAAAATAATGTGTCTGATAGTGTAAAAGCAGAATTAAAGCGTCTAAATCCTAAAGATATAATTATAATTGGAGATGAGAATTCTATTTCTAAAACTACTGCTAATCAAATAAAATCAACTGTAAGTGCTAGTCAAACACGTTTAAATGGTTCTAATAGATATGAGACATCTTTATTGATAGCAAAAGAAATAGATAAAAATCATGATGTAGATAAAGTATATATAACAAATGCAAATGGTGGAGAAGTAGATGCACTTACTATTGCAGCAAAAGCAGGTCAAGATAAGCAACCAATTATATTAAGTGATAAAGACAGTCTTACAAACGATACATATAAGTGGTTACAAAGTGAGGATTTACAAAATGCTTACTTTATAGGTGGTCCTCAAATGTTATCAACAAATGTTATCAATAAAATAAATGATATAACTAAAGATAGTGTTACTAAAAATAGAGTATATGGAGCAGATAGACATGAAACAAATGCAAATGTAATAAAAACATTCTATACAGAGGATGAATTAGAAGCTGTTCTAGTAGCTAAGTCAGATGTACTTGTTGATGCTTTAGCAGCAGGACCATTGGCTGCTAGTTTAAAATCTCCAATACTTATAACACCAAAAACATATGTATCTGCATATCATAAGGATAATTTAGAAGCTAAATCTGCTAATAAAGTGTATAAGATAGGAGGCGGATTAACTTCTAAGGTAATGAATTCTATAGCATCATCATTATCTAAGCATAATACAACACCGACAGACCCAGGAGCTAGTAATGGAGCAAAGACAGTTATGATTGACCCAGGACATGGTGGTTCAGCACCTGGAAATTCATTTGGAGGAATGATTGAAAAAGATTACAATTTAAATACTTCACTTGCAACTACTGAATATTTACGTTCAAAAGGAATAAATGTAATTATGACTAGAGATACAGATAAGACTTTATCACTTGGAAGTAGAACTGCTTTATCTAACTCACTTAAACCAGACTTATTTACAAGTATACATTACAATGGTGATAATAATAGAAAAGGTCATGGAGTAGAAGTGTTTTACAAGCTTAAAGATAAAAATGGAGGAACTTCTAAGACTGTGGCTACAAACATATTAAATCGAATTTTAGAGAAATTTAAACTTACAAATAGAGGTATAAAAACAAGAGTACTTACTAGTGACCCTACAAAAGATTATTTATACGTTTTAAGAACCAATGACATGCCAGCTGTACTTGTAGAATGTGCGTTTTTGGATAATGAGAGTGATATGAAGTTAATAAATTCACCTGCAAAAGTAAAAGAAATGGGCACACAAATAGCTAAAGGAATAGAAGAATCATTAAAGTAATTAAAAATAGAGTGATTAAAGTTTAATATAAATTTATGATTGTGAGTTTATATTAAAGCTATAATTTGAAGTATGGGTGTGTAAATATATAAAGACTATATATACATTGTTGCATATACAAATGCATAACAGTGTATATATGGTCTTTTTTGTAGTTAAATGCAATAATTTGATTGTATTTTGAAAAATGCACAATATGATATAATTAGATAATATACACTTAATTTAATTAAGGAAGGTGATTATGTGGAATATTTATTAAAAAAAAGCAGTCTAAAAAAAGATGAAAATGAATCCTTAGGTAAATATAAGGAATTATTGAATAGAACTGAAAATAACTCAAGAAGTATTATTTTATTAGTACCAAATAACAATACTAGAATAAGATATGAGAGGTCATTAGAATTAGATTATAGTGAAGAATTAAAAATAACAACATATATAGGATTTGTAAAAAAAGAATTATTAAAATATTGGGCACTTATAATAGAGAAATGTGAAGGAATAAATAAAAAATCTATATCTCCAACATTTATATCAAATAGTTTAAGTGAATATTTAATAATTAAAAAAGTTAAGGAAAAAAGAGTGAAAGAAGGATATTTCGAAGATATCACAGGAACGAATAGATCAATCGCAAAAAGTATAATTACAAATATAAGTAAGTCCGCATTTAATTTAATTGACTTTGATTTTATTGGAGAAAAAATATATTCATCAAAGAAAAATAGAAATAGTATATATAGATTTTCATATACTCAGATGGATGAAATTATATCATATTATATAAATACACTGCTTTCAAATTCAATGTTAGATAATGCACTGAGTGTATATCTATATAATAATTACCTTCTTAATGATGAGTTTTATTTAAAAAATTTACTTAAAGAATTGAGATATATAGTAGTTGATAGTCTTGAAAATTCAAGTAATGCAGAAGTAGATTTTATTGAAAAGGTGTCAAGCAATGCATTAGAAAGCTATATATTCTTTGATTTTAGTAAAGATTATTCTGTATTTAATAATATTGACATGGGTTATATAAATGAAAAGATAATATCTAAAATTAAATTTAAAGAAGAAATTAACTTTGAAAAAAGTAATATAAAAATAGAAGATTTATATTTATTACCCTCAAGTATAGAATTAAATCAATCAAGTCAACTATATAATGAAATGTTAGATTTAGTGAGCGAAAAGGTTGTAACACTTATAGAAAGTGGAGTATCTCCAAAAGATATAGCAATTATATCACCTATAAACAATACAATATTGGAGTATCAAATTAGAGATTCTTTGAAAGAAAAAAATATAGATGTTTTTAACACTAAAAAAGATAAAAAAGCTATAGATTACCCATATGGAAATGCTTTAGTGGTTGCAACTTGCATATTTTATGGATATTTAGACTTTATAAAAGATGAAGAATATATAAGTTTTTTAGAGACTCTTTTAGACATAAACAGAATAAAAGCATTTAAGATTTTTAAAGAAACAAGGTATTTAGAAGTTGATAAAATAGGAGGATATAATCAATATCGTGATATTTTACAGTATATTGAAGAAAAAAAGAAAAGTGATATAAAAATACATGAATTTTTAATTCAATTTTATATAGATAAAATGTTAAATTTAAAAGATGGTAAAAAGAATGTTGGTCTATGTAAACAGATAATAACTGAAAGTGAATCATTTAGTGAAAGTGCAAACCTACTTGGATTGAAAGAAGAAAAGATTTTTATAGAAGCTTTAAAGACGACAATAAATGATTATTATTCTGTTATTGATATAGAAGAGTTAAAAAGCAAAGATAAAATAGTAATAACAACTCCTTATTCATATATATCATCAAATATAGATAGAAGTGTCCAGATATTGGTAGATATAGGAAGTAATTCTTGGAATATGAAAATAGAAAAAGATATAAGTAATTTAATTGTACTTAGAAAATCTTTTGAAGAGAAAAAAATTTATACAAATGAAATGGAAGAGTACTACAAGAAATATTATCTATATAATACAATATATAATTTATTGTTGAGTGCAAAGAAAGTTTATGCATATAAGAGTGAATACACAATTAATGGTTATATTCAAGAAAGTATGCTATATAGTATACTTTTGAAACTCTCACATAAAGGAGATAAAATTTATGATTAATATAAACTATAGAGAAGACCAAATACCAATAATAAATTATGAGGATGGAACTATGGCAGTTCCAGCAGTTCCTGGGGCTGGCAAGACATTTATAATAACCAATTTAGTAGCTAAACTACTCCTTGAACAGAAACATAAAGGTGGTAAAATATTAGTTCTTACATATATGAATAGTGCTGTAAATAATTTTAAAGGTAGAATAAAAAAAATACTTGAAGAAAACAAAATAGACGATATTAACTCATATGAAGTAATGACTATACATAGTCTAGCTGTAAAAATAATAAAGGAAAAACCCGAAATAGTAATGCTAAGTGAAGATTTTAATATAGCTGATGATTTACAAAAAAGTATTATATTAAATGAATGTATAAATAAATTTAGATTTGATGGAGGAGAAAGAGCATTTAGATGGTTTCTAAAGGAGCAAAAAGATGAGAGATGGAAAGAGATAACTCTTGAAGCTTGGGAGAGAGGTTTTTTTGAATTTGTAGGAAATGCTATAAGTGAACTTAAATACAAGGGAATTTCTCCAGATAAGCTTGAAGAGATACTATCAAGAGGGCACAAAGGCATGCTTAAAGTGATTTTGCCAATATACAAATTGTATGATAGAAAATTAAAGCAAAATGGCTTACTAGATTATGATGATATATTAATTCTAGCAGAAAAAACCTTATGCTTAGATGAAGGACTTAGAAAAAAATTCCAAACTAGATATAAATATATTTTTGAAGATGAATGTCAAGATTCAAATGAAATACAAGGGAATATAATAAAAATTATATCAAGTGAAAATAATAATTTAGTTAGAGTGGGAGATATAAATCAGAGTATAACAGGTACATTTTCATCATCAGACCCTAGGTTTTTTAAAGAATTTATAAAAAATGCAAAGTGTTGTTATAGGATGGATATGTCAAATAGAAGTTCAAAAGATATACTAGATTTAGCAAATTCACTTGTAGAATATGTCACAAAAGAATTTAAACAAGAGGAATGCAGATATGCTCTTGAGGATATGCAAATAAAAACTGTTCCAACTGGAGTTGGATATAAAGAAAACCCTAAGCCAGAGCATTATAATATAAATGTAAAATGGTATAATAGTTGGAAAAATGAAATAGAACAAACTGCTAAATATGTTAAAGGTATAAAAAAGAAATATCCAGATAAGAGTATAGGAATACTAGTTCCATTTAATGAACAAGTTACACAAGTTGCTAAGGAACTTAGAGAGTATAGTCTAACCTTTGAAGAATTGGGTCCAAATTCTTTAAGTAAAAGAAAGGTTATAAATAGCATAGCTTCTATTATAGATTTTATGCTAAACTGCGATGATATAGAAAAGTTAATAATCGTACTTGATAAGGTTTTTATAAATACAGACAATGAGATAGAAGAAAAGAATTTTTTAGACAGATTAAAAAAATATACAACAGAAGAAATTATATATGATTTGAAATTTAATAAAGATAAATTTGAATCACTAGAAATTAATGAAGAAAGCGATATATATACAAGTTTTAAATATGGTATAGATATTATAAAACAGATATTAGAATACCCAATAATAAGGTTAGACCTGCTGATACTGTTCATTGGTAAAAAGCTCAACTTAGAAAAAGAGGATAAAGCAGTATTAGATTATATATCTTTTTATATAAAGTATTTAGTTTCGGAAAATATATATATGGACTTAGAAGATGTTTACAATGTTCTATTTGATGTTAAAAATAAGGTGTTTAATCACATAATAGATGTAGTTTATGAGATAAATGGATATGAGCCAGAACCTGGTAGCATAACACTATGTAATTATCATAAATCAAAGGGGATGGAATGGGATTGTGTGTTTTTATTAGGTCTTGTTGAATATAATTTCCCTGACAATATTACTCAGAAATTTCAGAGTGATAAATGGTACTTAAAAGAAAAATACAAAAATCCAATGGCTATTATTAAGTCAGAAATTGAAGCTATATTAAAAGGTAGTATTTCAACTGATTACGCTTATCAAACTAAAATTGATTCTATAAATGAGAAGATTAGACTTTTATATGTAGGAATCACTAGGGCAAAGGAGATGTTAGTACTTTCAGGGAGTGCTTATAGAGATGAAAATGATATAGGTAATAAAAGAAAAGAACAGAATCCTTGTGTTTATTTAAGAAGGTTGAATCAATATATTATTGAGAAAAGGTCAAATTAACATATAGATGAGTTAAGTTGATATATTATTGAAAGAAATATAAGTTAATATATGATGAGTTTAGCTTATATACTGTTAAAAGAATGCCAAATTAATATATAATAAATAGTTATTAAAAAATAAAGTTAAGAGAGAAGTGATATGATTGAATGATAAATTAAAATATTTTTCTTATAGTCAAAATTCAATTAACACATATAAATCGTGCCCACTAAAATTTAAATATAAGTATATTGATAAAATAAATTGGAAAAATGATGATATAGGTAGTAGAGAATATTATGATAGTTTAAAAACTGGAAGAGACTTTCATTTAATTTGTGAAAGATACTTTAGTAATATACCACTTGGAATCTATTTTAATGAAGATGATAAAAATAGTAAAAGATTTTCAAAATGGATTGAGAATATAAAAAAAATTGTTCCTATCGAAAAAGAAAAAATGTATTTACCAGAATATGAAGTAAGGATGAATTTAAATGGGGACATATTACAAGCAAAGTATGATTTAATTGTAGTTGGAAAAGGCAATATAGAGATATGGGACTGGAAAACTGAGTCTAAAAAGATTAACTATAAAAATGTGGAAAGTAGGATTCAAACAATAGTTTATATGTTTTTGGCAAAAGAAGTTATACCAAAAGTTTTAAAAATAGAAGTAAATGTTAAAGATATAAGTATGAAATATTACCAACCTGAATTTGATGATTTGCCAATTAATATCTCATATGATGAAGAAAAACATGAAGCAAATAGAAATAAGATTCAAAACTATATAAACATGATAAAAAGTACTAATTATGAAGAACATACATACGAATACAATCTATACAATGATATAGAAAAGGTATATAATAAAGAAGAACGTATGTGCTATAGAAATAAAAGTCATTGTAAGTATTGTGAGTTTAATAAATTATGCAATGACAAAGAAATAGATTATAGTATTTTGGAGGCGGAAATTTATGGGACTTAGGTTTATATTAGGTAGATGTGGAAGTGGAAAATCTACATATATATTAGATGAAATTAAAAAAGAATCTCAAAAAAATGAAATGACATCTGTTATACTTTTAGTTCCAGAACAGTATACATTTGAAGCTGAAAATAGAGTAAGCAAACTATTTTTAGGAAGAGAAAAGGACAAGTACTTAAGAGTTAGAGTGCTTAGTTTTAAAACACTGAGTAACATAGTTTTTTCTCAAACAGGAGGATTAACAGATGTAAATATAAATTCTAGTGGAAAAGCAATGATGGTGTATCGAGCGATAGAAGATGTAAGTGAAGAGTTAAATGTATTTTCAAAATCAAAGTCGCAATCTGGTTTTGTAAGTTCAATTACAGATATGATATCAGAAATGAAACAGTACAATATAAGTCCTGAAATGTTAGAAAATATATCTGGAGAATTAGAAAATGAGACATTAAGTTTAAAGTTAAAAGATATAAGTAAGATATATAATTCTTTTGAAGGAAAATTACATGAAAATTATATAGATGCTCAAGATATGTTGACTTCATTATCAGGCAAAATAGAATTGAGTAACTATTTAGAAGGAGCTTATGTTTATATAGATGAGTTTACAGGTTTTACACCAAATCAATACAATGTTATAAAAAGTATATTAAATAAAGCTAAAGATGTTAATATATCTTTGACTGTAGATAATGTTAATTATATTGGATATAGCAAAGCAGATGTATTTTCTAGAACTAAGTTTACTTATTCAAAATTAACTCAATTATGTAATGAAGAAGGAGTAAAAATATTACCACAAGTAAATTTAAATACAGGCACTATAAAAAGATTTGAAGGAATTCAAGAGTTACAACATTTAGAAAAGTTTTATAATGCTTATCCATATAAAACATATATAAATCCAACTAAAAATATAAAAATAAAAGAATTTAATAATCTATATTCAGAGGTAGAAGAAATAGCTAAAGAAATTGTACATTTGGTTAGAGACAAAAATGTTAGATATAGAGATATAACTCTTGCTACAAGAGACTTAAATAGATATGATTTTTTGGTACATTCTATATTTAATGAGTATAACATACCTAACTTTATAGATAAAAAGAGAGAAGCAAAAAGTAATCCAATAGTTATATTAATTATTTCGGCTCTAGAAATGAAAAACAGACGATATGGATATGAAACTATGTTTAGGTATTTAAAGAGTGGTCTTATAGGAATTGATAATGATGATATAAATTTACTAGAAAATTATGTACTAGCCAATGGGATTAAAGGTAAGAAATGGTTTGATGAAAAGTGGGATTATAGAATAACACAAAGTCTTATTAATGAAGAAAGTGAATTTGAGGTAGAATTAAAAGATAAAATAAATAAAATAAAAAATAGAGTATTAGAGCCAATAATAAATTTACAAGAAAAATTAAAGGGAAAAAACAGAGTAAAAGAAATTTGCAAGTATATATATGAGTTTTTACTAGATATAAATATGCCAGAAACTATAGAGAGTTTAATAGTAAATTTTAAGGATAAAGGAGAACTCGATGTTGCTAATCAGTATTCACAAGTTTGGGATATAGTAGTAGATGTTTTAGACCAAATGGTGGAACTTATGGGTGAAGAAATAATATCCTTAGAAAAATTTATAAAATTAATAACTCTTGGTTTTGATGAGTATGAGTTAGGGCTAGTTCCTCCTAGTATAGACCAAGTACTTGTAAGTAGTGTGGACAGAATGAAAAATCCAAATACAAAATACTTATACTTAATAGGAACTACAGATGGTGTATTTCCTTTAATTACAAAAGATAGTGGAATATTAAGTGATAATGATAGGGAGAGTCTTGGAAATAAAGGTATTGAAGTTGACATAGATAGTAAAACTAGAAGTTTTGAAGAACAATTTTTAGTATATAAAGCCCTTACTTCAACATCTGAAAATCTAATTATAACATATCCTATATCTGACCATGAGGGTAAGACACTTAGACCTTCAATAATTATATCAAGATTGAAGAAAATATTCCCAAATGTAGAAAATAAAAGTTATTTGATAGAAGAAGATAAAAGAACTAATGAAGATATACTTAAAAAAATAACTGTAAAATCACCTACATTTAACAAGCTTATAAGTGTAATAAAAAACTACGATAGTGATGAGTATAGCAAAGAAGAAATGAATAGTATCTGGTTAGATATATATAGATACTATCTAAAGGATGAACTATATAGTTCTATAACAAAAAAAGTTATAAAAGGTCTTAGTTATACCAATCAAGTTCATAGGATTGAAGAGAAAAAAATAAGGTCATTATATAAAAGTAATTCTCTTAGTGTGTCTAGGCTTGAAAAATATGCAGAGTGTCCATTTGCTTATTTTATACAATATGGCCTTAAAGCCAGAAAGCGTAAAGAGTATTCATTTACACCACCAGATTTAGGAACCTTTGTTCATAATATTTTAGATAGATTTTCAAAAGAACTATCACAAGATAATTTATTGTGGAAAGATATTGATGAAGAATATATAGAATTAAAGGTAGGTATTATAGTTGATGAAATAATCTCAAAGATACCAGGATATATATTAAATAGTTCTGAAAGATATAAATATCTTGCGTATAGATTGAAGAATATGCTTACAACAGCTATAAATATAATTAGCCAACAGATAAAACAAGGTTCATTTGAACCTGTAGATTATGAAGTTAAATTTGGTAAAGACGGTAAATACCCTCCTATAAAAATAGTTTTGAATAATGGAGAAGAAGTAAATTTAATCGGTCAAATAGATAGAGTAGATGAGTTTGAAGAAGGTGAAAACAAATATATAAGAATAGTAGATTATAAATCAGGTAATAAAGCTATAAGTTTAACAGAGATATACTATGGTCTACAATTACAATTACTTGTATATCTTGATGCAATCCTTGAAAGTGTAAAAGAAGAAGATATAAATTTAAATCCAGCAGCAATATTATATTGTAGAATAAATAACCCAATAGCAAAGTTTAATGAAGATAAAGATGACGCTGAAATTCAAGAAGCAATATTAAAAGAGCTTAGAATGAAAGGGCTTGTGGTAAAAGATTCTCATATAATAAAAGAGATGGATAAGTCATTGATAGATGGAAAAAGAAAAAATTCATTAGTAATACCAGTAGGTCTTACAAAGGATGGAAATGTAGGTAAAAGCACATCTACAGTAAGTTATGAAGATTTTAGGTTACTTAGAAAATATGTAAAACATGCGATAAAGGATTTATGTGAAGAAATGTTGAGTGGTGAAATAAAGATATCTCCATATAAACATAAAGAGGGAACATCATGTGATTTTTGTGATTATTCAGCTATATGTCAATTTGATTCAACTATGAAAGATAATAAATATAAAATTTTAAATAATAAGAGCAATGAAGAGATAATAAAAATGATGGAAGGAGATGTTGATTGATGAGTTCTCCTAAATGGACAAAAGAGCAAACAGAAGTTATAGAAAGTAGAGACTGTAACTTACTTGTTGCAGCTGCTGCTGGGTCGGGAAAAACAGCAGTACTGGTTGAACGTATAATTCAAATGATAACAAGTAGAGAAAATCCAATTGATATAGATAAATTATTAGTAGTTACATTTACTAATGCGGCTGCATCAGAAATGAGAGAGAGAATAGGTGATGCTATAGGAAAAGCATTAGATGAAAATCCAGAAAATAAACATTTACAAAATCAACTTGTCTTATTAAATAAGTCAAGTATTACAACAATACACTCATTTTGTTTAGATGTTATAAAATCAAACTTCCATAGAATAAACCTAGACCCTAATTTTAGAATAGGAGACCAAACTGAATGCGCTATTTTGAAACAAGAGGCAATAGAAGAAGTATTTGAAAAATTATATGAAGAAAGAGAAGAGGGTTTTTTAAATTTAGTTGAAAGTTATGCAGAAAGAGGCGGAGATAAAGAGGTTCAGGATATTATTTTAGGAATATATTCATTTGCAATGGCTTCTCCTGAGCCTAAAAAATGGCTTGTTGATTCAGCAGAGAGATTTAACATTGATGAGGACTTTGATTTTTCAGAATCTATTTGGGCTAGAGCTATATTAGACACTGTAAAAATAGAAATTGATGGAATTTGCTCAAATATGGAAAAGGCCTTAAAAGAAGTTAAGTCAATAGAAGAGCTAGAAACTTTTACAGAGAAGCTTTCGATTGAGTATAAGAGAGTGGTCGATATTTCAGAAGCATGTAATAAATCATGGAATGAGGCACATAAGAAGATGTCAAGTATGTCTTTTGAAAACTATGTAAAAGGTATAAAAAGGATACCAAAAGATGCTCCTTCATATATAAAAGAATCAAAAGAAAAAGCAAAAGTAATAAGAGATAAAATTAAAAAATCTTTAGAAAGTATAATAAATGCTACATTTAATAAAGATAGCGAATCTATTAAAGACGAAATTAAATATCTTTATAATATAGTTAAACCAATATCCAATATTGTTCTAAGATTTGAAGAAGAATACAGCAATAAAAAAAGTGAAAAAGGAATAATAGATTTTAATGATATAGAGCATTTTGCCTTAAATATACTTACGAATATAGATGAGAACGGAAATATCGTACCTTCTGATATAGCTATGGGGTATAGAGATAATTTCTATGAAATATTTATAGATGAATATCAAGATAGCAATCTTGTACAAGAAGTACTGCTCAAAACTGTAGCAAACATAGATACTCCAAATAGATTTATGGTTGGTGACGTAAAGCAGAGTATCTATAGATTTAGACAAGCAAAACCAGAGTTGTTTTTACAAAAGTACAATAGCTATAAAGATGAAAAAGGAAGTTCTCACAGAAAAATAATGCTTTATAAAAACTTTAGAAGTAGAGAAGAAGTTGTAGACTCTGTAAATTATATATTTGAAAATATAATGAATGAGAATATAGGAGAGATTGAATATACAGAAAAAGAAAGACTTAATTTGGGTGCAGATTTTAAATCAGATTTAGATGAGAACTCTATTGTTGGCGGAGCAACAGAAATACACCTTATACAAAAAAATACTAAACCTAGTAATGATATTATAAATAATAAAGATAATAATGTTAATAATGAAGAAAATGAAGTAGAAGAAGATGAAGAACTAGACAATATACAACTTGAAGCTAGAATGGTTGGAAAGATTATTAAGGATTTAATGAGAGCCAATGAAGATGGAAAGATTCAAAAAGTCTATGATAAAGGAATTGATGCCTATAGACCTGTGGAATTTAAGGATATAGTGATTCTTTTAAGAGCTACATCTGCATGGGCACCTGTGTTTGCAGATGAGTTGATGAATATGGATATACCTACTTATGCTGATGTTGGAGTTGGATATTTTGATACAATTGAAATAAAAACAATACTATCATTACTTCAGATAATAGATAATCCAATGCAAGATATACCACTTATAGCTGTGTTAAAGTCACCTATATTTGGATTTACACCAGAAGATTTAATTGATATTAGAATTCAAAATAAAGATAAAACTTTTTATGAAGTTTTAGAAAGTACATCAGAGTATGATGAATTTACAGAATCACAGAATGAAAATAAGTCGGATTTTGTACCAAGTGAAGAATGTATAAATAAAAGCAAAGACTTTCTGATTAAACTAAAAGAATTCAAAGAAAAATCAATGTACATGAGTACAGATGAATTTATATGGTATTTATATACAAAAACTGGATACTATGCTTATGTTGGAGCATTACCAGGTGGAAGTCAAAGACAAGCCAACTTGAAAGTACTTTTTGAGAGAGCAAAACAATTTGAAGAGACTAGCTTTAAGGGAATATTCAACTTTGTAAATTTTATAGAGAAATTAAAAAAATCTAGCTCTGATATGGGGAGTGCAAAAACACTTGGAGAAAATGCAAATGTTGTTAGAATAATGAGTATCCATAAGAGTAAAGGTCTAGAATTTCCAATAGTTATATGCTCTGCTATGGGAAAAAATTTCAATACTCAAGATTTTAAAAAGAGTATTTTATATCATCATAACTTAGGATATGGACCTCAGTTTGTGGATTATGAGAGACGAATTTCTTTTCCAAGTATAGCTAAAGAAGCACTAAAAAGCAAAATAAATATAGAAAATTTATCAGAAGAGATGAGAGTCTTATATGTTGCATTTACGAGGGCAAAAGAGAAACTGATTATAACAGGCTCTACTAGAAATGTACAAGATAGCATGAAAAAATGGTCCAATGGAATTGAAAATTTAGATACAATATCACAATATGAAATACTAAAAAGTAAGAATTTCTTAGATTGGATAATGCCTTGTGTATTAAAACATAAAGATTTATCTAATTTATTGGAAGATATGGGATTAGATGTACCATTTAATGTTGAACATAATTCAAAATGGTATGGAAAGTTATGGAATAAGGATGATATTTTAATACAAAAGAAAAATGATGAAGAAAAAGAAAGTATTGAAAAAATTCTTGAAAAAATAGATGTAGATGAGCCTGATAGCGATTATTATGCTGAAATAGAAGAAAAGTTAGACTATATATATCCATATGAATTTAGTACAAAAAAACCTGCTAGTATATCAGTTACAGAAATAAAAAAGATACAAAATAATTATGAAGAAGAGTTGATAAATACTATATTCGAACAAAAAATAACCTTAAAAAAACCTCTATTTATTCAAAATGATGAAGAAAAAGAAAAAATAAATGGAGCAGAAAGAGGTACAATAATTCACTTAGTTATGGAAGTTTTAGATTTAAAGAAGGTAAACAACATAAGTGATATAAAGATGCAAATAAAAAGTTTTATTTCAAAGGGTATAATAACAGAAAAGCAAGCTAGTATAGTAAATCCTTATAAAATATATAAATTTTTTACATCTAATATAGGAAAAAGGATGTTAAATGCTGAACTTATAAATAGAGAAAAGTCAATTTATGCACAAGTAAATATGAAAGATATATATCTTTATGAAGAATTGATAAAAAATGATGATAAGAAAATTTATGACAAAGAAAGTGTCATGTTAAGAGGTATAGTTGATGCTTATTTTGAAGAAGATAATCAGATAGTTTTAGTAGATTATAAAACAGATTTTGTAAATGAAGAAAATATAAATCAGATAATAGAGAAATATAAGAGACAATTAGATTTATATGCAGATGTTATTGAAACTTTAACTGGAAAATCAGTAAAAGAAAAATGTATATATTTATTTGGAATTGATGAGGCTGTTTGTTATTAATTATTTTGATATAAATTAGACATAAATATAAATGGGGAGGGAAAAAATGAGATTCATTCATACATCAGATTGGCATTTAGGGAAATACCTAGAAGGCCACTCTAGAATTGAAGAGCAGGCAAAATTTTGTGAGGACTTCATACAAATAGTAGAATCAAATGAAGTTGATATGGTAATAATTGCTGGTGATATATATGATAATTCTAATCCACCAGCTCAAGCAGAAAAACTGTTTTATAGAACTGTTTCAAGACTTGCTAATAATGGACAAAGATGTGTAATAATAATTTCTGGGAATCATGATAATCCAGAGAGACTTTCTGCAATAACACCTTTAGCACATGAACAGGGTATACTTATATTTGGTTATCCATCAAGTTCTACAGAAAGAGCTAAGTATGAAAAGTTTGAAATAATAGAGGCTGTACAAGGATGCACAACACTAAATATAAATGGAGAAAGTATTGTAATTGCTACATTACCTTATCCAAGTGAAAAAAGATTAAATGAGGTTTTTTCAAGTGAAGATGATTTGGAAAAGCAAAAGACTTACTCTGAAAAAGTAGGTGATATATTTAGAAGTTTAGGAGAAAATTTTAGAAGCGATACTATAAATATAGCAGTATCACATATATTTGTAATAGGTGGAGAGAGTACAGAATCAGAGAGACCAATACAACTAGGGGGAAGCTTTCTGGTTGAAAAAAAAGACTTACCAGAAAAAGCTCAATATACTGCATTAGGACATTTGCACAAACAACAAAAAGCTTCTGAACGTTTAAATGCATATTATTCTGGTTCTCCGCTTCAATACAGCAAAGATGAAAGAGCATATACTAAAGGTGCGTATATAGTGGATATAAAAGCAGGAGAAAAACCAAATATCGAGGAAATTTATTTTAATAATTACAAGCCAATAGAAGTATTTAAATGTAATGGTATAGATGAAGCTTTAGATATATGTGAGAAAAATCAAGGTAGAGATATTTGGTCATACTTTGAAATAAATACTGATGAGATAATATCTCAAAGTGAAATTAAAAAAATGAAAGAATTATTAAAAGACATAATAGAGATAAAACCGATAATAACATCTTGTTATGAACAAGAAAGTGTAGATATAAAAGAAAAGTCTATGGCAGAATTATTCAAAGAATTTTATTCCTTTAGTAGAGGAGTAGAACCAAAAGGAGAACTTATGGATTTATTTCTAGATATAATAAGTGAAGAAGGTGAATCAACAGATGAGACCAATTAGATTAGAACTGACTGGACTTAATAGTTATATTGATAAACAAGTTATAGACTTTGAAAAGCTAATTGAAAGAGGTTTGTTTGGAATATTTGGGACTACTGGAAGTGGGAAATCTACAATTTTAGATGCCATAACCATTGCTATGTATGGAAATATATCTAGAAATACAAAAGAATATATAAACAGTGTATGTGACAAAGCAATTATATCATATGAATTTGAGATAGGAAGCAAAAATACAAGAAGAAGATACATTGTAGATAGAACTATTGTAAGAAGTAAAACAGGAACAAAAACTTCTGGCGCTAGATTAGTAGAGGTGTTAAATGATAATACAAAAAATGTTTTGGCTGATAAAGTTGTTGAAGTAAATGAAAAAGTGGCTCAAGTTGTAGGACTAACATCAAACGATTTTACGAGGTCAGTAGTTTTACCACAAGACAAATTCAATGAGTTTTTGAGATTATCACGTGCAGATAGAAGAGACATGTTAGAGAGAATTTTCAATCTTGAAAAGTATGGAAGAAGTCTTGGAGATAAGGTAAAAAAGAGAAAAAATTTACATTTGCAAAAGTTAAAAGACTTGAAATCAAAATTAAGTCAATACGATGGAATTACAGAAGAAGTGTATAATAATATCAATCAAGAACTAATAGAGTTAAAAAAACTAGAAAAAGATAAAAATAAAACTTTAGATTTAGCTCAAAAATCTTATGAAGAGAGTAAAGTAATATATGAGGAACAATTGAAACTAGAGAAAAATGAACTTAGAAAAAATGAACTTAATCTAAAAAGCAATGAGATAAAAGAAAAAACTAATCTTGTAGAAAATGATAATAATGCAAGAAGAGTGGACCCATATATAGGCACAGTTCAAAATTTAGAAAAAAGAATAAAAGAGGACAGTTTCACAGTAGATAATTTAGATAAAAAATTAGTAATTTTAAATCAAGAACTTGAAGTTACAAAGCATAGATATGAAAAAATAAGTCGAATTAAAAATGAAGAAGTTCCTAAGTTAAGTGAGGAAAAAATAAAGTTACAACAAGCAATAAAACTAGAAGAAGAATTAGTTTTACTAGATAAGGAATTAAAAGAATTAAAAGAAAATGGCCTTGATTTAAGTAAAAACAAAATGGAATTAGAAAAACTAAAAAAAGATTCTGAATCTAGAAAAGAAGCAGTTATTAAGTCTGTAAAAGAAGTTGAAGGAAAAATAGATAAAGTAAATATAAGTGCAGAATTAAAACAAAAAATATTTTTAGCATATGAATATGAGAAAGATTATAATAAAGTACTAGAAGAGAAAACTCAAAAAATAAATAAGCTAGGAGAAATATCTAAGGATACAGAAGATATAAATTTAAAAGTTAGATATATTGATAGAGATAAAAATGATATCAACCATAACCTAGAAAGTTTGTCTCTTCATTTAGATGTTCTTCTTAAGAAATGTCCTGGTAAAAGTGAAGATTTGCTTTTAAAATCTGAATATGTAACTGAATTAAGAAATAAGGCAAATAATACCAAAGAAAATGAAAGTAAGAAAAATAATATACAAGATGAATTAAAGGTAGTTTTAGAAAAGAAATTTAATATTGAGAGAGAGCTAAGTCTAGTAAATGAAAAGCTTGAGAATAATAGAAAAAATAGAGAAGACCTTGAGAAAGAGTTGGAAGAACTGAAATACTTGAATTTGGCTTCTGAACTTAGACGTGAATTAAAAGAAAATGTGCCATGCCCAGTTTGTGCTTCAAAGCACCATGAAAATCATAATATAACTAATTATGATGAAAATATAGTTTTTGTCAAAGACAAATTGGATAAATTGGAAAAAGAAAAAGTAAGCATAAGACACAATATTGAAGAATTAAATTCTAAAGTAAGTGGTTATGTGTCTGTAGAAAAAATGAAAACTAAAGAATTGGAAGATGTAAAAGGAAAGCTTGGGGAAATTCCATCAAGTCAATTATTTAAAAGACTTGATGATGAACAAAGAAAATTAGCTGTACTTAAGTCTAATATTCAAGAGTGGGAAAAAGAGAAGGAAAGCACCGAAAATAAAATAACATTGGCAAAAGAAGAAAAAAATAGAATTGAAAAAGAAGAATTAAAGATAAATGAAAGTCTGAATAACTATAAGAAATTAATAAAAGACTTAAATATCGAAATTGAAAACCTGGAACATAAATGTAAGAAATTAAAACAAGAGTATTTAGGATTAAAAACAATTACTAAAGTTTCAAATCTATCATCAAAAGTAGAAGAAATAAGAGAAAATGAAAAAAAATTAGAATTATTAAATACTGGATATTCAAACTTATTAAAAAACAGAGATTTATTAGATATTAAAATAAGAGAACAAGAAAGTAAGTTACATGAAATAGAATTAGAGTTAATAAAAGCTAGAGAGTTATATGTAGAAAAAAAAGTGCATAGAGACAGTAAGTATAAAGAAGTAATTAACATAACAAAAGGTGATTTAGCTGAAAATCTTTTACATAGTGTTGAAGAACGTATATGCAAGATACTAGAACAAGAAGAGTCTAGTAAAGTAAAGCTAGAAGAACAAAGGTCAGAATATGAAAAAAATCTTGCTGAAAAGCACAATATAGATGGAAGACTTAAAACTGCTAAAGAACAATATAAAGAACAAAAAATAATATTAAATAAACTGCTAGCAGAAAATAAGTTTGAAAGTATATACGCAGTAAAAAGAGCGTTATTAGAAAGTGAAGAAGTAAAAAAATTGATTGAAGAAATATTAGAATATGAAGAAGAACAAAAGTTATTATCATTTAAAATAAAATCATCAAAAGAAAAATTAAATGGAAGAATTATTAAAAAAGAATACTTTGAACAATTAAAAGATAATATTTATAATATGAAAGTAGAAATAGGAAATATATCCAAAGACATTGGAGCTAATCAAAATAGGTTGCTAACATTAAAAGATTCTTTAGATAAGATAAATGATTTTAATAAGGAACTTAGATTGGTTGAACATAAAGTAGATTTGTTAGAAGAATTAGATAAATGTATACAAGGAAATAAATTTGTAGAATATGTCTCTACAAATCAACTAAAGTATATAGCTTTAGAAGCATCAAAAAGACTAGAAGGAATAACTAAAGGAAGATATGCACTTGAAATTGACTCAACACTCAATTTTGTAATGAGAGATAATTTTAATGGAGGAGAAAGAAGAAGTATTGATACTCTATCTGGAGGAGAGACATTTTTAACTTCACTATCATTAGCACTTGCTCTTTCATCTCAAATACAATTAAAAGGAAGTGCACCGCTTGAATTCTTCTTCTTAGATGAAGGATTTGGTTCATTGGACAGTGAACTTTTGGAGATTGTTATAGAATCATTGGAAAGATTGCATAGTAATAATCTAAGTGTGGGTATAATAAGTCATGTCGAAGAACTTAAAAATAGGGTTCCTGTTAAGTTATTGGTTTCATCAAGTGAAGCTGGTGTAGGTTCAAAAGTAAAAATTGAATACAGTTAGAAACAATATGTTAATTGAATATATTATCTAACATTTCCAAAAAATATATAATTGTGATATAATTAAAACTAATATTAAATTTATTTATAATTAATGTCAATATAAAAAAACAAGTAAGTAGGAGTGTGGTAAGTGTTGGAATCGCCCAATAGTTTGGTCCAGATTATAATTTTAGTAGTATTACTTATGGGGTCTGCATTTTTCTCAGCATCAGAGACAGCTTTAATGTCTTTAAGTAAAATCAGAATAAGATATATGCAAGATGAAGGAGTCAAAGGAGCTAAGTTAGTAAGTTCATTAATAGAAAGCCCAAATAAACTTTTAAGTTCTATATTAGTTGGAAATAATGTTGTAAATATAGCAGCAACATCCATATCAACGTCACTGTTTATAGGGTTGATGGGAGAAAAAGGAGTAGCAATTGCTACAGCTGTTATGACAGTACTAGTGTTAATATTTGGTGAAATTACTCCAAAGACTATAGCAGCAAGTAACTCAGAAAAGGTTTCTCTTTTGGTATCTAAGCCTATAAGAGTAATTATATTTGTATTAAGACCAGTAGTATGGGTATTTAATATAATTACGAATGTTATATTTAAATTGTTTGGTATAACACATAAAGGAGCCAAGTCATTTATAACTGAAGAGGAATTAAAAACTATGGTAAATGTAAGCCATGAAGAAGGCGTCCTTGAAATGGAAGAAAGAGAAATCATAAATAATGTATTTGAATTTGGAGATATGCAAGCTAAAAATGCAATGATACAGAGAATAGATATGGTAGCTATAGATATGGAAGATAGTTACGATGAAATCATACAAGTATTTAAAGAAGAAAAACTAAGTAGAATGCCTGTATATGAAGAAACTGTAGATGATATTATAGGAATACTTAATATAAAAGATATTATATTTTTATCAGATGAGGAAATAGAGTCATTTGATATTAAAAATTATATGAGAGAACCATTTTTCACATATGAGTTTAAAAAGATAACACAGCTTCTTGAAGAGATGAAACTTGAAAAAAGTCAAATGGCTATAGTCGTAGATGAATATGGTGGGACATCTGGGCTTTTGACTATAGAAGATTTAGTAGAAGTAATTGTTGGTGATATAGAAGATGAATATGATGAAGAAGAAGATGAAATACAAGTTATAAAAGAAGATGAGTATATTGTAGATGGAAGTACTAAAATTGGTGATGTCAATGAACTTATAGGTGTAAACTTAGAATCTGAAGAATTTGATTCTATAGGTGGGTTTATAATTGGACATTTAAGCAGACTGCCAGAAGAAAATGAAGTAATTGAAGTTGATAATATAAGATTTTGTATAGAAAGTATAGAAAAAAACAGAATAAAAAAAATAAGAATATATACATGATGTAATAATGTTCTTAAATTTATTATAAGTGCATTGAATGTAGAATTTAAATTCTATATTTAATGCACTTATTTTTATTTTATATTCAAATAAAACTAGTATTAAATGGACAAAATAGAAATATAAATTAGAAGGAAGGAGATTTTTAAGATGAATATATTAGAAAATGATTTTTTATACAAATTAAAAAATAACACTATCTTTTTTTGTATATACACATTGTTGTTTATTTTTATTTATAAAGCGTTTCCATACATAGCTCCATTTTTTTTAGGTGGAATAATAGCTCTTATGATTAATCCTATATCCCAAAAATTAGAAAATAAGTTTAGCATCAATAAGGGTGTATCTACATTAGTTTTGAGTTTTCTTGCAGTAGCAGTAGTAAGTACAGTTACTACAATAATAGCAATAAATTCAGTGAAAGAATTAATGAGATTCCTAAATAATATATCTGCTAACCCTGAAGATATAAGCAATACAATTATGTATTTTTTAAATAAAGTAAATAACTATATGAAATCATTTCAAGAAATAGCTAACTTTGATATAGAACAATTAGTAAGTAAGTTTAGTAATGAAGTAATGCATATTACAAAAAATCTCCTTACAAGTATAATTGGACTGGCTACTTCTATTCCATATATTATAATATTTATAATTACTTTGTTTATTGCTACATATTTTATAGCAAAAGATTTAGATAAAATTGAAAATAATTTTTATAATATGTTTACTAGTGATGTAAGAAAAAAGGTAAAGAATGTAAAGAAGGAAGCAGGTCTTTCTCTTGTAGGGTATATAAGAGCTTATACAATACTTATGGCTATAACTTTTTTTACTATATGGGGAAGTTTTGCTATATTTGGATTGAAATATGGTCTTATAGTAGCTTTTGTAGGAGCTTTAATGGACTTAATTCCATTTTTAGGAATAATAACAATATACCTTCCAATAATCGTGTACTATTTTCTTATAAAAAATTATTTTATAGCTGTAAGTATGACTATAATATTTTTTGTTTTGTCTCTGATAAGAGAAATACTTGAACCTAAATTAGTATCAGTAAATGTTGGGTTAAATCCATTAGCAACACTGGCTGCAATTTTTATTGGAATTCAGGTAAAGGGAATAATAGGAGTAATTTTTTGTTTGGGTTTGGTATGTATGCATGATATACTTAAGAAGGTGGATATCTTTTAACTATAAATAATTAATATATTTTTGTAGTAAAATTTTATTCACTAATAAATAAAAATTCCATTAATATTGTAAGAAAGAAGGTATATGCATGAAGCAAAAAGTAGTAGAAAGATTTTTAAAGTATGTATCATTTGATACAACATCGAATTCTCAATGTGAAAATTGTCCATCTTCAGAAGGTCAAAGAGTTTTAGCTGAATATATAGTTGAAGAGTTAAAATCAATTGGTATTGATGAAGTAAGTTTAGATGAAAACAGTTATGTAATGGCTACTTTAAAAGGAAATGTTGAAGGTGTAGATACTATAGGGTTTATATCACACTTGGATACAATTGAAGATATAAGTGGAAAAGATATTAAACCAAGAATAATAAAAAATTATGATGGAAAAGATATAGTTTTAAATGAAGAATTAAATGTTGTTACCTATATAAAAGATTCTCCAGAATTAGTAGAATTTAAAGGAGATGATTTAATAGTTACTGATGGAACAACTTTGCTTGGTTCTGATGATAAAGCTGGAATAGCCGAAATAGTAACTGCAATAGAATACTTAATCAATCATCCTGAAATTAAGCATGGAGATATAAAAATAGGATTTACACCTGATGAGGAAATTGGAAGAGGTGCAAATCTATTTGATGTTAAAAAATTTGGAGCAAAATATGCATATACTTTAGACGGAGGAGTAGTTGGAGAACTTGAATGTGAAAACTTCAATGCAGCAAATGCAACTATTACTATACATGGTAGAAACGTTCATCCAGGTTCAGCTAAGAATAAAATGGTCAATGCTATACATATAGCAGCTGAAATATCAGAAATGTTCCCAGCGGATGAAAGACCAGAAACAACAGAAGGTTATGAAGGCTTTTGGCATCTAAATACTATAAATGGAAATGTTGAAACTGTAAGCATGGCTTATATTATTAGAGACCATTGTAGAGAAAAATTTGAACAAAGAAAATCTATATTGATAGAAAATATAGAAAAAATAAATAAGAAATATGATAATAGAGTGGAACTAGACTTAAAAGATTCTTATTATAATATGAAAGAAAAGATTGAGCCAGTTATGTTCATCGTTGATATAGCCAAAGAGGCAATGGAAGAAGTAGGCATAAAGCCACGTTTAGTTCCTGTAAGAGGTGGTACTGATGGTGCAAGACTATCATTTGAAGGACTACCTTGTCCAAATATATTTACGGGAGGATTAAACTTCCATGGTAAAAATGAATGTATTCCAGTTAGTTCTATGGAGAAAGCTACTAAATTAATTATAAGAATAGCTGAAAAATATGCTGAAAGAGTTTAGTTAAAAAGTATTCAAAAATTAAGAGTTTAAAGTTATAATAGCTATATCATTCTTTATGAAACAAATGGATTATAAGTTTGTTTTGTATTTAAGATGATGTAGCTATTTTATAATTATCTTGATAAAAGGTAATTATATTTACTTTGGGGTATAAATAAGTATTGCAGAGTGTCTATAAGTATTAATATTTTAAATAAGGGGGAATTATATTGAAAATTAAATCTAAAAAAATAATGGTATTTGCACTTGTATTAGGGCTTGTAATGCCTAGCTGTGTATATGCAGATACAACTAGCAAGAATCAAAATTCGCAGGAAAATATGAATAGCTATATTCAAAACAGAAAATCTCCAAAGGGAGAAAAGTTAATTGGGGAAGATAGATTTGATACAGCTATAAAAATATCTCAAAGTGGATGGAATAATGGCTCAGAGAGGGTTTTTCTAGTAAATTCAAATTCATTACCAGATGCACTAGCTTCAACTCCTTTGGCAAGCAAATTGGATGCTCCAATACTACTTACTAATAAAAATAATGTACCAGAAAATGTAGCAGATGAGATAACAAGACTTAATCCTGAAGAAATTATTTTAATTGGAAGTGAAGGAGCAATTTCATCAAATGTAAAAAAATATCTTGAAGATACAGGTGTTTTAGTAAGCAGAATTGGAGGAGCAGATAGAGAAGAAACTTCTTTGCTTCTTACTAAACAATTGGATGATACAGGAGATTTAGGCGTTTCAAAAATAGCAGTAGTTAATGGCTATAATGGTCTAGCAGATGCAACTTCTATATCAAGTCCAGCTGCAAGTGATAATATGGCTATAATATATGCAAGTAAAGATAGTATACGAAGTGAGGCTAAAAGTTTTATAACACAAAATTCAAATGAGACATACATAATAGGTGGAGAATATAATATAAGCAAAAAACTTGAGGGACAACTAGTAAATTCAGAAAGACTAGCTGGAACAGATAGAAAAGACACAAATGCTAAAGTTTTAGAAAAATTTTATGGAAAATTAAGTAAGGTTAGTAATATGTATTTTGCAAAGGATGGAAGTGGTAGAGAAGCTGATTTAGTTGATGGGCTTGCTGCTGGAGTATTGGCAGCAAAAACAAAATCGCCTGTCATTCTTGCAAGTGGAAGTTTAAGTAATGGGCAACAAAGTTTTATAAAGAAAGTAAAAGCAAATAAGTTTGTACAAGTTGGTGGAGGAAAAAATAGTAATCCTTATACAGAAGCATTAGGATTACAGTAGTTTTATCAATTAGCAATATTATATAATAGAGACAAGTAAACTAAGTTATGTTTAATTAGAAGTTTGAATTAATGTATTTGAAATTCTAATTAAGTTGCAAATAGCCTAGTTTACTTGTTTTTGTGCAAATATACACTTTATAATATTGTAGGTTATACAGATGAAGTTATTTAAAACATAATTAGTAGAAATTTTGTGATACTTTACAATATCGTATGTTGTTATACAGTTTTCTGATGATATAGAATAGAAAAGACACTTTAGTGTAAAGTGTCTTTTTATAATATATTTTACTTTTGTAATTAAATTTACTCTATATGTTTTAAGTATTAGCCTTTAACGTTTTTAATACATTCTTATGGAATACTACATTTAGTTAATATTGATTATATTTCCAGTATTAATATCGATTAAATTGATATCAAGTTCAAGTTCATCTTCATCATCAGTTTTTATAATATCTATAATTGCTACAGAATGGCTTCCATCTTTGGGGATAGAAGTACTTCCAGGGTTTATAACTATTAAATTGTCATCCATATATAGTTTCTTTACATGAGTATGTCCTAAAACTAATATGTCAGCACCCATTTTCTTTGATTTATCAATAATTTCTTCTTCTGTTTCTGTATAACCATGATTTAATATAATCCTAATTTCTCCAAATTGGCTCATGACATAAGGACTTTGAATAGGATGTTCTATTACCATCTGGTCGACATCTGCATCACAGTTACCTTTAACAATTATAATATTTTCTAATTTGTTTAATACTTCAATAAATTTTTTAGGGTTATATCCTTCTGGAATATCATTTCTAGGACCATGATATAATACATCTCCTCCATGTAAAAGAATATCACAATCAGATAATACATTTAATGCTTTTTCAAAGTAAAGTAAACTACCATGAGTATCACTCATTATTCCTATTTTCATATTAAAATCCTCCTAAGTGCAGTCTATAAAAATTTTTCAGATACTCTATGCCAAAATTCGTAATTTGACATCCTAAGTAATTTTATTTTTGCATCAGACATGCTAACTTTTATATTTTCAATTTGTCTAAATCTGTGTTCAACACCATCAACAACAATCAATAATGAATCTTCAAATCTGTATTCTGGTGCAATTTTTATAACAGATTCATTTGAACATATTATACTTGATGTAAAACATCTATATGCATTAGTGTTTATTGGATGTAAAGGTGTAATCTGCATAAGTTCAAGTTTTATATCAACAATACTACCACCAGCAGAATAGTTGTAGGCGGTTGAACCTGTGGAAGTAGAAATAATCATACCATCTCCACTAAAATTTTGTATATGTTTATCATCAAGGCTTAGATTAAGATGTATAGTTCTAGACTTGTCTCCTCTTATAACAACTTCATTTACAGCAAGCATGTTAGAGCCGCTAGTAGTTGTATATACTTCAGCATTAAGAAGTGACATTTCTTGAATAATATAATCCTTTTTTATATAAGCTTCAATAAAGCTATCAATCTTATCTGGTAAAATATCAGGAAAAAATCCCAGATGTCCCGTATTTATACCCATTATGGGAATTTCAGGAAAATCGAAATCTCTAACTGTTCTTAAAAAAGAGCCATCACCGCCAATTGATATAATAAGTTCTGTATCTGGATAAATATCTGAATACACCTCAAAGCCAGCGTTGACAAGTTTTCTAGTTAAGAGTTCTTTAGTCTCAAGGGACTTATTTAATTGGTTTGCATTTATAGTTATAATTCTTTTCATATATTCACCTCTTCATACTTTGTATTATAACATAGTTTTATAACTCTTAATTTATAAATTTATAAATGACCTAGCTTGTTGTGAATGTGTTAAAATATGTATAGGGGGTATAAAAAATTACATAAGAGGTGAAGACGTGTTTAAGGTAAAAAATATCACAAAAAAATTAGGTAAATTTAAATTAAATAATATAAACTTGGAATTAAAAGAAGGAGAGATTATTGGAGTTATAGGACCAAATGGTTCTGGAAAGACAACTTTAATAAAAATTATAATGGGGATTATTGATGCTGATGAAGGTGAAATTGAACTTTGTAATGAAACAATTGACAACTCTCCAGTAAGTTTTAAAAACAATATTGGTTTTGTATATGATTCTTTACAATTTTATCCGCATTTGAAGGTGAAAGAGTTTAGAAGAATAGTATCTTTATTTTATAGTAATTTTGATAGAGAAAGATTTGATGAATATCTTGAAAAATTTGAAATAGAAGAAAATATACATATTAAGAATTTATCCAAAGGACAATCTGAGAAGCTTATGTTAGCAAATGCACTTAGCCATAATGCAAAACTACTTATTTTGGATGAACCAACCGCTGGAATAGACCCAATTGTAAGAAAAGAAATAATGCAGTATCTAAAAGATTTTGTGAAAAATGGGAGTAGTAGTGTAATAATTTCAACTCACAATACTGATAATTTAATTAGGATTGCGGATTATCTTATTTTTGTAAATAAAGGAAATCAAATTTTTACAATAAAGAAAGATATGATAGAGCAGGAATATAAAATAATTAGGGCAAATAAAGCAGAATTAGACGAAATTAAAGAAAATATAGTGGGTGTAAAAGAGTATAAATATTATAGTGAAGCACTACTAAAAGTTGGAGATAGCTTAAAAGTAAAAAGCTTATTGATAGAAATTGATAAACATAAAGTTAAAAATCCTACTATAGAAGAACTAATGTATTATTATGTAAATGAGGTGAAATAATGTTCAATTTGATAAGAAAAGATTTAATAGTAGGAGTTAGTTCAGATGGGATTCGTAATTTGAAGTACATATTGCTATTTTTTATTTTTTATTTTTTCCTTAATTCAATTTCGTATTATACTGTAAGTGTTGTCATAAGTTATTTGATTTTTGTAAATACATTTGAATGTGATTATGAAAGTGATTCAAGAATATTTATAAGAAGTATGCCAGTTAGTATTGAAGATATAGTGTATTCAAAGTATTTATTAGGTGTGGGATTAATAATTTTTATAACAACAATTGCATCTTTAATAAGTAAATTGACATCATTAGTGTTTTTTAGAAGCATGGTTTTAAATGATGTGTTCTTTTCTATAAATATATTTTTAGCAATTTTATCAATAGTACTTCCTTTATTTTTTAAATTTGGATATGGCAAAATGAAAATTTGTGGATTAATAATAAGTATTTTAGTTTATTTTGTATATGGGAGTATTTTAAGAATGGTTAGTATGATAGTATATCAAGTAAAGCATGTTAATTATAGTAAGGTAGGAGGCGTATACCTTTCAAATTATATTACTGATATGACTAATACTAGATATATAAATCTATATAGTATTACATTTTTGACTATAATGATTTTTATAATATCTATGTATTTTTCTATTAAGATTTCAAAAAAAAATAAGTTTAATTATAAAAGTTTTTAATTAATATTATAGCGTAAAATATAAGGAGATTAGAAATGAATAAGTTTATAAAAGTTTCAATTTTTATTTTGGGAGTTTTTACACTATTCATAGCTATAAATAAATTAGCATATAGAGATATGGTAAGTGTCAAAGATTATGAAATAAATCATTTAGAGGAAATTGTTTTTGATTTTGATAGCAGAAGAAGCGAAGAAATTGGTACTGTTATAAGATTCAAAATAAGTAATAATAGTAAATACAGATATAGGTTAAACAGTGCAAAAATGAGATTTGAGAATTGTATTGAGAGTAAAAAAGGAGAGAATAAATGCTCTTATTATGTAAATATAGATTTGTTTAATGAAAAAAATTCTATAACTGAAAAAACCTTAAACTATGGGATAAAGTCGAATAATCAAGGTTATGTCGATTTTGTGATTCCAAAGGGGTTAAACTTTGACTACAGGTATTTTAATGACTCTGGTATGAGTGTAGAATATAAGGGCGAATTTACTGTGGAAATGCCTATCGCAAAAGGTTTATATCTAGTAGTTAGAAAAAATAATGATGTATGGAATTCCAATGTTATGGAGTAATTTGAAAAAATTGAAAAATAAAGTTATTGCATATATAATTAAAATAGTATGAAATTTATAAATATTCAGGTTAGGAGGGTGTTCAATGTCAATAAGCAATGTAAAAGAGTATTTTAAAGAATTTGGAAGGGAAGATAGCATACTAGAGTTTGAACAATCTAGTGCTACTGTAGAACTTGCGGCAGAAGCAGCAGGAGTTATTCCAGCTAGAATCGCTAAGACTCTTTCATTTAAAATAGGAGAGGATGCAATTTTAATTGTTACAGCTGGAGATGCTAAGATTGATAATAAAAAATACAAGGATGAGTTTAGTTGTAAAGCTAAAATGTTAGCACCAGAAGAAGTTCTAAATTTTACTGGACATGCTATTGGTGGTGTTTGTCCATTTGGTTTAAAAAATCCTTTAAAAGTATATCTAGATGATTCAATGAAGAGATTTGATACAGTATTTCCTGCATGTGGTAGCAGTAATTCAGCAATAGAACTTACATGTGATGAAATGGAGAAATTTTCTAAGTGTGAGAAATGGGTAGATGTTTGTAAAAATTGGTAAAAAATATAGTGAAAATTAGTAAAAAAATATCCCTGTATACAGTCTGTGTGGGGATATTTTTATGTGGAAAATATTTATAAATCTAAGAGAAAAATCTAATTTAAACTAATAATCCAAAAAAAAGTTAAAAAATTCTGATTTTTCTTCAAAATAATAAAAAAATGACAAAAAAATGGAAAAAATGTAGTAAATATTGTTAAAAAAATAATTAGAAATTATTGAAAAATTATCCTTTGAGTGATACTATTATAAATGTAAGATATTTAAAAAACAAAAATAATCACGAAAAAATATGATTATTTAGCTCTATTAAAATAATTTTGATATGATAGAAAAAATTTATATATGGGTTGAAATACTAATATACATAACATTTACTATTGATATACCCTAGAATGAACATCATAAACAAATTATTTTATCTATAACCATTGTGAGAGAAGTCTTATTCTAGCTTGAAATTTCACAAAATTCCAAAAAGCGAGATTTTTTTTAAGAACAGTTGACTTTAAATTAACAATTTATAATTAAATTAATGTCATAATCGGTTAATATAATTGCATATAAATATAGGGCGGACTTTAATTAAGGTTATAAATTTCTCGACGTATACTCAAATACTTTATTATAGATGTTGCCGAGATTTTAATTAATAAATGAAAATAAAATATTTATAAAATACTGAGGAGGCTATTATGGATTTAAATTCTAAAAAATATCAGATGCTTAAAGAGTTATATGTAAGCTTCGCTGAAAATGAAGTTAAACCTTTAGCAACAGAGCTTGATGAAGAAGAAAGATTTCCTTATGAAACAGTGGAAAAAATGGCAAAGGCAGGAATGATGGGTATACCGTATCCAAAAGAGTATGGTGGAGAAGGTGGAGACACTGTAGGTTATATAATGGCTGTTGAAGAATTGTCTAGAGTTTGTGGAACTACAGGAGTTATATTATCAGCTCATACATCTCTTGGTTCATGGCCTATATATCAATATGGTAATGAAGAACAAAAACAAAAATTCTTAAGACCATTAGCAAGTGGTGAAAAATTAGGAGCATTTGGTCTTACTGAACCTAATGCTGGTACAGATGCGTCTGGACAACAAACTACTGCTGTTTTAGATGGAGATGAATACATACTTAATGGCTCAAAAATATTTATAACAAATGCAATAGCTGGTGACATATATGTAGTAATGGCAATGACTGATAAATCTAAAGGTAATAGAGGAATTTCAGCATTTATAGTTGAAAAAGGAACTCCTGGATTTAGCTTTGGTGTTAAAGAAAAGAAAATGGGTATAAGAGGTTCAGCTACTAGTGAATTAATATTTGAAGATTGTAGAATACCTAAAGAAAATTTACTTGGAAAAGAAGGCCAAGGATTTAAGATAGCAATGTCTACTCTTGATGGTGGTAGAATTGGTATTGCAGCACAAGCTTTAGGTTTAGCACAAGGTGCTCTTGATGAAACAGTTAAATATGTAAAAGAAAGAGTACAGTTTGGTAGACCACTATCAAAATTCCAAAATACACAATTCCAATTAGCTGATATGGAAGTTAGAATACAAGCGGCTAGACATCTTGTATATCAAGCAGCTATAAATAAAGACTTAGGAAAACCTTATGGAGTAGAAGCAGCAATGGCAAAATTATTTGCAGCAGAAACAGCTATGGAAGTTACTACAAAAGCTGTACAACTTCATGGTGGATATGGATACACTCGTGATTATCCAGTAGAAAGAATGATGAGAGATGCTAAGATAACTGAAATATATGAAGGAACTAGTGAAGTTCAAAGAATGGTTATTTCAGGAAAATTATTAAAATAGAGATATTAAAATATACACAATAGGTCGATATTAAAATAGATATGGAGGAAGGATTTATGAAGATAGTCGTTTGTATAAAACAAGTTCCAGATACAACAGAAGTTAAACTAGATCCTAATACAGGTACTTTAATTAGAGATGGAGTACCAAGTATAATAAACCCTGATGATAAAGCAGGTTTAGAAGAAGCGATAAGATTAAAAGAAGAAATGGGAGCTCATGTAACTGTAATAACAATGGGACCTCCTCAAGCAGATATGGCTTTAAAAGAAGCTTTAGCAATGGGTGCAGATAGAGGAATATTATTAACAGATAGAGCCTTTGCAGGTGCTGATACTTGGGCAACTTCATCAGCATTAGCAGGAGCATTAAAAAATATAGATTTTGATATTATAATAGCTGGAAGACAGGCTATAGATGGTGATACTGCACAAGTTGGACCTCAAATAGCTGAACATTTAAAACTTCCATCAATAACATATGCTGAAGAAATAAAAACTGAAGGCGAATATGTTTTAGTAAAAAGACAATTTGAAGATTGTTGTCATGACTTAAAAGTTAAAATGCCATGCCTTATAACAACTCTTAAAGATATGAACACACCAAGATACATGAAGGTTGGAAGAATATATGATTCTTTTGAAAATGATGTAGTAGAAACTTGGACTGTAAAAGATATAGAAGTTGACCCTTCTAACTTAGGTCTAAAAGGTTCTCCAACTAGCGTATTTAAATCATTTACGAAATCAGTTAAACCAGCTGGTACAATATACAACGAAGATGCAAAAGCATCAGCTGGAATTATTATAGATAAATTAAAAGAAAAATATATCATATAATTAAGGGGGGATAAAGAATGGGTAATGTTTTAGTAGTAATAGAACAAAGAGAAAATGTAATTCAAACTGTTTCTTTAGAATTATTAGGAAAGGCAACAGAAATAGCCAAAGATTATGATACAAAAGTTTCTGCATTACTTTTAGGTAGTAAGGTAGAAGATTTAATAGATACATTAGCACATTATGGAGCTGATGAAGTAATAGTAGTAGATGATGAAGCTTTAGCAGTGTATACAACTGAACCATATACAAAGGCTGCATATGAAGCAATAAAAGCAGCGGACCCAATAGTTGTATTATTTGGAGCAACTTCAATAGGTAGAGATTTAGCACCTAGAGTATCTGCTAGAGTACATACAGGACTTACTGCTGACTGTACAGGACTTGCAGTAGCTGAAGATACAAAATTATTATTAATGACAAGACCTGCTTTTGGTGGAAATATAATGGCAACAATAGTTTGTAAAGATTTCAGACCTCAAATGTCTACAGTTAGACCAGGCGTTATGAAGAAAAATGAAGTTGATGAAACTAGAGAAGCTGTAATTAATCGTTTTAAAGTAGAATTTACTGAGGCTGACAAATTAGTTCAAGTTGTAGAAATAATAAAAGAAGCTAAAAAACAAGTTAAAATAGAAGATGCTAAAATATTAGTTTCTGCTGGACGTGGAATGGGCGGAAAAGAAAATTTAGATATACTTTATGAATTAGCTGAAGTTATAGGTGGAGAAGTTTCTGGTTCTCGTGCAACTATAGATGCAGGATGGTTAGATAAAGCAAGACAAGTTGGTCAAACTGGTAAAACTGTAAGACCAGACCTTTATATAGCATGTGGTATATCTGGAGCAATACAACATATAGCTGGTATGGAAGATGCTGAGTTTATAGTTGCTATAAACAAAAATCCAGAAGCTCCAATATTTAAATATGCTGATGTTGGTATAGTTGGAGATGTTCACAAAGTACTTCCAGAACTTATAAGTCAATTAAGTGTTGCAAAAGAAAAAGGTGAAGTTTTAGCTAACTAATTTCTTGGGGAGGGTATTATGAGTACAAGCGATGTTAAAGTTTATGAGAATATAGCTGTTGAAGTAAATGAAAATATATGTACAGTGAAAATGAATAGACCTAAAGCCCTTAATGCAATAAATTCAAAAACTTTAGAAGAACTTTATGAAGTATTTGCTGATATTAATAATGATGAAACTATTGATGTAGTAATACTGACAGGGGAAGGAAAAGCATTTGTAGCTGGAGCAGATATTGCATATATGAAAGATTTAGATGCCGTAGCTGCTAAAGATTTTAGTCTTCTAGGAGCTAAAGCTTTTAGAGAAATAGAAGATAGTAAAAAAGTAATAATAGCAGCTGTAAATGGATTTGCTTTAGGTGGAGGATGCGAACTAGCAATGGCTTGTGATATAAGAATTGCATCTGCTAAAGCTAAATTTGGGCAACCAGAAGTAACCCTTGGAATAACTCCAGGGTATGGAGGAACTCAAAGACTTACAAGACTGGTTGGACTGGCAAAAGCAAAAGAATTAATCTTTACAGGTCAAGTTATAAAAGCTGATGAAGCTGAAAAAATAGGGCTAGTAAATAAAGTTGTCGAGCCAGAAGCTTTAATGGAAGAAGTTGAAAAACTAGCTAAAACAATAGCTAAAAATGCTCAACTTGCAGTTAGATACTCTAAAGAAGCTATACAACTTGGTGCTCAAACTGATATAGATACTGGAATAGATATAGAATCTAATTTCTTTGGACTTTGTTTTTCAACTAAAGACCAAAAAGAAGGAATGTCAGCTTTTATTGAAAAAAGAGAAGCTAACTTTATAAAAGGATAAACAAATCTAATTAAAAATATATTTGCTGTTAACTAGATTGAATAAATACTTTAATCTAGTTAACAGAATATAAATACTAAAATAACAGGAGGTTATAACTATGAAATTAGCTGTAATAGGTAGTGGAACTATGGGAAGTGGTATTGTACAAACTTTTGCAAGTTGTGGTCATGATGTATGTTTAAAGAGTAGAACTCAAGGTGCTATAGATAAATGTTTAGGCTTATTAGATAAAAATTTAACTAAATTGGTTACTAAAGGAAAAATGGACGAAACTACAAAAGCAGAAATATTAAGTCATGTTAGTTCAACTACTAACTATGAAGATTTGAAAGACATGGACTTAATAATAGAAGCATCTGTAGAAGATATGAACATAAAGAAAGATGTTTTTAAATTATTAGATGAGTTATGTAAAGACGATACTATTTTAGCAACAAATACTTCATCATTATCTATAACAGAAATAGCTTCTTCTACTAATAGAGCAGATAAAGTTATAGGAATGCATTTTTTCAATCCAGTTCCTATGATGAAATTAGTTGAAGTTATAAGCGGTCAATTAACATCAAAAGTTACTTTTGATACAGTATTTGAATTATCTAAGAGTATCAATAAAGTACCAGTAGATGTATCTGAATCTCCTGGATTTGTAGTAAACAGAATACTTATACCTATGATAAATGAAGCTGTTGGTATATATGCAGATGGCGTTGCAAGTAAAGAAGAAATAGATGAAGCTATGAAACTAGGTGCAAACCATCCAATGGGACCTTTGGCATTAGGTGATTTAATAGGATTAGATGTTGTTTTAGCTATAATGAACGTTTTATACACTGAATTTGGAGACACTAAATATAGACCTCATCCACTTTTAGCTAAAATGGTTAGAGCTAATCAATTAGGAAGAAAAACTAAAATAGGATTCTATGATTATAATAAATAAGAACTGAAATCTAAAAAATTTAACTGATATTGTCTAAAAAAAAACAATCTCAAAAATCTGATAAAAATCTAATTTAATGGGGGTAATGAATATGAGAGAAGTAGTAATTGCCAGTGCAGCTAGAACAGCAGTAGGAAGTTTTGGAGGAGCATTTAAATCAGTTTCAGCAGTAGACTTAGGTATAACAGCAGCTAAAGAAGCTATAAAAAGAGCTAATATAACTCCAGATATGATAGATGAATCACTTTTAGGAGGAGTACTTACAGCAGGTCTTGGTCAAAATATAGCAAGACAAATAGCATTAGGTGCAGGAATACCAGTAGAAAAACCAGCTATGACTATAAATATAGTTTGTGGTTCTGGATTAAGATCTGTTTCAATGGCATCTCAACTTATAGCATTAGGGGACGCTGATATAATGCTAGTTGGTGGAGCTGAAAACATGAGTATGTCTCCTTATTTAGTACCAAGTGCTAGATATGGTGCAAGAATGGGTGATACTGCTTTTGTTGATTCAATGATAAAAGATGGATTATCAGACATATTCAATAACTATCACATGGGTATAACTGCTGAAAATATAGCAGAGCAATGGAATATAACTAGAGAAGAACAAGATGAATTAGCCCTTGCAAGTCAAAATAAAGCTGAAAAAGCTCAAGCTGAAGGAAAATTTGACGAAGAAATAGTTCCAGTGGTTATAAAAGGAAGAAAAGGTGACACTGTAGTAGACAAAGATGAGTATATTAAACCTGGTACTACAATAGAAAAACTTGCTAAATTAAGACCTGCATTTAAAAAAGATGGAACAGTTACTGCTGGTAATGCATCAGGAATCAATGATGGTGCTGCTATGTTAGTAGTAATGGCTAAAGAAAAAGCTGAAGAATTAGGAATAGAACCTCTTGCAACTATAGTTTCTTATGGAACAGCTGGTGTTGACCCTACAATAATGGGTTATGGACCAGTTCCAGCAACTAAAAAAGCTTTAGAAGCTGCTAATATGACTATTGAAGATATAGATTTAGTTGAAGCTAATGAAGCATTTGCTGCTCAATCTATAGCCGTAGTAAAAGATTTAAACATAGATATGGCTAAAGTTAATGTTAACGGTGGAGCAATAGCTATAGGACATCCAATAGGATGCTCAGGAGCAAGAATACTTACTACACTTTTATATGAAATGAAGAGAAGAGATGCTAAAACTGGTTTAGCTACACTTTGTATAGGTGGTGGAATGGGAACTACTTTAATAGTTAAAAGATAGTTTTAGATTATAATTTTTAAAAATTAAACATTTAACCATGAACTTAACCTGTAAGAGTAACTATTTGTTATTCTTACAGGTTTTTATGGTTAAAAAATAATTATTATCTATTAAACAAAAATAGTGTAAAATATATAATATCATGGTTTTGAAGATATAAAAGAAAGTAGGTAAAAGTTTGTTTAAAAAAGAAAATCAAAAATATAATCTTATATCCTATACAAATGAAGAAGAAATGACTCTAAAAGAAGTTTTGCTGGACAAGCTAAATTTTTCGGTTAGGTCACTATCAAAAATGAAAAGAGAAAAAAGTGTATTAGTAAATGGTGTATATAAAAAGCCAAGTTTAAAAGTGTCTCGTGGGGATTTAATAGAGGTAAAAATAGAAGAAGAAAAAGCAAATTTTGAGCCACAAGATTTAAATTTACAAATAATATATGATGATTTTGATATAATTATGGTAAATAAGCCACCATTTATGGTAGTTCATCCAACTAAAAGTCACTATGATAATACAATAGCAAATGGTATTAGTTATTATATAGAGAAGCATAAAGAAAATGTAAAAATACGATTTGTAAATAGACTTGATATGAACACTTCAGGACTTGTTATAGTAGCAAAAAATGCTTATGCACACCATACTTTGTCTATATCAATGAGTGAAAACAAAGTTGAAAAAACATATATAACAGTAGTGAATGGGATTATAGATGAAGATGAGGGAACTATAAATGAACCAATTTATAGACCTGAAGAGGATTCAATAAAGAGAGTAATAGATGAAAGAGGGCAAGCATCTGTTACTCATTATAAAGTAGTAGAAAGATTAAAAAATGCAACTGTACTAGAAGTAAAGCTAGAAACTGGTAGAACACATCAAATAAGGGTTCATATGGCTCATATAGGTCATGGAATAATAGGTGATGAGTTATATGGTTATATAGATGGAAATCTTATAAATAGGCAAGCTCTTCATGCATATAGCTTAGAGTTTGAACAACCAAGAACAAAAGAAATTTTAAAATTTAAAACAGATATACCAAAGGATATGCAAGAGTTAATATCGAAATTAAGATAGATGGGGTGATATATATGATAATACATAAATTTATAATACATGTTTTGGATAAGAATAGTGATGTTCCAATATTAAATGATTTTGAAGGTAAAGTTAATCAAGAAGTAGATGGATTTTTTCAAAAAGCAATAAAGAGAATTTCAAAGGATGAAGATTTAAGAAAAGGGATTTTTAAAGATTATAATGACAATTTAATTAAAAATTGTTGTGAACAAATAATATATGATGAAAGTTCATTTTTAAAAAACTCTAAAGAAATAGCATCTTATCTGTTTGATGTTATGAAGATTAATGCAGCATTAGAATCTTGTGATTTGGCAATTTGCTTGTATACTGTAAAAGATGAAAAGAGTGTTGCTATATTGAAATTAGATTATAAAAAATTGTATACTCATTCAATTGAGTTTGTAGATGATAAATTTAATATTCAAATGGTATCAAATGAAATTGGTATTCCAGAGACTTTAAGACAAAAACAAGGAGCTTTAATTGGATTAAGTGGAATGAATGATGAGTTTCATCTAAGACTCTTAGACAAAGATGCAGAAAAAGAGGGTTCAGAATCAAAGTTTGTAACAGAATTTTTGCATGCTAAAAAAATAGATGATGATAAGTATAAGACAAAAGTATTTAAAAATACAGCCGAAAATTGGATAACTAATGCTCTTAGTAATGATATAAAACAAGCAGAAGATGTAAGAAGTATATTAAATTATACATTAAAAGAAAAACATGAAATTGATATAAATGATTTTGTTGATAATTCAATTAAGGATGAAGAATTAAAAGGTAGTTTTAAAGAGCATATGGAAGAAAAAGGTCTTGATGAAGGTTTTAGCATAGATAAAAAATGGGTTGAGAAAAAGCTCAAAAAGAGAAGTATAAAAACTGATAATGGCTTTGATATAAAAGGGAACCTAACTGATTTTGAAGACCCAATGAAATATACTGTAAAGCAAAATCAAGATGGAACTATAGATATAGTAATAAAGAATGTAACATTTTATGAAGAAAAGTAATCTTAATTTGAGTAATTTATAGGATTGGATATAAATTAAGTTAGAAGAAATGTATAGTTAATATAGTTATAAATAAAATGTAGATTAGTCTGTGTAAACTTCTAATAGAAATATTAAGTAGAAGTAGACACAGACTATTTATATTTGTAGGGTAATGTAAAATAATTTGTGCTTCAAGGTTAATAAAAATCTTCTTTATGGCAATGATTTAAATATAATCAAATGTCGTAAAGGAGATTTTTTATGAATACTTTAAGAAAACAATTAGTCAAAGA
>NZ_JACVWG010000016.1:0-36209 GCF_020658465.1 Clostridioides sp. ES-S-0049-02
TACACAAAGATATACTTATTGCTAAAACAGATATAAACGAAGTAGATAAGCATCTAGATAGAATTGACAATAATATGAATTTTGTAGAAATGGCTACATCTAAAAATTGGAATGAGATTGCAAGACTCAAATCAATTAAGTAGGAGTGTGAATGCAATGTATGAAAAAATATTAGAATTATTACAAGAAATGCAAGCTAGTATCAAAGGGATACAAGGTGAAATCCAAGGATTTAATACTAGATTAGATGGTATGGACAAGAGATTTGATAGTATTGAAAGCGACATTAAGGACTTAAAGGCTGGGCAACATGAAATGCAAAAAGATATTATTGAAATTAAAACAGATGTAAAACATATTAAGACTGAATTAGAATACACAGAAAAACATGTAGTATCTTTAAAAGATGATATAACAGAAATCAAACAAGACTTAAATGCGACACAAATCATCACATCTAAAAATTGGTCTGATATAGAGAAACTCAAAGCTATTAAATAGGAGTGTGATTATTAATGGATGAAAAAATATTAGAATTACTACAAGAGATGCAAGGTAGTATTACAGAAATGAAAAAAGATATAGATACTAGATTTAGTAGTATTGAAAACAGACTTGATACAATGCAAGGTGATATTACAGAAATTAAATCAGATGTAAAAATTAATAGAAATACATTGGATGCAGTAATAAAACATACATCTACATTAGTTGGTGATACAGCAGATATAAAGGATGATTTAAACAATATAGAAATAGTAACATCTAAAAATTGGAACGACATTGCTAAATTAAAATCTGTTAAATAGTAGTACATAAAAGGACACTTGAATTATTAAGTGTCTTTTATATAACTCTTAAATATGATATTATTGTTCTATAATAGTATTATGGGGGGCATAAAATGAATTTAGATAAATTAAAAGAATTAAGAGAAAGCAGAGGTTACACACAACAGATGTTGAGTACATATATAAATATGTCAACTTCTACGTATAATGATAAAGAAAAAGGCAAAACCTCATTTAAAATAGAAGAACTTGAAAAAATAGCTAAATTATTAGGATTAAGCAAAGAAGAAATATTTGGATTACTTGACTTAGATTAATCGAGTAAAACAAAAAAAATAAAATCCGAAAAACACGTTGACAATATTCGTATAAGGATATATAATAAAAGTATCAAAAGAAATACAGAAACAAGTCTAAATCCGAAAAACAAGATTTTATAAAACGGATTTTAATGCACATTGATAATAGAATATGACATAGCAGTTGTGAGGTACTGCACTACCAAAAACATATCAAGTATTTAGTAAAATAATTTACGGATTCTTTTATTAAGTACTTGAATATAGTACTTACATTCATGATATAATAATAAAATAGGAGTGTGAACGTGATGGATGAAAAGATATTAGAATTATTACAGGAAATACAAAAAGATATTAAAGATTTAAAAGTTGGACAGGCTGAAACTAACAACAGGTTTGACAGTATAGAAAATAGACTTGATAGTATTGAAAAGAAACAAGATATTTTATATAATCAAGCTATTGCAACAGCTGAAAATATAACAGAGATAAGAGAAGATTTAGGAGATGTACAGGTCACAACGACATGTAATCTAAATGACTTAAAAGAATTAAAAAAACTTAAATCAGTTAAATAAGTAATACATAAAAAGACATCTTGATACTAAGGTGTCTTTTATATAAACTCTTAGTATGGTATTATTAAACAATAATATCATTGGAGGTATAACACATGTATGAACAAAGAAAAGCAAAAGTATTATTTACTACAAGTGGAGGAACTGCAAGTAAAGGCTCAGTCACAAATAGGGTTACAATTCCAACCACATGGATTAAGCATATGGATATAACTAAACTAGAGAGAGAGGTTTTATTAACTTTTGATGGAAATAAAATAATAATAGAAAAAATAGATGAGTAGATATAAAATCTACTCAAAAAAACAGTTGACCATTCGGACAGAATGAATTATAATAAAAATATAAAAACAAATAAAAAAATTTAATAAAACATTCGGACAGAATGAATAAAAAAGGGAGGATATAAAATGTTAGAAAATCTATTAATGAATTGCTTAGGTATAGAAGAGAGAGAAGAGTTTAGGGGGATTAATGAGGGAAAAAATAGAAAAATCAATTTGAATTTAAACTGTGATAGGGCTTTTGTAAGATGCAGATTTAGAAGATATTTATTGAAAACAGATAAAAAGGTATTGATAATGAGAGATTCAGCACAAGAAAATACAAAATTCTATTTTGACAGTTGGAAATTAGATTTATCATCAGTAGAAGATATAAATAAAGTAATAACAGTCATTGAAAATTGGATAAAATACACAATAGATGCAAATAAATCTGAGCCATATAAAATTTGTTTTGAATAAAAAAATAAAGGGAGGATATAAAAAATGAAAAATTCTAAAATTAATAAATTATACAAAATGCAGGTACATAAAATAAAAAAATATTCAGATGAACCAGAAGAAACAACAACGGTTTATGCTTTTCCTAGGAAATGGGATAAAAAGATGATATCTCACTGGTTATATGTAAATGGAATAGAAAATATAAAAATAATATCAGAGTACGAAAGAGAATATTATGGTTATTCTATGAATCTACATTATAAAACAAGTGTAGAATTTAGAAAAAATCATGTTTATGTTACAGATTATTATGACTGTTAATAAGATTTTTTAAGCAAATAAAAGGGGGATATAAAAATGCTAAATATATACATAACTAATTTAGGGAAATATAACGAAGGTGAACTAATAGGAGAATGGGCTAAACTTCCAGTAAACGAGGAAGAATTACAAGAAATATTAAATAGAATAGGGATAAATGAAGAATATGAGGAATATTTCATAACTGATTTTGAAACAGATATGAAAGGATTGGAAATAGAAGAATATAGCAACATAAAACAATTAAATCAATTAGCTGAGAAAATTGAAAAACTAGATATAGCTGAGTTTGGACAATTAGAGGCTTTACTTGAAGGTGACTATATAGATATTGATACAATACTTGAAAATGATATTTCTAATTTATTAGAAAAACACGATTTTACATTGCTGGATAATGAAGGTAATACTAGCAAAGAAATTAATTTAGCATGTAATTTTATTGAAAATTTAGGTGGAATTAATGCATTAGATATAGAGACACTTAAAGAGTATTTTAACTATGAAAGATATGGTAATGACTTGACTATAAGAGGTGCTTATATAGCATCAAATAATATAGCTGTAATTAATTAAACAAGTTTTAGGGCGTTCTTTAAAAACGCCACTTCCAATAAAAAAATTGAAAGGGGAATAAATTATGAAAAAATTAATAATCAAGATAAAATTGTTGTTTAAAAAGGATTTAGATAGTAGCTATTGGAGTAATACAGAAAGTATTTTATTAAAATGTGGGAATAGTAATCAGTTAGAATTATTAAAACAAGCTAATAAATTATAGGGGGTAATAATTATGAGATACATCTCAAATTTAGGAATTTATATCACAAAATTAGAAGATTTAAGGGATAAAATTGATGATGATTTATACAATTGGATAGAAATACATCAAGATACTGAGGGGTACAAGGATAAGTTTGAAGAGTTAAAAGAAGAGTTTGATTATTATACAGATGTAGCAAAATCCAACGATGTATGTTTTTCAGAAATATCATCTTTGTTAGAAAGTAGTATTGAAACTTTACATCAACTTGAAGACTATATAATTGAAAATGATAGATTAAATAGAAAGAAAATCTTATCTTTTATATCTTCTGTGAACTTAAAAGAAATAGAAGAAACGATTGACTGTAAATAAAATAGGGAGGTAATAACATGAATAAGATGCTTATATTCCATGATGAAGAAGGACATCCAGTTTTTCAAGTACTTGTAACAAATGTAAAAAAATATACTAGGCAAAATGTTATATTTGGATTGGTAGATAGCTTTATTAAAAAAAATGTAAATAATATTAATTTAAATGATGGGAAAATATATGATAGTTTTAGTTGGGCAGTCTTTACTATATCAAAAACAAGAAGTTATAAATTAAAACTTAACCTTACTGTAGACTATAATGTATTAATTAAAAAGTTAGATATTAAAAGAAGTAAAAGAGAAAGCAATTCTAAAACAGAAAAAGAATTGTTTTATATAGGGATAGGATGGTTTAAAAGAAAAGAAATATATAACTTACTAACTACACAAAATAAAATTAAGTATGAAGAGTATGATATTTTGACAATAGATGAGGATATTTATATAAGAGCATATAATGAAAAATGCAGAACGATATTATTTTATAATAATTATCAAAAAATATTAAAAGAAGTATAAATAAAATTCAACTTTTAAGTTGGTATAAAATATTAGGAGGATATAAAAATGAAAAAAATATTATTGTTTGAAGGTGCTGGAATGAATATATATGAAAAGGGTTCAGATGTTGGAAATCATAGAATTAGAACCGCTTTTATAAATGGTAATGGAGATAAAATATATTTAGAGCTAGGAGGAAGTATACTAAATTGTAAAATTTCAAAAAGATTTGGGTGGTATACACATATTGACCATTGTTTTAACATTAGTGTATCGACTGATGAAAATGTTTCAAGAATAAAATTGAATAATACATTTTTCAATGGCTATTCAAAAAGTGACTTAACAAATTATATAAACAAAAATTTTAATTGTAAGTTTGAAACTATAGAGGTTTTAGATTGGATGGAAGGCTATAGAGTGCATGGGAATAGAAATGAATACAATTTGATGGACGACCATGAGTTAAATAGGGAAAGAGCTATAGCAAGAAATAAAGCATACGAAAAAATAGATAAAGAAATAAGAGAAAAATTAGGAGAAAAATATTCTAAAATAAGCCTTTACTCTATGGATGAAGAGTCTATAACTATCAGATGTTATACATATGAAAAAGACTTATATAAAATAGGCATGAGTAAAGATAATAGATTATTAAAAATACCAGTTAATTATTAAATTAAAAAAAATTGAATTGAGAATAAAAACATTTAAAATATTAATTTTAATAGGATATTCAAGTTGTCAAATCACTATTATTATAGGTATATTACTATAGATTAATTGATAATGATAGTGATTTGATAAAACGATTTTAAAAAGTATAAAAATGCAAAGGTATAAATACATTAAGAAGTTATTCAAAGAGCTTATACGAGCTTGTACGAGTTCTTGATTATAAACTAGGAGGGTACTAAAATGAAAAATTTAAAAAGTATGATTATAGGAATGTTATTAGGTTTAATTATTATAGGAGTTGTTGGAGCAATAGAAGTTAAGGCTGCCGAATTAGATAATTTTTATGTAGAAACTCCAGATAAAGTTGTGGAAGTATTAGAAGATGAAAGTATAATCTTATATGATACTAAAGAAAAAGTTTATAATTTCTATCCAATTTGTTTGGGAGATTGGAACTATAGTTTTGATAATAAAAAAGATTTAGACAGAGCGGTTAATACTTATAAAGAGTTATCTAGTAATATAAGTCATTCAAGTGATGTATATATGGTTAACAAGTTGAATAACAATGGAAACATTAAAATATTTTTAAGTGATGGAAGTTCAATTGTATATATAAGAGATAATAGTAAATATTATTTTTATCCTTCTTGTATGGGTGACTGGTACTTAACATTAGATAACTTAGATGATTTAAAAAGTTGTATAAATACTTATTTTGATGCCGAGGTTTCAATATGATACTATATATGAAAGATATATATAAGATAAGTTTAGAAGATGCTTCTATGTTAGCTGAAAAAGGATTTTGTTTTATTATAAAAGATGGAAAGCTAAAAGGTTTTAAATCTGAAAAAATAAATAAAAATGAAGATATACAGGAGGGACAAAAATGAAAAAATTTTTAAACTATATTAATGAAGATAACTATGAGTTCTTTGTAAATGTTAATACTAAGGAAGAGTTAGAGAACAAAATAGCTGAATACTTACAAAGTGAGGATTTAGAAGTTGAAGATTTAGAAATAAATTGGACTGGCGAAGGAGAATATTGCTTAGTTGGTAAAGATTTTGGTGTAAATGTAGTATGTAGAGTTGAAGAATGTATCGAAAATGAATTATATAATTTTGAATTCCCATTTAGCTTAAATTTAGATTTATTTAAAAACTTTTCTAAATGGGTGAAGGATACAAAAGAAGCTGAAAAATGCAAATATATATATTTAGTAAATCATAACAAACATGTTGTTACACCAAATGAATATGAAATACAATACATATTGTATTCTAGTAAAAAAATAAGCAATGTTATAGAATATCTATCAAATGAAGAAGATTTATTCATAGGAGAGTTTGGAGAGCTTGGAGCAAATTATTTTGTTGAAGAACTTGAAGAGTTTGATATAGAATGTTTAACACAATATAAAGTAAGTGAAGATTTAAAAACAATAATAAACTAACATATTAATAGTTTTATGAAAGATGATATAATTTATATTAAAAGATATATATCTTTTAATATACGTAAAGAAATGAGGGTTTTTAAATGGAACAGGAATTGAATATAATACCATTTTTAGCTGAAGCTCTATCAATAAATAAAAAGTGTTATAAACTCATAGATAAGTATTATAATGAAAATAAATTGAAGTATTTAAATCTAGCTAAAGAAAATGTTTTTTATAATTCAAGGATAGCAAGTGAAGGAAGTATAATTCAAGAATATTATTTTAAGAAAGCATTAGGTATATTATTAAGTGAAGAAAATGATATACTAATTAATATATTAAAATCTGGATATAAAGGAGCGTATAAATATGTAGATTCAATACAAATTTTTAAGTTAAGTAGTTTTGTAAAGAAACTTATGTTAAAAAATAAAATTGAAAAATTTTCAGATGATGAATTAAATGGTAATATGTTAATTGCAATTTCTTTATGTGAAGCGTTAGAGAAAGAAATTGACGAATCAGATGAAATATATATAAAAGTAATTAGAAATTTGATTTTAAGAGATGAAAATTATAGATATGAAAAAATTTTTTCTATAGATAAATTAAGTAAGGATGAACAAAAACTTATTAATAAAATAGAGTTAAAATTAAAGTCTACATATCTAAAAGAATATATACCAAGCTCTTATACAATTGGAATTGATGGGAATACAGCAACTCTTAATTTAGATGATTTAACAGATTTAGACAGAAAACTTTTAGGATTTGATTATATATATGACTTAGAAGAATTAAGTTTAATTTCAATTGTAGGAAAAGACATATTTAAATCTAAACAAATACAAGAACTAATTTTATGTTATTGTAATTTACAAAAAGATATAGAAAATGAAAATAGCATCAATTATGAGGATTTATTTAGATTTATAATTCCCGCTATAGACATAAGATATTTGGCAAGAGAATATAAAAAAGCGAAACAATTTTTCTTTGATAATTTTGATGAAGAATTAAAAGAATCTATAAAAGAAAAAGATGTTGAATTGGATAATTTTAAAAAAGAAAATTCATTGTTACAAGATGAAAATAAAAAGTTGAAATTAGAGCTAGAGCTATTACAAAAAGATAAAAATAGATTAGAAAGTGAAATTAAAGAACAATATACCTCTAAGGAAGAATTAGTTCAGTTAAGAAATTTTATGTTTAATCAGCAACAAGAGCAAGATGTAATAACAGATGAAAGTATAAATTTAGAAAATATAAAAGGAATAATTTTTGGTGGCCATCCAAACTGGATTTTAAAAATGAAAGAAAAATTAACTAATTTTGAATTTATACCAGCAGATACAATTAATTTTAATGTAAGTATATTAGATAGTTATGAGTATGTATTTATAAACACTAGTTTTATAGGACATGCCATGTATTACAAAATTATAGAAAATCTAAATGTAGATAACAAACTTAGATATATAAATAATATAAATGTAGATAGAGCAATAGAAGATATTAAAAATTCTATTAGCGTTTAATATTAAAATGGAGATTTAAGGTTACTGAAAGTCAAAGACAATTTTCAAAATGTATTGATTATTATATAAAAAATAATAAATAAAAAGGAGTTGTAATTTATGGAAAATGTTACTGAACAACAAATTGAAAAAATTGTTAATGAATTGTATGAGATAGAAACTAGTGAAGGATGTCACGAAGATTATATTGAAGATTACGAAAGCAAAGTAGATTTTTATTTAAGCAATGTTACGTCTGATACATACGAAACTTATGTAAAAGAGTATTGTTCCCAAAATTTCGATGTATTTGTTTCTAATGAATTGTGTTTTGAAATAATAGATGATTTGATTAATAAAATTAAAAATAATGAATAAAAGGAGTTATTTATATGGGAAATATTTTAAAGAAGAATGGCATTACATACCCGATTTTAGATTTAAAATAAATGATATAGAAGAGTGTACAATAAGAGTTAATAATTTAAAGGTAGATATGAAAATGAGTCAAGATTTTAGATTTAAGGGAAATATGGAATATATATTGTATATTCTATACAACCATGAGATTTTCACAAAAGAATATAATGAGGTTTTAGACTTGGAACAGCCTAATGAATGTGACCAATTTTGTGATGAATTATCAGAACTTAGAGGCAAGGTTGAGGAAGGTATTGAGCAATATCTAAAAGATAATGATAAACTAACAGAAGTAGAATATTAAACGTAATTGAATTTACTTTAAAAAATTATAAAGCTTAAAAAACTGTATTGTTGAAATACAGTTTTTTAATATAAAAGATATTAAAATAACCATTTTAAAAGGAGGAAAAATGCTTAAAACATTATTTATTGCATTAGCAATTTGTGTGATTATAAGATTATCTATATTAACATTTAAAAAGGCTTTGAAATTCTTAAATATGTTTGAAAGTAAGAAAGAAAGTTTTATTGGCTGGCTTATTTTAGTTGTATGGAGTTTAATCATCTATTGTTTGATGGACATAATATTGTAAAAATATGATATAGTTTATAAATATATGTAGATAAAAGATAGAATTAAAAGATTAACATAGTATGACAATCGTAATCTCATATAGTATACTTAAATTGAGGTGATTACATGACTTGGAATGATTTAAAAAATAATGATATAACATATATAGTTGAATATATTAATAATAAGTTAAATAATAGTAAGAGCTTGACTAAAGTTGCCATAGAGCTTGGTGTATCTGAAAGTAGTGTAAGAAAATATCTCACTAAAAGAGGTTATAAGCGTATAAATGATGAGTATGTATTTGGTGACAATGGTATGACAAAGGTAATAAATAATAAATCACAGAGTAATAATGATAGTATATTTAATATGACAATAGAAGATGACAGCAGTCATAACATAGTAATTGACAATCAATTTAAAAATAACATAATTTCTTTAGCAAAAGACTACGACAAGATACAAGATGTATTAGACTGGTTTGAGAATAAAGAAGATACAAATAATGTAATAGAGGTTGTACAAGATGGTATTAAGATTGATTTACCTTCAAAAGATGCTATAAGAACTACAGTTAGGTTGAATAAAGATACTTGGAATTTATTTGATGACTTTTGTGAAAAATTCAGAGAGTTTAACAAATCCGACCTAATGAGCATGGCATTGCTTGAATATATAAAAAAATATGATAAGTAGGTGTTTGAGATTAGTATGAATAGTTTTAAGAATAAATTTTTAAACTTTGATATTTGCCTTGAAAAACATTATGAGAGCATGACTATTCTTAATCAGAATACAAAAATGTACACAGGTAAATACATGGTTTTTGATAAATTTGATTTTTGGCAGCTAGATATTCCTTTCAATACAAAAGATAATGCTTTAAATTACATAAATAAACTACTAGATGTAAAAACTCAACAAGAATATAATTTTTTAAAGTGGTGTACACAAAAAAATATAAAAGAAGGTAGTAAAATAGAATTTGAAGATGGAAAGCAAGGAATTGTTTTAGGCTCTGAACATGCTGATGGTAATATTAAATATATTCCACTTAAAAAAGATGGTACTAAAAGTAAGATGAGAAGAATATTGTATAAAAATATTAAATTCAAAGTTTTAAAGTATTAGAAAAGAAATTAAAATCGTAGTTTTAATATAAATAATCTCATTATTTGAGGTTATTTTTTTATTTTTTTATTTAAATCGGAGAAGGTAAATGCTATAATACATATATATAATAAAAAAAGGGATGTTTGAACATATGAATTATAATTTAAAAAACGAGAATATATTATCTGAACTATTACAAAATGAAGATGAGAAAACGAGAATTGGTATACTTAAAGTTTATAAAGTACTAATATTTTGGTTTGCTAAGGAAGAAAAACTTATTGAAAAAGAAAATTATTATATTGTTGAAATAGTAGACAATGACAAAGAACAAATTGTAAGAGATATGAGTCAGGATAAAACATACAATGCTATAATGGCTATAATTTTCAAGATTAACAAGATATTTAAAACTTTAAACTATGATATTCACTTTTCTAAACCAAAGGATTTAGTTGCTGAATTTGATTTATCAAAATACCTAACAAAAGATGAAGTCCTTCAAGTATGTAACAAGTTAACTAATGCACAAGATAAGTTTATAATTTACGCAGCTTTTTGTGGACTCATTGGTAAAGATGCTGAAGATATAAGGGGTATAAAAATAAAAGACATAGATTTAGAAAAAAAATTAATAAAATTAAAGGATACAGAGTTTAAATTGGACAAGTTCTTATTTGATTTTACAAAAGAAACATTAGAGCAGAAAGAGTACAAACAATATCTAGAGCAAGGTAGTAATGCGGCTGAATTTTATCTATTTAATTCTAATTCTGAATATCTAATTAAAACTAAACCAGATGCTAGATATGGAAATGGATTAAAAGAGATAGGATACTCAACAATTCGTAAAAGATTACTTATAATTAATGATTACTTAGATAATAAAGTGCAGTTGAATTTCACTAATCTAAAAATTTCTGGTATTATGCATCAAATGCAAGTAAATGAAAAAAAATATACTCAATCTGGTTGTTGGACGAACAAAAGTTTAAAAGAGTTCAAAGAAGATAACAATTTAAATTTTAAGATACAGGAAGTTTTATCTATTTATAAGCAAAAATATGTTAAAAAGGAGTAATCTATGAGTAAAGATATAAAAGAAAATAACATAAATCTAAATAAAATAGATTTAATTATACATGCTATTTATGATACAGAGACATTTAAATTATTAACAAAAAAGTTTTTTGAGATTTTCAGAATACGAAATGATTTACCTACTGAAAAAGTAAAGCCTATTTTTGAAGATTTTGTATATTCTACAATTGCTGATAAGATTGATGAATTGGATACTCCTACCAAAGCTAAACGATTAAGAAAAAAACATAGTAAAAATGCATGGGACTTAAAAAAAAGATGGATGAGAATGACATTAGAGTCTATGAATAAAACAGCAAATAAATTATTGAAAAAGGAATATGGAATTGTTAAGGGTGAATTTATAAAAACTGGTAGGATTATTACTGCCGCTGTGGATAGTCCTGAAGAATTACTTGAAATAAGAAAAGATTTTCTTGAACAATGGTCTTCAAATTTATCTTATAAAATATCTGACTATATTTATCTTGAAGAGCTAAGTGATAGTAAAATTAATTCAGCCTTTTCACACGATTTGATTCTATGTGTCACTAAGATATTACAAGATGAATATGAATTTGATATTAATAAGATAATTATTAAAAGTCCATCACAATTAGCCCCTGGTATATTTATACCTCACACTAGAGGGAGAAAAATAAATCACTTAAATGTAGCAAGAAAAGATGAGAATTTATATCAATCACATCCATATGATGCTATAAACGATTCTGGTACACAGATAGATATGTTTTATGAATTTAATTTAGACCCTAATTCAAGTGATATTAAAAACATTGATGGATTAAAATTAGAACTTACTAATCAAACAACAGAAAAAAAAGCTATTAGTAAATTATTCTTAGACAAACAAGACTTAGATATAATCAGATTTGCTTATTCATATAGTTATTTAAATTCATATACTTTTTTCTTATCAGATTTATTAAAGTATCTAGGATTGACAGATGCTAAAGCAAACTATCAGAAAGTAAGAGATAAATTAATGAAGTTACCATTTTATACTTTTTATACTGAGACGTATGAAAAAGATGGTAGCTTAAAATCTCAAACAAGTTTTAACCTATTTTCAAGAATTCATATAGAAGAAATAAATGGAAGAAATGCTGTTCAAGTTACAAAAGCATTTGTTGAAGAAATTGAAAGAGTTTCAACTGAATTAATGTATAAAAATGAATTAAAAAAATTAAAACTACCACAGTCTATCAACTTAGCTTACTTACTTGAAGGTAGAAGAAGCTTTGAAATTAGTCAAGGAGTAAATATAGTGGACAAAAAGTACACATTTGATATAGAACAACTAAAGTGGTATGTACATTTAAATAATAAAAATAAACTAAAAGACAATATGAAATATATTGAAGATGGTCTTAAAGAAATTATGGAAAACCAATTTATAATAAAAAAATACGATGTAGGATATGGATATTTTGACATTTGGTTCTATGAGGATGTTGAAAAAAGAAAATGTTTAATAAATAATACAGTTTTATCTTTACCCTCTTATATAGTAGATTAAAAAATAATGGTCTGTACTCCGTAGTAATTAATCTTATATGTTTCTTATTACTCGAATTTTAAAATTAAAAACTATGAATAATGGCCTGTGCTCCGTAGTAATTGTTTTTTGGTATTTTTCAAAAAGTACAAATAATGGCCTGTGCTCCGTAGTAATTCAAAAAACCACTAAAAAAGCTGTTTTTTGAGATAAAAATAATGTCGAAAAATTTTTTTTATTCTAAAATTCAGCTTTTACACCTCTTGAAATTGCTGCTCTCTAATATGAATAATGGTCTCAGCTCCGTAGTAATTCAGAAGTATTGAAATAACTATTCTCCAATATGAATAATGGTCTGTACTCCGTAGTAATTCAAATAGACAAAAACTTTTAATTTGGTTAATATAAGCTTATATAAATATAAAATTTTTAGATTATTTTTTTATAACAGACTATTTTCCATAATAATCCATATAGAAAATAATGGTCTGTACTCCGTAGTAATTAATCTTATGTAAGGAGAGAATTATGAGTCTTAAATATAATGATGAAGAGTTTGTTTTGGTTAAAGCTAGTGAAATCAGTCAATTACAGAAAAAAAATATAGAATATATTGATTTGCAAGGGAATTTCTATGCTATTGATAAAAAGAAAATTGGTAGAAAAAAGAGATTCACAGAAGAAATGCAGGAGCAAATAAGAACTGAACTTAAAACTGATACTATCAGAAATATAGCAAAGAAATATGGTACAAGTACTGAAACAATACAAAATATAAAAAAATATAAATATTAACATTTATATCGGTTTTATTTTATGATACAAGATGTTATAATATTCCTATAGTATAAAGGAGTTGATTTCTATGAAATGGTCAGAAGTTAGAAATTTATACCCTAGTTCATTTGTAAAATTAGAAATTTTAGAATCACATATACAAAACGAAAAAGAGTATGTAGATGAAGTAGCTCTTATAAAGCTTATTCCTGACAATAAAGAAGCTCTAAAAGAATTCAATAGATGTAAAGATAAAGAGATTGTATATAACACCAAGAATAAAGAATTTGTAATAGATATCATAAAACATATTGGTATAAGAAGAGGTTTGTAGTATGAAAAATTTCAAATATAAAAATGGACTATTATATACAGATATAGAAATCTTAATTGAAAATAAAAGTATCCTTGTAAAAGATATCATCATTGATACTGGAGCATCTCATACTATAATATCATCTCCTTATTTAGAAGAGTTAGATATTGGATTTAATGATGATGATACAATTGTAAAGGCTTCTGGTTATGGTGGAACTTTTCAATATTCAGTAAGGAAATTAGTTAATAAGGTTACTTGTGGAGATATAACTCTTGAAAATATGAAATTATATTTTGGAGAGATTGATCCAAAAGAAAAAGTAAATGGTTTATTAGGATTAGACTTTTTAATAAGTGCTAATTTGATTATTGATTTGGTAGATAATTTATTAATAAAAAAATAAAACATGTTTATATAAGGAGTTATCACAATATGAGTATTAAATATAAAGATAAAGTAGTCTTTATTGTAGATAGTTCAGAAAAAGAGAAACTAGATAAATCAGGAATTGCATATGAAACTTTAGAAAATGAAAATTATTATGTAGTTAAACAAGGAAGAAGAAATAAAAGATTTAATGATGAAATGCAAAAACAAATTAGAGAAGAATTAGAAAATAGTACTATTAGGACAATTGCTAAAAAATATAAGACAAGCACAGGTATAATACAAAGTATAAAAGATTTTAAATATTAATTGTTTCTCTGTTTACAATAAGAAACAAAATTAGTATACTTATATTATAAATTAAGAAAGGAGGATTGTAATATGCAAGAATTAAAACCAGTTGCTAGAATATCAAAATCAAAACTAAAAGATATCTTAGATGTTTTTAAAACTTCTATAAGGAAAGTAGAAAAAATAGATTATTCTGCTTGTAATTCTTGTGCTATAAAAAATAATCCTTCTTTTGACAATACTAAATTAAATGAATTTTGTTCAAATTGTCCTAAATTAAAAACTATATCAGAGTTTTCTTATGTTACAGAAAAAGAAACAGAGCTAGGTACAATAGAGATTGTAACCAGTGAAAGTAAATGTATGACTTTAAGTAAAAGTGCTATAAAACAGTATTTAGCATATCACTTTATAGTATCTAATAAAAATTATGTTAGAAAATCAGTATCATTCAAAAACATAGCTGATATATGCAATGTTTCTGTTGTTACAGCTAGACATAACCATAATGTATTACTACAAGTTGGATTAGTTTATTCTACAGAAATAAAAAGAGGTAAGTTCGATATAGTCATAGATGAAGAATATAAGAATCATCTTAAAAAAGAAGATGGTGGAAAAGGTTACTTAACTATGTCATTAGATACTTTAAATCACTTATTAAGTTTTGAAAATGTAAATGAGTTAAAACTTGAAATTAAAAAGTTAATTTGGGCTGATGCTAAAGGAAGTAAATTAGGTAAAAGAATACGATTTAAAAAAGATAATCTTATCTCTATACTTCCAGAATACATAAAGAAATCAAACAAGCGTATAGATACCTTTCTAAGAAGTTCTAAAACTTTATTCGATGTAAGTAATGATACAATAGATACAAAGCGTTATGAGACGAAAGAAAGCATCTCAGAGAAATATACAGAATCTGTAAGAATAAAAATATTAAAATTCTTTGATGATACAGGATGCTCCTTGAGTTCTAATTATAGTAAAGTATTATCTCAGATAAATTTAGATAGATATAATTTATTTGAAGAAGATTTAAGAAATAAATTAGAGATGGAAAAAGACATTATTATAAATGACTTAGTTGGATTATCGGTTCAATATGGAGTTAACAGAGTTTTAGCAGCATTAGATTATATGTTTAATAAATATACAGTTGATGAAGAAGATGCAAATTATAATGAAATAAATAATCCTGGTGCATTTATAAGAACATTGATTGTTCAGAGCATAAATAAAAATGGAAGTTTAGCAATAGCAATTTAATATATGGAGTAGTTCAAAAAAATTGATTTTGACTACTCCTATTAGTGTTTGTATTCAAATTATGAAATACTCAAATAGAACTATAAAGAGTTTAAAATCTCTATTAGTTCTATTTTTTTATGCTTATTTTAATTAAATTATATACACAATAGAAAGTTTTTTATACATAATAATAACTTAATTTTCCATTATATAAATATAATTATACAATTTAATAAAAAACTTATTCAAAAAAAATAATAATACATCAACAATATATTATTATTAAAAATTAATTTTTATTGTATTTATTGCAATTACTTAGTCATAAGAATTTTTATTATTTCCTAATTATTGACTTTAATCTATGATTTTAATTATTGATATTAAATTTTGTTTTAACTTACTGAATAAGAATACAAATAATAGTTTGAATTTCTTCTAATAAAAATAATATTGTCGAATAATTCAAATTTTTATTAGAATATAAAATGTTATAATTAAATCATAGGATATGGGGGGATTGAAAATGAATAATGATGAAAAAGTAGAACTAAAAGAGAAAAAGGGTATAGTAAAATTTTTAAAAAAGTATCTAAAAATTATAATTTCTTTTTTAATTGGGTTTATACTAGGTGCTTTTTTATTTATGCAAAAAGATGTAGAAAACAATAATAGTTCTGAGGATAATAATTCGCAAGAACAAACAAATAATGAAAATACCTCAGGAGAACAAGAAAGTACAACTGTTGCATTGAATGAAAAATATACAGTCTCATCATCAGAAGGTGATTTTGCTATAACAATTACTGGAGCAAAAAAAGTAAACTGGTGGTCAAAAATGAAAGACAATAATGACAAGCAAATAGTTGCATTAAATTATGAAGTTGAGAATATAAATATTCCTGATGAGGGCATAAATGTAGATGATGATTATTTTATAGTGTCAGATGATAATGGATACGTTTTAGACAATTTTAGTGCATGGTATGATGACCAAAATGGTTCACCTGAAAAAGTAGCTGAAGGGATGAAGAGTAAATTTACTTTACCATATATAGCAGAGCCAGATATTAAATCTGTTGATGTTATTCTTTTTAAAGGAAGTGATGCTGAGGCAAAAATTAATTTATCATTAGAATAAAAATTTAAGCAATAACTTTATAAGGTTATTGCTTTTTATCTGCTTTATTTTTACAAATTATCCCATAAGTATACTATAATTATCTTGAGGAAAATAATCATATAGAGGGAGAAATTGGGGAATGGATAGATTTGAAATATTAAAATATTTGGAATTTGATATTTGGCATTCAGAATGGCCATTAGAGCTTCTCAAAGGGGCTATAACAAAAGATAATGCTACTAATAATTTATTATTACAACTAAAATTGTGTAATATATCTGATAAGGAGATAAAGTCTGCATATTTTAAAATAGAATGTTTTAATGATGCAGGAGATTTGATAGATGGTAATTTAAAGCATGTTTATCAAGATATAAACATTAAACCTCATGAATGTCTTGGTGATGACATTGCTATAAGAATAAATGATAATAAAACAAGAACAATAAATGTTATATTAGAACAAGTAGTGTTTTCAAATAATGAAGTCTATAAATATGAAAGAGAAGAAGGTTTAGTTATACCTGAATTAGATAAAATAGGATTGTTAAAAACAGAATTATTAGAAGAACTTAAAAAAGATTATGAAGAATATGACTTTGAATATGAAATTAAGTATATGCCTAATATAATAGAAAAAAAAGCATGGAATTGTTGTTGCGGTAAAATAAATAAATTAGAAAAAGATAGGTGTAATAATTGTAAGAGAAGTAAAACACTACAAATAAAAAAGATAAATAAAAATTATTTAGAATCTCTTCACAAAAAAAGCTTAAAAAATAAAAAAGAAATAGAAATCAAGCTTGAAAAAGATAATAAATGTAAAAAACATAAATTAAAGAATATAAATAAAAACAATAAAAAAAAGTCAATGTTACTAATAAGTATATTATTAATTTTTATTATCTTTATTGGTAAAAATATTATTAATAAGCATGTTTTTTTAGATGAAATAAAGTATAAAAATGAATATAATAAAAAAATATCTGTAGAAAAAGATAATGTATATATGTTAAAAGATAATGGAAAAGTAACACATAGAAAAGTGAATGGTGAAAGTAGTTCTATATCTGGTTGGGAAGATATAATATCTATAGTATCATATGAGGATTCAATAATAGGATTAAAAAAAGATGGTACTGTTGTTTCTAAAGGACTTGAAGATTCAGATTCAGATAATATTAGTAAATGGATAGATATAATAGATATAGAATGTGATAGTGGAACTTTTGTAGGATTAAAAAAGGATGGTACTGTCGTTGCTACTGGAAATAATGATTATGGTCAATGCAATGTAAAAAATTGGTCTGATATAGTAAGCATAGAGATAACAAAATCAACTATTGAGTATATGAAAAATACAACAGTAATAGGAATAAAAAAAGATGGAACAGTATTACTTACAGGATATGATAGTTCAACTCATAGAAAAGAAACAGATAAATGGAAAGGAATATCAAAAATAAAATGTGGTTCCTATAGTATCTTTGGAATAAAGAATGATGGAACAGTAGTTGTATCAGGTGGTGCTTATGATATTAAAAGTTGGAAAGATATAAAAGATATACATATTGGATTATGTGGGATAGTGGGGATAAAAGAAGATGGAACAATAATAAGTACAGATGAAAAATTTAATGAAATCATTAAAGATTGGAAAAATATTATTTCTGCTGAAATAATAGATAATCATGAAGGTGTTTCTATTATAGGAATTAATTCAAACGGAGATATTTTAACATCTAGTAGAGGTCAGAACTTAGATAATATAAAAAGATTAGAAGATGTGGAATATATAAATTTTGATGACCCTATTGATAATTTTTTAGTGGGCATAAGAAAAGACAATGTAATTTTTATAAGAGGAATAAACAATACTATAGCTGAAGAATACAATGAAGAAATATAAGAATAAATATTTTAATTTGGGGGTATAGAAAAAATGAAGAATTACATAGCAAGATGTTTATCAAATATGGGAGTATTTTTGGCAGGTATACAAGTATTAGCAGGTATAATAATCATGTGTCAAAAAGTAGAAATTCCATATGATTACTTATCAGATACTTATGAACAATATAGTCCTATTATGATTGGTATTGGTGCTGGAGTGATAGTTAGTGGAATAGTTATATGTTTAGTTTTAAAAGGATTGGCAGAGTTAGTTGAAAATTCTACTAATCAAATGGAATATCAGAAAGGGATATTAACTCTATTGAAAAATAACAATGGTATTATTAATGAATATGAAAATATTAGCAAAGTTAAGTTAGAAAAGCAATTTACAAATGAAGAATTACCAAAACTATAGACAAATATGAACCAGTTCAATATGAGCTGGTTTTATTATATTCTAATAGTAAAATTGTATGCATGTATTTATATATAAACTTATAATTATAATATAATAAAATTGACTTGTCAAGTAGTTTATGGTATAATATAAATTATTAGATAGTAAAAGCATTGTACCTAAGTTGCAATATCTAAAATCCAGTTATGGAGGTATAATATATGTATAAAATTGGTGAAAATGTAATGTATCCAAAAGAAGGAGCATGTTATGTGAGTGATATTGTAACAAAAGAAATAAACCATCAAGAACAAAAATATTATGAATTAATTGTTATTTTTAATAGTAGTCTTAAAATTTCTATACCAGTTAAAAATGCTAATAAAGTTGGTGTACGTAGAGTTATCAATGAAGGTGAAATTAATAAGCTCATTCAAGATATTGATAAGAGTAATGATATATGGGTGTTGGATAGAAAAGAGAGATTTAAATTGTATGATAAAAAACTTAAGTCAGGAAACATATTTGAAATAATAAGGTTGATTAAGATGCTTGAAATACAAAATTCTGCAAAGAAATTATGTAGTACAGATAAAGCTTTTTTAGTTAAGGCTCAGAAATTTGCTTTATCAGAATTAGCAGCTACTCAATGCAAATCTTATGAATCTGTATTGAAAGAGATGTCAGAACATATCTTAAATTAAAAATAATTAAACCAGCCAATAAGACTGGTCTTATTTTTTTTGACTAATAACTGATGTTAATTGTGTTAAATCTATATAAAAATATATAACATACTTATCTAATTACATATAAATACTAGATTTGCTTTTTTAATTCTCAAGAGATTCTTTAAAAATATTCTATTAAAACTCAGCACTAATTGAAGTGCTGAGTTTTTTATGTAACAATAAATTATATTAATATAAAAATATATTCTACATTTATAAAATGATAAAATAACCATTTATAATACATTAAATTACATTAAAGTAAAAAAAGTATATGTCGAAAATATATAATATTCAATGACTATATACTTTAAGGAGTGGTTTAATGATTATAATTATTTGTGAGAATAACGATATGCAAAGAGATATCCTCTATGATTTTATTAAGATATTTTTAAATAAAATCAAAATAAAGAAATATAAGACTTTATTGTTTAAGAATGGAGAGGATTTATTGCAAGAGTATCCAGAGAAAGTTGATTTAATTTTGATGGATATAAATTTAGGAGGCAGAAATGGATTTGATATTTCAAAAGATATTAGAAAATTTGATAAAGATGTAAGAATAATTTTTGCAACTGCATCAGATAAGTATGCTATTAGAGGTTATGAGATAAATGCATTTAGATATATGATAAAACCAATATATTATAAAGAGTTTGAAAAATCTATGCTTGACTTTGCAATTGATTGGAGAAAAAGAGAGGCTATTATTACAATAAAAAGAAAAAGTAAAATAATAAAAATAGACGAACATAATATTTTGTTTGTTGAAATAGTGAATAGAAAGCTAAGAGTTGTTACTAAAGATGAGGAGTATATAATAAATGATAAGATGGATTTATTTGAAGAAAAGTTGAAAGAGAATATTTTTTTTAGATGCCATAAGAGTTATCTTATAAATTTATTAGAAGTAACTGACTTTAATTATAACTTTGTTTATTTAACAATAGATAAAATAAAACTTAAAGTAGCTCCTAAAAAGACAAAAGAACTTAAAAAAAAACTAGCCGATGTTTTTAGTGAAATATTATGGTAAAGTAGAAAGATTTGTTTTTGTTAATCGAATGTATGTTCTTGATAAAAACATGGATAAGAGTTATAATATTATTGTGTAGGAAAATAGGAAAAATATTAATATTTTTGAACATTTTGACATTAATTGTGATTTTAGTGTTGAATTTCTGTTAAAAAAATTTTATCATTTAATCAGAGAAATCTACTATTATAGAGTGGAAGGTTGTTAATTATAAATGATTTTAATTTATTTAAAATAAAATTTTTTGTTTCTTAAAAGAACGAATGTTCTGTAAAAGTGTAGACTGAGGGGATGTTTATTAAAAGATATTAGATTATCTTGCTTAATTTATAATGCACATATGGGGGTTATATACTAATGAAAAGACAAGTCATGAAAGAAATACTTAAAATGCTAGAAAAAATGGATTTATCTTATTTACTCATAATCAAAAGTTTTGTATCTAAATTAAAATAGCCCTTATTGGGCTATTTACTAAGTTTATCAATTACTTTCTGTATAACTTCTCTTTCATCATCAGTAAGCTCAGCAAATGTTAAGAATACTTTTTTTAAAAATTCATCATTACTTGAAAATGTTTTACCCATCATTGCTGCTAATTCAATATCATCTATATTTTTAAACATTTCTCCATTTCCATTTCGCAACCAGTCCTCATTTACATTAAAAACTTCACATATTTGAGATATATGACGCTCAGTAATATTTCTTTCTCCATTTTCTAATTTTGAAATAGATGCAGATGTTAATTTTAATTTATCACCAAATTCTTTCTGAGATAAACCTAATTCTTTTCTTAATTTTTTTAAATTACATATCATTGTGTTCAAGTCATCACCTCCAATAATTAAATTATACAGTTCTATATTGACAAAGTCAATAAAAATGATTCTGATATGAAACAAAGTACAAAAATATATTGACAAAGTATAATATTGAATATACAATGTATTTATGATAATGAAATAAAAAATGTACAAAATTAATAAAGGAGAGTGAGTTCATGAAAAATAAAAGATACAAAGAATTAATAAAAATGATATATTCCTTTAAAAATATAACAAATAAAAATCAAAATATTGTATATGAATTGTCTTTAGAAATTATCTCTAATAGGAAAGATAGAATAGGAGGAGTGATTGAAAATGAAAGATATTAAAGTTAAAGGTCAGCAGAGATTCATGAATCTAGAGATACCTATTATAGAAGGTGGTTTTGGTGAAGATAAAAAATGTATAACAGACAAAACTATCTCAGAAATACACAATATGGATATAAAACATGTTAGAGAGTTAATAAATAGGAATATTAGAAGATTTGCAAATACTATTGATTTTATAGATTTAAAAGTGGTCGTTGATAACGACCACAATTTAGAAGTATTGGGGTTGCTTGGTTATAGAAAAATGCAAATATCAAAAGCAAATAATATTTATCTTTTATCTGAAAGAGGATATTCAAAATTAATTAAGATGATGGATACAAAAAATATAATTAGAAAATTTATAATTACATTAATCTAGGAAGTAGTAAAAAGTTAGAAGATTTTAATTAATATATATTAAAGAGTAGAATTTTCTACTCTCTAGTGATATTAAAATTATTTTTATGTTTTTTAAAAGTATTAATTAAATCTAAAATATACAATTGTTCTTCTTCTGTTAATTCTTTGGATAAACTATATATTTCAGATAAAACTTTTTCACTTTGAGAAACATTATTTTTTTTAAACTGTTCTCCAGTACCAAGCAGTAACCACTCTTTGTTTACATTTAATATATTACACAATGCATCTAATACAAGTTGTGTAGGTTCTGTTTTACCATATTCTATGTTTGTTATTACACCACGAGAACATTTTAATTGTTCGGCAAGGCTTTCCTGTGATATACCTTTAGATTTTCTAGTTTCTTTTAGTCTGTCACCTATGTTCAATTTTATTACTCCCCTCTTTAATATATAGGATAAGTATAATACAAAAAAAAAGTATTGTCAATACAAAAAAGTCTTAAAAAGACATAGTATATAAAAAAAATGCATTGACAATTCATAAATAATGGTTTAAAATGAATTTACAATACAAAAAGAGGAGGGGGTTATATGAAAAGTACATCAAAGTATAATAATTTAGATTTTCCAAAAGAAATAATGTATGAAGCAAAAAAGTTGTCTTTAGAGGATCAAAGAGCTCTGCTAAAAGTCATAGAAAATATGCATTTTAAGAAGCTAAATGTTTTAAAAAGTAATAACAATCAATTTAGATAAAAAAGGAGGTATTTAAAATGAATAAAATAGTAATAAAAAATGTAGACGGAAAATTACTAGTTACTAGTAGAGAAATAGCTGAGAATTTTAAGAAACAACACAAAAATGTAATTCAATCTATAGAAAATATCAAGGCTGAAAATTCAGCTTTGACTAAAATGTTTGTTGAAAATAGCTATATAGCTGGTACTGGTAAAAGTTATAAAGAATATTTAATAACAAGAGATGGATTTACATTATTGGTTATGAGCTTTACTGGAACAGAGGCTTTAAATTGGAAACTTAAATACATAGAAGCTTTTAATAAAATGGAACAAATGTTAAAAGAGCAAAGACTTGATTTACCAACTACATATAAAGAAGCATTACAACATCTTCTAGTCAAAGTTGAAGAGAATGAGAAATTGCAAATAGAAAATGAAGAAATGAAACCAAAAGCAAGTTATCATGATAAAGTTTTAAATCCTGAAAAATTAGTGATTACAACAGATATTGCGAAAGATTTAGGAATGTCTGCACAAGGTTTAAATGCTTTGCTGTATACGAATAAGATAATATACCCAGTCAAGAAAAATGGAAGGACTAAATGTTGGAAACCTTATAAGGATTACCAATGGTTGATACCTGAATATGCAGATTTTAAAATAAGTGAATATGATACACAATTAAAATGGACTGAAATAGGTAGAAAATGGTTGATAGAATTTGTAGAGAACATTAAAAAAATAAGTTAAAGCAAGAAGTTAAAATGTACTTTGAAAATTAAATATTTAAAAACATAAAAGATAGGTGATTAAATGATAAAACAAATACTAAATAAAAGAGGTAGTCTATTAAATCTAGCAAGTGAGTATTTGACAGAACAAGACTACCTCGACTTTCAAGGATGGTATACACATAGATATAGTAAGCTGAATGCTTATGATGCTTCTATAAATGAATATTTAAATTATAAAAATGACAAAAAATTAATAACTTATGTATTTAATTTAAAATTTCAAGAAGCTCTCATAGAAATATAATATTACTAAAAATGGTGATTGAAATGAATTATAATTATATAACTAAAATTGACTTGAAATATGGAAATACACAATTTGGATTTGAGAAATATAGCGATGCTTTAAACAAGTACAGAGAACTTAAAGAAGAATTTAAGTATGTTCCATGTGTTATAAAACTTCATTCATATGTAGCACATCAAGATTTATATGTGAAAGAAATTAAAGCTGATGGTTTTGAAAAGAAATATTCAGATACTAAAAGTTTAATAAATTTATTCAAGGAAGATAAACAAAGAATATTAAATGAATTAAGTATCTGTGATAGAAAAAGAGAAGAAATACTACATATGATAGAGGAAATGAATTTAGATATAGCCTCTTTAAATTATAAAATTGATACTATTAAAGAATTAAAAAATATTTTAGTTAAAAGGAGGTTAGTAAAATATGAGTTAAACAAATATTTAGCATTTGATAATACTTTAAATGAAATTAATCAAAAACTAGATAAGTATGAAACTAAATATAAACCACTAGAGAATCAAGGGAAGAGTAAATTTAAGAAAAATAAAAAGTAGGTGATTAAATGCATGATGTAAGAATAGAAACAAATCGAAATATAACAAAAGTTATAATTAATGGACATGATATAGGTGATATTATTGGATGTAAAATAATAAGTTCATTTGTTGAAAGTGGAATGAAAAATGAACTTACTATTAAACTATCTGTGAAAAATTTAGAAATTATTGCTAATTAGAGTAGTTATAACGTTAGATGCAATTTCAGTTAAAACATTAATAGATGTAGAACCAACTTTTGAAGCAACTTCTTTAGTTTTATTCCAATTTGTGTTTAAACGTATATTAGCTAAAAATTCATGACCTAAAGGTGTTAAATCATCAATAGTACAGTAAGCTGAAGTCCAAGAAACTCTGGTAAAAAAACCGTATAAGTTACATTGCCTTATATGATACGAAATCTCTTCATCGTTGTACCTTTGTAATAATTCATAGTTGTTTTCTTCTTTTCTGTTATAATACATAATTTGAGAGAAACTTGTATTTTCTTCTACAGTTAATAATAAATCTCTAATACAATCAGGATTTAATCTCATAATGTTACCACCTTTTAAATTAATTTGAAGTTCTTAAGTTAATTATATCAAATATATAGTTGAGGTATATAAATTTAAAATAAAAAGGTAGGTATAATTTAATGCAAGAGTATCAATTTAACTTACTGGAAAAGATTTGTACTTAAAGAAAAGTATACAAGAGATTTTTAGAATAATTGGAAAATGTGGTTGTAGTAATAAATGTAATAAGAAAAATTGTAAGATGCTAGAAAAACTATAAGGAGGTATGTGTGTGGAGAATAAAGTTGAATTAACACAGGAAGATATAAAAAACACTTTAGTTGCTTTAAATACTATTAAATATATTTGTACAAAGTCTAAACACTGTAAAAATTGCCCTATAGGATACATAAAGAGTATAGATGAACATGACTGTATGTTACATAAATTAGTAGAAAGTAATTTATTGCCAGTTGATTGGCATATAAAAGAAGTTTCAAGATTACTAGATACAACAGTTAACTAATAAAAAACTTAAAGGAGTGTTTAAAATGAAGGAAAAACCAGTAAGAATTAAAAAATGTGAATGTGGTGGAGATGTATATGAACTTAGTACAAAAATAGGTATTGTATATCAATGTGAAAATTGTGGAGAAATGTATAAATAAATCAATAAGATATTGGAGGGTCTGATGATATGAAAGTTTGGATAGATGCAGGAGAATTTTTAGAAAATACTGAGTGTAAAGGGCATATATCTGAATGCAATTTGAGTGAAATGAAAAATGTAAATAAACAAAGAGGTCAGGGAAGAAAAAAGAAAAAGATAGAATGCTTTAATATTAAAACTGGAGAAGTTAGAGTATGTTCTGGGGGAATAGAAGCAAGTGAATATTTAAATGTTAGCTTGAGTTATATTTCTCGTTTAGCTAAAGAAAAAAAGATGAATAGTTATGGATGGAAAGTGAGATATATTTAAGATGTTACAGATAGAATTATTGAATGTAAATCATCGAAATAATAAAAAAGATGAATTACATCTCAATAAATATGCCATACATTTAATTAGATTATTTTTAATGGGTATAGAAATTTTAGAGGGGAAAGGAATTAATACATATAGGGCAAATGATAAGGAGCTTTTTGCTGGCCATAAGAAATGGAAAATATACTTATGATGAGATATTTGAAATGGTAAATGAATTAGATAAAAAGTTTAAGTATGCAGAAAGAAATTCTTGTTTGCCTAATTCTCCAGATATGAATAAAGTAAATGAATTAGTAATGTATCTAAATAGCAAAGTATTAAGTATATAAATTATGATAAAAAAGCAATTAAAATACTAGTTTTAATATGATTTTACCTAGTAGAGTTAAAATAAAATAATAAAAATATCACATTAAGGAGGACTTTAATGTCAGAGCTTTTAAAAGTAAAAGAAATATTTGAAGCTTTAGCTGCTACATCTAGTAGAAAAGAAAAAGAAATAATATTAGAAGAAAATAAAAATAATAGAATGTTTGCTGAATGTTTACAATTCCTATTGGATTCAAATATTCAGACTGGAATATCTAAAAGTAAAATATTTAAAGAATTAAATAGCATCAGTTATAATGAATTAGATAATATATATGATATGATTGATTATTTGATTAATAATAACACTGGAAGGGATATAGATGTAAAGACGGTACAAGTATTTGCTAACAAAGATGAGGAATTAAAGTATTTCATATTTAGTTTAGCTACAAAAACAATTAAATTAGGTATAACATACAAAACCGTAGATAAGATAATGCCAGGTTTGATTATCTAATAAATTTATATTTTTTATAAAAAATTATTGAGAACATAGAAGGTATATGTTATAATATAAATATAAATAAAACAGAGAAGGTAAAAAGGTGATAATATGACTGATAAAATAATAGTTGCAAGTGTATTAGGAGAAGATATGATATTTAGAACGGAAATGAAAAAGTTAGAAAGAGGGGATGAGATAATAGTATCTGTAAATGGTAAAAAGGAACTGGCCATATTTATTAGATATATAGATAAGTGTGAAGAGTATATAGAAGATATAGCCTTTCAAAAAATAGATGAGACACTTTATGAAAATACAAAGGCTAAAGAGTCAGAAAGATTAAAAAAAGTATTCAAAGATAAATGTATGAAAAATTATAAACCTATTATTAATATGGAAGTAGATTATTATTTAAGAGAATGTGGTTTTAATTGTGAGGGTAGAAAATTTTTAAAAAATATAGATAATTCACAAATTTTAATTTATAGAGATTGCAATAAAGATATTTTAACTGTATCAAAAGGATTAACTTTAACTAAAACGGATATAACAAATAAGAATTTAATTACAATTATTAAAATAATAAATAATAGTTTATCAGTAGTTAGGTAGTAGAAATGAATTATAGTTTTAAGGGGGGAGAAAAATATTTTTAGGTGGGTTAGTACTTTAATGTATTATAAAATGATTTTCAAATAAAAGGAGCGATTTAATGATAAGTTGGGAAATGAATGAAATGCAAAATGCCATATGGAATAATAAATATAGAAATAATAATGAAACTTTTGATGAATGGCTTAATAGAGTATCCAATGGAAACAAAGAAACAAGAAGATTAGTACAAGAAAAAAAGTTTTTGTTTGGTGGCAGGATATTAGCTAATCGGGGATTGTATAAAGATGGTAGAAAGATAACTTACTCAAATTGTTATGTTTTGCCTACCAATGATTCTATTGAAGATATATATCAAACATGTAGTGATTTAGCTAGAACCTTTAGCTATGGAGGAGGAGTGGGAATTGATATCTCTAAGTTAAGACCTAGAGGAGCGAAAGTAAATAATTCAGCGAAGTCTACAACTGGTGCAGTTTCCTTTATGGATACATATTCTTTGGTCGCTGAGACAATAGGACAGAGTGGTCGTAGAGCAGCTCTTATGATATCACTTGATGTTAACCATCCAGATATTGAAGAATTTATAGATATTAAAACAGATTTAAACAAAATTACCAAAGCGAATATATCTGTAAAAATAACAGATGAATTTATGCAAAAAGCTACAGGAATAGATTCAAATCCAATGTATAATTGTTCTTTTACAAGAGAAGAAACTGGTGAAATTATAGTTGAAGAAATAAATGCTAAAGAACTATTCAATAAACTATGTGAGAATAATTGGAATTATGCAGAACCAGGAATTTTATTTTGGGACAAAATAAGAACATATAATTTATTGAGTGAGGATGACGAATTTGAATATGCAGGTGTAAATCCCTGCGCCGAGGAGCCGCTTCCAGCAGGTGGAAGTTGTCTTTTAGGTTCATTTAATTTAAGCGAATATGTTAAAGAGGATAAAACTTTTAATTATAATGATTTTAGAAAAGATATAAAAACAGTAGTAAAGGCAATGAATGATGTTTTAGATGAAGGCTTACCTTTACATCCATTAAAAATCCAAAGAGATACAGTTAGAGACTATAGACAAATAGGCATTGGAGTTATGGGAATAGCGGATATGCTTATAAAAATGAACGTGAGGTATGGTTCAGAAATGGCCGTTGAATTATGCAATGTGATAGGTAAATGTTTAGCAGATGAAACATTAAAACAATCAGCATTATTATCAAAAAAATATGGCACATATCCAAAATATAAACAATGTATTTTAAAATCAGAATTTATTCAGGAAAATGCATCTCATGAAACACTAGAATTAATCGAAAAATATGGTCTTAGAAATTCACAACTTTTAACAATAGCTCCTACTGGAAGCATATCAACTATGTTAGGAATATCTGGAGGAATAGAACCAATCTTTGCCTTTTCTTACACTAGAAAAACTGAAAGTTTACATGATAAAGAAAAATATTATAAAGTCTACACACCTATAGTTAAAAAATATATGAAAGAAAATAACATTGAAGATGAAAAAGCACTTCCTGATTACTTTGTAACAGCAACAATGCTAACTACAAGAGAACGTATTTTAATGCAGTCAGCATTCCAAAAACATATAGATGCAAGTATCTCTTCTACTGTAAATTTACCACATGAATCAACAATTGAACAAGTTAAAGAGTTGTATTTATTAGCATGGATTAATGGGCTAAAAGGATTGACAATATATAGAGCTGGCTGTAAACGTGGAGGAATTCTTACAACTAATGCTATAAACAACACACAAGAGCTTAAGAGAGGAGACTGGAAACCTGTATCAAATGATGCTGTTTTGTATAAGAAAGAGCTATATGTTGGATGTGGCAAATTAATTTTATTTATATCTTATTCCGAGACAGAAGAAGATATACAAGAGTTATATGTGACAAAGGCTGGTTCAGGTGGGTGTGAAAAACTTCTTGTGACTGCAACAATTGCAATGTCTGGAATGCTTAGACTTGGAGGAACTTTAGATAATATAGAAAAAGCTTTAAGGGGTGTTAATACTTGTCCTAGTTTTGCTACAAGTAGAGCAAAAGGAAATATATTAGACAGAGGAAATCATTGCGGTATTACTATTTTAAATGCTGTAAAAGATTTTCTTAAAGAAAAACAAGGAGAAAAAATAGAGGAATCTAAAGAATTTAATCCAAAATGTCCTGAGTGTGGGCTAGAGATTCAAATGATGGAAGGATGTATGACTTGTCCTAATTGTGGATGGAGTAAATGTAATTAAATTAAGAGGGATTACTCCCTCTTTGGAGGTGAGTTAAATGGAGTTTAGTGAACAAATTATAAAAATTTTAGATAATTTAAGTGATAAAGTTGGGATGACTATAGACTGGTCTAATACTAATGTAATTCCATATTTACAAACATTAACTACTAAATATATTAATTATGAGATAGCTACAAGTGTGTTTTGGATAATTATATGTGTAATTGGAGTAATTCTTGGTATTTTATTGATTTATATGGATTGGAAATATGATAACGGGTTTATAGTTCCTGGTTTGTGTATTACAATACTTTCTTTCTCTTGTATATTAATTCAATCAAAAGATGTAATAACTGCAAAGATATTTCCAGAAAAAATTGTAATTGATTACTTACTTGAAATAAAAAATAATATTTAGAGGATGATTGTTATGACCAAAAAAGAATTTACTACTAAATTTCTTAAAGAGCAGCAGAGAAGAATAAAGGTTTTATATTATGAAGTTGAAAATTTCAAGATGGATAGAAGGTTTAATGAGAGGAAAAAGTCTAGGAGACATTAAAATGTTTCTTTTAATATAAGGAGGAAGTAGCTATATGTATTTTGAAACGGACATTATAAAAAATAAGAATACTGTAAATAAAATAATAAAATATTGTGGTGGAAATACTGAAAAATTGAAAGATTGGCTAAAAGAAATAGAAAATAAAAGTATCAGTAGTTTAGAAGAATTAAAAGAATATCCATTAAAAAGAAATTATAAATTTGTATTTTCCAAAGAAGAAGCTCCTAATTTAGATAAGCTTATAAAAATGAAACTAAGAGATAATTATTTAGAAAAATGTGAGATTTGTAGTTTAGAAAATCTCTTAAGTATGCTAAATGATGAGATTTTAGATTTAAATAAAGAAGATATCTCTTATGAAGATAATATTGAATGGATTGAAAATTGTAAAGAAGAACTAATTAAATTAAAGGTAGGAAGTATTTGCATAGATTGGTAGAAAAATAAAGGAGTGATACTGTGAGATTTTGGTGTGAGAATTGTAATAAATACTTCAATGCGGAAGAAACATTACAGGAATATAATTATTTTTTAAATGAAGAGATACTTATATGCCCTACTTGTAAAAAAGATTTAATACCTATAGCTAGTAAAACGGAATTATCATTAGGCTTTGATAGTGATACAAACCAATTAGCTTATGTTGAATATGATTCTAGTGATTATAGTTTACTTAGAAAGGTAAATGCAGATATTGAAGATGTAGTAAAGCCCATAATACATTACATAAAAAGTTTAAATAAAAATAGTTTAGATTTAAATGGGATTACAATAACAATGAATGGTAATAGAGAAGGAAAAAGACTTGATGGATTAAATTATGAAGAAGGAGTGGTTATGGACAATTTGATAAATGCATGGAATGGATTTTGCAAATTAAAAAGACAGCATCCTTCTGAGCTAGGAGATTTTCAAAATGCTATACATCAAGCTCAACAAGTATTAGGGTTAAGAGTTTTAAGAAATGATTATCCAGAAGGTTGGAATAAAAAACTAAGGAGGAAGTTATGGAAAAATTATATAGATTTAGTTGGGATTGCGGAAGATGTGGAGATGTAGAAGGTATATTTATAGCAACAGAAGATGAAGTAGGTTCAGCGATGGATAAAGATGTTTATTTTGGAGAAATATTAGGTAAACACAGTGAGGTATATGGAGTATTAGAAGAACCTGATTTAGAAATTTTAGACGTATCAGATGCTACGGTACAAGAATTAAAGAAAGTGTTAGGGCGTAGTATAAGCGGATATAACCCATTAGAATATATAGAATATTAATTAAAACAACAGTTTTAACATGAATATAAAATTTAAAATGTAAAGAGGAGATGAATATAATTACCATTTTTAAGAAGTTGATAAAATCAGAAGATACAAAAAAAGTAAATGATAAAACAATAGAACCCTCAGAAAGAATTTTTAGGTATGAAATAAAAACTAAGGAAAATATATTGTACATTTGCTCGGAATTATTTGTTTATGAAGAAGATACTGGGAGATTATTCTTAAAAAAAACTGTATTGCTGTATAATAAAATATTTAAGAAAATTGTTAATGATTATATTTATAGATTTAGCCTTAAAGGAGGCAGATTTATTAGAATGTATGGACATTCAGAGGAATATATTATGATTTTAATAAAAAATAAAATAGCAGAGCAATATTCTAAAAATAGTAAGATTAAAGAAATGAGACAAAATAGTGAGGTTGAAAAAATGAGACAAGAAATGATAAAACTTGAAGAAAAAGGTAATATTGTTATAGATAGTCATAGTTTTAATAGGTGAGGTGGTACATGTGGGATTAGATTTAGGGTTTTATTCAGTAAAAACAAAAGTTACAAGTTTAGATACTTATTTAAATAAAACAAGAGGTGAGAAATATAAAGAGTTAAATAATGATGAAGAAGAGTTTTATAAATTTGAAGAATTATTAGATATTGATATAGCTTTAGAAGACTGGGCAATTATTCGTATGATATATAAAGCTAAATGGGAAAGGGGTTATGAAAGTTATGAAGATGAAGCCATACTTATTACAAAAGAAGATTTGGAAAAATATATAATCCCTTTTCTTAAACAAAAAGCTATAAATTCTAAAATATACAATAAGGATAAAGAGTATTGTTATAAAAATGATAAAAAAGTAACAGTTGATGATAGGTATACACAGGAGTTTTGGAATTTAGTATTAAAAGAATTTCAAAAAATGTTAAATATAATTGATTTTGAAAATCATAGTTTAGTTATTATGTATTGGTATTAAGAGAATGATTTTAATTTATTTGGAGGTTTATAATAATGAAAAAAATGTACATAGTGATTAATTCAGATTTAAATATGAGTCCAGGTAAAGTTGGAGCACAAGTCGCACATGCAGTTTACGATTATTTGTATAACAAAATATTAGATATTGTTTCTTGCTCTTATGAAACAGAAATAATAGTACATGAAATAATAGATTTAAAATATGATTTAATGTCATTTAAGAATAATGGAGATACAGTATGTATATTAAAAGCTAAAGAAGCTCAATTATTGAAATTTAGAGAGAAAGGATATTTAACTATAGTAGACAGAGGATTAACAGAAATTCCTAAAGATAGTATAACATGTGTTAATTTAGGAATATTTGATGATGACGATATATCATCTACAATTAAAAGGCTAAGATTATATTAAGGAGAAATATAATAAATGTATTCTAAAGGTGATGTAGTAAAAGTGTGGTGTTATCAATGTGAAAGGTTAGAATTTCAAGAATTTGTAGGATATTTTAATTCTTATTTTGATAATTATAAATTAAAGAAACGATGGAAATGTTCTAAATGTGGTGTTATCAATAATTTTTAAGAATTTAATTAATTGAGGAATTTATTATGAAATTTATAGAAGCTATAGAGAAATATGAAAAAATTAAAAAATCTAATTGGAAATATGGAAACTATGTATTAATTAATAAAGATGATTTTATACTTTTTGAAAAAAATAATAAGATGGTAGATTTTAAAATAAATAAAGAATTTTTGCTTAATGATACTTGGGAGGAATATATAGACGATATAAAAAAAATAAAGATTAAAAATATATAAAAGGGGATTGTAAAAATATGAAAATAAAAATATATACAAATAGTGATTATTATGAATTAGTACAAGATGTAAATCATGTCTTATCTATGTATAGAAATGATGATATTTTAGATATTAAATATTCTGGACTTGGAAGTTCAGCACCTTATAGTGTTAATGAATATAGTGTTATGATTATATTTAAATAGGAGGTAAATATGAAAGATTTAATGTATTTTCTATTTCATAGAGGTTGGATAATTGAAGAGTATAAAAATGATTCTACTAAGTTAATAGCAACATACAATAAAGATAAATTTATCTACCTTGAAATTGAGAAAGAATTAGGAGTGGCTAACTATTATAAGACTAAATGGATAGTTAATGAAGAAGTATATACTATTAGTTCAAATGGAAATGAAAAATTCATATTTAAAGAATTATTAAAATTAGGATTTAAATAATTTAGGAAAAGAGAGGTTGCTGTAATGGTATATAGAAAAACGATATGATATGTCCTAAATGTGGAAATAAAATGAAAGAATTAATGATATATGAGCATCATGTAAAATGTCTTAATTGTAATTATGAAGAAAAAGATATTTATGTAATTAATCAAGGAAAAAGTAAAATACAGATAAATAAATTCGGAGGTAAATAAAGTGGTTATAATTTATAAAAATTCAAATGGAGATACAAGAACTGCAAAAAAAAGATGTAAGTTTTAAAGAATTTCAAGAGGCGAATGATATGCATATACAAGATGTTAGAAATATTATGAATGAATTAGCTTTAAAATTAATGGTTGCTGGAGTTACACATGATTATACTAAAAAATCTGATGAAAAACTATTTTACAAAAACTTTCTATCAACTATAAATAATAATACAGATTTTGTTGGTGATGAATGGTATCAATTACATATAAAAAATGAAAGACATCATTTATTGTCAAGATGTCCAGAAGATGTTAATCTGATAGATATTTTAGAAATGATAACAGATTGTGTATGTGCTGGTATGGCTAGAAGTGGTGATATAAGACCAATTGAAATAGATAATAATATTTTAAATAAAGCTTTGGTAAATACTACTGAAATGATTAAAAATATGATAACTGTAAAATAAAAATAATAGATGAAGGGTTACTTAATAAAAATGAAATTATTATAGAAAATATGGGTAAGTTACTTAAATTATTAGGTGGTGAAGTACTTGAAGACATTTTAAAGGAAGAAAGTGAGATTTTATTGCCTATAGAAGATAATATTTTAAAAAAGAGAATAGGAAAGATTCTACCTAGATTAGTAAAAGACATAATAAAATCATGGTTTTAAATGATTATAAAATGTCAGTTTTAAAAGGAGTGATGATTATAGAAAATACAAAAATGTTATGGAAAGAAAAAAATAAATGGATATATAATGATGACTTCATAAAGTATCTTATAAAAAAATTTGAAAGTGGGTATAGTATAAATTCAATTTCTAAAAACTTAAAAATTAGCTATAAAGCATTAGAGAAAATAGTAAAAGAAAACAATATTAAATCACCTATATTAAAAAACAATTCTAATTTCAAATCTGTTTATCAAAGTTATGATTGGTGCTATCAGAAATATATGGTAGAAGGGCTGAATCATGATGAAATGGCAAAAGAAGCAAATGCAAGTAAAAGAGTGATTGAAAAGTGGTGTACAGAAAAACACAAACTAACTCAAAAATACAGACAAGAAAATAAACAACTCAATTGCATTCAAAAAGACATTGTAATAGGTTCTCTTTTAGGGGATGGACATATAGACAAAAGACTTGACCAACCAATATTTATCATATCTCATGCAGAAAATCAAAAAGATTACCTGTTTTGGAAATACAATATTATGAAAGATTTCTTTAATTCTCCTCCAAAATATTATCCTCAAAAAGAAAAATATTTTAAACAGAATGGTTATGTATGTCAGCCATTTTACAGGATATCTAGCCGCATACATAATCGTTTTATAAAATATAGAGAAATGAAAGTTGTAGAATTAATGAACAATTTAAATGAACTGTCATTCTCAATATGTATGTTAGATGATGGTTATAGAGGCGAAAGCAATTGGGATTTATGTGTAGCCGCATATTCATTAGAAGAAAAAGAATCTTTAATTAAAATTTTAAAACAAAACTTTAAAATTAATGGATATATAAAGAATTGTGATAATAGATATTTAGGATTTATGGCGGTCGATAGTAGAAAAATAGACAAAATAATTTTAAACAACCTTCCAAACAACCTCGATATTATAAAATATAAAATTCTTAATAAAAAGAGCAAGGCTGCAAACTATAGATATGTAAATTTAGAAAATGGAGGAAAAGTAGGGTTGTCTAATTTCTGTAGAAAAAACAACATATCTGTAAACAACGACAAAATCAAAGAATTATATGATAGTGGATTTAGAAGCGAAAAAATTCTAATTGAGAAATATAGAGAGGTGTAAATGAACAATTATACAATAACTCACATACATACAGATAGGTCTTCTGGTACAACTAATATAGATAGTGTAACAAAGCCAGAGCAATACATTTCTAAAATAGCAAATCTAGGTATGAAGTCTATAGCTTTTACAGA
>NZ_JACVWG010000017.1:0-30274 GCF_020658465.1 Clostridioides sp. ES-S-0049-02
TCTTAGTCTTATCAGATGCTTTCTCTTTATTTGCTTCTGCTTCAAGTTTAGCTAATTCTTTTTCTTTTTTTATAGATAACTCTTCATAATTTGTCATGTTTCCATCAGAGTTAAACTTGAAACCTTTATCACTCAATACCTTTTTAAATCTATTTGCTTCATCTTTTGCAAGAGATTCTTTTCTATTTAAAAGTCTTTCCTGCTCTTTATATAGTTCATTTTGTTTTTTAAGATAATTGAGTTTCTGCTCATTAGTAGCATTTTTCATTTGTTTATCTAACAAAGACAATTCATTTGTTACTTTTGAAAGTTGGTTCTCTAATTCTTTAAATAACTCTATTTCATATTTTATAATAGCATCAAAATTTTTATCTATTGGAGTGTCTTGAGTTAGTGTTTTAAGAGCTTTTATTGGTGCTGTTGCTCTTGATACTACTCTTGAGAATAAGGATGGCTTTGTTACAGGAGTTTCTTCACTTATGGGAACTGGTTCTGATGCTCTAGGTTGAGCTGATAGATTGGCTGGGATTGGTTGTGTTTCTGTAGAATTTATAGATTGTACACTTTTTCTAGTACTCTTTCCTCCACCAAGCCCAGCATTATGAGCAAGGTCAACAAGTCCACTTGTTACTTTTGAAATTATACTAACATGACCTATAATATTGAAGCTTTTGTCGCTTATCTTTTTATTCTCAGTTTGGTTGATTTTATTATTTGCGTCAGTTGCATCTGCTTTTAATTTAGCCCATTTAGGACTTAGTGTTTTTTTATCAACACTATCTATCCCAGCAATAGCTCCTTCTACCGCTGCAATTACTTCAACTTGTTTATCAGGAGGCAATTTATCTATTTCTTCAACTAATGAATCAATATCTCCATTTGCAAGAGATTTTATTATGTTTATTTTTACATCTTTATTTAAATCTAAAGCATTTAATTTCTCAACCTCATCTAATGCTTCTGGATTATTTACTATAAGGTTGGCTATAATATCTTTATTATCAGGAAAGTCATCATAGAGACTTTGAATTAAATATAACTTATCTGGATTATTCAATATAAAATTTAAAACTTTATCTTTTTGCTCTTCTGGTGTAGTATTATATAAATCAATTGCACTTCTTAATTTATCTGCATTTTCAACAGCAAAATTAATAACAGCGGTTTTAGTATCTTCGGGAGTCTTACTATATAATTCTTGAAATTCTTCTAATTTATTTGGATTATTAATTACAAATTCCGCAAATACTTGTTTTTTCTCTTTTGTATCTAAACTAGTATAGACTTCTTTTAGCTCATCAAAGTTTTCTAAATTATTTATATTGATATCATAGTCCATTGCCATTGTAGGATTATTTTTAATCCATTCAACTACAGCTTGATAATCTTTTAATCCTTTTAAACTATCTACATTATCAACTATAAATTTATTTGTAAATGTTGAACTTGTAGGGAGATTCTTTATTGTATCTAAAAATACTCCTACCTGTTCTATATTCACACCTGAAGATTCAAGTTTTAATTTTACTTCGTCTCTACCATCAAGTTGTGTAATTGAATCTAATTGTTTTTTAAAGTCTCTATTTTCTACCTGTAGTTTAATTTCTTTTGTAACAGGAGTATTTAATATATGGTCAACTACATCATTAGCTTCTTTTGCTTTTGATTTTAAAGGATTTTTATTGCTTGAAGATTTTCCTATAGCTTCTTCAGTAGAATTTTTCGCATCTTCAACAGGGTCTTTTTTATCTTTGTCACCCTTTATTTCTTTTAGCTTATTTTGAATCCACTCAATAGTATCAGATGCTAAATCCTTAACCTCTATAGTAAAAATTTTATTTGCTATTTCAGAAGAACTAATAGTTTTAATATCATCTTTAGCTTTTTCTATTTCGGCAATTACTTCTACTCTTTTATCTGGTGGTAGGCTTTCAATGGCTTTACCTAGAGCGTCTATATCCCCTTCTGTTAACGCTTTATAGATGTCAATTCTTACTTCTTTACTCATAGGAATTTTATCTAATGAGGTTATTAAATCTTGTATCCCAAAGTTATTTTCATTTTTATTTAAATATATTTCAGTTATTTTCTCTTTTGGAATATGTTCTAATGCATCTTTTAAACTTGTAGCATTATATAAAGCATCTTTCCCATCAGCTAATAGGTATGTCTTTAGTTCTGGTGGTATTTTATTATATATTTCTGAGATTTGTACAGCCTTTTCTAGTCCAACACCATCTGTTTCTAAACTAGTTCTAAGCTTAGATGGTATCTTCTTATATTTAGAAGTTAACTCTAATACCTTTTTGCCACCTTCATCTGCACCCTTTTGTTCTATGATAGTATTTATTTCTTTTGGAAATCTATCATACATTTGCTTTAATGAATCAGCTTCTTGTAATGTTGTGGTAGGATTTGCTTGAATGATTGTAGTAACTTCTTCTGGGACTTCCTCATACTTCTGTTTTAAACTATCTATTATTTGATTTACATTAGCTTGACCTGAATCATCACTTAAAAGTATTTCTGGGGTTATGGTAAACGTACCTTTTCCAAATTTGTTATCTAAGTCATTTTGAAGTTTAGTTATATCTGGGTCACCAGTTTGTAACTCCATTAAAACATCCATTGTGAACTTCAATACATCAGTGGAACTTGCCCCTGTTCCTAATAAAGAATCTATCATACCTTTAACTTGGCTAGGAACTTCCTTAGTATTTTTAATGTCAGTTAATATATTTGCATCAACTTTCACATCTCCAGTTATTGTTGTTGTATCTAAGATGTTTTGTATGCTATCAAATTGATTTTGAAGTTGCATTGCAAATTCATCACCATTGGCCAAATCTAATTTTGTCTTACCAAACTTCGCTAATAATGTATTTATTGATGTCATATCCTTAATACCATTAGGATTAACTTGACCAAATAAATTTTCCCATATATTAACATCTGTATTAGTCGCTTTAGCTATGCTCTTAGCTGTTTTATCTATTGTTTGATTATATTTCTCTATATCTTGTGTTCTAGCAAATTCTTCATTGGCATCTTTAAGAGTTTTAGATAAATCTCCTACATCAACTTTTCCACTTCTAACAGCAGTAAGTAATTTATTAACTGCTTGTTCTGTGTCTACTAAAGTATCTGGTGTAACCTCACTAAAATCAAATAAACTCTCAAGTCCAGCAAAATTAGACTTATCATTTCCTTCTAATCCACTATAAAGAGTTTTATTCTTAATGTTAGAGAAAATTCCATCTCCTATTTCTTTTGAATATCCTTGAATCTTGCCCACTTGATTTCTATACATTTCATCATATTTGAAATATATCTTCTCTTCTTCTGCTTTAGCTGACATCAATTCATTTCTAGCTTTATCTCTTGCTCTGCCAGTTGAATTATTATATTTTTCTATTGCTTTTTCTTGTCTTTTTTTATTCTTTTCAACTTCTGCCGTATAATCTTCCTCTATTTTTACAAGCTTACCAGTTTCACTTTCTCTCATTCTTTCTTCCAAAGTTTTATTTGGATTTTTACTTGGAGAATTTAATTTTTTAGCAGCTGTTTCTGCATTGTCATGTTTATCATAGGACATCAATCTTTCTTTTGCATTAATAGCTCTGTCTATTTCAGCAATTAAATCAGTGACCTGACCTTTTAAAATAGGTATTCCATTTTCATCTGTACCTATAACTGAATCTGGTTTTATTTTTCCAATCTGTTGTTTTAGTTCATTTAATCTATTATTATCTTCTTTAGACTTATTTTCTTTTTTAGATAAATTATCATATTCTTCTGCAAGTGCTTGTAATTGAACCTTTTGGCTTTCATATGAATTAATTTGTTGCTTTGAAGTTTGTATATTTTTCTTTCTAGCTTGATATGCATTTTCTTCTCTGTTTGCATAATTTTCTAATCCCCTTGCTAATAAACTAATTCCCGCAAATGCAGCAGTTAATACTAAAGAATTTCCTACAGTAGAAGCAATACCTTTGCCAAAGTTCATAATTCTACTATTCGCTAATGATTGCCCCATATTTTTTAAGCCATTATTTACTATTGAAGCACCTTTTTTTACCGAAGAAGCATTTTCATTTACTTGTCTAGTTGCTTTTGATACTTTTCCAGAGGTAGCCAATAATTCCTCATTAGAGCTAACTATAGCCTTATTAGAACCTGATAATTCTCTATTTTTTGCCACTAAATCTTTATATGACTTTGAGATTTTACCATTAGCTAAAGCTGTTTGATTTGAACTTATTCCTAATTTTTTATAATGTTTAGATAGTTTAGCTGTTTCTAAGGATGTATTTTTTAAATTGGGAACACCCTTTTTAGTAGCTTTATTCATTGCTGTAGCAGAAAGTGCATATCCTTTAGTTGCAATGGTAATTCCTTTTATCTTTCCTTCAGTTCCAACTACTGCTCTGTTAAGTTCTTTCATTTGCTCTTGGGAATTCATGCCTAATGAGCGTTTTGAATATTTAAAGAAATCAAGTCCTGAACCCACTAAATTAGGAACAGTTTTTTTAGTTCCTAATGCTTTGATTGTCATAAACAAAGCCGACAAACTTGCCAGTGCTACAGGAAGCGAAATATGCATTTTATCTGCTGCCTTAGTTATCCCATTTAAAATTCCAGTAACTCCAGATAATCCATCCAAACTACTCTTAAACATATCAGTTGATATAGTATCTGTAACTAATTGTTTTAGACTTTCTTTTAACTTTATAATCTTTCCTTCTGCTGAATTTATAAATCTCTCATTTTCTTTATCAGCAGACCCTACCATTAACCCCTGTTTATACTGTTCCTGATAAGCTATGACATGTTTCCAGTTGTTCATTAAAGCTACAAAACTATTTATGTGATATTTTCCAGCCGCTGCTTCGGCGATACCATTTTTTTGGGCATCATTAAGGTCGCCCCATTTTGTATTTAACTCACCTAGAACATCCATTGTTCCTTTTATTTCACCAGTTTGTTTATTCCAAATATCTATATTGGCTAGTTGTTTGAAAGCTTTATTTGTCTTATTAGCCTCTAATGTTCCTTCCTTAGCTGAAGCCTTTACTCCTGCTAGGTTCACTGCAATACTTTTTAAAGCTGTACCTGTTTTTTCCAAATTGTTATCCATAAGGCTTTTTATCCTTATGTTCTTACATTTCTTATTAATGTAAGCTCAGCATACATTTTCACCTTCAACTTAATGTTAAGGTGGAGGACACTCGTGGGAAAATTCTATTCTATACTATTTTAAACATAAAAATAGCATAGGTTCATTTCCTATGCGTTACGGTGATTAAAGTTTTTTAATTCTTTAATTTACCTCGGTGGTAACATCTCAGCCTTCACCGATTTTGCCCCCTCATAATATTAATTATTTCTAATTAACACGCCAAAAGTTTAGCATTTTGAGTACTTTCTTGCATTCCAACCACTAATGCAATTGAATCTTCCATTGAAGTTCCAAATCCAGCTAATACACTTGCACTTCTCTGTAAAGCGGCTCCAACGTCCCCAGTTGTAACAGCAAAATTATTCTTTCACACCCTCGATTTCTCGATATTTATTAGGGGAATAGACTATACCACTATCCATTTAGGATACTCATTGGTAGTCGTTGCGACCTTTCCTTATCAATTGACTTAGGACTGTGTCTCAGGATTATCCAATCTCTAATCTTATTACCATACCATTGTAATTAGCAATGCCACGCTTCAATTTCTTTAACGCTTGGTAATTAAAGCTCTAAGGATTTTCCCTGATATTCTGAGTTCAATTATATATTACTATATAAAGGGGCTATTTTGTTAACCAGCATAATTGGCAAGGTCTGAGAACTTTGTTAGATTATTATAATCTTTTCCTGCACCTTGCAATTCAGTACGAAGAGGTTTTAAACTGTTAGCCACCCCACCGTATGCTGACATTATTGATGTCAGATACTTATTTGAATCTTCTTGTGATAAATCTGAAACATTACTAAATTGAGCTGATTTTTTTGCATACTCCATAGCATCGTTGACATTATGTATTCCTGTTTGTAAAGCTTTTGATGTTCCTTCAATTATGTCAGTACTTGAACGAGCAACGCTTATACCAGCTTCAATTGCTGAATTTTTTACATTCTTTAATTGTTCACTTGTCCCTTCAAAGTTATCAGGTGCTACTTTCATCATATCTCTTAAAGCACTATCTAATTCAATAATGGTTGTTTTAATGTTTCTTACACCATTTGTAATAGACATACCTATCATATTACCTAGAGTGTAAGTTCTCATCGAGCCATATAAATCACTAAAGAAACCACTTGTTGTTTTTACACTAGTTCCTAATCCTGTGAAATTAGATTTCATATTATTTACTCTATTTTTTATTGCATCTAATTCCTTTACTTTTTGACCTAGAGGCATACTATTTAATTGCATTAATTCTTTTTCGAGTTTATCAATTCCAGCAGTTGATTGACCCAATTCTAAACATTTTTGTCTAAGCCTATTCAAATCTGAAATTACTTTAGAAAGATTCATATTAAATTTAACATCTAGCTTAGTATTTTTAATAGCACCTTCTACTTCTTTAACCTTGTTTTTCATTGATTCTAAACCAGTAATTGCAGCGGTCATTCCACTACTATTCATATTTCTAAAATCTAAACTTTGTATTTTTTTTAAATCATTTAACATGGCATTTAGCTGAGAAGAATTAGCATACTTAGAATTTGATAGCTTAGCTATTCTTGATTCTAATTGAGCTGCATCTTTTTGAAGTGTTTTAAATTGAGCCGACATACTATTATTTATATTCGGAAGTTTAAATTTAGAAATTCCATTTTGAACAGCTTGTACATCAGATAGTAATCTTGACATACTCTCGAATTTCAATCCCTTTAATTCTGTACTAGATAATCTAGTTAATTTCGAGGACAACTTGTCTAATTCATCTAATTGAGCATTATTTAAAAATCTATTCTGTCTAAGTTTACTAATCTGATTTTGCATTTTTTCTATATCAGCTTGAGCTTTTTGAAAAGTTGTTGCTAAAGACCTCTGCATATTATCAAATGCACTATCGTTAACTTGAGTTTTCCCTTTTAGATTATCTAATGCAGAACCTAGATTAGAGATTTGATTAATAGTTCTGGTTAATTGCCCATTTAATTCTGTATATGACTGGACATTCGTAGTCTTGGACATTTGTTTTTCAATTGTATTTTTCTTATTAATTAATTTCTGATAATCGGATAGTAAACTATTTACTCCCAAGCTAGAACCTTTGCTGGATTTACCTCCAAATAAGTTGTTTTGAGTTTTTGCACTTAAAGCGTTGATTTTAGTTAAAACACTTTCTAGTTGTTTCAAGTTTTTTAATGAGGATGTATTCATCTCCACATTTAGCTTTATATTATTTTCCTTAGCAGATGTCTGTAATGATTTCAGTTGGGCTTTAGCTTTTTCATCATCCAGTTCTATACTGGTCTTAATCTTAAATTCACTCATTAAACCACACTCCTTTTTTACATAAAAAAATAGAAGACTATTTAATCTTCTACTTTATACTATATCTTACATATTCTCATTATTTATTATTTGCTGTATTTTCATTCTAAATATTTGAACATCTTCAAATATTTTATCTAAAATTGATTTATCACTTTCTGGTTTCTGTGCCACCATTTCATAATCTTTATATTGCTTACAATTAGAATTCATTTTTATTACAAGTCTCAATATATGGACTTCCTCTCTTATTTCATCTATATCTTTTGGAATATAATCATTATCATAAATTATATTTCTATCATGAAGTAATACTATTCTTATATTGCTTATTTTTTTTATATTTATTTTAATTTTCTCTTTGTTTTGTATAAAATATAATTCATTCTTTTCATTAATAAGAAATCTTCCCCACTCATATACTTTATCTTCTAATTTTGTAATTTCTTCATCTGTAGGTACTAATTCTTCTATACTCTTAACTTCATTAACTTTAGTTTTTTTAATTTCAATGTCCTTGTTTTCTTTTTCAGCAATAGTATTTTTAGACTTATCATATTCATTTTTAAATATTTTCATTTCGTTTTCTATGACTATCTTACTACTTTCCATTTCTTTAATTTTCTCTTGAATATCTAAATTTTCTATGTTCTTATATTCAGGAATATAGAATACCTCATGTGTACCTGATGTAAATGTAAAAATTAAACTTATTTTTTCAACAAAAATATATTTATTATATGCAGGAACTATTGATATAATTTTCATTACATTTTTTTCTCTTGTCTGCATATTAAACCTGACATCTAATAAATCTTTTATATCTTTTTCTAAAATTGAACTTGAATTTCCATAAACAAAATATATTTTTCCATTATCACACAATACAAATCTAGGACTATATGAGTTACCAGAAATTTTACATTTTGTCATAGATTTTTCCATCTCTATTTCCGATTTCGATTTTTTTCTATTTCTTTCTGCTATTCGTTCTAATCTAGCTTCTTTTTCTTTGGCATCATCTATTGCATTTGATATAAAAAAACAAATAATAAATAATCCTAAAACTGCTCCTATAAAGATTAAACCACCTAAATATTCTTCCATAATATTTCCCCCTATATTCTGATACTTTAATTATATCAAGTCTAAAGGAAAATTTATACTACAAAAGGAAATAGAAGCCAAAACTCCTATTTCCACAACATCATTTTTAAATATTTATCTATATTTTCTTTACTTCTCCATCAATATGTTTGTCTAACCAAATAATCCATAGTCCTTCTAAAACCATTTTGAGCCTTTAACTTGTAGACTTCTCTAAACTCATATTCTATATCAGTATATTTATTCAATAAATCCATATATCTACATATGATATCGATAGAAACTCTCTCAAAGAACAATTCATTTTCAATTATGTATCTCACATTCTTCAAATTATAATCTTTTACATTATCTAAAAACTTCTTAATTATAACTGATAAGCTAATGTCTTGTTTTACAAACCTTATCATTTCAATTCTTTGCGTGTTTTTTTCTAATGTATTCCCCTGAAATCTCCCCACAGTATTGATTATACTCATACCCAACCTCCTTATTTTAACATTTGTATTTTTTATAAGAAGTTGATATAATCAAATTAACTTTGTTGATGATTATATCAACTCTTTAAAAGGTTCTACCACTCGCCAAAGTCTGTAGAGCCTTTTTTTGTATCACCCATACACTTTCATACATTCGTTGTAATATTGTGTGATTATATTATAATACCATTTTTTACTATTTTCAACCTTTTTGTAGGAATAATTTTTACAAATGTATGATTTTGTTGTATAATTGATATAAGGAGTGATATGAATGTCTGAAAGCAATATAGGAAAAAACATAAAAAAATATAGGCTTCTAAAAGGATGGACACAAGAGCAATTAGCAAGTGAATCTGGACTTTCAAAAAATGCTATCTATAACTACGAAAATGGTAAAAGAAATCCAAATATAAAATTTCTATCTCAAATTGCAGATGCACTAGAAATTGATTATGAAAACATCCTTGATTATCAAGAAATTTCTAAGGAAACTACTAATCAATTGAAAAAACAGATTGAAAGTGCAGCACTTGAAGAAAAAATACTTGATTTAACTGAAAGAAGTATTTTATCTGCTCAAAAAAGTATATCTATAAATCCAAATGACGCACGTGCATACTGTCTTTTGGCATCCTCATATTCTCTAGTTGATAAATATAAAGAATCTATTGAAACTTATCAAAAAGCAATTGATATTGATTCTGAATGCATAGAGGCACATGAGGGGTTAGGAAATGTATATACTATATTAAAAAGATATGAAGATGCTATTGAAGAATTTTCAAAAATTCTTAGTATAAATAACGAGTATCTAGATGCATATAGGAAAAGAGGAAAAGCATACGAAAATATGGGGCTTTATGATTCTGCAATGAATGATTATTCAATTTATATGAGAAAAAAAAATAACCATTCAGAATCAACAACTGCTACATCATATTCTAAAATTATTAAATCAGAAGCATCAAATAATATAGAAGAAAACAATAAATTATTCAAAAAATCTAGTTTATTAGATGAATTATATTCAAAGTCTCAAAAATTGAATAATGATGAATTAGAAGCTATTGTTAATATTGTAAATGTTTTTAATAAACAAAAAGAAGAGGATAATTAAGATATACCTCTTTTTTAAATTATACTTGTCATACCCATGTCATCATTGAATTATAACATAAAAGGGAATAATAAAAAGCCTACTTTAAGTAGACTTTCTAATTGCTTCATTAATAAGCTAAGCTTGTAACCACAGCATCTTTTGTCGTCTTGCAGATATCTTCTATAGATTTAATTTCTGTCTCAGTTATGTCATACAAATTATATACAAAAGTATTAATCGTATTTTCGCATACATTTATATCATATATGATTCTATTAAGAGCATCTTTATACTTAATAAAATACTCCTCCAATTCATCAATATTCTTAAAAGAAACCTTCTTTTTTTTACTAAGTTCATTGCAAAACTCATCAAAATCCAGTAAATAAAAATGATATAATTTATTAGATGGCTTATTATCAATGTTTAATATCTTAAATACATTTTTCAAAAATTTATTAGTATATAAATATAATTTATCATATTTATCTATTAGTATTTTACTATTATTTATAACAATTGATTTATCAACATTTTTTAAATTTGGTATTGGTATATTTTTTACTGCATCTGCTGTCAAGTTGGTATTTGATTCTCCATAAAATTTATTGTAAAAGTAATTTATTAAACTAGAATTTATAACTCCTATATAAAAATATATATCCTCCAAATTATCTTCTTTAATTAAATTTATGATATTTCCACTAGGGAATATTATAGTCCCTTCAATATCTACTGTTGCAATTATCTTATTTTGATTTTGACCAACTATTCTTTGTGTTATTATCTTAGGTGCTTTGTGCCATTTCATAGTTTTGTCATCTATGTTTTCAATATTTACAAATTTATCTACTTTATCAGTATAGTATCTATGTATATCCTTACCTTCCAAACATTTATTTAAAATTCCATTTAATTGGTTATTATCTTTTATATCATTACTGCTTAATATTTTCTTATCATATATAATTCCATCACAAATTGTTTTATTAGGAACACTCATCCAACCTTTATGTAAATTTAAATAATCACCTAATTTATGCTTACATTTGAGCATTTTTAATATTATTGAGTTGCTTTGTATAACAATTTTATTATCCAAATCATTTATAATACTTTTTATAGTAATTTTATTTTCAGAGTTATATGTATTACTATTGAATATATTAACTCTTTTCATATTTTCTTTATTTATACTTATAAGATTTATATTATTTTTAATGTTCGGCAGTTTTTTATTAATTATAATTATGGCAGTTTCCTTATTTACATCCTCAAACGGAAAAAATCTATATGGAAAGTCTAAAATAGTATTGATACATACATTTTTAAGCAAATATTTTCTTAAATTTTCAAAACTCTTATTTGTAAAATATGTATTGGGTGTTATAAATCCTAAAAACCCATCTTTTTTCATTTTATTTTCGCAAAACTCATATAAAAATAACTCATATAAATCCATTTCGCTAATTAGTAAATCCTTATATTTTTTCCAATAATATTCTCTATGTTTTTCTGGAATCATTTTAGTTGAAACATATGGAGGATTTCCAATGATAATATCGAACCCTCCCGATTTCATTATATCTTCAAATTCAACATTCCAATCAAAAGCTTTATCATAATCAACCTCTTTGTTATCAATAATAGAATTTCCACATTTTATATTATTATCTAAACTAGTCAATAGATTATGTTTGTTTGCTGTTTTTAGCCACAAAGATAATTTGGTTATTTCTACTGATTCCTCATTTAAATCAACACCATATAAGTTATTCTTTAAGATATCAGCATCCAAGTCAAAAAATGATATCTCACCATCAGTTAAATCACGAAGTATTCCATTTACTGATTCAGCCTCTTTTTTAAGCATAGAAAAAGCTTCATTCAAAAAAGCTCCACTTCCGCAAGCGGGATCTAAGATTTTTATATTCTTTATAACTTCTCTATAGTCTTCCCAAAATTTTATATACTTTTGAATTTTATCAGTTTTATATTCTACAACTTGTACACGTTTATGTTGTATATTTCTACCAACTACAACTGTTTCATAGTCTTCTTCTTTTAGTTCTGGAAGTTTATCTTCTCCTAATTCTTCTTTTTTCTCATCCAAATATTTTCGTATAGTATTATTTACAATATATTTTGTTATATATTTAGGCGTGTAAAAAATTCCGTCTTTATTTCTCTTACTATCCTTTTTCTTAATATTAACTTGATTTAATTCTAGCTTTAATTCTTCTAAATCTGATATTGATTTTTCAAATATATGACCTAATATATTCTCATTCAAATCACTATTAAAATCATACGAAGATAAATCATATAAATTATCGAAACATTTATTTGGTATCTTTAGATTGTTCAAAGTATAATCTTCTGCAAATAATCCTCCATTAAATTGATTTATGCCCTTATCCTCATTGCCCAAATCTATAGATTCAAATAATCCCTTTACTTGCTCCCATACTCCAAATCTGGATACACTTTTTTTCCCAACTTGAATACATGTGTTAAAGATATTCTCTGGTATTAATCCTTTATGTTCTGCAAAACAAACAAATATAACTCTATCTAATATTTTTTGTGTTTTTGTTAAACAAGTTTTTATATCCAAAATCTCTTTATTATTCAAAAGTATATCATTGAATAGATTTAATCTAGTGTTTTTATATAGGTCATAAAAACCTTTTTCTATGGCTTCCTCTTGTTTTATATTCTCTTCCCAAAGCATCTCAACTCTAGATTTTCCATGTTTGGTAATTAAAGATTTAGATGATAAAAGATATAAAAATTTTTTAAATACATCATCTTTTTCATATATCTCTTTAATAGAAAAAAATTCATACTCTGTAGCATCATTGGCATTATACAATCTAATTTCCTTGAAATTAGAGACAATAAGCCATGTGCAATTTCTTCCATATTTAGGCAAGTAAGAAAACCCTTGTTCTACTGGTGTATTATGATTGTTTTTTCTTAGTTGTTTTGCATCTAAATTAGTTGTTGGTTTTTTTAATTCTATTGCTACCCTATAATCATTTTCTCCATTGGAAAAATAACCAAGTACAATATCGGCTCTTGTTCCATCAATCTTAGTTTTTTCTTCTGGTTTTATATTATAATCTATAATATTATCTGTAAGATTTTTATACTTAAGTACCTTGTTTAAAATATCTGATATAAATATTTCCTTAAGCTGAATTTCATTTAGTTTATCAATAGACTTATTATCAATTATATCTCTCCATTTTTCTAAAATCAATCTTCTCTGTTTATAATCATATGAGTCTAAATCTATTTCCATATTATATTTCTCTTTTAATAGCTTTTGATTAAAAAGATAATTTTCCATACAATACCCCTAATTCTATTTAAATAGTTTATATTCTTTATTATATCAAGAGTAAATGGTAAAATATACCAATTTTCACTAAAATATAGTATTTGATATTAGATAAAAAATATTAAAATATAATCTAGTAGATAAACTAATACAAGATAAAAACAATCTAAAATAAGTATCTCAACAATTAGAGATGCTTATTTTTATTTATAACAGATAGACATAATTATCTATGTCACACTTCTGCCATCATTTAAATTACTAAACACCAAATAAAATGTTCCTCTCAGGAACACTTGTTGAAATTCCAACACTTTCAGTATAAAAAATCAACCTCTTATATTCGATTCTAAGCAATCAAGGTATAAACATAAGCCATCATTTTTACTAAGCCTTAGAGAGTATTACACGAGGTTATAATTTTTAAAAGTCTTTCATTTCTCTCTATTTCCTTTTGACTTGGTTTACTAAATACTTGCCTTATAAATAATTCAGCATCTTTGCCTGATAATTCAGGTGTTGCTTGTATTGGTTTAATTTTATATTTACTCATATTATCACCTACACATTTATACAATAAAAATAATCTTCTATTAGCAAAATAACAGAAGATTACTTCTTTTTAAAATCGCCAATGATGGCGATTATTTATTATTTTTAATTAAATCCCCAGTGTTGGCGATTCTCTAATTCTTCCAAGTATATATGTCATCTATTTCTTCCAAAGTATCAATCAAAGCATGCACTTCATTAAATTTAGATACGGGTATATCTTCCCATTTAGCTACATTATATCTTGAAAAAATCTTAGTAGCTGTAGTTCTATAATCATAGTCATTTGCATTAACATTATATCCTTTAATATTAGATAGTTTTAACTTTAATAATTTTGATAACATAGCTGTGTTTTTAGACCTAAATCCAATTAAATTTTTCACTTCATTAATTTTATTATCTATTTTCTTGTCATTTTCGATTGATAATTGTTCAAATCCTGCTAACATACCATTTAACATGATTGGTATTAATACGTTTTTTATATTATCATGATTCATATTATATGTACCAGTTTTTCTTATATTTGGTAACACCTCATCAGTTACCCAATCTTGAAATCTCTCTGCTTCTTCTTTTCTTGATTTAAATATTAGTTTATATACTCCACTTTCAGTAAGAAATTTCTCTCCTGTATTATGTAATTTTCTAAACTGCATATTATGCATTTTAGAATTAGTCAACTTAACCACCTGATTATCATTAAATTTTCTAATACTGCTATTAACATCTGAAATCTCTAAACATTCTGCTACATGTCTAGGGTTAAATAAAACTTTACCTTCATATTCAAATACTTCTACTTCTTTACCTTCAAAAATCATTAAATTATTCACCATATAAAATAGTCCTCTCTTTTAATTATAAAAATAAACTCCCTCTCTGTTCTTACTATATCCATATAATACCATAAAACTTCTCTGTTCTCAATGTTTTTTTAAAACTTTTATTGTTAGTATACTTCAAAATTATATTTGCTTCTTTCTATGTTAGATATGAAAAAATTTACAATTTAATCTCGAAGGCTTACCTTATAACTTCTATATTCATCATCTACAAAATAAATTATATTGTTAAACATAAAGAAGTTATAATCATTTTTCTTTGCCTGATTAGCCATTTTTATTATATCTCCAGTTCAAATATCATCATCGTAATTATATATTAGATATTTTGGAATATTAACTTCATTGAACAATAATTTATTTTTGAAAATTTCTTTTTTTGGATAAAGATAATTAAATTCCTTAATAAAATCAAAGTATTCATGAATATCTGTGAACTTGAGTATTAGTTCCATAATTACACCCCCTTAATGTAGAAAAAATATAGTTTTTCATCTGTACCCCATTTATATTTAAAATTATAATTGTCACACTTCTTTCATCATTGAAATTACTATAAACAAACAAAATCTTCCTATCTTAATAATAATTAAAATCCAACCTTATACATTTAGTTTTAAGCAATAAATGTATAAATACAAGCATAACTTATATAAATCCTTAAAAAGGCATCTCCGAGGTCAAATTTTTCCAATAAAAAAAGATACATTCTCACAGAAAGTATCTTTTAAAATTTCATTATTAATAATTCTAAACCGCCTATCTAGGCTGAAAATCATCTAAACTATCCATCTGGACATTTATATTATAACATGTCTATATTTTATCATCAAAAAACAAATGAAAATTACAAAATCTATTTAAAGAGTTGCAATCTTGTTTAATAAATTCCCAAGAAATCTTATAGTCTCCATCTACAGCAATTTCTTTTGACCTAATGAATTTTAAAAACTCTTCTGGATTATCTTCATATTTATCTGAGAATTTCTCTGCTAAATGCATTTTTTCTTTTCTATTCAAATCTTCTTGTTTATTATGACATACATGTTCTAAATTACTTGAGAAAAAATAAATTGAATAACCTATTGTAGAAATTTTATGTGTAGAAATCAATTTATTTAGCATACCTGCTTTCTCTTTATTACGATTAATGATATAATCTACATCTCTAGTCTCCATCCTATCAGAAAAATACTGTATATGTTCAATATCCTTATACACAATAGTATCATCATCAACAAATGCACCATCAGTATCAACTAAATGTATTATTTTTAATATATCACTTTTTTTAAAGCGACTATTTTCAAGATAATTGTTGACATAATTTCCAATGTATTTTACAATATTTTGAGTAGTTAAACCTTTTTTAGTCATAACATCACCATCAGTTAACTGAAAAGAAACTTCTCTATCTTCCACTATACTAGAAAGTACACCCTCTAATGCGACCTTGTCGGTAATACCTTCAACTAAAAATAATACTATTTTCTGCATCTTACTCATTTAGTAACCTCCCAGCTCTACGGAAGGTACGTCTTATTTCATGCGTTTTAGTTGGTTCATAGATTGATTCTTTTTGACCACCAAGATTAATGCTACGCAAGTATAAATCTCTAAGGTTGTTATTATTTTTTACATTTGTAAGACGAATATATCTATTTTCTGGGTTAGTAGTCGTAAATATCAATGATGACTTATTTATCATTTCTAATGGACGAAGATTATGTGATGTAAATATAAATTGACCTTTTCCAGTTTCTTGTATTACACCAAGTAACTCACCCAGTAAATATTCATAAACACCTGCATCTAATTCATCAACAGCTACGCACACAGATGGATTATTATACATTGCAATCAAGAGATTTAATATGGATATAATTTTTTTAATACCTTCGGACTCATATCTCAAGGGAATAACCTCTTCACCTCTTTTAGACAATAATTCAAAACGAATACCATCTTTACCATCTTTAGTTGTTTGTAAACCATACTCTTTTATAATAATAGATAAACCTGGTATTAATGCTCCTATTACAAAATTAATTTCTTGAATCATTATTTTAAAAATATCAAATTCTTTAGTTTTAAAAATAGTTGGTTCACTTAAAGATAATATCATATCTCCGACAGATAAATTTCTTCCATCTTCATACTTAAATGAAAAAGGCATAGCAAAGTCTAATGTAATAATACCATTATGACCATTTCTAATGACAAATAAATCTGTAATTGCAAATAATCTTAAGGAGGACAGAATTACATTCATAATATCTTCTTCATCATCATTCCAAAGTTCTTGAAGTTCTTCAGAAAAAATAAATGATTTTTGTTCTTTTATTGAAACAATTTTTGCAACATTAATTTTAATTTCATTTTCTTTATTTCCTTTAGATAATTGTTCATATCTATATTTAGGTGTAAATATAGTACCTTTACTTTGTGAATCATATTTAATTAAAGCTGATTCTGGAAGCTTCTTACAACTTTCTAATTTAGAAAATTTAATTATTTCACTCTTAATCTCAACTTTTTCAGCATCTTTTTTAATAATAGAAAACTCATAGGATAATAAAAATTCATTTTCATGTTTTTTTAAATAAAATTTAAATTTTAAGGTAGCTGCTTCTTTATTTTTACCAATATAATTAACTGTATCTTTAGGAAGAGATTTACCCATCATCATATCTTTTAAAAAGGCTAATGAATCAATTATGGCTGTTTTACCAGAACCATTTTGACCATAAATTCCTAATATATCTGAAACCTCATCAGTATAATCACCAGAAATAAATCTTGGCATATCAATCTTACCATGATTTACATTCTTGAATCCATCTAACTGAATAGAAAGTATTCGAACATAAATATTATTCATAAGCATAACACCTCCTTTTCTTATATTTAGATATTATCATAAATAACATTAAACAACAAATATATTTTAAATATTTGAAACATTTTGTTTCGATTATATTATATTCTATCCAATTGTTACTAATCTATACAAATATAATTACAATCTGTATTAAATAGGGAAGACAGAAATATTCTAAGGTAAGTACCTCTGTCATATACCTGTCATAATTGAAATTACTAACTTATATTAAAATAATTTTAAATCGACCACTATATAGTTTATAATAAATATATAATACAAACTGGAGGTATCTCATGAAAAAGAAATCCTTATCTGATTTAGCATTAATAATTTCAGTAATATCAATGATATTAGTAATTTTAGAATTATTAAATATAATTAAAATACCATTAACAATTATAAGCTTATTATTTATTACTCTATTAAGTATCATGACATGGATAAATTATAAAAATAATAAAAAAATACAAATGTCTATTGGAATTTTAATACTTATCGTTTTTATTATTTTTATAATTCATAATTCAGTTTTTAATAATCTGTAAAAATATTATATCTTTTAAATAAAAAAGACAATCTCAATTGACTGCCTCTATTGAATCACTATTTATTACTTAATCTATGTACAAACTTATCAAGAATATTTTTTACTAATAGATTTACTTTCTTAGCATCCTTTAACCATTCAGCAATTGGAGGGCTTAAAGTATAATATACTTTTATAAAAATTCTTCCTAACAAATGCTTAGATAAAATATCATCTCTAAATTTTCTTAGTACTAATACTTCTGTTGCGTCATAAGAACCATATACAGCAGTAGCTATATAACATCCTGTATTTATACTAGGAGCTTCATAATCTGGCTCATATTTTTTTATATCCGATACTGTATCATTGTATAATGCAGAAAGTTCACTAGTTGTTTTCACTTTAATAAAATCTATAATCTCTTGATTTTTATCATAATTAAAACCTTTTACATACTTACGACTCATATAAAGCTCTGTGATACATTTAAGTAAACTTTTAGCAGAATCTAAGTATATATTTCTTAACCCTTCATCTTCTCCAATTCTATAGTCTTGTAGAAAATTAGCATTATATGAAAACATTTTTTTACATTCTTCTAAATTATTCCAATACAAATATATATGATCTTCAGAAGTTTGATCTGTAAAAAAGTATCTCTGAGCATAATTAAATCTTTCAATTGCAACATTGTATAATTCAGTTGTCATTATACGTTTCTGTCTAAAAAGTTTTTCAGTATTAGGATTAAATTTTACAAATAAATCCCAAGCTTTTTCTATATAATTTAAACACACCTCTATATTTAAATCCTCTAAGTCACAATATCTTATCTCTGAAACAGCTTTAAAAAATAAAGCATTATAATCATCTGGATTAGATTCTAGTATTGTGCAATAGTAGTCATATGCTTGGCAACAGTTGCCTGCATCATATTCCAATTTAGCTAATTTTGCAAGTTTTCTATATTTATCACTTTTATACATATCAAAATCAGGAGATGATTTTTTTAGATTTATACTTTTTAAATCTATCCTTTCTCCACAATTTATGCAGAAACAAACTTCTTTAGAATCATCCACCATAATGCTTTCTTTGCATTTAGGACACTTCACTTCCTTTTGACTCATAATATCCCCTCACATTCAATATTCTATAGTTAATAGAATTATAGCATATATTGCCATATTATGGATATTATATACTTGTCATTATTATAGTCGTGTTGTAGAGATAGAATAAATAATATCTTAAAATAAAAAAAGACAACCTCAATTGATTGTCTTTTTTTACCTATTTCTATCTATTTGGGCTTACGTTTCTTTGTACTAGTTTTTGTATATGATATTCCAGTTCCAGGTATACTCAATGTAGCTGATTTTCTTCCTTTTGAATTAACTGATACTCTAGCACCTTTAACACCAGCACTTATCCCTACACTTTTCTTCCCTAAATTTAATTTTAATCCACTGCCTAGATTTATGCTTTTTCTAAAATTAAATCCCACAGATACAACCTCCATTATATATTTCAAATAAATATACTTAAAATTATATTTGTCATACACTTGTCATTATTGGTATATCTAGCATCTATATCTTTTTACGTTTTTTCTTTTTATATACTACTCCAGCAACTACAGCTGCTGTTCCAGCTCCAACCCCATAAGTAACATTTCTACTTTTCTCTTCTTCTCTTTTTTCTAATCCATCATCATATATACCTTTTAACTTAGTCTCAATAGACTTCATTTCACTTGGTACACTAAAATCTTCTTCATTGTATCCTTGATTATAGATATCTTCCTTTACTTTAGGTAACTTAACTTTACCATTATCATATCCTTCTTTAAACCAATTAGAATATTTAACATTACCTATAGTTGATGTATTAAACTTTTCTCCTTTGATAGCACTCTCAAATCCTTGAGTGTTATAATCATTCTTCAATTGCTCTTGTATTTCATCATAAGCACTATTATAAGCATCTTTAAACTCAGAATCTATATTTTCTTCAAATGTCATTTTCTCTTTATCTTTGTTACTATCCTCTATTCCCTTAGCTTTATATTCTTCTATCTTTTTAGTCTTATATTCATTATAGCCATTTGAATATCCAGTATCATAAGCACTTTTTAAAGCTTCTTTTTCATATGTATTATTAGATTTGACACCTGTAAGTCCTAAATTATATCCAGCCTCTTCAGCTGCCTTTTCTTCTTCTTCTAATTTAGCCTTGCCTTTTTCATATCCTTCTGAGTACTTTGATTCATATGTATCACTATAATCTCCATTATAGCTTGATGAACTATAGTTCCCTTTATAACCATCCTCATAGCCTTGATTATATCCTTTTTCTCCAACAGATTTCTTTTGCTTTTCTTCATTATTAACCGAAGTTGTTGTTGTTCCAGAGCTACTTCCTCCTCCAGTATAAGGACACCCACCATTATTATGTAGATGAGCTGGATAACCACCACAATGATAGTGATAACTTCCTAATCCAGACTTATTTTTGTTATCACGATGACCTCCTGATGAATCAGTTCTTCCTGAATGAGCATATGAAAAGCTCCCTATACTAATCATAGTCAAACTCATTATTACAGCTATTAACTTTTTCTTAAACATAATATATTTCCCCCTAAAATATTCTATGATTTTATTATATCAGTCAATATATTATGTTTAAACCGTTAAAATTCGACAAAGATAAAATCTTATCCTAAAGGTACACCTAATTCATTCATTTTAGATTTAAAGCACTTTGGTATCTTAGTTCTTACTTTAGCTTCACTTTCAGTCATTATATTTGTCTTGGGTCTAAAGTTAGGTTCTTTTCTAGTACCACCTGCTGCCCAAACTTTACCTTTTTCTAATCTAACCATTGGAAATGCTGGGTTTTTACTAAATGCATCAAACCATCTTCCGTTATTCTGTATTTCGGAGACAACAGAATTAGAGGAAAGCTCTGTTACATCTACAGAATTTAATAAGTCATAAGTTCTACCACCCCATAAATCAGGATGCCAAACACCTCTTGGAGTATAATCAGAATAAACTTGCTTGTTTACTTCTTCTTTCATTATCTCTTTCATCTTTTTACCAACTTCAGGCATAGAAGCTTTAATTTGATTTTTAGTATAGGCAACTAGCTCATCTAAAGACTTAAATACCATCTAATTCACTACCTTATCTTTGATATTATTCATCTTTTCGATTTCCTCAGTCTCTTTGAGTACTCTATCTTGTAATATATCATTTTTTAACTGACCTAATTTAATCTCGGTATTCATTAGTAAGGATGCAGTTAATTCATTTTCTATTTGACCTATGTAGTACATCATAGTTTCTAATTCACTAGATACTTCACCATTTATTAAATCTTCTATTTCAATATTTAGTTCTATATTAGTCAACTCATCAACCAACATTTTAAGAATATCTTCTTGAGACAATGCTAAATCTGGATTTTCCATACCAGCCCATATTTTATTTAATATATATTCTTTAGTTTTTTTATCAGGATTTCTAACTTCTATATATTCCTCTTTACCATTCTCATCTACAAATGGTATTATAGCTCTAACTTCATCTTGCATTAATTTATCTACTTGTATTTTATTCATATCTATCTCTCCCTTATTTTATTATTGGATATTTACACTTAATAGCAACTTTGCAGTTACCGGTAAACTTCAATATATTTACACCTCTTTTTAATCTAATCCACTTTCTATTAACAATATTAAATCTATTTTCTCCATTACTATTTAAAACTGTATAGTACAAATTATCTATTGTTATTTTTTCATTTAATGCTAATCCACTTATTACTAAACTATCTTCTTCCTTATCACTAATACTAGCATTTCTAATAGTTATATCTTCCTCTTTTAAACATTCAATATCAATTACTGGAGCATATTCTTCATCTACATTAGATATATTATTTAGTTTAATTTCCCTTGTATCCTTGACGGTTATTGATTTCTGAAAGTTTCTATATGCATAATTTGTATACGGCTGAAACTCTATTTCCAACACACCTTTTTTATCTTTTGTATACTTTTTTATTATCTTTCTTGCTTTAAGATAATAAATTTCTTCTATGTTATCAAAGGATATGAATGGTTTAAATTCTCTCTGCCAGAACCAATTGCATATATTTTCTAATGTATAATCGTCCCATTCATAAGCCTCTCCATGTTCACTACACAAACAAAATTGTAGTGTTATAGGTTCAACAGTAGTTTCATCTTCACTGTAACAAGGATTTTTGTTAAAAGTATTATCAGATTTAATTGCTTCTTCATAAGGTAATCCATATTCATTTAAAATATCATCATCACCCAATGTAACCAACTTAATGTTCATAGATTCACTTGAGATATTATCAAATAAAAACTTATCATCTAAAAATACCAATTTACCACCTTCTTTCATTTTTTTAAGTTCAAATCCGATTAAAATTATATTTAAACGTAAAAAAATAACCCCTACTCAATTAGGAGTAGGGTAATTCACTATTTCTTAGATTTAACATCCTTTTCGTCTATTAATTCAGCACCTAACATAGAGGCCATTCTAACAGGGCTAACATCTTCATTTCCAACAAATGCAAATGTTACATATTCTTTATTTTCATCTGGTAAAACATCTAGTGTCATATTAAATCCAGATGGATTCTCAGCAGTAAGATTTAATTCTATACTTCTTTGTGCTTTAGCATTTGGAATAGTCATGTATAATACCATATATTCACCATCAGCAGTTTTAGCCATAACATCTGCTTCTACTACATAGTTTGGAGCAGTAGATTCTTCTTTTATCTTTATAACCTTTGCTTTTGGTAACTCTTCTAAGTAAAATACTGCTACTTTATCTCCTGCATTAAAATCAGCAGTAGATATCGTTATTTCTGTATTATCTCCTGTAGCCGTTGAAGTAAATTGTAACTTCTTAACTAAAGATATACCATCTTTTTCTACACTATATACAGATATACTATTAGCAACTGGTTTTACATTTTCTAAAGTAACTTTCTTTGTACCATCAGAAGTTAATAATTTTCTTTTACCAACCTTAGCAGATTCTTCAACCATATCAGAAGCTAATAACATTGCTAGTTGTGGCATTTGTATTACCTCTTGTTCGAGACCTAAACTACAAGTCACGCTGCCATCAAAGGCAATGGCATTTGCACCTTTAGCTTTTGCATATACACTTTCTGAATCTAATTTAAAGTTAAACGCATTTAAATCCGCTGTATAAAAAAGTGGTTCTCCAGTTGTTTTATTTTTTACTATTATATTACTTGCATCTTTTATCGCAAATCTCATTATTTCATCATCCTCTCATTTTTACATAAAAATAACACTGCTATTTAACAGTGCTAGTTTGTATTTTTATTTCTTTAGACCAATGTTTCATCTTATCTGCTCCAATTTGGTATTTAAAAGACCATGCATAACCTAAGTTTTCATTATAATTCTTAAATTGAATTTTAGTCTTATAAATATTAATCAGTTGCCAATAAGTCATTTTTAATATTTCATTTATAGGAATATGCCCATCTATATTTTGAACTATATTTATATAATCACATAAATGATATGCTTCTTTTTCTCTTTTTTTTCTTTCCTTTTCTTTGAAGTGTTCAATTAACTTTCTTTCTCTCTCAGAACCAGTATTTTCAATCCATTTATCTTCATCATCTTGGAAGCTTTTTTTATCAATACAAAACATTTCTAAAATTAAATCTGATACTAGTCCAAAATCTTCTCTACTTATAAAAGCATTTTTCTTTTTATCATTCGATTTAATTAAAATACCGATTTTAATATTATTCATATATTCAATATTCTTAATATCAGTTTTATATAATATAGATAAAGATTTTTTTATCTTATCACTAAGTAATTCAATTTTCTCAGAAGAATCTTTCCTTGATGTTAACATCATTAAATCTAAGATGGGTATAGTGTCATATTTACATTTTAGTTCAAATGATTCCTCGTTACATAGCTGAGAATAACTCTTCTCAAGTATTAAAAATGGATTTACCATCTCTAAATTAACCATATCCAGTTTAACAAGTTCTTCAATGGTTGGTTGATATATAGTACCCATCATATTATTTAAAACTATTGGTAGTCCTGTAATATAATAATTCTCTAACATCACATATCACCAAAACTTTCAGCAGATACAGTTATAACAAATCCGTTGTAATCAGTACTTAGATTATACATCTGATATACATTTTCCAACTTAATCTTGCCTATACCAGCTATTTCCTCATTTTGAGTTATTATATCAACTATGCAACACATCAACGCAACATCTCTTAGGCCATTTACGGTATCTTGGCATTCATCATGACAAACAACACCAATTTCTATCTTTGTTTTTTTAACTGTTCTACTTCCTTCAAAGCAGGGTCTATACTCTGCCATAATTATAAAAACTGATATATCTGCTTCTTTTAAGACTTTTTCTACTCTTCTATTTAGAAATACTTTCTTGTTTCTAAGCTCTTTAACTGGATTTTTTATATCAGGCATAGATAAAATATCTTTTTGGCATTCATCATTATAAATCATAAATTTAGCGAAGTCTTGATTTGACATTAGAGTTGTTCCAATATTTGAAATTAACTTGTTAGGGAAAACCATATAAACTCATATACCTACCCCCTTAGTGTTATCTTTTTGGTGTCTATTATTTCATTTGTATCTTTATCTTTAGCTAATAGCAATACTTCTAAGCCAGAATATTTAGCCAGTGTGTTAGATTTTAAGACGCACAATTTCTCATCTTGATTAATTATATTACAATAGCTATACTGCTTGTCTAAGAGCCATTCAACGCCTTGAGAATGGTCTATTATGTACTTATTTTCTTCACCTAAATTTATTACTTTATTACCTATAATCTTATTAAAAGGTGTCACTGTTTTATCATTTTCAGATAAATCATTCCAAGCAATATTATTTACTGTATCATCTTTTGAAATTAAGGCATCTTGTAAGCATATAGCTTTAATGAGACCGTCTACTCCTGTTTCTCTGCCATTATACTCAAAGTCATTTACCGATGTAACTCTAAAAACAGTTTTACCAGTTAACATTATTCTAGTGTCAATATCTATAGTTTTAGTTATATGATTACTTCCAAAATAAAGTTGTCTTTTTGTATCTGCTACAGATGTATATTTATTATCTGCCATACCATCAGAATATAAAGTTAAATTTTCTACTGAGAGAGGAATTTTATATGTCTGACCTTTATACTTATAATTAAAGAATTGATTGCATCTTTTTATTATAAAATGCTTATACGTATCCATTTCTTTATGTTCTTTAAATATAGTCAGCCAGTAACAATTATCATAAAAAAGATAACAACCTACATCTACATTTAAATCCGATTCAACTAATAGATTTTTTTCATCTAGTGACCTTTTATCATTATTAGTTATATCATTAATTGCAGCTACAGCTCTTTTAGTATCTTTTGTTATACAAACTTCATCTATATCAGTTATAGGAACTTCAATACAGGTTGGTGTTTCTTTTAAATATTTCTTAAAACTTAATCTTAGTTGCAATATTCTTTTTTCTTTAGGAGTTGAACAGCCCAGCCCAATTCTTTTTTTATAATTACCAATATAGCTATTCAATTTTATCCCAACCTTTAAAACCTTTGTATACATATCTTGTCTTGTATTTGGCCAATTGCTCTCTAATTTGAACTTCTAATAAACAAAGTTTTGCTAACATATTAGCACCAGACTTAGTATTATAATCTGAATCAGTTAACATCTGTTTTAAGTTTTCTTCTCTAAGAATCTTAGGTTGAAGCCACCAAATCATCATTCCATAAGCTAATATAATTATTTCATCTAAATCAAGGTCTGAAACTATTTCACCTAAATATTTACTCTTAAATAAAATTTCTTCCTCTGTTTCTGTTTCAAAGGTTATTATACAGTCTTCCTCTTTAAACTCTACAGTATAATCTTTATTGATTTCATACTCTTTATTTGTAGATTTACCAACTAAATAAATATCATGGTTTTTATTAACTTGATTAGCAACATACTCTAATTGATTTATTGGAATTGTAACACAAGATTCTTCTTGTCCTATTATAGACAAATCTTTTCTACATTCATAAAAATCAAATGTAGCCTTTTGAAGATATGAATACATCATATCCTCAATTATTTCCTCTTCAAGTAATAGCATCTCCTCATCATTTATTAGAGAAAGAAATTGTTTATATATATCTTTTATTGGTGTGGCCATAACATCACCTTAATCCTCAAATAAACTTTGTAAACCTAGTCTAGTAGCTATTAAACGTTCTTTATAATGAGAATCAAATTTACCTTTTTTATATAATTCGATTACTCTTGAACCTAAACACTCTATTAAACCATAATTAGCCTTTTCAACTAGATTGACAAACTTATCATTATCTAATTTTAATAATATATGATTTATGTAATCTAAATCGTATTCATCTAAATACTCATATATGTCTTTTAAATTCAAATACTCTAATATATCTTCAATTGTATAATCATCACTATCAACATCAACTATAGTTATAAGATAGTTCTCAAAATATCCTCTATGTTTATTTGATATTTCATATAAATCAGATAACAATATAAAAGTTTTTTCTCCAGCTTTATTCATTTCAAATATAAGTCTTTCATCTCTATCTCTATAAAGAACAGTACCAGTATCTAAGTTCATTATTTCAACTTCTATTTCATCTTTTAGTTTTCTTAATTCACTTCTTAACTGCTTATAGCTCTTTCTTGAATTTGTCTTTTGTAATATTTCAGTTTCATTAATTTGTTCAACTTCATTTGGAACTTCTTTTTTTACTTTTCCAGCCATTTTTTAATCTCCCTTCTAAATAATACTATTGTATTTTATACATACCAAACTTAGAAGCTACAACAACACCTAGATGCATTTTTCTTGACATGAACATTTCTATTTGTTGGTCATCTCTAACTGTTCCATCAGTATTTTCTATTATCATTGTGTCGCCTTCAAATCCTAATTTAATTATCTTTTCATCATTTGGAATAACATATAAAATATTATTACTTAATGCCCATTTATCCCTCTCAGCATCATAATAGTTAGGCAATTCTATTACTGGTGTTCCACTGAAGTTTTTAACATATCCAAAGTTTCTTTTATCATCTTTATCTAAGTCAGCTCCAACACCTTCTATATTACCTACTGCTTCTGGAGTCCCATATATAGCTACAGATTGTCCAGTAGCACCTTTTACTTTATTAACTATTTTCTTTAAGTCCTTATCTGAATAAGCAGCACTAGTTTTTAAATTAGTATGTACAGATGTGTAAGCCCCTTCCATAGTAGATGCTATTGCTTCTGCTATATGATGTTGGAATGTAGCTGACACTCTATCTACCATCTCAGACCAGTCTATTCTTCCAGTTATAAATCTATCGAATTCTTCATATATAGCTATTGCTAATTTAAATGCAGATGTAGGAACTTTTTTCTCTAATAATCTTTGTCTTCTTGTACTATTTTTACCTTCAGCTATATTTGCAATTCTTAATAAATCAGTATTTTTAACTGTAAATTCTTTTTTATTACCTAAATCAAAGTTTTCTACATCACAAAAATCTGAAAATGCCTCTTCAGTCAATCTATTTACTTTATCAGTTATTGTTTCAGATAATATTTGAAATATCTTATACTTATTTTCAAAGAACGTATATTGACCCCACTTACCTCCACATATATCTATTATTTCTTTTCTTAATGCATCCTCACACTGAGTATAATTTTTTACTTTTTTATTTAATATATCATTTGATAAATCTTTTAATGCTATTATATCTATAGCCATCTTTTTTCCACCTTCCATTAGTCGTTTTTTTGCATAAAAAAAGAACTGTCTCCAGTTCTCCTATTTGTTATTACATAAAAGATACATATACTGAGTCTTGTCCATTAAAGTTATATAATTCTTCAACTCTTGCAACTACTGCGCCTGTAGTTTTCTTTGTCAATTTATATGAATCAGCTTTAAGCTCTAATTCATCTCCAACAGCTACCACACCATCAAAATGTTTTTTAGCTAAAGTCATACATAGTCCCTTATGAGGTAATCTAACTCTATCTATTTCACTTGCTTTTAACTCATAATCTCTTTCATCTAATCTTTCATCATATTGAAGTGCAACACTGTCTAAGATTCCAAATCTACATCCTTCTGTTAATTTTTCTATTTTATAACAATCGTTTCCTAACTCTGAATCGACTAAACCTCCTAATGCAACTATCGCACCATTTTCTAGTACATCACTTCCATTTTTTGCTGTTGCAACATCTGGGTACTTGTCTATATCACAATTTAATATCGCTTTATCTGCCATTTTCATATCTCCTTTTCTATTTTTTTCATAAAAATAAACACTACTTATTTGAGTGTTTTCTTAATATTTGTTCATATGATTTTGTATTTTTATTTTCATCTTCTAATGTAGATGAATAATTTATCTTTGCTTCCTCAATAATTTCTTCTTTCTTATCTGTTGTACTAAATTGTTTTGTATTTTCTTTCAATTTTGCATAATCAAGTAAACTTAACTCTTTTCTTAGCTCCTCTAAAGATAGTTCTTTGTTTATGGCAGATTCTTTAAAAGTCTTAACCTCATCCTCTGTTAATGAACTAAATTCTGAGATAATACTAGAAACTTCTACTTTATATTCTTCCATTTCTTTATCAGCCTTGAACTTTCTTAAACCTTCCAACTCTTCAGTTAGATTTTTTATCTCAGTTTCTTTTTCACTAAACTTTTCAAGTACTAACTCTTTTAAAATATCATCTTTAGAAAAAGTTTCTATAACTTCTCCTTCTTTTTTCTCTCTCCATTCTTCTATGTATGATTTTCTGTTTTCATAATCTAAAACAACATCATCGCCATCCATAGAATATGGTATACCATAATAGTTACAACAATTTATATTTTCTTCTAATATAGCTATTTTTTCTTCTGGTAAAATAGTTCTTAAATAATATTCTCTAGTTGTATATTTTCCTCCCCAGTAAGGGTCTTCAACCTCAACCATCTTATTTTTTAATTGACTATTAATAGAAATTCTTATATTTTCTGTTGATAGTCCATAGTTTTTACTTGTACTCAATATATCTTCCTCCTTTCCTTCAAACGAATACATTTCTTTGCAAATATCATAAATTGCTTTTTTATATTTTGAAAAATTACTATATGTATTTATAGATGCCCCTTCAATTCCAGGTGCAACATCATCTCCTAAAATAGTAATTCCTAAAAAACTAAATTTTTTAATATTATAATATCCATCAGCTTTATCAACCTCTCCATCTTCAACTGCTATTTCCATACTTACACTTTTTGACTTTGACTCTGTCAATAATTGATATGCTGAGTTAGAATAATGTTTCCAGATAAGTCCTGTACAATTTAAATATGTCTTCCCATCTTCTTCCGTATAAGTTATCTCTGTATTATTTGGAATAACTCCAAGTGGTCTTTCTAAGAATTTATACTCTATAGAATAACCATCATCATCCTTTACAACTTTAGTTATCATATTATGTTCATCAAAATCTACAGCATTTTCTTCTTCATCATATTTTATATATCCAAGTATGGGTATATCTGATAAAGTTGATTCTGCTTCATTTATAGTTAATAAATCGAACTTAGTTTTATTTAAATTTTTGCCTTCATGTAAAATTTTTAGTTTTACATTTAATTTTCTATCATCTTCTTCATTAGAAAATGTCTCAAATCCACATGGAATACTAACTACTTTCAACCTCTCACCTCCTTAAATAAACATTACATCACTAAAACTTATATCTTTAAAATCTT
>NZ_JACVWG010000018.1:0-29505 GCF_020658465.1 Clostridioides sp. ES-S-0049-02
CACCTGTTTTAATTAAGTCTTCAACCTCCAAAAATGAATCATTTGTATAAGTATCACAATAAATAAATTCTTTTAATTCTTCTAGTAATATTTCATTAAAAATTAATTGTCCATTTTCATTAGTTGCTGTTTCTCTCTTACACAATATGTTTATTTGCTTTATACTGTCTTCTAATTCTAATACTTGTTGTTCTAAATTTTTTATAGTTACTTCAAGTATTACTTTTTCATCATTATTCTTAGTTATATCTGCTGCTACTTTGGCAGCATTAATAGTATCTTTATTTGTCTCATATGTCTTTTTAATACTATATAGTGCATTGATGGTAGAGTAGATTACTTGGAGTTTATTTTTATTGTCTCGTAATTCTTTTTTCTTTTTATTCTTTTCATCTATTAATTTTAACCACTCAACTTCTCTTAATTTAATCATCTCATTATACTTAAGTATTGCAGTCACTAAGCCTGTACTCATCTCACCATTCTCTAAAAAATAGGAGTAGTTTTCAATATATTTATATCCTGTTACAGTAGCTCCAATGATGTCCATCTCTTCATTTCCAACTAATGTCATTCTAGTGACTATTTCATCTGAATTTCTAGTCTTTTCATGTGATTTTATATAGTTATCATAAGATAATACTAATTCTATATTGTCTCCAAAGCTATCTACATCATATAAGTGTACTTTTTTGTTATATGTATCAAACTGAACTACACATCCAAATTCCTCTTTAATATCATTAATTAAAAAATCATGCCAATTACTATCTACACTTTCTTGCCACCTTACTTTCTCTCTTTTTTCTCCTGTCTCAGTAGTTTCATAACCTATTGAATCATCTACATTGCCTAAAGTCCATCCAGTTTCTTCTTTCATATAATCATTGAGACTTATTATTCCAGCGTCCTTATCTTCTGTAAATAGCTGTAGCCCCATATCTTCAATGTTTAAATTTATCTTACCCAGTTTAACTTCTGCGGATGTTGCTCTAATAACTTTATTCTTATATCCATCTTCTTTTATTTCTTTTATTACAAAATACTCTTTATTGTCTACACATATAAACCTTTCATTACTTATTTCATAATATAGTGGATTTATTGTTTTTTGAAATGAAAAGCGATTTGTTATAAACTTTGGTATGGTAAATTGAATTTCATCTGTACTATCAATGCTACGAGTTAAACTATCTATAAATTCTATTGGAACTTCACCCAGAATTTCTTTGTTAACTTTATGGAGGGTTATATTATACTCTCTTTGGATTTGTTTAATATTCACATTAAAATCCATGTTTTATCACCTTCTTTACATTAAAAAAGCCCATCACTAAAGATGGACTAAAATATTTTATTAATTGATTTATGGAAACAGTAGTGTTTAATATTTGCCTAAATATTGTATCAAGTTTAATAGCTTGTTACATATATGATAAAGCAAAAAACCACTCAAACGCCAATAAGAGTGGTTTCAAAAGATAAATTGATTTTTAATTAACTTTAAGGAAGCAATCACTCTTTGTATTAAGTAGATTAAATTCCTTGCTTTTATTATACCCTTAAATTTATTAATCTGCAATAATTATAGCTTGAATTAGTATAAAAAGAGCCACTTGTTTAAGGTGGCATAGATAAGTAGTAATTCTTGTTTAAAATATTTTTAATTTTCTGTTCTTTATATTATAACTTTATTCTACTCTCGTAGTCAATATAATATTAAATTCAACATGATGGTAAATTATGGTATAATATTTTTAGAGACTACATAAAAAAACTATTAGGGTGAATTTTCATATACATAAGCCTCCCATGTCAAATAAAGAGGGAGGTGATATTATGAAATATCTGATTTGTTTGCTAACGATAATAACATTTCTTACAACCATAACAATCAGTTTGATTAAATTGGTTCAGAATTTGAATAGACTCTTTAAAGAGATAGATGAGTTTAAGAAAACGTTGCAAAAAATTAAGAATCACCCGAATGGCAGTTCAGGTGATTCTACTTCAAATTAATGCTTTGCTTATTTTATGAAGAGACACCCTACCACAAATAGTTGTAGTCTCTTTTTTTATGTCTTTAATGATATAAATTTATATCATTTATATTACTATTATACTCCAATATTGTCATTATAGTCAATGTTGTCATTATCTTCATTAAATATTTTTTCTAAAATAAAAAAGCCATCCTGCAATAGAATGACTTCTTAGAACATAAGTCTCTTTAAATAAAGAGCGTGTTCGGAATGGTAATTATATTATATCATATTTAACAAAAAGAATCACTAGAATTTTCCAGTGACTCTTTTAATACATACGAACACCAATGAGATATTGTGGTAACTACATTATAACATATATTTTCATAATATTTTAATATTTAGTTTTTCTTACTATTTCTTTGGCAAGTTCATCTTGAGACTTTTTAATCATTTTTTCTACTTCTTTTAATATATCCCTATTCATAGTACCTTGTACACTAACTAATGGAGCATTGTAATTAAATTGATTTTGATTAGATTGTTGAGGTTGATAACTACGACCTCTAGGTACTGAATAATTGCTATATTCACCAACACCTAATTTATCTTGAATATCTAACATATCCTCCATTACTTTTTTAGCAATTTCAAGGTTACCAACTAATTCACTTTTTATAATAGCCCCTGTAGCCCCTAATCCATCACCATACTTATCAGCAAAATCAAGCAATGTTTGTTGTAAATCATGAACCTCACCATTTATGTCTGTAAATAATCCTGTATTTAATGCTTCTTTGATTAATCTAGCTAATTCTTCTTTAGTATACTTATTATCCAAATCTTCTTTAGCCTTATCTGCTTCATCTTGGAGTCTATCACTTTCATCATCATACATATCATTTACATCTTTATCAATCTGGTCTTGAACTAAATCTTCTAATGCTCTCTTAGCCTCTTCTAATTCTTTTCTTAATTCCTGTACTTTCTTTTGTCCTGATAGTGAACTATCTCTTTCAGCAATATCTAATTTCTTTTGAAGTTCCTCTATTTCTTTTGATTTATCATCATAATCACGTTTGTAATCAGCTTTATCTCTTGCCTTATTGTAGGCTTCCTTCTCTTTATTGAGTGCATCAAGACGTTTCTTAAGCTCATCATCTATTTGCTTTTTACGTTCTTCAATTTGCTTTTCATAGACTTTAGTTATCTTATCTTCTATTTCTTTAGTAGTTTCTAACTTTTCTTTTAATGCTGCTTTAATTGTAGCATCTAACTTAGCCATTTCTTTTTCAGCATCAGGAATTTTATCCATCATTAAATCTAAATAAGCATCAACTAATTCTTTTGCTTCATCAAAGTTATCATTACTTTGAAACAGCTTATCTAGTTGTTGAATGTAGTTAGTTATTGTACCATCATCTCTAAATTCAAATCCAAAACCTTGAAGTTTACCCTTTATTTCATTTTGACTTTGTTTCATGTAAGCCGTAGTTTCACTCATTTCTTTTTTCTGTTTTTCTAATAAATCTAGTTTTTGTTGAAGTAAATCATTTTTTTCAACTCCAAAAGCACTACCCATCAGTACGTCTAATAATTCAAGTTGATTATTAACTTCTTCGACATCTCTATTCATAGATGTCCATTCAGATTCTTTGTGAAGTTTCCAAGCCTCATTTCTTAATTCTCGTTCTGCTTTCGCTATATCCTTTGTGGCATTTACTACTTCTTGTTTTTCTTCAACTACTTTTGGTAGTTCAGTAAACATGATATCTAAATATTCATCACAATATTTCTTAGTTTCATCCCAAGCTTTTTTAGCATCTTCATATTTCTTCTTAGTCTTATCAGATGCTTTCTCTTTATTTGCTTCTGCTTCAAGTTTAGCTAATTCTTTTTCTTTTTTTATAGATAACTCTTCATAATTTGTCATGTTTCCATCAGAGTTAAACTTGAAACCTTTGTCACTCAATACCTTTTTAAATCTATTTGCTTCATCTTTTGTAAGAGATTCTTTTCTATTTAAAAGTCTTTCCTGCTCTTTATATAGTTCATTTTGTTTTTTAAGATAATTGAGTTTCTGCTCATTAGTAGCATTTTTCATTTGCTTATCTAGCAATGATAGTTCATTTGTTACTTTTGAAAGTTGATTCTCTAATTCTTTAAATAACTCTATTTCATACTTTATAATGGCATCGAAATTTTTATCTATTGGAGTGTCTTGAGTTAGTGTTTTAAGAGCTTTTATTGGTGCTGTTGCTCTTGATAATGCTCTTGAGAATAATGATGGTTTTGTTACAGGAGTTTCGTCACTTATTGGTACTGGTTCTGATGTTCTAGGCTGAGTTGATAGATTAGCTGGAATTGGAGTTCCTCCAGTAACAGAGGTCTGCGTTCCATTATCTTTGTCTGAATTATTTCCGCCACCACCAGAAGAAGTATTTGTTACTTTATTAGTTACAAATGTGGTAGTAAATGTTCTTCCTGCATAGTTCTCTTTAAATGAATCTATCTTCCTCATTAAGCCACTAATATTTTTTGCTGCTTGTGCAGTATATGCATTAAATTTAGTTGTAATAGTCTTCCCACCATATTTATTTACATAACTTTGTACTTTGGCTAATAAACCAGATACATTCTTTGCTGCTTGTGCAGTTTCAGTTCTAAATACAAGTGTTGATACTTTTAATGATAAATATTGTTTTACTCTAGCTATAAGCCCTGATATATTTTTTGCTCCTTGAGAAGTTTCTGCATTAAGATTTATATTATAGTTATTTTGACCAAACTCTTTGGCTTGTTGTCCTAATGATGCTATTTTACTTGCAGTATCTTCTAATCCAATAGCTCCTACAACTGGTTCAACTTTTTCACTATTAAGCTCATCCATTTTTTGTTTAGTACTGTCTAATTCATCTTTCCCTTGATTGTTTAAAGAAAGTTCTACAACTTTTATAGGAGATATACCTTGTATAAATTCAGCAGTTTGTTCTACTTCTTCTTTACCCTCAGTTTTTACATCAACAGTTGGAGTAGCCGTCTTACCATTTAACTCATCCATCTTTTGTTCAGTATTATTAAGTCCTTCTTCATTAGTAACTTGAGGACTTACAATTGGAATATAAGACTCATTACCATGCTCATCCAATATTCTCATACATTGAATAACTTTTTCGCTATTATTAACTTGAGGATTTAAATTAGGAGTATATGTCTTATTGCCATTTTTATCTAATGTCTCTATACATTCAACTACTTGCGATTCTCCATTTACTTCTGCATTTACTAAAAGTTCAGCATTAATCCCATCTCCATTTTGAACCTTATCAATGGTTTCTTCAGCTTCATCTTTGCCCTCAGTTTTTACTGTAAGTTCTGCATTATGATTTCCTTTTGCTTCATCTAAATCTTCTTTAGTTTTTTCTACTTCTTCTTTACCCTTAACTTCTATACCTAGCATTTTTTTTATATTGTCAGGCAGATTATTTATGTCATTTATATCTTCTAATACACTTGGATTAGCAATGGCCATTTTTAAAATAGCAGTTTTTTTATCTGGATACTTTTCTATGAGTTGATTTACTTTATTTATCTCACTAGGATTATTTACTATAAAATTATATATTAAATCTTTTTGTCCTTCTGGAGTATTATTATAAAGCTCTGTAGCACTTTGTATCTTCTCAGGATTTTCAACCATAAATCTAAGTATTTGTTTCTTTTGTTTTCCATCCTTTAAGCTATCATATAGTTTGATTCCATCTTGCAATTTATCTGGATTCTCTGATGCAAATTCTAAAGCTAACTTTTTAGATTTACTATCAGATATTCCATTATAAAATTTCTCAAAGGAATCTAATTGCTCTGGATTTTTTACTATAAAGTCTACTGCAACTTTTTTATCCTTTTTATCCAATCCATCAAGTAAGTTTTTGATATTTCCTATCTTATTTATATTTATACTTCCATCATTTATTTTTCCCTGTATTGATTCTGGAAGTTTATCATATAATTCTTTTAATTTTTCTAACTTTTCATTACCTTCAACACCAACATTATATTGAAGTCTTTTATTTTCTGGGATTTTCTTAATTGCTTCATCTAAACTTTTAACTCCTTGAAAAGCATCTCCTGAATTATTTATAAAATCAATTTTCTTTTCAGCAGGAACTTTTTCTAATGCACTATTTAAAGCATTTAGAGATTCAACAGAACCAGATATACCTTTACTTTCTATAGCTTTTTTTAAAGAATCTTTTGTGATATTCTTTTTATCATCATCACTTTTATTTTCATTTTTATCTAAGATATCCTGTAAAGCTTTTTTAGCTTCTTTGGCTTCTTTTTCTATCTCTTTTCTATCTGTCTTAAAATCAATTGGTATTTTAGGTCTATTCTCTTCCTTTTGATAATATTCAGCTAATTCTTTTAACTCTTCTTTACTTATTATTTGATTTTCTCCAATTTTTATTGGAGCATTTATTTCTTTTGGTTTAACTTTACCATTAAATATATCATTTAATTGATTTGCCACATAGTCAGGAAGTTTACCTTCATTTTGAATTGTAGTTGATACCTTCATTAGTATTTGTTGCTCAAACTCAGTAGCATTGTTATCTTTGCCTAAAATACCTCGTATCATTTCTTTTACTTGTTTAGGAAGGTTGGTATGTGTTTCACCTTCATTAATTTTAATTAAAGATGATATATCAATTTTTCCATCAGGATTATTTATCGCTTCACTAATAAAATTGTTCAAATCATCAAATTGACTTTTAAGTTTTACTGCTATTCCATTTCCATTTTCAAACTCAGCCGTAGATGAATCATAAGAAACCAAAAACGCATGTAATGCTTCTGCGGTAGCAGTAGATTCTCCACGAATGTTCTGTAATCCTTTTTCCAAGAGTTTCGTATCTATTGGTTCTTTACCAGCAGCTACTAAGGTTTTATTGATTTCTCTTCCTACTGCATCAACCGCATTGGCATATTCTACAGCGTCCCCACCAGCTTTATAATTTGTATTTGCCTCTTGCAGTCTTTTATTCCATTGTGCTAATTTAGGGTCGTTATCACTTATTATAGAACTCAATCTATCGAAACCTGATATAAGTACATCTTGTTCTGTAAGAGATATATCATGCCAATTAAATACATCCATTAGCTCATTGATTTGACTTTTAACATTATTTGTAGCATTTTTATAATTAGACTTTTCAGCTATTTTATCAAAAGATACTTGTTGTATTTCTGCTTCTGCAAGATTATATTCATCCATAAGTTCTTTTGCTTCTTGATTTTTCTCAGCAATTAAACTATTTCTTTTTTCATAAGCTTTTTTATATTCTTTTAATGATTTTTCAATTGATTTTGCTTTGATTCCATCACCTTTTCCAAAAGCTTTATCCAATTCTTTTTTATTCTTACTTAATTTTTCAATATATTTCGTGTCAAGAGCATCTATGTCTTCCTTTTGTTTAGGAGCTAAATTCATAGCGTTAAGACCAGTATTATATCTTTCAGTCTTTAAAAGCTCATTCTTTTCTTTAATGGCTAATTGTAATTTACCTATAGCCTCATCTAAAGAACCCGAAAATGCCAGTATGGGATTTCCCTCTTCATCATATCCAGCAACTAAATCAGGAGAAATATCGGCTATTTGCTTTTGTAACTGTTTAAATCTTTCAAGCTCATCAGATGTTTTATTAGTCTTATTATAAAGTTTATTATATTCTTCTGATAATGCTTTTAAACTTTGTTGTTGTTGAGATAATGTGCTAATTTCACTTTTAGTATTTTCTATATTTTCTCTATGCTTTTGAGCAGATATTTCATATCTTCTATTCCACTCATCATACTTTTGAATGAGCATTGTTATTCCAGATATAATCGCACCTATTGCAAATCCAGATAAAAGAGAACTTCCTATTGATGTCGCAAAGTTTTTAAACTTTGACCCCATACTCTTACCTAAATTAGATATTTCAGTAATAGAAGTTCTACCTGCTACTTTAAATTTATTCATAGCTCCTGTAGCACCATTTACTTCTTGCTTAACTTTACCATATGATGTTGCTAATTTTGATACCTTTTTTACACTTTCATCAGTGCCTTTATCAGCATTATTATTTATTGTTGTAGTTTGAGTTTGTGCTTTTTTCTCTTTGCTTTGCTCTCTTAATTTTTTTAGCATTGCAAATGATGTTATTGTAGCTGGTAATAACATATCCATTTTATCTAAAGATTTTATAACTTTATCTATACCTTCAGATAAGCTGATTAATCCATCTAACATACCATATATCATATCAGAATTAGCTAATGTGCTAAATATAGATACCCAAGTTTCCTTTAAATGATTTAATCTACCTGCAAGACTATCTAAGTATTGTTTGTTCTCAGTCTCCAATCTGTTATCGTAAAGGCTTTTTATCCTCTACTTCTGGGAGTTTCCTCGCATTATAGTATGTCCTTTCATACTCAGTTCAGCATACATTTTCATCTTCAACATTACTTGTTAAGATGGTGAACACTCGTGGAGAGATTATATTTATTCACTCTCTATGCGTTACAGTTGTAAATAGCCTTACGCAATCTATTTACTTACCTCGGTGTCAACATATCTAAGACTTAGCCTTCACCGATTTTGCTCACTCATAATATTAATTATTTCTAATTAACACGCCAAAAGTTTAGCACTACCAAACTGTAAACCTTGTGAAAATTCTTTCCTTATTTCTTTAAAAGTTTCATAATTCTTTCATACCCTCTGTTTCCAGATATTTAAAAGGGAATAGACTATACCACTATCTTGATATAAGATACCTATTGGTAGTCGTTGCGACCTTTCCTTATTCATAAGAACTTAGGACTATGTCTCAGGATTACCCAATCTTTAATCTTGTTACCATATCATTGTAATTAGCAATGCCACATTTTGATTTCTCTAATGCTTGGTAATTAAAGCTCTAAGGGTTTTCCCTGATATTCTAGGTTTTCTTTATATATCACTATATAAAGGGGCTATTATGTTAACCCATTAAGGACTGGAATATAGCAGCTTGTTGCTTCACATTGTTATCGTAAAGGCTTTTTATCCTCTACTTCTTATAGTTTCCTATAAGGTCAGCATATATTTTCTACTTAATTTAAGTAGTCGAACACTCGTGGGAATATTATTGCTTCCTTCTATTGCTCAATTCCTATGCGTTACGGTTCTAGGTGGTATTCCTAGTTACCTCGGTGTTAACATATCTTATGACTTAGCCTTCACCGATTTTGCTCGATAATAATTCTAAATATCACTACTTAGAACGGCAAATAATTTACCTGCAATTGCTTCTGCCAATCCTTTTTGTTCATCCTCTCTAAGCTCATCCCATTTACTTTTGACCTCATCTAATACTTCAACCATATTCTTTAATTCGCCAGTATCTTTATTCTTATATATTGTAATACCAGCTATTTCTTTCAATCCCATTGCAGTTTTATTTAGCTCAAGATTTCCGTCTTTGGCATTTATTTTCATACCTGCTAAATTTATTGCGACTGATTTCAGCCCATTACCTACCTTTTCAGGATTTTGTCGATATCTTCAATTAGGTTCGTTAATCCTAACCAGTTCTCTTATGAACTTCTTTATATCTCTATAAAGACGAGACTATATCTTCATCCTATAAGGATGCTCTCTGTTTCGATTCACTTGAATCTACATAATAGTCGTTGAACCTTCTCCCATACGGAGCTTGGATGCTGATTGTCCAATCTAACTAATTTTTAAACATTCACATTTATTGTTTCCAATTATGTTGTAGTTTAGTTAGATCTAAGGAGTTTCCAGCAATTAAAAGAGTTTTTAACTATATATTACTATATAGTGCGACCTAAATTAATCGCTTCATTTGTCGCTGTTATCATACCTACAGTCGATTTCTTCACATAGATTCGTTACTTCTATGCAGTTCTCCTATGAACTTCTTTATATCTCTATAAAGACGAGACTATATCTTCATCCTATAAGGATGCTCCCCATTTCCATTCACTTGAATGTACAATTAGTCGTTGAACCTTCATCTGTTAAGATGCTTGGTTGCGGATTATCTAATCTTAAGTATTTTTACTCTACCTTTGGAGTTACCCATTGCCGCTAAGTATATTTCTATCTTAGTTTAGTAACTTAAGCTCTAAAGACTTTCCCGCAGTTAAAGGAGTTTTTAACTACATATTACTATGTAGTGCGACCTAATTTAATCGCCTAAACTGACACCGTATTCATGAAGTACTGAACCTCCACGTTTCATCGCTTCTGCAACACCTGCTGTTCCAATTGCATAGTTATTTCCTGCATAGTTTCAAATTGTTATCCTACAAGCTTTTTATCTTGTAGTTCTTACATTTCTTGTTCATGTAAGTTCAGCATATATTTTCATCTTCAGCACTATCTGTTAAGATGGAGGACACTCGTGGGAAAATTCTATTCTATACTATTTTAAACATAAAAATAGCATAGGTTCATTTCCTATGCGTTACGGTGATTAAAGTTTTTTAATTCTTCAATTTACCTCGGTGGTAACATCTCAGCCTTCACCGATTTTGCCCCCTCATAATATTAGAAATTTCTATCTAACACGCCAAACAATTTAGCATATCCATTGCAGCAGTTAATTCTGTTGTTTTCTTTGTGGTATTTCCAACCTGTACTTCCATTTCTTTAAGTGGTTCTATTCTAAATCCATTGATTATCGTATTCACCGCAGATGAACTGTCCTCAACAGACATATCTCCGACATTAGCTAAAATCATAGATTGCCTTGCGGCTGCTATACTTTCTTGCATACCCCCGATTCCAGCCTGTAAAGATGCTGCTATTGATTCTTGAACTTGTGATGTTGTCATTCCAACTTCTTTAGCCGTCTGATTAGCCTTATTTCTTATTTCATCCAGTTTTTGTACCGAATTTATGTCAACTGGGTCAGCAACCTTTTTTAAATCTGTCATAGTTGCATCTAATTCTTTATAAGTTGATACAACACCTCTTATTGCATTTTGTAATTGCATTGCCGCCATATTACCAAGTGTAAAGTAAGAAAAACTACGTGTAAAATCATTAAAAAATTTATTTACACCTTTTCCACTTGAACTTAATGCAGTAGTTGACTTATTCATATTATTTATAGCTCTTTGAATTTGTTCTAATTTACTAACTTTTTGGTCTAAGGGTAAATTAGCTAATTGCATTAATTCTTTTTCAAGCTTTTCGATTCCTGATGTTGACTGTCCTAGTTCTAATGCACTTTGTTTTAATCTTTTTAAATCAGATATCGCTTTGTCAAAATTAAATTGAAACTCTGATTTTGTCTTAGAAACATTGGCCGCACTTTGAACTTCTTTAAGCCTTAATTCTAAATTTTCTAAATCAGCAATTGCTTTTTTTAAATCATCTCCAGTTAAATTTTTTAAATCAAGACTTTTTAATTTTTCCGCTTGAGATAACAAACCTCCTAAAACATTCTTATCTGCATATTGATTTCCACTAAGTTGTTTTAGTTTATTTATAAAACCATCAACACTTTTTTGCATTGAGTTAAATTGAGATTCTACCTTAGAATTAATTTCAGGAATTTTAAAATTTGCAAATTCAGTTTGAATACTTTTTATATCCGTTAATAATTTAGACATTCCTCTAAATGTTAAATTCTCTAACTTTATATTTGATAGAGTTGATAACTTATTTAAAAATAAATCTAATGTTGCAATTTGGGCATTATCCAGATTTGCACTTTGTTTGAATTTAGATATTTGGTTCTGCATTCTTTGCATATCCGCTTGTGCTTTTTGAAAGGTTGATGCTAATGAACTCTTCATGGTTTCTGAAGCTGCATTATCTATATTTATTTTTCGTGGAACTGTTTTTAAGGCATTTCCCACAGAATTTATTTTTTCTTTAACTCTTGATAATTGTTGTTCTAGTTGTGCGTAAGATTGTATATTTGTTGTCTTAGAAAATTCTTTTTCCAATCTAGTTTTTTCATTCATCAAAGTTTTATACTGAGACAATAAATTATTAATACCATTATCAGCTATTTTAAATCCGCCTAAATCGGTTTTTACTCTTGATATGCCTGATAGTAAATTTGACATCCCTTTAAAGTCTAATGCTTTTAATTCTGTTTTTGATAATCTGTTTAATTCTGCTGAATATTTATTCAACTCACGTAGCTGAGTATCATCTAAAAATTTTGTTTGTTTGAATTTTTCAATCTGACTTTGAGTTTTTTGTATATCAGCCTGAGCTTTCTGAAATGTTGATGATAATGACCTTTGCATACTATCAAAAGCATTATCATTTACATTAGTTTTTTCTTTTAAATTGTCTAATGCAGAACCTAAATTTGTAATTTGGTTCATAGTCCTTGTTAATTGTCCATTTAATTCTGTATATGATTGAGTATTTGTAGTCTTGGACATTTGTTTTTCAATTGCATTTTTTTTGTTAATTAGCTTCTGATAATCTGATATCAGATTATTTACACCTGAATTAGAACTTTTAGCTGATTTACCACCAAATAATCCATTTTGGGTTTTTGCACTTAAAGCATTGATTTTAGTTAAAACACTTTCTAATTGTTTCAAATTGTTTAATGAAGATGTATTCATCTCCACATTTAACTTTATATTATTTTCTTTCGCTGAAGTCTGTAATGATTTCAGTTGGGCTTTAGCTTTTTCATCATCAAGTTCTATGCTGGTCTTAATTTTAAACTCTGACATTAAATCACACTCCTTTTTTTACATAAAATAGACAGTCAATTGACTGTCTATAAAATATTTCTATTTTAATTGTTCTGGTATTTCTTCATAAATCATATCCTGTATTTTTAAAGCAGAATTAAATAATTCATCACACTCTTCTTCATTATATTCTAATTTTTCACCTTGATTTAAAATGTTCTCATATATGTCCAATCCTTGATTTAAAATTTTTTTTACATTCAATGTTTTTTTTAAGACCTCTGCTTTTTCTTCTTTAGTCATATCTTTATAGTACTCATCGTTTTTGATTTCATATTTAACATACTTCTTTAGTCTATTTATATTTATATCATTTATAATCTTTCTTTTTTCCTTTAATGCTTCTTTAGCTTTATTCAGCGTTTTTTCATCAAAGGTAACTTTCACTACTCTTCTATTAGTTATATCCCCCTCAAATTCTCTATTATCATTTTCATGATAAACCCCTTTAAATATTTCATCATACCACTCCCAAATAATATCATCAAGAATTTTTTCTAAGTTACTATATTCTTTTTCACACTTAGCTAATTCTTCATCAGATAAATCATCACTACATCCTACAACTCCAAATCCTAAAACACCAATCATTAAAATCAATAATATCTTCTTAAACATAATATTCCCCCATTCTGATATATTAATTATATCAATAATATATAAACATTGACATTATATTATTGAAATGAAAGTGCATAATCACCATCTTTATTATATACATCTATTTTTTGTTCCAATCTAACTATATATGAACTAAAATCTATATAATTTTCTTTTGAAGAGGTGTTGTCTAATTTAAAAGACCTTATTATATTCTTTATAGTTTCTTTTTGTTCAGATGTCATCTCATCTATAATTAAAATTATGTTTATGTTCATTTTAAAAGATTTTCTTAATTCACTTTCAAAATCTCTATATATAGCCATTTGCTTTATATTTGGGTTCAATTCTTTCATCCATCGGATAATTTTCTCATTCACTTGTTCATTAGATTCAACATATGTCATTATTTTTTCTATCCAACTTTTAATAGTTTTATCTCTAAGTTTATTATCTGTAATAATACTAAATGCAGATGCAAATCTCATTAATTGCGGAATTACTTGACCATTTAAATAAGTAAACTTTTCTGACGCTCTTACTTTACCCTCTCCATAACATTCGTATTCTATTAGATTTAATTTTAGTGGAGCTTTTTTAGAACTTTTATCATATGAAATCAGTAACGCATCAGGAATACTTTTAATTCCTTTTATATTTTCTGAATTATCATTTTTTACTCCTGATGTTGAAAATGCCCTATTTTCAGATATTAACACACTGTTTTCTTCTGTAAAAGGAAATAATTGATAAAAATGTTTAGTAACCAAAGGTTCTAATCCTCTTTGAATGTCAGTTTCACTTTTAAAATTTATAGTTTGAAAAGTCCCCATAATCTTAATTTCTTCCTCTGTATCAACTATTGTTTTCTCATCTACATCATCTTCAGAATTATTATTTATTTTACTATCTATATATTCATAAATATCACATATTTTTTTAGTTTTATTAGCTTTGAATTTTTTATTTAATAAATTAATAGCCTTCTTATCATTAAATGGTTTAGAACCAATTAAAAATTTTAACCCCCATCTATCGTGACATTCTTTTAAAATATTTAGATTAAATGGCTTACAGTATTCCATTTTTTCTACTCTAAAGCAATGCTTATATTTTTCTACATCTTCCCAATTAGGTCTATAATCCGTTATATCTCCTAGTAATCCTCTCGCACCACAATAACTCGTTTTATCTATTCTTACAGCAAAATAAATTATATCACCTTTATTTTGTCCTCTTTTAGTAAAACCAGCTATACTTTCATTTATACATAAATAGTAATTATCTATTATATCTCCACAATGTAACACTCTTGTGTCTCCCATAAATTTTCCTCCTATACTCTGATACTTTAATTATATCAAGTATAAATGGTAAAATATACCAATATTCGCTAAAATATATCATTAGGCTAAAAATTCATTTGCAATATATTAATCTGATATTGATATTTTAACATCTATATATTGTGTATACAATTTTTTTGATTATATTATTAATTTATAAAATCATTACTAACATTTAAATATGTATACTGCACATTTTAGAATCTAATTATTTTCAACTATTAATCTGGCTAAACACCAAATAAAATGTTCCTCCCAGGAACACTTGTTGAAATTCCAACACTTTCAGTATAAAAAACAACCTCTTATATTCGATTCTAAGCAATCAAGGTATAAACACAAATAATCATTTTCAGAAAGCCTTAGAGAATCTTACACGAGGTCAATTTCTTCAGCAGTTTTTCATTTCTCTCTATTTCCTTTTGACTTGGTTTACTAAATACTTGCCTTATAAATAATTCAGCATCTTTGCCTGATAATTCAGGTGTTGCTTGTATTGGTTTAATTTTATATTTACTCATATTATCACCTACACATTTATACAATAAAAATAATCTTCTATTAGCAAAATAACAGAAGATTACTTCTTTTTAAAATCGCCAATGATGGCGATTATTTATTATTTTTAATTAAATCCCCAGTGTTGGCGATTCTCTAATTCTTCCAAGTATATATGTCATCTATTTCTTCCAAAGTATCAATCAAAGCATGCACTTCATTAAATTTAGATACGGGTATATCTTCCCACTTAGCTACATTATATCTTGCAAAAATCTTAGTAGCTGTAGTTCTATAATCATAGTCATTTGCATTAACATTATATCCTTTAATATTAGATAGTTTTAACTTTAATAATTTTGATAACATAGCTGTGTTTTTAGACCTAAATCCAATTAAATCTTTTATATTATCAATTTGTTTCTTATTATTTTTTTCCATTACATTAAATCTATCATTGACATATTGTTCTACTGCTTTGAACCCTCCAAGTATTCCACCATGTATCATTTGAGAGTAATAATCTTGGTTGATATTGTATGTACCAGTTTTTCTTATTGATGGTAAAACCTCATCAGTGACCCAATCTTGAAATCTCTCTGCTTCTTCTTTTCTTGATTTAAAAATCAACTTATATACTCCACTTTCTGTTAAAAAATTTTCTCCTGTATTGTGTAATTTTCTAAAGTCCTTATCTCGGACATTAGAGTTTCTTAATAATACTACTTGTTTATCATTCATTTTAGACAAATGATTTCTTGTTGCACTTTCACTTAATTCTAAGCATTTTGCTACATGTTTTGGATTAAATAAAACTTTTCCTTCGTATTCAAATACTTCTACTTCTTTTCCTTCAAAAACCATTAAATTATTCATATTCTAATCTCCCTTTTATTTTATTGACTAAAGAGATTAGAATATAGATAACATTAGACTAATCTCTTTAGTCTTATTCTTATTTAATTATCAATGTTATCTTTTAGATTTGTTAACTTAGAATTGCATCCATGATTTGCTTTTTAGAAATGATTATATTATTTTAACTTAACAAATTTTTTCTTCTATAACTGAAATCCACTCGTTCTTTAACTCTTCAACGTCATTCTCGAATAATTTACATGCTATCTCATACAATTGAGGTATCATGTTCATTTCTCTTTCAATATAATCTATCTTATTTTTAATCTTAGGTTTAATATCACAATTATTAATTCTTCTCTTCAAATCGAGGTGATATTTTTTCTCGAATTCACTATATAACAAATTCCATCTTTTACTAAAACTCTTAGGTTCTGCTTTATATTTAACTATCTGATTAATCCTCTTTGACACACTCCCCATAGATAAATCTAGGGGATTCTTGGTGACTAACTCACTTTTTTATACTTAAACAGTACAACAGAGGTGGTTACAAAGCCAAGCTACTTATGGACGGTGTCTTCGCCACTACTACCTTATATGGTAGATACTTTTAAATTAATTGGTTGTTTATGCTTTATTCTAAAATCTATTAAATCACATTTATGTTTTTTATTTAAAATATTCCAAGCACCAACTATATCTCTATGAGTTTTATAGCCACAAGCACAACTATAGGTTCTACCTTGTGGTTTGTGTTTTTTAGAACACTTTGGACAAGTTTGAGAAGTATAATTTTCCTTAACTAATTTAACTTCGATACCTTGCTCTTTAGCTTTATATTTGATATAGTATTTGATTCGACCATACTCCATTTGAGATATTTTCTGTCTATTAACTCTATTCAATCGTTTCTTTTTCTTTGTGTTTTTCTCAATCCCTTTTATATCGCCTAAAACTATTTCACATACTTGTTGCTCTACACAAAAGTCTATAAACTTTTTCGTTGTTTGGTGATATAAATTCATTAATTGATTATCTGTTTTAGTTCTAATAATGTTTTTTAATTTCCATAATCTCTTAGATTGTCTACTACCTGTTTTGCATCTACTTAATCTTTTAGAAATATAAGCATACATTTTATTTCTAAATTGCTTAATACTTCTGCCTTCTCTATTAGATATTATAAGTCCTATACCTTCATTAGTTACACTGGCTATTGAGTGTATTTCTCCTAAATCAACACCTATGGTATTAGTGCCTTCGGCTACAACCTCATCTAATCCATTGTCAAAAGTGTAGTATAAATAATAACCATTTCTCCATACTATTTCGGCAGTTTTAATATTCGGGATACTAAAATCTAATTCTAAGTATCTACCAGCACTTAGAGTCAATTTTAGATTACCTAATTTATTTGTTGATATACTTTGACCTTTGAATGGAATTATGTAAAACTTCTTTTCTTTATATGGATATTTAGCTTTCAAATCACCATTTTTTCTTAGCTTAGATATAGTTAATCTGTTTACACAAAATTTATCTGTTATAGCATTTACATTATGTCTAGCTAAATTGAATTTACCTGCTATTTGCTTTTGTATTTCATATTTATGAATCCATTCCTTATTCTCAAAATAATAATGCTTTGATATTCGAACAATTTCATTCCAACAATTAGCACTTTCCATTTGCTTCTCTCTTACTAGTTCAAATTGTGATTTAGTTAATTTTAATTTTACTCTATAAGTCTTTATCATTTATTCTTGCTCCTTAATTGTTGACTCTATATATATTGTTTGACAACTTCCAAAGAAACAGAACCAACAGTACCACAGAAGTAGCTATTAGTCCATAAAGTAGGCATACTACTTTTTAGATGTGGGAAATTCTCTCTTAACACCTTTGAGCTAAATCCCTTTAATCCTTTCACTACTTTGTGGATACCATGTTTTCTTATTGTAGGCAATACTTCATTCGTAACCCATCTTTTGATTTTTTTAGCTTCTGTCAACTTAGAGCTTAAGATTAAACTATATAATCCACTCTCATTAACAATTGTTAAAATTTGTTTTCCTCTAAGGGTGTCGCATTTCGCTACCCCTTTATCATCTTCATCAATATGCTTTTTTAAAGCATCTCTTGAATTGGAATATCCTAACATTTTAGCTACATCTTTTCCCACAAACCAAGGTTCTCCATCTTTTTCTAACACTCTAATTTCACCAAACTGCTCATTTTTAAATACTTCTACTTTCATTTCATTTTCCATTAAACCATCTCCCTATTTTATTTATTTTTACTAGAGAGACTAGAACAATATTGATTCTACATGCTAATCTCTCTAGCAATATTCTTATTATGTAATTATCAATATTATCTTATATGTTTGAATTCTTTTGATTGAACCTTGATATGTATTTTGATATGACTTAGCAAACTTCACTAAGTTCTATGACAGGCAGTACTCCTATTGACTTAAGTTTCTTATATATCATCAATCTTCCTTTTTGAGTCCATTTAGTATTCATCTTAACATCATGTGTTCCATCAGCCCTTACAATATCTATTGTGTCAGAATGGGTATATCCTTTAGCCTGATAGTCGCTATACAATAACCACTGACCGCTTTGTTTAAATTGAATTCCTAACTCATTCAATTTGTTATTCATAGCCTTACCACTCATGCCATAATCTTTAGCTATTTGAGTTATAGTTACTAATCCTTTATTTCTAAGTATCAAATCTGTATAATCTGCTTTTGGTTTAAGTTCACCTATGATTTGTTTTTGCTTATTATTTGCCTCCTCTAAAGCTTTTCTCTTTTCTTTCTCTTCTTTTAAGTCTGTTGCAAGTCTTATGATTGTGTCTGGATTAGATAATATTTCTTCTATCTTTGTGTCAGTTAGATATGCTCCATGTTTACGGATAGTTGGTATTACATCTGTAGCTAACCATTTTTGAAATTTTAATGCTGCTTCATTTTTAGCTTTCATTCCTAACATATAAAAAAGTGATTCTGGTATGTAATCATCTTTCCCCACTTGTGGGGAAAATCCAATTTCAACTATAAATCCATTCATTCTTTCCCATTTTGGATATATTTTATTATTTTTTTCTTGATACCATCCAAATCCTACAGCTGTGTCTTCAGCATTGACACCTATACTTCCATCCTCATAACTTATAGTTCTAACACCCATCCCTAACTCTTCATTTCTAAATACTTCTACTTTAACTTCATTTTGATTCATTGAATCCCACCTTTCAATTTATATTATTGTTACTGTATTTTTATTATAATATATATCTTATTATATCGCAACTACTTTTTGAAAAAGATGGGATTTTTTTGAATCATCTTATGATTTTCTGTATCTTATAAACAATGTTCTTTGCCATACATTGTTAAATGTATTTGTATCAATCAATGTTGTTGTACATTGAGAAACAATCTAAACTCTCTATGTTTTATTCCACAGGTACTCCTAATCCATTCATCGTAGATTTGAAGCACAAAGGAATCTCAGCTCTTACTTTAGTTTCACTTTCACTCATTATATTTGTCTTAGGTCTAAAGTTAGGCTCTTTTCTAGTACCACCTGCTGCCCAAACTTTACCTTTTTCTAATCTAACCATTGGAAATGCTGGGTTTTTACTAAATACATCAAACCATCTTCCGTTATTCTGTATTTCGGAGACAACAGAATTAGAGGAAAGCTCTGTTACATCTACAGAATTTAATAAGTCATAAGTTCTACCACCCCATAAATCAGGACGCCAAACACCTCTAGGAGTATAATCAGAATAAACTTGCTTGTTTACTTCTTCTTTCATTATCTCTTTCATCTTTTTACCAACTTCAGGCATAGATGCTTTAATTTGATTATTAGTATAGGCAACTAACTCATCTAAAGACTTAAATACCATTTAATTCACTACCTTATCTTTGATATTATTCATCTTTTCAATTTCCTCAGTCTCTTTAAGTACTCTATCTTGTAATATATCATTTTTTAACTGACCTAACTTAACCTCAGTATTCATTAATAAAGATGCAGTTAATTCATTTTCTATTTGGCCTATATAATACATCACAGTTTCTAATTCATTAGATATATTACCATTTATCAAATCTTCTATTTCAATATTTATCTCTATATTAGTCAACTTATCAACCAACATTTTAAGAATATCTTCTTGAGACAATGCTAAATCTGGATTTTCCATACCGACCCATATTTTATTTAATATATCTTCCTTAGTTTTCTTATCAGGATTTCTAACTTCTATATATTCTTCTTTACCATTCTCATCTACAAATGGTATTATAGCTCTAACTTCATCTTGCATTAATTTATCTACTTGTATCTTATTCATATCTATCTCTCCCTTATTTTATTATTGGATATTTACACTTAATAGAAACTTTACAGTTTCCAGTAAATTTCAATATATTTACACCTCTTTTTAACCTAATCCACTTTCTATTAACAATATTAAATCTATTCTCTCCATTGTCGTTTAAAACAGTATAGTACAAATTATCTATTGTTATTTTTTCATTTAACTCTAATCCAATTATGATTAAACTATCTTCTTCATTATCACTAATACTAGCATTTCTAATAGTTATATCTTCCTCTTTTAAACATTCAATATCAATTACTGGAGCATATTCTTCATCTACATTAGATATATTATTTAGTTTAATTTCCCTTGTATCCTTGACGGTTATTGATTTCTGAAAGTTTCTATATGCATAATTTGTATACGGCTGAAACTCTATTTCCAACACACCATAACCTAAGTGATTAAATTTTTTAGTTATTTTTTTCATTTTAAAATAATAAACATTTTCTATATTATCTTCACTAATAAATTCTTTAAATTCTGAGGTTGTAAGCCATCTACATATATCTTCCAATATGTAGTCATTCCACACTTCTGGATTATTGTATTTATCAACTAAACATATCATTACTGTAACAGTTTCTACCTCAGATTCATCTGAAAAATAGTATGGGTTATTATTAAAATTAGCTTCCGACTTCAAAGGCTCACTATAAGACAATCCATAGTTATTCAAAATATCAGAATCCATAGTTACTAAAATCACACCATTATCTCTATTATATCTTCCATTAAAGTAAAAATTTTCTGAATTAAAAATAATACTCATCCTCCTCATTGTTATTTATAACAATACACCCATCAAATAATAACATCTTATTTTTCAACCTATCAGATATATTTGAATCAATTTTATTGTTGTTTTGTTCTATATTTTTATAATAAGAACTTCTTGAGATGCATAAAAACTCACATAAATGATTTATCGAAGGAAAGTTTATTTTTTTACCATTTGGAAATACCAATATTTTTTTACTGGAGTTGATTTCAGATGCTTGAGTGCTAGGATTATAATTACAAAGCTTTAATTCTGCTCCTATTTTTAAATATCTGCATATAGTGCTAATGTTTAAATTTAATATATGTCCTATTTTTTTAGTACTTCTAGTTCCATTATTCCATAGTTCCCATGCTTTAACACATAGACTATTCTGACTTTCTTCCCATGCTTTATTCCAGTCTATATTACTTAAATCTAATATATTCCCTAGTGACTTAGTAATATTTTTTTTTAACCAAGCCAACTCAGAATTTCTACAATCTATGACTATATATTTTTTTTCTTCTATTCCATTTTCTATAGCTAATTCTTTTTTAAATTTATCATTGATTTGTTCTTCTTTTAGACTTCTGACTTTATTTTTTACACCTTTTCTAAGCATTTGTTCATAATGTTGTTTGCCATGTGTTTCAATTATTATGTTTAATTTATTTATATAAAAATCATATCTTATATTGTTTGTTATCCATAAAAAATTTAAATTCGATGGCTGTGTAATGAATTTTAAATTTAACTGATTTAATATACTAGACATAAATTTTTCTGGTACTGAAATACCATCTGAACAATATTCACAATTATAATTATCTTTATTTGAGAACTTAGATAGAGTTTTTGGATTACTACTAATTTTATTGCATCTGGGACATTTGAGATAAAATCTTTTATTTGAATTGGCATAAATTAATTTAGGATTAACATTATTTTTATGTTCATCCATATATATTAAATTTGCTATATATTTATTTTTATGTAGAATTGAATTTTCATATCTTTGACAACACTTCGGGCATCTTTGACCTGTATTTATAAAATTATTTGCATTTACTTCATATATGTTACCACAGTACTTGTGTTTTATTTGTATAAAAGGATTATATACTATTTTTCCATTTGGTAAATTTTCTCCAGCTCTAAAACTTTTTATGTATTCATATTTCCCATCTTTTTCTACCTCGTATCTATATCGGGATTCTATTTCTTCATATTTACATTTTTTACACTTAAACATTTTATCGTATCTTATATTATGCCATTTTCTGTTTCTTATAAGGTTTCCACATTTACATCTCCAATTATGATTATAATCTTTTCCAAAATAAACATTATCAATTAATTCTAAATACTTATTTATTAAATGGTTTACTTCTTGCTTACTCATTCCTTTTCTTATTTTTATATCTTTCAGACCTATAAAAAATCACCTTCTTTCATTTTTTTAAGTTCAAATCCGATTAAAATTATATTTAAACGTAAAAAAATAACCCCTACTCAATTAGGAGTAGGGTAATTCACTATTTCTTAGATTTAACATCCTTTTCGTCTATTAATTCAGCACCTAACATAGAGGCCATTCTAACAGGGCTAACATCTTCATTTCCAACAAATGCAAATGTTACATATTCTTTATTTTCATCTGGTAAAACATCTAGTGTCATATTAAATCCAGATGGATTTTCAGCAGTAAGATTTAACTCTATACTTCTTTGTGCTTTTGCATTTGGAATAGTCATGTATAATACCATATATTCACCATCAGCAGTTTTAGCCATAACATCTGCTTCTACTACATAGTTTGGAGCAGTAGATTCTTCTTTTATTTTTATAACTTTTGCTTTTGGTAACTCTTCTAAATAAAATACTGCTACCTTATCTCCTGCATTAAAATCAGCAGTAGATATTGTTATCTCTGTGTTAGAACCTGTTACAGTTGATGTAAACTGCAATTTCTTAACTAAAGATATACCATCTTTTTCAACACTATATACAGATATACTATTAGTAACTGGTTTTACATTTGCTAAAGTAACTTTCTTAGTACTATCAGAAGTTAATAGTTTTCTTTTACCAACCTTAGCAGATTCTTCAACCATATCAGAAGCTAATAGCATTGCCAGTTGTGGCATTTGTATTACCTCTTGCTCAAGTGCTAAACTACAAGTCACACTCCCATCAAAGGCAATGGCATTCGCACCTTTCGCTTTAGCATAAACTGATTCTGAATCTAATTTAAAGTTAAAAGCATTTAAATCTGCTGTATAAAAAAGTGGTTCTCCAGTTGTTTTATTTTTTACTATTATATTACTTGCATCTTTTATCGCAAATCTCATTATTTAATCATCCTCTCATTTTTACATAAAAATAACACTGCTATTTAACAGTGCTAGTTTGTATTTTTATTTCTTTAGACCAATGCTTAATCTTATCTGCCTCAACTTGGTATTTAAATGACCTTGCAAATCCCAAACTTTCATCATAATTTTTAAATTGTATCTTGGTCTTGTAGACGTTAATCAATTGCCAATAAGTCATTTTTAGAATAACATCTATTGGTACATATCCATCTATGTTTTGAACTACATTTATATAATCACATAGATGATATGCTTCCTTTTCTCTTTTTTTTCTTTCCTTTTCTTTGAAGTGTTCAATTAACTTTCTTTCTCTCTCAGAACCAGTATTTTCGATCCATTTATCCTCATCATTTTCAAGATTTTTTTTATCAATACAAAACATCTCTAAAATTAAATCTGATACTAGTCCAAAATCTTCTCTACTTATAAAAGCATTTTTCTTTTTATCTTCTGATTTGATTAAAATACCAATTTTAATATTATTCATATACTCAATATTTCTAATGTCAGTCTTATATAATATAGATAAAGATTTTTTTATTTTATCACTAAGTAATTCAACTTTCTCAGAAGAGTTTTTCCTTGATGTTAACATCATTAAATCTAAGATGGGTATAGTGTCATATTTACATTTTAGTTCAAATGATTCCTCGTTACATAGCTGAGAATAACTCTTCTCAAGTATTAAAAACGGGTTGACCATCTCTAAATTAGCCATATCTGAATTAATAAGCTCTTCAATAGTAGGTTGATATATAGTTCCTAGTGTTTCACCTAGTTTAATTGGAAGTCCTGTAATATAGTAATTTTCTAACATTACATATCACCAAAACTTTCAGCAGATACAGTTATTACAAATCCATTATAATCAGTACTTAAATTATACATTTGATATACATTTTCTAACTTAATCTTACCTATACCAGCTATTTCCTCATTTTGAGTTATTATATCGACTATGCAACACATCAACGCAACATCTCTTAGGCCATTTGCCGTATCTTGGCATTCATCATGACAGACAACACCAATTTCTATCTTTGTTTTTTTAACTGTCCTACTTCCCTCAGAACATGGTCTATACTCTGACATAATTATGAAAACTGATATATCTGCTTCTTTTAAGACTTTTTCTACTCTTCTATTTAGAAATACTTTCTTGTTTCTAAGCTCTTTAACTGGATTTTTTATATCAGGCATGGATAGAATATCTTCTTGGCATTCATCATTATAAATCATAAATTTAGCGAAGTCTTGATTTGACATTAGAGTTGTTCCAATATTTGAAATTAACTTGTTAGGGAAATCCATATAAACTAATAATATCTACCCCCTTAGCATTATCTTTTTAGTATCTATTATTTCATTTGTATCTTTATCTTTAGCTAATAGCAGTACTTCTAAGCCAGAATATTTAGCTAGTGTGTTAGATTGTAAGACGCACAATTTCTCATCTTGATTAATTATGTTACAATAGTTATACTGCTTCTCTAAGAGCCACTCAACACCTTGAGCATGGTCTATAGTGTATTCATTTTCTTCGCCTAGATTAATAAATTCTTCACCCATAATCTTACTAAATGGGATAATTACATTATCATTTTCAGATAACTCATTATAAGCAATATTATTTATTGTATCATCTTTTGAAATTAAAGCATCTTGTAAACATATAGCTTTAATAAGTCCATCTGAGCCTGTTTCTCTGCCATTATACTCAAAGTCATTTACCGATGTAACTCTAAATACAGTTTTACCAGTTAACATTATTCTAGTGTCAATATCTATAGTTTTAGTTATATGATTACTTCCAAAATAAAGTTGTCTTTTTGTATCTGCTACAGATGTATATTTATTATCTGCCATACCATCAGAATATAAAGTTAAGTTTTCTACTGAGAGAGGAATTTTATATGTCTGACCTTTATACTTATAATTAAAGAATTGATTACATCTTTTTATTATAAAATGCTTATATGTATCCATTTCTTTATGTTCTTTAAATATAGTCAGCCAGTAACAATTATCATAAAAAAGATAACAACCTACATCTACATTTAAATCCGATTCAACTAATAGATTTTTTTCATCTAGTGACCTTTTATCATTATTAGTTATATCATTAATTGCAACTATAGCTCTTTTAGTATCTTCTGTTATACAAACTTCATCTATATCAGTTATAGGTACTTCAATACAGGTTGGTGTTTCTTTTAAATATTTCTTAAAACTTAATCTCAGTTGTAATATTCTTTTTTCTTTAGGAGTTGAGCATCCTAGTCCAATTCTTTTTTTATAATTACTAATATAACTATTCAATTTTATCCCAACCTTTAAAACCTTTATATACATATCTTGTCTTGTATTTGGCAAGTTGCTCTCTAATTTGAACTTCTAACAAACAAAGCTTTGCTAACATATTAGCACCAGACTTAGTATTATAATCTGAGTCAGTTAACATCTGTTTTAAATTTTCTTCTCTAAGAATCTTAGGTTGAAGCCACCAAATCATCATTCCATAAGCTAATATAATTATTTCATCTAAATTAAGGTCTGAAATTATTTCTCCTAGATATTTACTCTTAAATAAGATTTCTTCTTCTGTTTCTGTTTCAAAGGTTATTATACAGTCTTCTTCTCTAAACTCTACAATATAATCTTTATTGATTTCATACTCTTTATCTGTATATTTTCCTATTAGTTTTATTTCTGCAAATTTATTATTATATTCAATAATAAATTCCAATTGGTCAATTGGAATTGTAATACAAGACTCTTCTTGTCCTATTATAGACAAATCTTTTCTACATTCATAAAAATCAAATGTAGCCTTTTGAAGATATGAATACATCATATCCTCAATTATTTCCTCTTCAAGTAATAGCATCTCTTCATCATTTATTAGAGAAAGAAATTGCTTATATATCTCTTTTACTGGCGTAGCCATATCATCACCACTCTTTTATAAAATAGATGATGTATAACACCACCCTAATCCTCAAATAAGCTTTGTAAGCCTAGTCTAGTAGCTATTAAACGTTCCTTATAATGAGAATCAAACTTACCCTTTTTATATAATTCGATTACTCTTGAGCCTAAACACTCTATTAAACCATAGTTAGCTTTTTCAACTATATTCATAAATCTATCATTATCTAATTTTAATAATATATAATTTATGTAATCTAAATCATACCCACCTAGACCTTCATAAACATCTTTTAAACTTAAATACTCTAATATATCCTCAACAGTATAATAATCACTATCAACATCCACTATAGTTATAAGATAGTTTTCAAAATAACCTCTATGTTTGTTTGATATTTCATATAAGTCAGATAGTATAATAAATGTCTTTTCTCCCACTTTATTCATTTCAAAGACTAATCTTTCATCTCTATCTCTATATAAAACTGTTCCAGTATCTAAGTTCATTATCTCTACTTCTATTTCATCTTTGAGTTTCCTCAGTTCATTTCTTAATTCTTTATATGTTTTTTTAGAAGTTTTTATTTGTTCAACTTCCTCTGAAACATCTTTTTTTGTCTTAGCAGCCATAAAAAAATCTCCCTTCTAAATAATATTATTGTATTTTATACATTCCAAATTTAGAAGCAACAACAACACCTAAATGCATTTTTCTTGACATGAACATCTCTATTTGTTGGTCATCTCTAGCTATTCCATCAGTATTTTCTATTATCATTGTGTCACCTTCAAATCCTAATTTGATTATCTTCTCATCATTTGGTATAACATATAAAATACTATTACTTAATGCCCATTTATCTCTTTCAGCATCATAATAGTTAGGTAATTCTATTACAGGTGTTCCACTAAAGTTTTTAACATAACCAAAATTTCTTTTGTCATCTTTATCTAAGTCAGCTCCAACACCTTCTATATTTCCTACTGCTTCTGGAGTTCCATATATAGCAACAGATTGTCCAGTAGCACCTTTTACTTTATTAACTATTTTCTTTAAGTCCTTATCTGAATAAGCGGCACTAGTTTTTAAATTAGTATGCACAGATGCATAAGCCCCTTCCATAGTAGATGCTATTGCCTCTGCTATATGATGTTGGAATGTAGAAGATACTCTGTCTACCATTTCAGACCAATCTATTCTTCCAGCTATAAATCTATCAAACTCTTCATATATAGCTATTGCTAATTTAAATGCAGATGTAGGAACTTTTTTACCTAATAGTCTTTGTCTTCTTGTACTATTTTTACCTTCAGCTATATTTGCAATTCTTAATAAGTCTGTATTTTTAACTGTAAATTCTTTTTTATTGCCTAAATCAAAGTTTTCCACATCACAAAAATCTGAAAATGCTTCTTCAGTTAATCTATTTACTTTATCAGTTATTGTTTCAGATAATATTTGAAATATCTTATATTTATTTTCAAAGAACGTATATTGTCCCCACTTACCTCCGCATATATCTATTATTTCTTTTCTTAATGCATCCTCACACTGAGCATAATTTTTTACTTTTCCGTTTAATATATCATTTGATAAATCTTTTAATGCTATTATATCTATAGCCATCTTTTTTCCACCTTTCTTTAGTCATTTTTCATTTTTAAAAAACTGTCTCCAGTTCATCTATTTGTTATTACATAAAAGATACATATACTGATTCTTGTCCATTGAAACTATATAATTCTTCAACTTTTGCAACTACTGCACCTGTAGTTTTCTTTGTAAGCTTATATGTATCTGCTTTAAGTTCTAATCCATCTCCAACGGCTACTACACCATCAAAATGTTTTTTAGCTAATGTCATACATAACCCCCTATGAGGTAATCTAACTCTATCTATTTCATTTGCTTTTAATTCATAATCTCTTTCATCTAATCTTTCATCATATTGAAGTGCAACACTGTCTAAAATTCCAAATCTGCATCCTTCTGATAACTTTTCTATTTTATAACAATCATTTCCTAGCTCTGAATCGACTAAGCCACCTAATGCAACTATTGCACCATTTTCTAGTACATCACTTCCATTTTTTGCTGTTACAACATCTGGGTACTTGTCTATATCACAGTTTAATATCGCTTTATCTGCCATTTTTATATATCTCCTTTTTTATTTTTTTTCATAAAAATAAACACTACTTATTTGAGTGTTTTTTTAATATTTGTTCATATGATTTTGTATTTTTATTTTCATCTTCTAATGTAGATGAGTAATTTATTTTTGCTTCTTCAAGAAGTTCTTCTTTTTTATCTCTTGTACTAAATTTCTTTGTGTTTTTCTTTAACTTAGCATAATCAAGTAAACTTAACTCTTTTCTTAGTTCCTCTAAAGATAGTTCTTTGTTTATAGCAGATTCTTTAAAAGTCTTAACCTCATCCTCTGTTAATGAACTAAATTCTGAGATAACATTAGAAATTTTTTCTTTATATTCTTCCATTTCTTTATCGGCTTTAAATTCTCTTAAGTTTTCCAGTTCTTCATTTAAATTTTTTATTTCAGTCTCTTTTTCATTAAATTTCTCAAGGACTAAATCTTTTAAAGTATCTTCTTTAGAAAAGTTTTCTATGACTTCCCCTTCTTTTTTCTCTCTCCACTCTTCTATGTATGATTTTTTGTTTTCATAATCTAAAACAACATCATCTCCATCTATAGAATATGATATTCCATAATAATTACCATAGTTGGTGTTATCCTCTAAGATAGCTATTTTTTCTTCAGGTAGAATAGTTCTTAAATAATATTCTCTTGTTGTGTATTTACCTCCCCAGTAAGGGTCTTCAACCTCAACCATCTTATTTTTTAATTGACTATTAATAGAAATTCTTATATTTTCTGTTGATAGTCCATAGTTTTTACTTGTACTCAATATATCTTCCTCCTTTCCTT
>NZ_JACVWG010000019.1:0-28435 GCF_020658465.1 Clostridioides sp. ES-S-0049-02
TACCCACTTTCAAATTTTTTTATAAGATACTTTATGAAGTCATCATTATATATCCATTTATTTTTTTCTTTCCATAACATTTTTGTATTTTCTATAATCATCACTCCTTTTAAAACTGACATTTTATCATCATTTTATTGCTAGTATTCCTACAAAATTATTATATTTTTGAAATATATCTATCTTATTAAATCCTGCATTTTTAATTAATTTTATGTTTTCTTCTAATGTAATTGTTTTTTGAACACCTCTAAGTGACTTATTTTTATTTATTATCTCTTCAAAAGTAAATCCTTTTTCAATCTTAAAATCATAATAAATGTCATTATATAAATCATTTATATCTGATATATTAGTTTTTATTTTGTCTACGAAGAAAAATGCCCCACCTTTATTTAGTGCATTATAAATATTATTAATTGCTAATTGTTTTTCATTATTTTTTATAAATTGTAAAACTAACATCATTGTTATGATGCTACAATTATTCATTTTATAATTTAATATGTCAGCCACTTCTATTTTGAAATTATCTCCTAACTTTTTTTTGGCTTTATTAACCATAGCTAATTCTGTATCTATACCTATCCAATTACAATTAAAGTTATCATCATGCAAACCAAATAAAAGCTCTCCTGTTGAAGTACCTACATCTAATACGTTTGAGTTATTATATATAAAAAATTTACTCATTTTTATTATATTCTTCTGAAAATCGTCATACATATAGACCGATTTTCTTACATGTTCATCAAATTGTTCAGCAACTGCTTCGTTAAATTTCCATCCATAATCTTCATATTTTATCATGTTTATTCTCCATATAATTTTTATAAATAACATTATAAATTCCAACAACACTCTTATATTCTTTTATGTTTAAGTCAGTCTTTAATAATAAATCATGCCATTCTCTTAATGCTGAATTTACTTGCAAATTACTGCTTCTTCTATATAAATCGTATTTATCAATTTCATATTTATAATTTTCATATGTCAGATTTTTTTGTTTAGGCATATGTAGTTCATTATAGGTTTTGCTTAATAATAATTTTACTAATTTATTATTTTCTTTATATGGTACTATTAGATTTTTATTGTATATTTTAAATAATTCTTTTATAAATTTATAAGATGAAGATTCTATATCTTTATGTTTTTTCAATCTTTTCTCATAAAAATCTAATTCATTTTTTCTACCTAACACTTGCATTTTTCTTGATGTACCATATATGTCATCTGCACATAAGCCAGTTAATATAAATTTTTCTTTTATTTCTTTTACCATATATAAAAACGGATGAATACATTGAACTTGTGTTTTTTTCTTAACTTCAAAAGTTTTAATTATATAAGATGCATCATAAATTAAATTTTCTAAATTGTTGTTAATAACTATTTCTGTATATTCCAAATCAAAAATATTAATTATTTTTCTCACAGATATAATATCTTGGCTTTCATGACTTGATAATCTAAAAGAATATACATGTGGTTTTATATGTAAATCTAAACAACTTAAAAGCAAAGATAAACTGTCCATTCCACCACTAAATAAAATAGCTATTTTTTGATTTTTTAAAGTTTCTAATTGGCTATTAATTATAGTTCTCATTTTTATCTCCTATGTAATTAGAAAATAAATCTTTATATATATTCTCTAACATTGGCAATACTATTCCTCTTCCTGCTCTCTCATATAATTTTGAATTTGATAATCCTGCATTTTTGGCTTTATAAAAATCTGTATCAGAGAAACCCATTACTCTCCAACATTCTAAAGGTGTTAATTTTCTTAACTCTAATTTATACTTATCTTTTACAACTAATATTTTTGGTTGTCTATTGCCTCCATTCATAGAATTTAACGTAGGACAGATTCCTTCTGAGCTATAAACTCTTTTATTTGCATCATTACCTTTAATATTTAGTGTTCCTACTTGAATAAGTTCATTTCTACTTTTTATTGAAAAAATATTCTTTGACATATTTTCTTTTAATAATAATTTTTCCTTTGATATTTTATATTTGTCACTTACACTTTCTTCTAATATATCTTTTAATCTAAATTTATTACCTTTTCCTTCTGGCATTTTAAAATTTTGCATTATATCTTTTCTTATACTCACCATTATTACTCTTTCCCTATGTTGAGGAACACTAAAATATTTACCATCTAAATAACCTTTTTCAGAAAAATAATTGTTATATCCTAGTTTTTCTAATTCTCTACACCATAAATCAAACATTTGCTTATGATTTTTACCTATTATGTTTTTTACATTTTCAAACATAATATATTTAGGTTTTTTGTTTTCAATAACTCTTAAGCATTCCCATATTAAAGATGATTGTGTTCCGCTATTTTTCTCAAAACCTTCTTGTCTCCCAGCTACAGATATATTTTTACAAGGAGGACTACAGGTAAAGAAATCAAAGTCTGGTAAATCATCACAGTTTATTAATCTTATATCTCCATAATTTTTATTTCTTATATGTGCAACATATAATTTTCTGAGTTCTTCCTCACTTTTGGGAATTTCTGATTTTCCAGTAGAAAAATTATAGGCTATATTTTTCCTCTTTATTTCTTTCAACATCTCTTCTTTTGTTTTGTTTTCTACAGGATAATCTTCATTATGAATAGCATCGTATGCTATAAGTGCATTTTTATCAACATCACTAACTCCGACTATCTTATAATTTATTCCTAGATTTTTTAATGCCATTATACTACTTCCTACTCCTGAAAATGCTTCAAATACTCTTAACATGTCGTTCTCCTTTTTGAATTGTGTTTTTGAATTGTTTTATATCGAATTGAATATTTAGATTTGCTTAGTCATTTAAGATTAATTTCTTACTTTCTTCTCAACAACTACAATTGTGTCGTTGTGCCATCCACCATGAGGAACTAATAATATTTCTTGTATTTCCATGCCATACTTATTCCCAATACCGCCACTGTTCCAGCTACAAGTTATTACTATTCCATTAGGTTTTAATATTCTGCTTATTTCCTTTTTCTGTTTACTCCAATAACTAGATTGAGTCGTTTTCATATTTACAGTTTTATTTAATTTTCTATAGCTCTCACTGACTTGTCTTGGAGAATATGGTGGGTCATACAAAATCATATCGACTGAATTATCATCAAATATTTTAAAAAAATCTAATGCATCTAAATGATAGTTTGTGTCATACTCTGTATCAATATCATTAGTTATATTTGCAATTTTACTTTCATTTGCAAAAGCGTCTATAACCAAACCATTCACTTTATATTTTTCTATTAATTCTTTTATTGGTTTTATTTTGAAAGTATTTTTATTTGGCATATTCCATTTTCTGTTAATTAACATTCAAGCCTCCTTTATGAAATTAAAACCATGATTTTATCAATTTTTATATTTTTGATTTGCAAATTTCTGAATTGTAATTAAATGGGTTCACTCCTCTGTACATCACTCATTAAAATAAATTGCATCCTCCATAAGTAAATTCTTTTACCTTCTCTACATAATCTTTATTACTTATATTTAACTTCTCACATAAACATTTTTTACATAAATAAACTCTATTATCATCATCTTTATTTTCATAAGTTCCAAATATTTTTAAATTCATTGCTATTTCAGATGGATTTAATTTCTTATGACATTTACATTCTTTATTGAAATATTTTAGAGCTGTTTCTTCAGATATGTTTTTTAGATTTGCTAATTGACTAACTCTTTCGGTTGTTGCCTTTTTATTTATTAATTCTTGCTCTTTTGAAGTCCCTTGCTTCCACTTTCCACCATATGTCCATTCTAATAAACTCCATTTTAATCTTCTTTTTATTCCAAATAGTTCATAATTTTTAGTTAATATATCCTTCCATCTTTCCCATTGAGTAGGATAATATTCTCTGATTAATAAATCTATATAATCACTTTGAAACGGACAGATTAAACAACCAACTCTATTAAATCCCAAATCATACATTTTATTATAGCTTAGATTATTATGCAAAATAAATAACCATATTTCAGCATCACTCCATTTTACAATTGGTAGAAATCTAATCCAATTTTCAGGTACATTCAATTTTTTACCCTTATTAATTTGAGCTTTATTTAAATTCCAATCATAATGACTACGTTTAGAACTTTCTTCCGCTCTCATTCCTAAAAATATTAATATATTATCTTTTTTATCCATAACTTTAGTCATTTGACCTTCTTTATATGTGCTACAACAATTTCTATTCATTACTGTAGGAGTGAAATATTTTTTCTTCTTTGTTATCCATTGATAGTAACCTAATTTAGGGCTTATAATACTATCTTTGCTCATATTATGTTCTTGTTTAAGATATTTATAAGTCTCTGCTGTATCATTGGATGTATTAAATGCTATTAGATTATACTGAATCTCTTCTCCTATTTCTTGAATTGATTTATCTACAATATATTTTGTAATATCAGAATCTTTGCCACCACTTATACTTACAAACAATTTATGACTGTTTTTATATTTCAAAATCCACATTTTAGTCATTTCTATACTTTGTAAATATTTTTCATTTAATACTTTTTTTATCAAGTTATATTCTTGCTCTAATGTATAGCTCTTACAATTCACATTGTTTAAACTATTTTTCTTGATTTTTATTTCATCACATAATCCATCAACTTTAAATGTAATTATTGGACGTTCATCAAAATGATTTAAATATATCTTAGATCCATGTCTCCAACAATCATTTGGTAAAATTATTCCTAATTTTAATTCTAAGAATTTCTTTTCTTCATTAAATATTGGTTTAATAGTATATCACCCTCAATCTTATTAAAATAATACTTTTAATCTAAGTTATTACTCGATAATAATAATGCTACAGCACAAAATCCATTAACTATTATTCCATTAGCATCTCCCCCTAAATAATTAGCTCCCATACAACCTAAATTAAAAATTGCTGCAATTTTTAAAATCAAATTTAAAATCAAATCAATACTCCTTTCTTTTATTCTTTTTTATTGATATACATACTACTTGATGGTATAAGAATCCAGATTAGCAACCATGCTAATGTATTTATTGGATATGTTGTATCCAAGAATTGAAATTGTGGGAAGTTTAAAATATCTACTACCCAAATTATTATAAGAATTATTTTTAAGACTTTAAACATTTGTTCCTCCTTTATTTTGGATATATAAAGTTCATGTTGAAAATAAATATATAATTATCCTATGTTCTCCAATCTATCACAACTTATATAAAAGTATGTCTCATCAAGTTCTATACCTACAAATCTACGATTAGTATTCAGACAAGCTATTCCTGTACTTCCACTTCTCATTGTGAAGTCCAATATCAAGTCACCTTTATATAAATTATAATTCCCCTTATCTATTACCATTTAATCACCCCTATTTTATTGATTTTCTATTTATTCAAACCACCCTAATATTTCAAGAAAACATTACTTGCTACCCACTTATTTCAACTTCATCCACTTATTCTCAACTCCCCATTAAATAATTCATATTAAAAATATCGCAATTAATACTTTTGCTAGTTTTATATGATAAATTTTATAAAAATTAGCACTCCTATAAAACTAAAAATTGATAATACAAGAATAATTCTTAACCACTTAGGAAATATAACTCCTATTATTTCTTTATTACTAAACATAACCTAACACCTCTAATATATTATCTACCAATCTATACAAACACTTCCTAGTTTTAATTTAATTAATTCTTTTTTGCAATTTTCAATCCACCCAACTTTATCTTCATAATAAAAATCCTCTTTATTTAATTCTTCTGACTCCTCTTTAAGCATATCTAAAAATTTTTCCAAATCGCAAATTTGATACTTACTTATGTCATTATCATATAACTTTTTATCTATGAGTTTACTTAAATTAGAAGATTCTTCTTTTGAAAATCTAAACATATAATTTCTTTTTAATGGATATTTCTCTAGCTCTTTTATGTTATTAATCACTCTATTTTCAACTTCCTTGACCCAATCTTCTAGTTTTAAAACTCCACCACAATAATTAATTATCTCATTTATAATATCTTTATTTTCTACAATATCTGTATTAAAACGCATATAGCATTTCTCCCTTCATATATTTTTTATCAGAACTTGCTTTCCATAATGATTTACATGTTTATATTTCATCTTACCCAAATATTTAACATAAACTTTTTTCTTTTTATTATCTGTCCAAGATACAATTATTCTTTGTCTAACCTTTTCTCTTTTTATAAAATATTCAAACTCTTTGAGTGTATTCTTAGCCCATATAAGACCTTCTAATCCACATTCTCCAGTACAATAATCCAATGTTTTTTCTCCTCTTATCCAAGCCTTTACATCTTTTCTTTTATAAGCTATAGCAAGTGCCACATTCCATTCTATATATTTGTTCAATTTTTCTTTTATAAGGAATAAAAAAACTGTTTGATTATTAGATAGTCTTTGTTTTTTATAGTATCCACAAAATACACCAGCCTCTATTAATCTTTGAAAAATAACCACCTTCTATTAATTATTTTTTTCGCTATTCGCCTACCAATATCCACAAAATTCTCTTTCCCCATTTAATTTTAATAAAATCTAATTTATCTAAATTATAAAATAATTCAGGCTTGTTTCTTCTGACTTCAGAGGTAGATTTAACTATTCCACATTCTACCATTAATCTAGGTATGAATCTTTCCTCTGTATAATATATTTTATCTTTAATAAGCTCCCATTCTTTGTCATTAGCAGCAAATATATTTTTAGGGTCTACTAATGGTTTTCCCACTATAACATTTTCTTCATATTTGAACATATTGTTCATAACATTCCCCTCTATATAGAATTACTCAATAAACCTAATTTTTCTAATATACTTATCTTTGCATCTTCAAGCTTACATTTATTACAATCTTTCTTAGAATTTTGCATTTCATCATAAGCACATCCGCTACGACAAGGATTTGATGACAGATAAGCGTCTATAGCTCTTATTTCACTCTCAGTCAACTTTATTATTTTCATAACTCCCTCCTCTGACTATTCTACTTTTTCCCAATTTACAAATTTATAAATATTTAAATTTGAATCTATATAATATAAGTCATATTGTTTAATATTTTTATTTTTAAGTTTTAATGAACTTTTCAACCCCCCTAATGTTTTAAATCCAACTTTACTATCATTACCTATATAGAATTCTTCTGTATTCTTATTTTTTGCGAAGTAAATCTTATTCATCTAATCTCACCTATCTTTTTTTATTCTTTTTCCATGTCTTAAATTTAATATTAGATTTAAAATCTATGAAATCATATTCCACCATCTTTTTTCTTCTTTGTTGCTCTTTAAGAAATCTAACCGTAAACTCTTCTTTAGTCAAACTAATCACCCCCAAAGAGGGAATAACCCCCCTCTCAATTAATTGCATTTACTCCACCCACAATCAGGACAAGTCATGCATCCTTCTATCATTTGAATTTCTAACCCACAATCAGGACATTTTGGTTTAAATTCTTTAGATTCTTCCACTTTTTCTCCTTGTTTTTCTTTAAGAAAATCTTTTACGGCATTTAAAATAGTGATGCCACAATGATTTCCTCGGTTTAATATATTTCCTTTTGCTCTACTTGCAGCAAAACTAGGACAAGTGTTAACACCCTTCAAAGCCTTTTCTATATTATCTAAAGTTCCTCCGAGTCTAAGCATTCCAGACATTGCGATTGTTGCAGCTTCAAGAAGTTTTTCACACCCACCTGAACCAGCCTTTTTTACATACAACTCCTGTATGGCTTTTTCTTTTTCTGAATAGGATATAAATAAAATTAATTTACCACATCCAACATATAGCTCTTTTTTATATGAAACAGTATCATTTGATACAGATTTCCAGTCTCCTCTTTTAAGCTCTTGTGTGTTGTTTATAGCATTAGTTGTAAGAATTCCTTCACGTTTACAGCCAGCTCTATATATTGTCAATCCTTTTAGCCCATTAATCCATGCTAATAAATACAACTCTTTAACTTGTTCAATTGTTGATTCATGTGGTAAATTTACAGTAGAAGAGATACTTGCATCTATATGTTTTTGGAATGCTGACTGCATTAAAATACGTTCTCTTGGAGTTAGCATTGTTGCTGTTACAAAGTAATCAGGAAGTGCTTTTTCATCTTCAATGTTGTTTTCTTTCATATATTTTTTAACTATAGGTGTGTAGACTTTATAATATTTTTCTTTATCATGTAAACTTTCAGTTTTTCTAGTGTAAGAAAAGGCAAAGATTGGTTCTATTCCTCCAGATATTCCTAACATAGTTGATATGCTTCCAGTAGGAGCTATTGTTAAAAGTTGTGAATTTCTAAGACCATATTTTTCGATTAATTCTAGTGTTTCATGAGATGCATTTTCCTGAATAAATTCTGATTTTAAAATACATTGTTTATATTTTGGATATGTGCCATATTTTTTTGATAATAAGGCTGATTGTTTTAGTGTTTCATCTGCTAAACATTTACCTATCACATTGCATAACTCAATAGCCATTTCCGAACCATATCTTACATTCATTTTTATAAGCATATCAGCTATTCCCATTACTCCAACGCCAATTTGTCTATAATCTCTAACTGTATCTCTTTGGATTTTTAATGGGTGTAAAGGTAAACCTTCATCTAAAACATCGTTCATTGCCTTTACTACTGTTTTTATATCTTTTCTAAAATCATTATAATTAAAAGTTTTATCTTCTTTGACATATTCACTTAAATTAAATGAACCTAAAAGACAACTACCACCTGCTGGAAGCGGCTCCTCGGCGCAGGGATTTACACCTGCATATTCAAATTCATCATCTTCACTCAATAAATTATAATTATTTATTTTGTCCCAAAATAAAATTCCTGGTTCTGCATAATTCCAATTATTTTCACATAGTTTATTAAATAGTTCCTTAGCGTTTATTTCTTTAACTATAATTTCACCAGTTTCTTCTCTTGTAAAAGAACAATTATACATTGGATTTGAATCTATTCCTGTAGCTTTTTGCATAAATTCATCTGTTATTTTTACAGAAATATTTGCTTTGGTAATTTTATTTAAATCTGTTTTAATATCTATAAATTCTTCAATATCTGGATGGTTAACATCAAGAGATATCATTAATGCAGCTCTGCGTCCACTTTGACCTATTGTTTCAGCAACCAAAGAGTATGTATCCATAAAAGAAACTGCACCAGTTGTAGATTTGGCAGAATTATTGACTTTTGCTCCTTTAGGTCTTAACTTAGAGATATCAATTCCCACTCCTCCACCATAGCTAAATGTTCTAGCTAAATCACTACATGTTTGATATATATCTTCAATAGAATCATTTGTGGGCAAAACATAGCAATTTGAGTAAGTTATTTTCCTTCCATCTTTTTGTAATCCTCTATTAGCTAATATTCTTCCTCCAAATAAGAATTTTTTTTCTTGTATCAATTTTTTTACTTCTTCATCCCCATTTGATACTCTATTTAACCATTCATTAAATGTTTCACTTTTATTTCTATATTTATTGTCCCAGATAGCATTTTGCATTTCATTCATTTTCCAATCCACCATTAAATCACTCCTCTTATTTAAAAATTGACTTGTAATACATTAATATACTAAAATATCTAAAAATTTATATCACCTCCTTTAGTTAAGACATGAAAATTAAATTTTTATTTATTACTTTTATTATTTCAACAATATCATTATTCTTCACTATAGCACTATTGGACATTCTTTCTTTCAAAGCAGCAACTTCAATTAAAATTGAACTCCCTTGTAAACTAATTGATATTCCTACTTTGTTTATATTTCTTAAAAACTTATTGTTTACACAGTTAAATCCACATTCTCTTAAGTAAGCATCTATCTCTTCGCTAACTATAATTGCATCATTTTTAATACATGTTTCTTTAAACTCTTTTGTTATTCTTATTCTCTCTTTTTCCACTGCTTCATTAAATTTATTTAAATCAACCTTTTGAAATGCTATGTCTTTTATGTAATAGTCACACTCATCTATAGCTCTTACAAATATACCTATCTTTTGCTCCCCATTCACATTAACAACTAACGTATCATCTTTTTCTAATTTCTTAATATCGGTTCTAAATGTCATTTCTTCTCCATCTACAGTTGCTACGATTGCTCTATCTAACATTTTCTTTCCCCCTTATCTCTTTTCTTTGTATCTTTATTATACTATATATCTTATTATATCACAACTGTTTTTTTATTTATTTTTTTCTATAATTAAATATGGCATTATTTTATTTACAGTTTTAGCTGATACTCCTAATTTAATATTTTTAGTAGCTAATTTGATGATAAAATCCTTTAATTCTCTATTTTTACTAGAAAATACTTGTATTGTCCTTATATCTATATTTCTTCCAGAGTTATTCTCAGAGAGATAATCAATCATATCGTATATATTGTTTAAAGTGATGTAATTAGTATTGTTTAGCATCTTAAATATTTTCTTTTTTGATATACCAGTTGAAATATTTTCATCTAATAAAAATTGTAAACACTCTACAAACATTCCATTATTCTTATTTTCTTCAAGTATCCTTATTTTTTCTTTTCTGTTTGATGTAGCAATTAAATTATTGAATATGTTTTTTATTTTTAAAAGTTCTTTCATTAACTCCTCCTATATCTACTAGGTAAAATCAGATTAAAATACTTGTTTTAACTTAATTTTCTAATTTATACAATTTTAAAATACTTTTCAACTATTCCTTTTACTTTGCCATAAGAATGGTGTTCTGAAATAGCCTTAGTTATAGCCTTTTTTATGTACCCTCTACACATTCTTAACGAATCCATTTTAAATTTTTCCGATTCACATTTTAAATGATTAGCATATTTAGAGTTAGTTATATACAAGTCCCCAGCATCATTTAAAATGTATCTTTCTTTTATTTCGTTTCTCTTGAAGTAACCAAAGTTACCTATATTTATTTCCCTTTTATCTTCCTCATTTCTTTTATACTTATATAATTCCTCTACAAAATCTGAAAACTTATCTATAAAATTATCTTCTTCAAATTCAACAATAAAAGTATGACACGAATTATAGTATTGAGATACTATTAATGAATATTTGTACATCTTAATCCCCTTTCATGTTATCATAATTTTCAAACTTTTTTAGTTTCAATCTATATTAATAAACTCTACTAATTATAAAACCTCCTATTATAAATATCACACTAACTAAAATATTTACTTTTAATAATCTCCTCGATTAAATTCAAAATAAGTTTTTTTATTTCTGGTTTCATGGTCAAGTATTCTTAAAACATCTTCTTCAGTTAACTTTCCAGCTTTTCTCTTTTTAATAAGCCATTTTTCTAAAGCTTTACTATATTCGCTACTATATATATAGCTTGGCAAGTCATTCCATTCAAATATTGTTTTAAAAAATAAACTTAAGCCTTCTTCGACACTAATATTCATTTTTATATCCTCCTCTTGTTATTAATTATTTATACATTTCGCCACAGTTTTCACATTGATATACAATACCTATTTTTGTACTAAGTTCATACACATCTCCACCACATTCACATTTTTTTATTCTCACTGGCTTACTCTTCATTTTGAACTCTCCTTTAAGTTTTTTATTAGTTAACTGTTGTATCTAATAATCTTGAAACTTGTTTTATTTGCCAATCAACTGGCAATAAATTATTTTCCATTAATTTATATAGCATACAATTATGTTCATCTAAATCTTCCATATATCCAAGAGGACAATTTTTACAATGCTTAGATTTTGTACAAATATATTTAATAGTATTTAAAGCAACTATAGTATTTTCTATATCATCTTGTGTTAATTCTGTTTTGCAATTCATATATACCTCCTTTAAATTATTGGTTAAATACTTATAATTTCTAAATTTTTAACTGGTAATTTAATATTAATTTCACTTTCTACACCATTTTCAACTAATTCACTTGAAATTTCATATTTCAAAACATATTTGAAATCATGTCCATCAATTATAATTTTAGTTCCATTTTTACCAGTTTCAATTTTCACATCATACATTTTCTCACCTACCTTTGTTTAATCAATATTTTAAATATTCTTTTATAACTTTTCTAACATCTTGCAATTTTTCTTATCGCATTTACTGTCACAACCACATTTTTCAATTACTTTAAACCATTTTTTACATACTTTTCTTTCAGCACAAAGCTTTTTTATTAAATTAAACTGATATTCTTCCATTTAATCATTACCTCCTATTTTCAAATAAATCTCCATAGCAACTAAAAAAACCTTCTTCTCCAAATTCAAGATATCTTTCTATAAGAATATTAATATTTAACTCTGTCTTCATCATTTTTATCAATTCATTTATAAACACTAATTTAAATTTCTTGGCTTCACTATCATATATTTTATAAGACGCTATTTTTTCAAAGAATAATTCATTTTCTAATATCTTAATTACTAGTCTTATGTCTTTATGTAACAAAGCATATTCTAATCTAGTAAAAGAGTCTTTTAATGTTTTACTAGATTGTTTATTTCTTATAGCTTTAACTCTTTTACTAGTTTCAAATAAACCTTGTTTTTCATTTTTACATTCTTCAATAGCTCTTATAAACATTTAATCTTTCCTTTCATGTATTTTTTAATATTTAGTTTTCAAGGTGCAGTTCAGGCAATTTAACTTATCTTCTTAATTTTCTTTACAAATTCTATAAGCCATTTTCTGCCTATTTCAGTCCATTTTAATTGTGTGTCACATTCACTTATTTTAAAGTCTGCATATTCAGGTATCATCCACTGATACTCTCTATAGGGCTTCCAACATTTTACTCTACCATTCTTTTTAACTGGATATATTATCTTATTTGTATATAGTAGAGTATTTAATGCTTGTGCTGTCATGCCTAAATCTTTAGCAATATCTGTTGTAGTAACTAATTTTTCAGGATTTAATACTTTATCATGATAAATGGCTTTTGGCTTCATTTCTTCATTTTCTATTTGCAACTTTTCATTTTCTTTAATTCTAGCCAAAATATGCTCTAATGCCTCTTTATATGTAGTTGGTAAACTAAATTCTTCTCTTTTTACTCTAAAGTAATTATTTATTAATTCTCTTTGAACTGTCCATGCCAAATCATCTGTTAAAGATTTTACTAACATTAGATAACCACTTTCAGTTATTAAAATCCCATTTGGGGCAAATTTACTAAAACCATATAGCTCTAAGCTTGGTACGATTTTCGTACTGACCTCAAAATAATCAACATTTTCTACAAAGTATTTTTTATTATCTGAAAAATTTCTTTTAGCTGTACCTTCAGCTCTCCCATGTACAAAATCTATCTCTTTAAATGTAACTACTCTTTTACCTTTAAACTCCTTTACTTGTAATTTTTTATCATTTACTAAAATCGCATTACTCATTTAATTTCCCCCTTTATATAAATTAATTTTTTTATTTTTTAGAGTGTTTTTTTACTAATAACTAATAATTCTCAACTTACATTTTTCATTACTATCTTACTCATTTTAAATGTCTTTCTTTAATACTTCATTTTTTTTGGAATTAAAAATTTATCCGCTGGTTCATCAATTGCCATTAAAATTAATTCAAATTCATCAAAAGATAAATTTCTATTACCATCCAAAGATGATTTTAATTTTGTCATAGATATTCCAGTCACTTCAGATAGGCTTTTTTCAGATATTTTATTTGCTATTAAATACTTTTTTAATCTCCTTGAAATACCCATATAATACGCCTCCTATAACTTCAATTTTATTGGATTATTTTAATAATATTCCATTTTTATAGGAATGTCAATAAGTTTTTGAATTTTATTCCATTTTACTTGAATTTTTAATTTACAAATTCCATAATTAATGGTATATTTATATTAGGAGGTGTTGAAATATGATAAATAATCAAACTTTAGGTGATAAAATTAAATCAGCACGAAAAAACAAAGGATTAAAGCAATCTGAATTATCCAATTTACTTGGAATAAGAAACACTACTGTTAGTAGTTGGGAAAATAATTCAAGTAAACCAGACATTAATATTTTAGAGTTACTTTGTGGAATACTAGATGTTAGCCCAAATTTTTTCTTTAATACTGATAATAAGGAAAACATTACAATTAAAGAACTTGAACTTATAAGAAAATACAGATTGCTCGATAATAGAGGTAAAGATACTATTAATTCTTTAATAGATATTCAGTTATCTTCAAGTGACAATTATTTCAAAGAGTAGTTATTTCTACTCTTTGAAATAATTAAAAATATTTAAATTGTTTTATTTATCATATTTAATACCTTCACCAAAACCACCTTCAACTATATGTGTAATTATAAATTTTAAATTTATGGTTGCACTTTTTATTTGCTTGAATATTCAGTTTTCAAAGTACATATGTATATTTATCTAAATTTATTAATTAAAACATCCTCATACTCAAATGATGTTTTAATAGAACCTTTTAACTCTCCAAATTTCTGTACATCTGTTTTTTTAATCTTCAAAAACATTTTCCCTAATAATTCTAACTCTTTTTGGCTCATCTTTTTTTTATGCAAATATTATCACTCCTTTTATGTCTTTGACATTTTATATTTAAATTATATTATGTCATTAGCATACTGTCAACATCAAATATGTTTTTGACATATTTTATATCTATTTTATTGCAAAGACATATTTTATATGATAATATATTTTAAAAGGAGGTGATAATATTGAATAAAAGATTAAAAGAATTACGAAAAAAATTAAGATTAAGTCAGAAGCAAATGGGAGATAAATTATTTCTATCTCAAGATCATATTTCATCTCTAGAGACAGGTAGAAGAGATTTGACAGATAGAATAATTAACGATATATGTAAAGAATTTAACGTAAATGAAGACTGGTTAAGAGAAGGAGAAGGAGATATGTTTCAAGACCCAACTCTAGACATGGATTTCGACGATGATATTAAAGAAATGCTGAGGATGATAAGTAAATTAAGCCCTGAAGCACAGAAAAGATTATATAATGTAGCTGAAGTTTTTTTAGAAGAAGAAAACAAAAAGTAAAAAGAGGAGGTTATGCTCCCCTTTTTTTATTTCCGTATTTCTCAACTTTAGATTTATAATTTATAAACTTATCTTTATTAGTCCTTTTTAACTCCGACAGCATCTTACCTAGTTTTATTAATTTTTCTTTGTTAATTTTCTCTTCTGACATAAACTTTCCCCCTTTAGAAAAATAAAGTATACCCAATAAATGCTTCCCCTTGCACTTAATTACTTACATTGTAGCATATATTCTATCTTAGTAGTTCTTCCATTTTTTACCAGTTATCGACATATTTTTTCAATTTTCAAACTATTTATTATTAATAATATCTATCTCAATTTTATATTTAATTTTATAGTATAAGATATAAAAAATAGATAGAAATATAAATAATTAAATTCTTTTCAAACATACGTTCTGGATATATGTATAAAATATATGCTGATTATTTTTTAGCACATTATTATTATAACTCTTTTTGTTCGACTTTTCAAGAACATACATTCGATATTTTCTATCTTTTATATTATTAAAATAAATATTAATAATCTCTTTATTTATTAATAAAAATAAAAGTTTATCTTGTTTCAGAACTTAAAAACAAGATTTAAAAACAAGATTTAAAAACAAGATTTAAAAACAATAATTAGAGAACTAAAAAAAACTACATAACAAAGAAATGGCAACAAATATAAGAAAATATAAATTTTAATAATAATATGTTGTTGATGTATTATTATTTTTTTATAATAAGTTTCTTAGTAAATTGGATAATTATATATTCTTATTGGAAAATTAAGTTATTAATATGTATAAAAAACTTTCTATTGTGTATATAATTTAATTAAAATAAGAATAAAAAAATAGAACTAATAGAGATTTTACACTCTTTATAGTTCTATTCGAGTATTTCATAATTTGAATATAAACACTAATAGGAGTAGTCAAAATCAATTTTTTTGAACTACTCCATATATTAAATTGCTATTGCTAAACTTCCATTCTTATTTATACTCTGAACAATCAATGTTCTTATAAACGCCCCTGGATTATGTATTTCATTATAGTTTGTATCTTCTTCATCAACTGTATATTTATTAAACATATAATCTAATGCTGCTAGAACTCTACTAATACCATATTGCACTGCTAATCCAACTAAGTCATTTATAATAATATCTTTTTCCATTTCTAATTTACTTTTTAAATCTTCTTCAAATAAATTATGTCTATCTAAATTTATCTGAGATAACACTTTACTATAATTAGAACTCAAAGAGCAACCAGTATCGTCAAAGAATTTTAATATTTTTATTCTAATTGATTCTGTATATTTATCTGAGATGGTTTCTTTCGTCTCGTAACGCTTTGTATCTATTGTATCATTACTTATATCAAATAGAGTTTTAGAACTCCTTAAAAAGGCTTCTGTACGCTTGTTTGATTTCTTTATGTATTCTGGAAGTATGGATATAAGATTATCTTTTTTAAATCGTATTCTTTTACCTAACTTACTTCCTTTAGCATCAGCCCAAACTAACTTTTTAATTTCAAGTTTTAACTCATTTACATTTTCAAAACTTAATAGGTGATTTAAAGTATCTAATGACATAGTCAAGTAACCTTTTCCACCATCTTCTTTTTTAAGATGATTCTTGTATTCTTCATCTATAACTATATCGAATTTACCTCTTTTAATTTCTGTAGAATAAACTAATCCAACTTGTAGTAATACATTATGATTATGTCTTGCTGTAACAACAGAAACATTGCATATATCAGCTATGTTTTGGAATGATACTGATTTTCTAACATAATTTTTATTAGTTACTATAAAATGATATGCTAAATACTGTTTTATAGCACTTTTACTTAAAGCCATACATTTACTTTTATTAGTTACAATCTCTATTGTACCTAGTTCTGTTTCTTTTTCTGTAACATAAGAAAACTCTGATATAGTTTTTAGTTTAGGACAATTTGAACAGAATTCTTTTAATTTAGTACTGTCAAAAGAAGGATTATTTTTTATTGCACAAGAATTACAAGCAGAATAATCTATTTTTTCTACTTTTCTTATAGAAGTTTTAAAAACATCTAAGATATCTTTTAATTTTAATTTTGATATTCTAGCAACTGGTTTTAATTCTTGCATTTTATAATCCTCCTTTCTTTATTTTAAATAAATTTAACACCTTCTATTAATCCGTTTTTATAACTTTAAAACATCTCTAAATGTTTCAGCTCTATTTGTAAATCGTCAAATTCGGAAAATAGTTTCTTTTGATTTTCGTTCAAAGTGTTATTTAAACAATTATATATATTGTTAATTCTACTCTCTTATTGAATTTTCTAACATTTAAAATCACTCCTATATAATTTCTATAAGGATATTATAACATACAACTGTCCACAAAGTAATAAAAGGACACTAATAAGTATTTTGTTTTATATTTCCGATAACTGTTTTGCTGCAATTCCATTTCTCAGCACATTTTCTTAAACTCATACCATTATCTAAATCTTTTTTTATCTCTCTTACTTCTTCATCTTTAAATCTTTTATTTTTTCTGCCCTGATGAACCACATAATAGTTTTCATCTAAATCTATAAAGCTTATACCAGCTTTTTCTAATTTTTCTTTATCATTTTCACTCACCAAAAATACTTTTTCATTATTATATTTAATACTCATAATTTTCTCCTTGGTATTAAGTTATAATATTCCTATAAACTTATTATAACATCAGTGTAGGTTGATGTAAATAAAACCCACACTAGTATTCATTGTTTTTTATTCTCATAATTAATTTAGTATCTGTGTTCCATTTTTCAGCACATTTTCTTATACTTAATCCGTTATCTAAATCTTCCTTTATTTGTTTTACTTGTTCATTATTAAATCGTTTCCTTTTTCTACCCTGCTGGACAACATAATAATTACCATTTTCTAATGTTTCATATTTAATTTTAGATTCATTCAGTTTATCTATATCTTCAATTTCAACAATAACAACTACTTTATCTTTATATTTAATACTCATATTGTAATAACTCCTTATATAAAGAATTCTATTTTACATTATTTTATTTTTTTAATAGGACGGGTTCAACGACGCTATTTTATAAAAGTTACATTAATGTAAGTTGATAATTACATTTTTAAGAAATATAAAATAAATGTAATTATTTATTAAGGTTTAAATAAATATACTTTTTACTAACTTTATATTAACCTTTTTTATTAAGACTTAATAGGACGGGTTTAACGACGCCATTTATTATACATTTAAGTAATTGCAATAGGTATAGAATAGGACGGGTTCAACGACGCCATTTCCTGTAACTTACTATTTGCAATATACTCAAGTACATATGAAAAATATGAAAAAATTTATCGACAAAATTTTTAAGCAAAAAATAGCCATTTTCTTTAATAGGACGGGTTCAACGACGCCATTCCATATTTTGAAAAAGGCTATTTTTTTAATAGGACGGGTTTAACGACGCCATTTATTATACATTTAGGTAATCTGGTAAAGATAAAATGGTATTATTTAATAGATGTTTTCTTTTTTCCACATCTTCATAAAACCATATTTCAAAATATCCTGTACATTTTTTATAATCTTTTATTATAAATTGATTTTTTAATATCTCTTTTAAACCATCTTCTACAATTTGCATGTTTTCTTTTGTTTTACTACTTTTGAAATGTACATATTTTTTTAGTTTATCTAGTCCAAAGATATAGCTTTTATCCTTGATATCTATACCTTTAAAAATCTCATAACTTCTTATACCCTCTAGTAAATATGCTAAATTTTTAGATTGAGGAAGTTTTAATTTTTTTAATTCATTTCTATACATTATTTCTGTATTTACAGTATCTATTTCATTAATAAAAGCTTTTTGTGTTTTTATAATTCTTCTTCCAGATTCATCAAATTCAAAATCGACCCTTGAGAATAAAACAAATCTGGACTTAGAAATAGTTTTTCCGGACTCATCTTTTTTTTCTGTATAGAATGTATACTTAGGAAGTTTTAGAAACTTTTCTTCAATTCTTGAATAATTAGACTGTGTATCCGTTAGGCCTAAATAATTTATAATATCTTTAGTATAAAAAGTATTAAATGATAGAGGACTATATGTGTAAGCATATCTAATTATTTCTAAGTCTTGACTATCAAGCTCTATTTGTTTTTCATTATCTAATTCAAATTTCAAAAATGTAGTATCATTTTCACTTTTATTCTCTAAAGAAAATTCATAGAAAAATACTAAACTCTCACCACTATCATTAGTATCACATGCTTTAGATATATAATTATTATCTTTTTTTTCAAGTAGTAGTTTTTTTGACTTTCTACCTGCTGTTTTAGGAACAAATAAACCTGGAGCTAATTGAACAGGACTTTTTACTACAACTTTATTTATATCAAATTGGTATTCTACCATTAATATTTCTGTTATACATAAAATTAAATCATATTCAAAAGCATTATTGATTTTTTTATCACTTAACTCTTTCAAATATGGATAGTCTGTAACATTGTAAAGAATATTAGAAGACCATTCTTCTAAAAATGCTCTTCTTTTTTCAATTAAATCATCTGGACAAGAGATACCATCAACAATTAATTTTCCATTTTCAATAAATTCATTTTTTACAGATAAGAATTCTTTTTTTAACAATGTATTTTGTTTCTTTTCTAGTGATTCTAAAGCTGTATTTGCCCATCTTTTTTTTAACTTTAATACATTTTTTCTATATCTTTCTCTAAGCCTCTTAGCCTTTTCATAAACCTCTAATTCTTCGATTTTTTCTGATATGGCAGAATAAATAAAATCCTCAAATAATAATTGTATATCTTCATTAGATAGATCTGTTTTTATCTTCATTACTTGAAAAAATCTACTTGTTATTTTCTTGAATTTTTCTCTATCATAAATCGCATGTATAATTAAGTCTATTTTACTTAAATTTATATTAGCATTTTCTTTTTTCATCACAAAATTACTCCTCTTTGGCATATTTTTGCTTATAGATAATTTTAGCATTATCTGGTCTTATTTTATATCCTAATTTACCCTTTAGTTTTTTTAAATTTTCTATTGTCAATTTCAAACCATTTTCTTCTGCCAACTTCATTTGATGCATAAATCCAGAATAATACACACTGTTAATTGAAAGTTTTACTTCATCTGTTACATACATTTTATTAATTGCTCTATTTAAAATTGAAAACCTTCTAACTAAAGTTGAGTAAGGCATAGTATTTGTTCCATTATCGTTTGTAGTAGATGGCTTTGTTTTTATTAAATATTCAGATTCCATATTGAAATCATAGTATAAATTTGTGCTATTTTTAGAATCTTCATCTAAAAATTGGGCATAACTTCTTTGTTTAAAAGTACCTTTTGCATATCTTTTCAATGTCTCATCCATACGAATTATTCTATCTTTAAGTTTTATTGTATTGTTTTCAAAATCTAAATCATTCTTTTTAATACATCTTAAATCTTCGGCATTTTTACCTAATATGCCACAGAAAATTGCATATAATATGAATTTATCCTGATAATTAATTAATTCATAGCATAAATTAATTAACTCTTCTTTTTTTAAGTATTCATAATTACTAACTTTTAAATTTTCTACTTTTAAACTTCTAAATGTAACTTCATACCCTAGCAGCTCAAATATATACTCTAATGTATTTACGAATGTCATCATTGTACTATATTTTTTTTCACTTGCGTAAATATTTGTGTATTCTAATATATCAGATATAGTAAAAGATGCAATATAGTTATCTTTCTTTTTTGTAAGTTTATTACTATCTTTTAAGTATTTAAATAAATGCAAGTATCTTGTTTTAAGATGGTATTTATAGATATCATCCACTTTCTTATCATCAATTATTTTATTAAATGAGTCAGCATTTAAAATATTGTACTTATTTACTATTTTTTTATCTTCATGCTCTTCCATATGTTTGTCTATAAATTTTGTATTTACTATTTTACTTATTCTCTTCTCAAAGATTTCTCCACATACAGGGCATTCAAACTTATAAAATTTATTTGAACTAGGAGCAACTTCATTCATTTTTACGTCATTTTGCTTACTCCAATATTTTTTTAATTCAGGAAACTTACTTTCAAAAGATGTTTTTTTATCAACCTTATGTACTTTTTTATGTTTACATTCAGGGCATCTACTATTATTTTTAGTAAAATTACTACATCTGACTTCGTAATCTTCATGTTTTTTATTTTCAGTACATTTAATCCAAACTTTTATAGTGGATGAAGATGAAGAAATATCATATGGACTTATTTCATTCTTGTCACTCCAATATTTTTCTATAAAGTTTTTATCAGTATTTTCAATGTGGTATTCAGCAAAGCTTTTTCCTTTTTTAGCCATTAATTCACCGCTTTTCTATAAAGGTATTGTATATATATTATACAATAATTATATAAAATTATACATAAAAATATAAAATTATATTTCAAAATAAAAAAATAACCCCTTTCGGAGTTATTTATATAATAATTTATTTTTTTAAAATGGTTATTTTAATCACTATTAACTAATTTGATGATATTCTCTCCAATCAAAATTGTCACCCTCTTTTTTTAGCCACCAATAATCCTCATGTGAACAACCATGACATTTTTTACATATCTCCCAAGGATCATAGAAGTCTAATCCAAGACCTTCTAGGATACTATTTAACCCATGTCTTTCTTCTGGCATGACTCTATCACCTATAAAATCTCTTATATTCTTATCATTAGGCTGATAATCAAGCCTTAAATCTGTGTAGTCATATAGTAGTGGTGGCAAATAATTTATATTATCTACTGTATCATACAATTTAAAACTAAATTTATCTTTATCTTCATCATAAATAAAATCACCTATGGGAATATCTTTAAACATTAGTGTATATTTGTCCAACATAATGTAATCTCTCCTTAACTAAATTAAATATCATTTCTATTCTAGTTTTTGAAATAACATCTTTATATTTTAATAATATTTTTTCTATATCTGAATCAGCAAAATTTAAATTTATTTGTGGAAGTTCTTTTATTAATTTTATTTGTGAGTAATGTTTATTTGCAAAAGGTTTAGCTTTATCATACTTTTTTTTATTAAAAGGTTTAGTTTTCAATAATTTTAAAGTTTCTATATCTAACATGGAATATAAGCTCAATCCATTATCAAATATTGGTGCAAATCTAATTTCATTCGTTTTAATATTTTTTATATATCCAAAATTATTATAATGTCTGTCAATATTGTTGACAATGAAATCAAATATTAACATTTGATTTAAAAACTCTTTAAAGTTTGGGAAATCATCTATAATTGTATCATAATCCACTTTTCTATTATAATGTTTTCTCATAGTTATAAATTGTTCTTCATTGTCATTTAAAAAATTTAAACTTCTACACACAAGTATATCTTGTTCTTCAAAATCTGAATTTCCCTTTGTATGAACTTTTACTAAATCATATTGTATATTATTTGCATTTAATAAGTTTCCTATGTCACTACATATACATTCAGTAACAGGTTCTAGTGGACTAAATTCTCCAAAAAATAAAGTACCTGTCTTATAATAATAATTTGAATCTTTCCATTTATAATAAACACCTTTGGAACTTCCAATACCTGCAAAAGTATTTAAGTCTTCAGTCTTATAAAGCACAATCTTCACTTCCATCCATTTTTTTAATTCTGTTATAATATTAATCTTAACAAAAAGTATTAACTTTTACACTATCTTTTAAACCATATTTATTAATAATGATGTTTAATTGAGAAAAAGGTAATATAATTACTCTTTTCTCAATCATTTAACTATAGTGTAAATCCTTTAAATTTACCATCTTTAACTATAAAGTATAAACCCATTGTAGACCATCTATAAGCATCATACAGGCTTATTGTATGTATATCTTTTATATAACATATCATAATATCATTCTCCTACATAAGCTTTTATACAATTATTCAAATCATCTAAATTATCTAATGTTAAATACCAATCACCCATACAAGAAGGATAAAAATAATATTTATTATATTTCTTCATACATACAATTGAACTTCCATCATTTAGAAACACTTTAATGTTTCCATTGTTATTTAACTTATTAATCACATATACATTACTTGAATGACTTATAGTATTTGATAACTCTTTATAAGTATTAACTGCATTATCCAAATCCTTTTTATTTTTAAAACTATAGTTCCAATCACCTAGACAAGCTGGATAGAAATTATAAACTTGCTTTTTAGTATCATACAAAACTACACTTTCATCTTCTAACACTTCAATAACTCTATCTGTAGTTTCTACATAAAAATTATCTAATTCGGCAGCCTTAACTTCTATTGCTCCAATAACTCCGATAATAATTAAACCTAATAACATTCCTATAATCATACTTTTTAAATTTTTCATTTTAGTACCCTCCTAGTTTATAATTACGAACTCGTACAAGCCTGTATAAGCTCTTTGAATAACTTCTTAATGTATTTATACCTTTGCATTTTTATAATTTTTAAAATCGTTTTATCAAATCACTATCATTATCAATTAATCTATAGTAATATACCTATAATAATAGTGATTTGATAATTTGAATATCCTATTAAAAATATAATTTTAAACACTTTATTACTTCATATTTTATATTAAAGATATGACACTCTTTTATATAAAACATAATCTTCATCTATATAAAAATCATAGTCATTAATCTCATCATCAACATATGTCATTATAAATGCTTCAAACAAATAACTTTCACTTTCTTGCATTGTCATATTATTAAATTCTTTTAAAACATTTTCTTTTAATTCTTCAATCATTAAATTAAATTTATTTTCTAATATCTTATAATTTTCCTCGTCATAATCTGTGTGTTTTAATTCATTTTGTATAGCTATAGTTTCATAAAGAATTGTATCATCATTATTGTGAAATAATTTATGGTCGCCATTTGCTCTTATAACTCCTTCAAGAAATCTATCTTTATTACGAATATTTATATAATTATCGTTGTAAATATCAATTGAATAATTTGACAATGAGTCTTCAAAATAAACTAATGTTTGACTTACTATGTACATCTGATTATCTTCATAATCTTTTCTTATATACTCTCTTAACTTACTATTTGTTTTATAAACTCTTTTTAATTCTTCTCTATTTAAATCAGTTATTTTTTTCATCTTCTTTATATCCTCCCAATTTATTTTTTATTTTTATCAAGTTACTATCATTATCAATTGATGTATAACTTTATATAAACAATGATAGTAACTTAATTTATGTAATCAATTAAACTCATATATTCTAATCAATTAGTTCGTATATTCCATAACCATTATTTTTTGTCTTATTCACTTCCTCAAGTAACCATGATTGTATCATTGTCATATCTTTACCTTTTATTTTATTAGTATATGCTATTAAAACATCTATATTTTTTTTATCTTTTTTTACTTCTATTAAAACTTTCTTAGAATTGCTATTTTGCCATGCCCATATTATCATAGTAATTAATTTCTCCATATATAGAATACAATTTTAATTTACCACCTATAACCATCCATATTTCTTCCCATTTAGGCATTTCATCCATTTCAAATAAATTTTCATTATCATAATTGAATTTTAATTCTGCTATTCTAACACATTCTTTAAAATCATTTAAATTTTTAACACTATCGAATAATAAAATTATTTCTTCCCAATTTGAATTTAATGGTACATTTTCACTCTTTTTAAATCTTTGCATTTCAGCTTTATCACCATTAAATTCTTGAGATACATAATATATCTCATTTTCTTTATACACTAATATTCTTCTTGTCATGACTGCCTCCTGATTATATTAAAATTAATATTTTATTTACTTTAATACTTAATTTTGATATCCTGTAATCTATTAAATATATTGATTTTCCAATTGTAAATCTTTTTAAAATGTTCTGTAAGAGTCTCATTTTGTTCTTTTATATATTGTTCTTTCAAAAGGATTTCTTTTTCTATTTGTGTTATTAAATCTTCAATATTATTACTTCCATATTCTAATTTAGAATTATTATACTTATCTCTAAGAGAATAAAAAGAAGTATTATCTGAGTAACTTTGTTTATACAAACTTAACATTAATAATTGATTATCAAGTTTACATACTTCTGTAAATAAGATTTTATTTTCTATTATTTTTTTATTATTTTCTATTATTTTTCCAATTTGATAACATGCTCCACATATGCAACTATTAAAATCCATATTACATAAGAATAAACTATCATTTATTCTATGATATAAATTATTATCTATAATATAATAATTTCTTGAACTATTAAACCTCATATCTTCTACCCATTTTCCGTTTGAATGTTTACAATACTTTATTATTTCATATTCTTTTATTAAATTTCCAAACTTGTCTTCAAATTGTTTAAAATTTACGCTTCTTAATTTATTTTCCATCTTGTTTACCGCCATTTTCTATTTTTTATTAAGAGTTTAATTTTATTTACTTTAATGCTTAACCACCTGTTTTTAAATATTTGACTATATCTAGTAATTAACTGGTATTTTTAATAATCTATTATCTTTACTCATTCCTATTTTGTATAAGTCTTTTTCAAATGTATAACATCTAATAGTTATAGACTCTTCATCCATAGACTGAAGACTTATTTTAGAATATTTTTCTCCTAATTTTTCCATTATTTCTTTATCTATTTTTTCATAAGCTTTATTTCTTGCTATAGTTCTTTTTCTGTTCAATTTATGGTCATCCATTAAATTATACTCATTTCTATTCCCATGCACTCTGTAGCCTTCCATCCAGTCTAAAACCTCTATAGTGTCAAACTTACAATTAAGATTTTCATTTATATAATTTGTTAATTCCCTTTTTGAATATCCCTTAAAAAATGTATTATTCAATTTTATTCTTGAAATATTTACATCAGTTGATATGCTTAAATTAAAACAATGGTCAATATGTGTATACCACCCAAATCTTTTTACAATTTTGCAATTTTGCATATTTCCGCTTAATTCTAAATATATTTTATCTCCATTTCCATCTATAAAGGCAGTTCTAATTCTATAATTTCCAACATCTGAACCTTCTTCGTAAATATCCATAGCTACACCTTCAAATAATAATACTTTTTTCATTTTTATATCCTCCTAATATTTTATATCAACTTAAAAGTTGAATTTTATTTATATTCTTATATTCATTACTTTATTTTTACTTCTATTCCAGTTATCTCTTTAAAAATATCAGCATCAAAATTAGGTATGTCCATAATAATTTTCTTTTCTTCTTCAGTTAAACTATCCCACATATCTTTATACATCTCTTTGAATGTAGAAAATACTTTCAAATAACCATGATCGATTAAATATTCTGGATTATTTTCCTTTTCTTCTTCTGTCATGTCATCAATGCGAATCCATTTTTCTAAATAATTATTTCTTTTTAAAATATTTCGTGCCTCGCTATTCATCCAATCCTCATATGTTAAATTAGTTTCTTTATTAAATATTCTAATCTTTGGAACATCTGTACAAAATATACCTGCATTATAGTCTCCTATGTTCCATTCTCCTGTATTACATTTTCCTATATTATAATTTCCTGTATTAGAATCTCCCACATTACAATATCCTGTATTGTTATCCCCTATATTATCATGTCCTGAATTACGATTCCCTCTATTGTCATCTCCTGTATTCCAATCTCCTGTATTCCTATCACCTGTATTCCAATCTCCTGTATTCCTATCACCTGTATCGTAACTTCCTATATTACCATGTCCTGTATTCCTATCACCTGTATTGCTATGTCCTGTATTACAATCTCCTTTATTATAACTCCCTATATTACTATCATCTGTATTACAATCTCTTGTATCTACATTATTTTTATTATCAATTAAGCTATCATAATCTAATTTTAAATCGAATAATAAATTATATACTTTTGTATCCGTTATAGTAAATACTTCCCAACTTACAATGTCACATATTCCCTTATCTTTTAAATCAATTTCACCTGTATTATTTTCAATATAATCCTCCACTAATTCAACTATTATATTTTTTCTAGTATATTTTTTTACATTTCTTACAAGTACTTGAAAAACTGGATGGTCTTCATTATCGTAAAATACTACTATTCTATTCATGTTATTACCTCCTTATAATTTATTAGCCTGTTTCAATAATTCTAATTGATTGCTATTTCCATATTTTAATAAAATACTTTCTGTATTGCTCCAATAACTACTATCTAAATCTTTTTCAAACAACAATTTTATCTTGATTATTAATTTTTTCATAATTTATTCCCCTTTCAATTTTTTTATTGGAAGTGGCGTTTTTAAAGAACGCCCTAAAACTTTTAATTTAGTTATTTGATGACAGTATTAATAGAGTATCTTTTCCATACTTGTCATAGTCAAAATATCTTTCAAGTATTTCTTTAGCTAAATATTTAATATTTTCTGATTCTCCAATGTAAAGTTTAGCAAATTCAATAGTATCCATATTGTTGTAGTATTCTATTTCATCTTCATCTATATAGTCATCAATTATTCTGCTTTTATAAGGCTCTAAATCTCTTGCAAAAGCTTCTAAATCAAAATAACAATAAAGGTTTTTCATTTTTATATCCCCCTTTTTTTATTTATTCTGTCCGAATGATTTGTTAAATTTTTTTATTTGGTTTGTGTATTTTTATTATAACGCATTCTGTCCGAATAAGTCAAGTGTTTTTTTGAGTAGATTTTACATCTACTCAGTTATTTTTTCTATTATTATTTTTTCCCCATCAAAAGTTAGTGTAACTTCCCTATCTAATTTAGTTATATCCATTTGTTTAATCCAATTAGTAGGAATTGTTATTCTATTTGTGACTGAGCCTTTACTTGCAGTTCCTCCACTTGTAGTAAATAATACTTTTGCTTTTCTCTGTTCATACATTCATCGTACCTCCAATGATATTATTGTTTAATAATACCATATTAAAGAGTTATATAAAAGACACTCAATACTTTAAGTGTCCTTTTTATGTACTACTTTATTTAATTGATTTAAGTCTTGCAATCTCATTCCAATTTTTAGATGTAGCCATTTCTACAAAATTCATATTATTGTCAATTCTATCTAGATGCTTATCTACTTCGTTTATATCTGTTTTAGCAATAAGTATATCTTTGTGTA
>NZ_JACVWG010000020.1:0-22472 GCF_020658465.1 Clostridioides sp. ES-S-0049-02
AACTTGCATGTGTTAGGCACGCCGCCAGCGTTCATCCTGAGCCAGGATCAAACTCTCAAATAAAAGTTTATCAGGCTCAGATACTATTGTTATCTAAATATCTGGCTTTATGGTTTGTTTCTTGTTTATAAATTAACCTACTGTTTAATTTTCAAAGTTCTTTTGTCTTATTTTTGTGCTCCTTTTGGGCACTCATATATAATACCATCTATGTTATTCCAAGTCAACGCTTTTTTAACTTTTATTTTAATTATTTTTTTGTCAAAACAAAAATAGCTTATATTAGTGCATTTTTAAACACCTCAATACAAGCTATTTACATATTTAGACTTATTTTTATAATTATTTCAACTTAGATATTTCTGTATACCTATGTATATTGCCCATGCTATCTTTTCTTGATATGTTTCATCTGTCAAAAGTTTACATTCTTTTTCATTTGATAGAAAACCACATTCTATTAATACTGATGGAATATTATTTTCTTTCAAAAGGTATATGTCATCTCGTGGCTTAACTTCTCTGTTATTTGTTTTATCTACTACTCTTTTAAGTTCTTCTTGAATACACTTTGATAATTCCTTGCTATCTTGCTTATCTTTAGGATAAAATGTCTGAGCTCCATAGTATTTAGATTGTTCGAATGCATTTAGATGTATGGATACAAACATATTAGCATTGGAATTAGAGATTATTTCTTTTCTATTTTTCAAGTTCTCATTATATTTTTGTCTTGTTGTTTTATTATTTTCTTCTTTATAGAGGCTACTGTCATCTTCTCTAGTTAATATTACAAGACCTCCACTTGATTCTATAAGCTCTCTAAGCTTAAGTGTTATTGCTAAGTTGATATCTTTCTCAGATGTGCTCTTATCCTTGTTTAATGCGCCTGGGTCAATACCTCCATGACCAGCATCTAGAATTATTGTTTTATTTGTTATTGGCATATATTTAATAACATCTTCAGAAATATTTTTCACTTCAAATATTGATACTATTACTAGACATACCATAACAAAACTAAAAATTATATGTTTTATGTACTTTCTCACAACATCACCCTGTATATGTATACTTATAAAAACACTATAATATTCCAAATATTAGTACAAACATTTAAATTTCACTTTAGTATTTATCTATCTCTATTTTTTAATATTAATATATGATTACATAAGTATGCTATATTCACATATACTCTAAATTCCCATTTTTAATTAGTATCGTATAACAGGTATAATAAATTATGACAATTTACATTATGAATTATATTATTTAATAACCTAAATTCTATTACTTATAAAATGTAAAATTTTTAATTATATTTACTGTAAATTTCTTTATCCATTTCTCAATAGAACTATAATCTCAATAACTTTAACATATAATCTTTTATTACAATAAAAAGGATGTTTTTCAATAGAAAAACATCCTAATAAGATATCTTATTATTTTATTGTATATCAATCATTAACTTAAACCCAACATTTCAACATGCTTCCATATTTTCTGGATAACAGAAAATAAAGGATTTTGCTTTTCCAAAAAGATAAATAATTATCTTTTTGAGAATTGTGGAGCTCTTCTTGCTGCTTTTAATCCGTATTTCTTTCTTTCCTTCATTCTAGCATCTCTAGTTAAGAAACCTTCTTTCTTTAAAGCAGGTCTTAAATCTAAATCAGCTTTTAATAAAGCTCTAGATATACCATGTCTTATAGCTCCAGCTTGTCCAGTGAATCCTCCACCTTCAACTTTTACTATAACATCATATTTATTTTCATTACCAGTTAAAACTAATGGTTGTTTAACATCTCTTATTAATGTTTCATAGTTAAAATAATTTTCTAATGCTCTTCCATTTACTAATATATTTCCTTCACCTGCAACTAGTCTTACTCTAGCAACAGAACTTTTTCTTCTTCCAGTTCCATAATATTGAACGTTAGCCATTATAAACTCCTCCTTTCACCTATTAATCTTATTTAAAGTTTAAAACTTCTGGATTTTGAGCTGCATGAGTGTGTTCAGCACCTGCAAATACTCTTAATCTAGTCATCATTCTACTTCTTAATTTGTTTTTAGGTAACATACCATTTACAGCATGTGCTATAACTTCTTCTGGTTTTTTATCCATCATATCTCTATAAGATATTTCTTTTAATCCACCTACATAACCAGTGTGGTATCTGTAATATTTTTGATCTAATTTTTTTCCACTTAAAACTACTTTTTCTGCATTTACTACAACAACAAAATCTCCACCATCAACGTGAGGAGTAAATGTTGGTTTATGTTTACCTCTCAATACTGTCGCAATTTCTGTTGCTATACGACCTAATGTTTTTCCTTCAGCATCAACTAAGTACCATTTTCTTTGTACATCAGCTGGCTTAGCTATATAACTTTTCATAACTGTCCCTCCTTAACTACTTTTCATAAAAATTTTTTACCGTTTATGTCAAGTCCGGGGCAAGTGGACTTATTAACACATTCTCATATATTTTAATACATGTAGCCTGGTGTGTCAAGTTAATAATGAACTTTTTTAAGAAATAATCCTTGTGCTGGAGCTGTATGTCCACATCTTGATCTGTTTTTAGATTCTATTATATCTAAAAATGATTCATTAATTCTACCACGTCCTATATCAACAAGTGTTCCAACAATAATTCTCACCATATTATATAAGAACCCATCTCCACTAATTTCTAAAGCAATCAAATCATCTGTTTTTTTTATATTTATATCATATATTGTTCGTATTGTATCTTTTACAGATGAACCAGAACTCATAAAACCTTTAAAATCATGTGTACCCAATAGACTTTTTGATTCTATACACATTTTTTCAAAATCAAGTTCATACTTTACTTGATATGATATGCTGTTAAGTATTGGGTGTCTAAACTTACTGTTATATATTAAATATTTATATGTTTTTCCTTTTGCACTATATCTTGAATGAAAGTCATCATTAACTTCACATGCTTCTATAACTGATATGTCTTTTGGTAATTTAGCATTTAGTGCCATTGGTACACTTTCTATACTTATACTTGAACTAATTTTAAAATTTGCAGTTTGTGCAAGAGCATGAACCCCTGAATCAGTTCTACCTGAGCCTATAAGTTTAACTTCTTCATTCATTATCTCATATATAGCCTTTTCAATTGTACCTTGTATCCCTAGAGAATCTGGTTGCTTCTGCCATCCACAATAATTTCTACCATCATATTGGATTGTAATCTTTATATTTCTCATATTTTACCTCACCTATATGCTTCTATTAAATCGCTATAAATCTAGTAGCTATGATTAATCCTAAATAAATAACTTGAAACACACATGCTATATAATCTGCTTTTACTATAACAGACTCCCTCATTTTTGTTCTATTGTGTCCACCTCTATAACATCTAGCTTCCATGGCCATAGCCAATTCATCAGCTCTTCTAAATGCACTAACAAATAGTGGAACTAAAAGAGGTACTAGATTTTTAGCTCTATTTATAAGATTTTTACTTTCAAAGTCTGCACCTCTAGACATTTGAGCCTTCATTATTTTATCTGTTTCGTCTAATAATGTAGGAATAAAGCGCAAAGCAATTGTCATCATCATTGCAAGCTCATGAACTGGTAAACCAATTTTCTTAAAGGGATTCAATAATCGCTCTATACCATCTGTCAATTCTATTGGTGAAGTTGTTAAAGTAAGTAATGATGTCCCAATTACTAAAAATATAAGTCTTATTGCCATAAAAATTGCTTGTCTCAAGCCTTGACTTGTTATTGTTAAAAATCCAAATGACCATATCTCATCACCTGGTAAGAAAAATATATTTATAATAAATGTAAATAAAATAATCCACTTAAGAGGTTTTACACCCTTAACAATATACTTAACAGGTATATTAGCTAACTTTATCATACCTAATAAACATAATAAAACTATCATATAAGGCCAAAATTTATTTACTACAAATATAGATACCATAAATACAATTGTTGCTACAAGTTTTATCCTTGGATCTAATTTATGAATAGCAGAACTTGTTGGGTAGTATTGCCCTATAGTTATATCTTTTAACATAATCCTCGCCCTCTCACAACTCTTAATATTTCCTGTTTTGCTTCTTCTAAAGTCAATATGTCTTCACTAATGTCAAAACCTTGTTCTCTTAATTTCAATGCAAGCTCTAAAACCTGTGGAATATCTAAACCAATTTCTTTTAATTTAATAGCATTCGATTTAAATACATCTCTAGGAGTACCCATAAATTCTATTTTACCATGATTCATAACAATTAACGTTTGTGCCAACTTTGCCATATCATCCATACTATGTGATGACAATATTATAGTCATATTGTTTTTTTCATGTAAGTTTTTTATTAAATTAAAAATTTCATCTCTTCCACCAGGATCAAGACCTGCAGTTGGTTCATCTAATATAAGTACTTCTGGGTTCATTGCTATAACTCCAGCTATTGCAACTCTACGCTTTTGACCTCCTGATAATTCAAATGGAGATTTATCTTTAAATTCCTCATAGTCAAGTCCTACAGCTTCCATCGATGCTTTTACCCTATTATGTATCTCAACCTCTTCTAAACCTAAATTAGCGGGTCCAAAAGCTATATCCTTATCAATTGTTTCTTCAAATAATTGATATTCTGGATATTGAAATACAACACCTACTCTTTTTCTTATCTCAGTTAAGTTTAAATTCTTATCTGTTATGTTAAAATCATTTATAAAAATCTCTCCTGAGGAAGGTTTTAATAATCCATTTAGATGTTGTATCAATGTAGACTTTCCTGAACCTGTATGACCTATAAGTCCAACAAAATCTCTATCTTTAATCTCAAAAGATACATCATCAAGTGCTTTACTTGCAAAAGGCATCCCTTCATTATATATATGTGTTAAGTTCTTTACTATAATTGACATAATTCCATCACCATCTCATCCACAGTTAATATATCACTACTAATATTTATACCTTCTTCTATTAATAAACTAGACAACTCTGTCATACAAGGCACATCTAAACCGATTTCCTTTAACATGTCTATTTTACTAAATACTTCTTTAGGAGTCCCTTCTAAAAGTTTCTTACCTTTCTCCATAACGACAACTCTATCAGCTTCTACAGCTTCTTCCATAAAGTGAGTTATATGTAAAACAGTTATATTTTCTTCTTTATTAAGTCTTTTTATTGTTTTCATAACTTCTTTTCTTCCAGATGGGTCTAACATCGCTGTTGCTTCATCAAATATTATACACTTGGGTCTCATGGCAATTATGCCTGCTATTGCAACCCTCTGTTTTTGGCCACCTGATAACAAATGCGGTTGTCTACCTCTCAAATCATACATACCTACACTTTTTAAAGACTCTTCTACAATTCGTCTTATCTCTTTTGGCTCTATACCTAAGTTTTCAGGACCAAAAGCTACATCTTCTTCTACTATTGTGGCAACAATTTGATTATCTGGGTTTTGAAATACCATACCTGCTGTTTGCCTTATATCCCATAATCTTTCTTCTTCTTTGGTGTCCATTCCATCAATGAGAATATTTCCTTCTGTAGGCATAAGAATAGCATTTAAGTTTTTAGATAAAGTAGACTTGCCAGAACCATTATGTCCTATTATCGCAACAAATTCTCCCTTTTTAACATCTAAGCTTAAATTATCTATTGCTTTAAGTTTTGCTTCATCTGTAATATACTCAAATGAAATATTGTTTACTTTTATTATATTATCCATTAATTCATACTCCTTTTAGTAAGCAATAACTTATAAAAATCATTTTACACATTATTATATCACACCTTAGTCAAAAAAATAAAAAAAAGATTAAGCCATCAAGCCTAATCCTTTCCTTACTATACTAATTCTATAAAAGCCATTTCAGCAGCATCGCCTTTTCTTGGCCCTATTTTTATTATTCTAGTGTATCCACCATTTCTCTCAGCATATTTTGGAGCTAAATCTGTGAATAAGTTATTAACTACTGTTTCATCCATAACATAAGCTAAAACTTGTCTTCTAGCATGAAGATCTCCTCTTTTAGCAAGAGTTATCATCTTTTCAGCCATTCTACGAGTTTCTTTAGCTCTAGTTACTGTAGTTTCTATTCTTCCACTTCTTAGTAAACAAGTTACTAAGTTTCTTAACATAAGGTTTCTGTGAGCTGTTTCACGTCCTAATTTACGGTACTTAGCCATTCTTATCCCTCCTTTGCTCGCTATTCTTCACTTGGTTTTAATCCTAGCCCAAGTTCCTCTAGTTTTTGTATTACTTCTTCTAATGACTTTTTACCTAGGTTTCTAACCTTCATCATATCGTCTTCAGACTTATTAGCTAATTCTTCAACTGTATTAATTCCCGCTCTCTTTAAACAGTTGTATGATCTAACTGATAAATCTAATTCTTCTATAGTCATTTCAAGAACTTTTTCTTTTTGATCTTCTTCTTTTTCTACCATGATTTCAACACTACTTACATGTTCAGTTAAGTCTATAAATAGATTTAAATGCTCAACTAATACTTTTGCAGCTAATGATATACCTTCTTGAGGGTTTATACTACCATTAGTCCAAACTTCTAGTACTAATTTATCATAATCTGTTTTTTGACCAACTCTTGTGTTTTCTACATGATAACTAACTTTCTCAACAGGAGTATATATTGAATCCACAGGTAAAACACCTATTGGAACATTCTCTGTTTTATTTTCTTCAGCAGAAACATAACCTCTACCTTTATCTACAAATATTTCCATATTAAACTTGGCATTATCATCTAATGTAGCTATTGCTAAGTCTTTGCTTAATATTTCAACATCTGGAGGACAGATTATATCTGAACCTGTGATAGAGCATGGTCCTTGAGCCTCTATTTTAAGTGTTCTACTTCCTTCACCATCTATAGTTGCTGAAAGCTCTTTTAAAGTTAATATTATCTCTGTAACATCTTCTTTAACACCAGGTATTGTAGAGAATTCATGAAGAACTCCATCTATTTTTATAGCATTTACTGCTACACCTGGTAAAGATGATAATAATATTCTTCTTAGTGCGTTACCTATAGTTATTCCATATCCTCTTTCTAGAGGTTCTATAACAAACTTACCATATCTATAGTCTTCGCTAAGCTCAACTATATCTACTTTTGGCTTTTCTATTTCTATCATGGACAAAACCCTCCTTAAAATTCAGTAATCCACTGAGGGTAAACAAAATTTTAAAATAATTTTTAAAAGTGTGCTTATTATTTAGAGTAAAGTTCTATGATTAAGTGCTCTGCTATTTCAAGATCTATATCTTCTCTTGTTGGAACACCAACTACTTTTGCTGTCATTCCTTCTACATTAGCTTCTAACCATTTAGGAGCTATTCTTGAGTTAACTTCTACTAAATTTTTGAATTTTGCAGAAGATCTTGATTTTTCTTTAACTTCTATCACATCTCCAACTTTAACTGTTAATGAAGCTATATCTACTTTATTTCCATTTAAAGTGAAATGACCATGAGTTACTAATTGTCTAGCTTCTTTTCTAGAAGATGCTAGTCCCATTCTGTAAACTACATTGTCTAATCTTCTCTCTAATAAACTTAATAAATTCTCACCTGATTTTCCAGGCATGTTTTCAGCACGTTCGTATAAGTTTCTAAATTGAGTTTCTAAAACTCCATATATTCTTTTAACTTTTTGTTTTTCTCTTAATTGTAATCCATAGTTAGAAACTTTCTTTCTCCCTTGGCCATGTTGACCTGGAGCATAGTTTCTTTTAACTATAGCACATTTATCTGTATAACATCTATCACCTTTAAGGAATAATTTCATTCCCTCTCTACGGCATTGTCTACATGATGCACCTGTATATCTTGCCATTTATCTACACCTCCTATTTGTACTCTTATTAATTACACTCTTCTTCTCTTTGGTGGTCTACATCCGTTATGTGGGATTGGAGTAACATCTTTTATCATAGTTACTTCTAGTCCAGTTGCTTGTAAAGCTCTTATAGCAGCTTCTCTTCCTGAACCTGGCCCCTTTACGAATACCTCAACACTTTTTAATCCGTGTTCCATCGCAGCTTTTGCAGCTGTTTCAGCAGCCATTTGAGATGCAAATGGAGTTGATTTTCTTGACCCTTTGAATCCTAATTGTCCTGAACTTGCCCAAGATATAGCATTTCCATGAACGTCAGTTAAAGTTATTATTGTATTGTTGAAAGTTGACTGTATATGAGCATGACCACGTTCTATATTTTTACGTTCTCTTCTTCTAACACGTGTAACTTTCTTTTTTGGTTTAGCCATTTTCCTTTTCCCTCCTTCATCTAATTATTATTTAATTATTTTTTCTTTTTACGAGATACTGTTTTTCTAGGACCTTTTCTAGTTCTAGCATTAGTTTTAGTTCTTTGTCCTCTTAATGGAAGACCTTTACCATGTCTAATTCCTCTATAACATTTTATATCTCTTAATCTCTTTATGTTTAAAGCAATTTCTCTTCTTAAGTCACCTTCAACTAAGAAATCGTCATCTATAACTTTTCTTAACTCATTAACTTGATCTTCTGATAAATCTTTTATTCTTGTATCTGGATTTATCTCAGCTTTAGCTAATATTTCGTTAGCAGTTGCTTTACCTATACCATATATATAAGTTAAGCCTATCTCCGCTCTTTTTTCTCTAGGTAAATCTACCCCAGCTATTCTTGCCATGATCGCACCTCCTACACATAGTTTTTAGTGTTTAAAACTTCATATCATATATCAATCCTACGTCAGATTGTTCAACGATTTTAACGTTCTTTTGTTAACATCACAATATAGTATTATACTATAAAATTTAACAAAATACTAGTAATAATTTCTTATCCTTGTTTTTGCTTATGCTTTGGATTTTCACAGATAACCATTACTTTTCCTTTTCTTTTTATTACTTTGCATTTTTCACATATTGGTTTTACTGATGGTCTAACTTTCATTATTAATCCCTCCTTAGACTAAATATCAAGATAGTCTACTTCTTACGCCAAGTGATTCTTCCTCTTGTAAGGTCATATGGAGAAAGTTCAACATTCACCTTATCACCTTCAAGAATTCTTATGAAGTTCATTCTTAGCTTTCCAGAAATGTGGCATAATATCTCATGTCCATTTTCTAGTTTAACTTTAAACATAGCATTAGGTAAAGCTTCTGAAACTGTACCTTCTAATTCTATAACATCTTTTTTGGCCATTAACTAACCAGCCCTCCATTTCAATAAGTTAAATTATCTAATTTAACTTAGTAAGTTCAGCTCTTAAAAAAGAATCTGTAATCTCTTGTCCAGATACTACTCTTTTTCTAACTTCATCATTAATAAAATTATATTTTTTTAAGTGCTTAACTTTCTTTAACTTAGGTTTGTCAAGTTTTCTTTTCTTTCCATCAGCTATTAATACATATTCATTATTAATTATCTTGACTACGAAAAATAAATTTCCTTGATCTCGACCTAATGAAACCTTAACAACTTGACCTATACTTAAATTATCTGATAGCACTTTTTTCACCTACTTCTTAATTTACAACTTTGTCAATATCAAAGGTTCATGTTCAGTAATTGCTATCGTATGCTCATAATGAGCTGATTTTTTTCCATCTATTGTAACAGTCGTCCACCCATCTGATAGAGTCTTTACATGATAACGACCTGCATTAACCATTGGCTCTATAGCAATAACCATTCCTTCTCTAAGTCTTGGTCCTTTTCCTGGGAGTCCATAATTAGGTACCTGTGGATCTTCATGAAGATTTGCTCCAACTCCATGTCCTACCAAATCCCTAACTACTGAGAAACCATGTTTCTCAACGTGTGTTTGTACTGCGTGTGAGATATCCGAAAGTCTATATCCTAATTTAGCAAATTTTATTCCTTCATAGAAGCTTTCTCTAGTTACTTCTATTAATTTCCTATCTTCTTCAGATATCATGCCTACTCCATGAGTTTTCGCAGAATCACCATGATATCCTTTATAATAGGCTCCTATATCTAAGCTTACAATGTCTCCTTCCTTTAATAGAGTCTCACCTGGAATTCCATGTACAACTTCTCTATTGATAGAAGCACATATACTTCCTGGAAAACCTCCATATCCTTTAAAAGAAGGTTCAGCATTGTATTTTCTTATATTCTCTTCAGCTATTTTATCTAATTCTAAAGTAGATATTCCCGGAGAAATAGCTTTTCTTAAAACTTCATGAGTATCAGCAACAATTTTGCCTGCTTCTCTTAAAAGTTCTATTTCTTTCTTTGATTTCAAGATAATCATTTATTTTCCACTTCCTAAAGCTGCAACAATATCTTCAAATACTTTATCTATTGCTTGGTCACCTTTTATATCAGCTATTATACCTTGTTTGCTATAATAATCTACTAAAGGCTTAGTTTCATCTAGATAAACTTGTATTCTCTTAGATACAGTTTCTTCATTATCATCAGCTCTTTGATACAATTCTCCTTGGCATACATCACATACACCTTTTACTTTAGGAGGATTAAACTCAACATGATAAGTAGCTCCACAAGACTTGCATATCCTTCTACCAACTGCTCTAGATACTAATATGCTCTTATCAACTTCAATATTGACAACTTTATCCAGTACTATACCAGCATTTTTTAAGAATACATCTAAATGCTCACCTTGTGCTACATTTCTTGGAAATCCATCTAACATAAATCCATTTTTACAGTCTTCTCGAGATATTCTATCAGTAACTAAACCTACAGTTAACTCATCTGGTACTAATAAACCTTGGTCCATGTATTCTTTAGCTTTTTTTCCAAGTTCTGTTCCCTCTTTTATATTCTTTCTGAATATATCTCCTGTTGATATATGAGGTATATTGTATTTTTCTACTATTCTTGCCGCCTGAGTACCTTTACCAGCACCTGGAGGTCCAAGTAATATTATTCTCATATTATCCATCTCCATTTTATTTTAAGAAACCTTGATAGCTTCTCATGACTAAGTTTGACTCTAACTGTCTCTTAAGCTCCAAAGCAACCCCAACAACGATTAGCAATGAAGTCCCAGCTAGACTCATATTTACATTCATATAATGTGTTGTAAGAGCTGGTACCATAGCAATTATTGCTAAGAAAGTAGCTCCAGCTAAAGTTAATCTTGTTAAGATTCTATTTAAATAATCCATAGTAGGTTCACCTGGTCTGATACCTGGTATAAATCCACCATTATTTTTCATATTTTTAGATATATCTTCTGTATTGAATGATACAGTTGTATAAAAATATGAGAAGAAAATTATAAGTAGAATTTCAATTGATCTGTATGTCCAAAATCCTTGTTCTGTTGCCATACTTAAGTATTTTTGAACAAAAGCTTGAGCATCTGCTCCCATAAACATAGCTATTGTTTGTGGAAAAGCTAAAAGTGAACTAGCAAAAATTATAGGCATAACTCCTGATTGGTTAACTTTCATTGGTATATGAGAACTTTGTCCTCCATACATTTTTCTTCCAACAACTCTTTTAGCATATTGTACAGGTATCTTTCTAGTAGCTTCTTGTATAAATGTAACTCCTGTAACTGTAAGTAATATAACTACAATTAGAAGTATTATTACCCAAGGTGCAACTTGACCAGATTTAACTTGTTGTGCGATTTTAATAACATCTGTTGGTATTCTTGATATAATACCTGCAAATATTATTACTGAACTACCATTACCAATTCCTTTTTCGGTAATTTTGTCCCCAATCCACATTACTAACATACTTGCTGAAACTAATGTTATTACAACAGTTGTGATAAAAAACACACTATTTGATATTAAAGCACTTCTTACAATTCCTAATGTAATTCCCAAAGCTTGTACAACTGCTAGAGCTAGTGCTGTATATTTAGTGTACTTATTGATTTTTTTCTTTCCTTCTTCACCAGATTTTTGAAGTTCTGCTAAACTTTCAAAACCTACTGTTAGAAGCTGTATTATAATTGATGCAGTAATATATGGACTTATACCCAAAGCAAATAGTGAAAAGTTACTAAATGCTCCACCAGTAAACATATTATACAGAGAAAGTAGACTATTTCCGCCTACCATCTTTTGTATAATACTAGTGTCTATACCTGGAACTGGTATTGTAGTACCTATTCTGAATATCACGATCATCATAAGTGTATACATTACTTTTTTTCTTACTGCTTTAATCTTCCAAGCTTGTTTTAATTTTGACAGCACGCTAATTCACCCCGCCTGTACTGGCTAGGAGATTAGCAGGTTATTATACTAACTCTGCTTTTCCACCAGCTTTTTCTATTTTTTCTTGAGCTGAAGCTGTAAATTTAGCAGCTTTAACAGTTAAAGCTTTTTCTAAATTACCTTCACCTAAGATTTTAATTCCATCTTTACCTATTTTGCTTATAGTTTTAGTAGATTTTAATAATTCTGAAGTTATTTCTGTTCCATTTTCAAATCTGTTTAAAACTTCAACATTAACTTCTGTGTAAACTTTCTTAAATATGTTATTGAAACCTCTCTTAGGAAGTCTTCTAGCTAGTGGCATTTGTCCACCTTCGAACCCTACTCTTACTCCACCACCAGAACGAGACCATTGACCTTTTTGTCCACGTCCTGCAGTTTTACCTTGTCCAGTTGCAGTACCTCTACCTAATCTTCTCTTAGCTCTTACTGCACCTTCAGCAGGTTTTAACTCATGTAACTTCATGGATTGCACCTCCTTGCACTACTTTTTAAAAATTATTCAGCTATTTCAGTTACTTCTAATAAATGACTTACTTTTTTTATCATACCTCTTACTTGAGCATTGTCTTCTTTTACAATAACTTGTTCTCTTTTTCTTAATCCTAACGCTTCAACATTCTTTTTTTGGTTAGGAGTAGTTCCTATAACACTTCTAACTAATTTTATTTGTAATTTAGCCATTTTACACTACCTCCTTACCCTAGAAGTTCTTCAACTTTTTTACCTCTAAGTTTAGCTATATCTTCAACTGTTTTTAGAGAATTAAGTCCTTCTATTGTAGCATTTACCATATTTCTTGGATTGTTAGATCCTAAAGATTTAGCTCTAACGTCTTTTAGTCCAGCTAACTCAAGTACGGCTCTAGCAGGTCCCCCAGCTATTACTCCTGTACCTTCTACAGCAGGCATTATTAATATATTTCCAGCACCAAAGTGTCCGCGTACTTCGTGAGGAATTGTAGTCCCAACCATTGGCACTACTATTAGATTTTTCTTAGCATCTTCAACTGCTTTTTTTATAGCATCTGGTACTTCCATTGCTTTCCCAGCACCTATACCAACGTGTCCGTTTTCATCTCCAACAACTACTAACGCTGCAAATCTGAAGTTTCTACCACCTTTTACAACCTTAGTAACACGTCTTACTTCAACAACTTTTTCTTGTAAGTCAAGTTGTCCTGCATCTATCGGCTTACGACGTAGCATGTATTTTTCCCTCCTTCGTATTAGAACTTAAGACCAGCTTCTCTAGCACTTTCAGCTAATTCTTGAATTCTTCCATGATATAAGTATCCACCTCTGTCAAATACAACTTCAGTGATTCCTTTTTCAACAGCTTTTTTAGCAACTAATTCTCCAACTTTCTTAGCTGCTTCCTTATTTCCTGTATGATTAACAGCACTCTTAACTTCTGCTTCTAAAGAAGATGCAGCAACTAGAGTTACTCTGTTTGTATCATCTATTATTTGAGCATATATATTGTTAGCACTTCTAAATACACATAATCTTGGTCTTTGAGCAGTACCGCTTATTTTTCTACGAACTCTCTTATGTCTTTGAAGTCTATTAGCATTTTTATCAGCCTTTTTTAACACCTAGCTCACTCCTTTCTAGCGTTTAAGTTTTGGTATTATTTTTTACCAGTTTTTCCTTCTTTACGTCTGATTACTTCATCAACGTATTTTATACCTTTACCTTTGTATGGCTCTGGCTTTCTCCAAGCTCTTATTTTAGCAGCATAGTTTCCTACTAATTGCTTGTCTATACCTTTTACTATTAACTCAGTTTGGTTTGGAGCTTCAACAGTTATTCCTTCTGGATCTTCCATTTCAACTGGATGAGAGAAACCTAAGTTCATAACTAATTTCTTTCCTTGTTTTTGAGCTCTGTATCCAACACCTTTTAGTTCTAATTTCTTTTCGAAACCAGTATTTACACCTACAACCATATTATCTAATAAAGTTCTAGTTAGTCCGTGTAAAGATCTGTGTTTTTTATTATCAGTTGGTCTTTCAACCATTATTTTATTTTCTTCTTTTTTTATATTTAACTCAGCACTTAATTGTTTAGTTAAAGTTCCCTTTGGACCTTTTACTGTAACTAAATTTCCTTCAGCTATAGTAACTTCAACACCTGCTGGTATTATTATTGGCTTAACACCTATTCTTGACATGGTCGCACCTCCTTACATTGTTCATATTAATTACCAAACGTAGCAGATTACTTCTCCACCAACATTTTCTTTTCTAGCTTGCTTGTCAGTTAATATTCCTTTTGAAGTAGATATTACTGATATTCCTAATCCATTTAATACTTTTGGTATTTCGTGGTTAGCAGCGTAAACTCTCATTCCAGGCTTAGATATTTTCTTAAGACCTGTGATAACTCTTTCGCCTTCTTGTCCGTACTTTAATTGTATTCTTATGATACCTTGTTTTCCATCTTCTATAACATCATAACCTCTTATGAAACCTTCTTCTAATAAGATTCTAGCTAACTCTTTCTTCATATTAGAAGCTGGAACATCTACAGTTTCATGCTTAACAACATTAGCATTTCTTATACGAGTAAGCATATCTGCAATTGGATCTGTCATTGTCATTTTGTAGCCCTCCTTCCATTCTAATCAAGCTTCTACCAACTTGCTTTTCTAACACCAGGTATTTGACCTTTATAAGCTAATTCTCTAAAGCATATACGGCATATACCAAATTTTTTCAAAACTGAATGCGGTCTTCCGCATATAGTACATCTAGTGTATTCTCTAGTAGCGTACTTTTGCTTTCTTTGTTGTTTAACAACCATCGCTTTTCTAGCCACGGGAATCCCTCCTTTGCTTACTTAGAAAATGGCATTCCTAATAATTTTAATAATTCACGAGCTTCTTCGTCAGTTTTTGCTGTAGTAACGAATATTATATCCATTCCTCTTACTTTATCAATTTTATCATATTCTATTTCAGGGAATATTAATTGTTCTTTAACTCCTAAAGCATAGTTTCCTCTACCATCAAAAGCATTAGGGTTAACACCTCTAAAGTCTCTAACTCTTGGTAAAGAAACTGATACTAATTTGTCCATAAAGTAGAACATTTTGTCAGCTCTTAATGTAACTTTTGTTCCTATTGGCATTCCTTCTCTTAGTTTGAAGTTAGCAACAGATTTTCTAGCTTTAGTTATAACAGGCTTTTGTCCTGATATTATTTCTAATTCTTCAACGCCTTTTTCTAATCCTTTTGGATTTTCTCTAGCGTCACCTATACCCATGTTAATAACTATTTTGTTTAACTTAGGTATCTCCATTACGTTTTTATATCCAAATTTCTCCATTAAAGCAGGAGCAACTTCTTTCATGTATTTTTCTTGTAATCTAGAAGCCATTTAAGGTCCCTCCTTTCAAGCAATATTTATTATAATTCTTTTCCGCTCTTTGCTGATACTCTTACTTTTGTCCCATCTTTTACTTCATATCTTACTCTAACGCCTTTTCCTGTTTCAGGATCAAATGGCATTACATTAGATATGTGTATTGGGGCTTCTTTATTTATTATTCCACCTTGTTGGTTCATAGCACTTGGTTTTTGATGTTTAGTTATTACGTTTACACCTTCAACTAATACTTTATCAGCTTTAGGGTATACCTTTAAAACTGAACCTTTTTTACCTTTATCTTTACCTGCTATAACTACAACAGTGTCACCTTTTTTAACACGCATCATGTCCTATTGCACCTCCTTAATTATAGTACTTCTGGAGCAAGAGAAACTATTTTCATGAATTCATTGTCTCTTAACTCTCTAGCAACAGGCCCGAATATACGAGTTCCTACTGGAGTTTTATCGTCCTTTATTATAACAGCAGCATTTTCATCAAAAGATATATAGCTTCCGTCATTACGTCTTACGCCTTGTTTGCTTCTTACTATAACAGCTTTAACAACCTTACCTTTTTTTACAACTCCACCAGGTGTTGCACTTTTAACAGTAGCAACTATAACGTCGCCTATGTTACCATATCTTCTTTTACTTCCGCCTAGAACACGTATACATAAAAGTTCTTTAGCTCCTGAGTTATCAGCAACTCTTAGACGTGATTCTTGTTGTATCATATCGTAATCCCTCCTTCTTCAAAAACTACTTAACTTTCTCAACAACTTCAACTAGTCTGAATCTCTTATCTTTAGATAAAGGTCTAGTTTCCATTATTTTAACTCTATCTCCGATGTTACATATATTCTTTTCATCATGAGCCTTAAATTTCTTAGTTCTCTTAACACGTTTGTTATATAGTGGATGACGTACAAATTCTTCAACAGCTACTACTATTGTTTTATCCATCTTATCACTAACAACACGGCCTATTCTAACTTTTCTTCTTCCTCTTTCCATGTTTAAAAAGCCTCCTTTCCAAATTAAGCTCTAGTTTCGTATAACTTTCTTTCAGCAAGAACAGTTTTAACTTTTGCTATATCCTTCTTAACAAACTTTATTCTAGCTGTATTTTCTAATTGACCAGTAGCTAATTGGAATCTTAAGCTAAATAATTCACTTTTGAAGTCGTTTAATTTGTTCATTAGCTCTTCGCTTGTTAAATCTCTTAATTCTTTAGCTTTCATCCTATTCACCACCCTTTACTTCTAAATCTTCTTTTTTAACAAATTTACATTTGATTGGTAATTTATGTGCAGCAAGTCTCATAGCTTCTCTTGCTTTATCTTCAGAAACACCTGCTAATTCAAACATAACTCTTCCTGGCTTAACTACAGCTACCCAATATTCTGGAGAACCTTTCCCTGCACCCATACGAGTTTCTGCTGGTTTTCTTGTTACTGGTTTATGAGGGAATATTTTTATCCAAACCTTTCCCCCTCTTTTTATATATCTAGTCATCGCTATTCTGGCAGCTTCTATTTGATTAGAAGTTATCCAAGAAGCTTCTAAAGCTACTAATCCAAACTCACCATAAGTAACTTTGTTACCTTTATGAGCTTGCCCAGCCATACTTCCTCTATGAACTCTACGACGCTTTACTCTTTTTGGCATTAACATGAGTATTTTTCCTCCTTCCTTGAACCTAACTATTATTAATTTCCTTTGTTTTCAGTTCCTTGAGGTCTTGATCCACCTTGAGGTCTTGATGAATTACCTTGAGGTCTTGATGAGTTACCTTGAGGTTTTTGTCCTCTATAGTTTCCTCTGTTATCATTTCCTCTGTTATCATTTCCTCTATAGTTTCTATTGTCATTTCCTCTTCTATCGTTTCTTCTGTTATCTCTCTTATTGTCTCTTCTGTCGCTCTTTCTGCTTTCTTCTCTTGGATTTACACCATCTCTAGTTGGTAAAATTTCACCATTACATACCCAAACTTTTATACCTATTTTTCCATAAGTAGTATCAGCTTCAGCGAAACCATAATCTATATCTGCTCTTAAAGTTTGTAGTGGCACATTTCCTTCACTATAACCTTCAGTTCTAGCCATTTCAGCTCCACCTAATCTTCCTGAAGCAGAAACTTTTATCCCTTTAGCACCAGATTTCATTGCTCTTTGTATAGCTTGTTTCATTGCTCTTCTGAAAGCAACCCTTCTTTCTATAGCTAAAGCTATATTTTCAGCTACTAATTGAGCATTTTTATCTGTACTTCTTACTTCTACTATGTTAACTATTATACTTTTCTTTGTCATTTTTTCTAATTCAACTTTTAATGCTTCGATTCCAGCACCAGCTCTTCCTATAACTACTCCTGGCTTAGCAACATGTAAGTCCATTTTTATTTTATTAGCTGATCTTTCTATTTCTATTCTAGCAACTCCAGCTGAGTATAATCTTTTCTTTAAGAATTTACGTATATTATGGTCTTCTAATAATAAGTTTCCGAACTCTTTTTTATCAGTAGCGAACCATCTTGAGTCCCAATCTTTTATAACACCGACCCTTAAGCCGTGTGGATTAACCTTTTGACCCATTACTTTCCCTCCTATCTATTAATTATTTTTTTTCTTTCACAACAACCTCTATATGAGAAGTTCTTTTTCTTATTGTAGTTGCACGACCCATAGCTCTAGGCATGAATCTCTTCATTGTTGGCCCTTGATTAGCAACTATTGATGCTATATATAATTTTTCAGTATCCATTTCGTGATTGTTTTCTGCGTTAGCTTTAGCTGACTTTACAACTTTAGCTATTATTGAAGCTGCTCCTCTTGGAGTGAACTTTAATATCGCTAATGCTTCATCAACATTCTTTCCTCTAACAAGGTCACAGATTTGGCCTGCTTTTCTTGGTGATACACGTACATATTTAGCAGTAGCTTTTGCTTCCATTGTTATTCCTCCTTTCTTAGTCATAATTTAATTATTTTCTCTTATTAGATTTTTCGTCATCCTTATGTCCTTTGAAAGTTCTAGTAGGAACGAACTCACCTAATTTGTGTCCAACCATATCTTCTGTTATATATACTGGAACATGTTTTCTTCCATCATGAACAGCTATAGTGTTTTCTACCATTTGTGGAAATACAGTTGAAGATCTTGACCAAGTTTTTATAACTTCTTTATTTCCGCTAGCATTCATAGCTTCTATTTTCTTTAAAAGTCTTGCATGGACAAAAGGTCCTTTTTTAGTTGATCTTGACATTTATATTCCTCCTTTCCGAGCAAAAATAAATTTACTACTTAGTTCTTCTTGATACTATTAACTTATTTGAAGCTTTGTTTTTCTTTCTAGTTTTGTATCCAAGAGCTGGTTTACCCCATGGAGTAACAGGAGATGGTCTACCTATTGGAGATCTACCTTCCCCTCCACCGTGTGGATGGTCATTAGGGTTCATTACAGAACCTCTTACAGTAGGTCTTATTCCCATATGTCTTTTTCTACCTGCTTTACCAATAACTACGTTACCGTGCTCTATATTTCCAACTTGTCCTATAGTAGCTTTACAGTTTATGCTTACTAATCTCATTTCACCTGATGGTAATCTTAATAAAGCATTTTTTCCTTCTTTAGCCATTAATTGTGCAGAAACTCCAGCAGATCTAACTAATTGAGCTCCTTTTCCTGGCTTTAATTCTATATTATGAATGATAGTACCAACTGGCATATCTTTTAATGCTAAACAGTTTCCTGGTTTTATATCAGCACCTAATCCTGATAAGATAGTATCTCCAACGTTGATTCCAACTGGAGCTAATATATATCTTTTTTCTCCATCAGCATAGTTTAATAATGCAATATTTGCAGTTCTGTTTGGATCATATTCTATAGTAGCAACCTTAGCAGGTATACCATCTTTATCTCTTTTGAAATCTATTATTCTATATTTTCTTTTTTGTCCTCCACCTCTATGACGAACAGTTATTCTACCATGTACGTTTCTACCAGCATTTTTCTTTAAGTTAACTAAAAGAGATCTTTCTGGTTGGTTACATGTTATTTCCTCAGAAACTAAAACTGTCATTTGTCTTAAGGCAGGAGAAGTTGGTCTAAACTTTTTTATAGCCATCTGTTTTCCCTCCTTCGTTTGTTATAATATTACATTCCTTGGAAGAATTCTATTTCTTTACTATCAGCAGTTAATTTAACTACTGCTTTCTTAAAGCTTGCTGTTCTTCCTTGAGTTCTACCCATTCTTTTAACTTTTCCATCGTAGTTTAAAGTATTTACTTTATCAACACTAACTCCGAATACTTTTTCTACTGCTTTTTTTATTTCAGTTTTGTTCGCATCTTTAGCCACAACAAAAGTGTATTTTTTTTCACCCATTTCAGCCATACTGTGCTCAGTTACAACTGGTCTTATTATTACATCATGTGGATTAGTCATTATGCGTACACCTCCTCCACTTTTTTAACAGCATCTGTAGTTATTATAAATGAATCATATTTTAATATATCATATACATTCATAGTATTAACTAATGCAGTTTGAACACCTTCTATATTTCTAGCTGATTTTATTACATTATCATTTTTATCAGCTATAACTACTAAAGCTTTTTTAGCAGCATTTATATTATTTAATATTTGAGCGAATTCTTTAGTTTTAGGAGCATCCATGTTTAATGCATCTAATACTATAACTTCACTATTTTGTATTTTTGAAGATAAAGCACTCTTCATAGCTAATCTTCTTACCTTCTTAGGTAATGTATATTTGTAACTTCTTGGTTTAGGTGCAAAAGCAACTCCTCCACCTACCCATTGTACAGATCTTGTAGAACCTTGTCTTGCTCTACCTGTTCCTTTTTGTTTCCAAGGTTTTCTTCCGCCACCTCTAACTTCTGCTCTAGTCTTAGCAGATTGAGTTCCTTGTCTCTTATTTGCTAATTGATTTTTTACAACTTCATATAAAACATGTCCATTAACTTCTACGCCAAATATAGAATCTGATAATTCTATTTCTCCAACGTTTTGTCCACTAACATTTAGTACATTTAATTTTGGCATTGTTATTCCTCCTTTCTCTAGGTTAGTCATTATTTAGAAACCTTTACAGCTTCTTTTATAGTTACTACTGAACCTTTAGCTCCTGGTATAGCTCCCTTAACTAATATAAGGTTCTTATCAGCATCTACTTTAACAACCTCTAAGTTTTGAACTGTTACCTTTACGCTTCCCATGTGTCCAGCTAATTTTTTGTTTTTAAATACTCTACCTGGGTAAGAACAAGCTCCCATTGAACCTGGTCTTCTGTGGTATCTAGAACCGTGAGATTCAGGACCTCTACTTTGTCCATGTCTTTTTATTGGACCTTGGAATCCCTTACCTTTACTTATTCCAGTAACATCTATTTTTGCACCTGCTTCAAATACATCAGCTTTTATTTCTTGTCCAACTGTGTATCCTTCTACAGAATCTACTCTAAACTCTTTTAAATGTTTCTTTAAAACATTAGCAGCAGCTAAGTGTCCTTTTTTAGGCTTGTTTAAAGATTTTTCTTTAGCATCTTCAAAACCTATTTGTATAGCATTGTATCCATCTTTATCAACTGTTTTTATTTGAGTAACGACCATAGGTCCTGCTTCAACAGCTGTTACAGGTATAACTACACCTTTATCAGTGAATATTTGAGTCATACCAACTTTTTTTCCTAATATTCCATTCATATTAGCACCTCCTATAATTCTTACAGCGGATTACATCATTTTAGAAGTAATCATTCTAAGATAGTTACCTATAGGATAATATCTTAGGGGTTCTTATAATTTTATTTCTATATCTACACCTGCTGGTAAGTCTAATCTCATTAATGAGTCAACTGTTTTAGGTGTTGGATTAGCTATGTCGATTAGTCTTTTATGAGTTCTTATTTCAAATTGTTCTCTAGAGTCTTTGTACTTATGTACGGCTCTTAATATAGTTACAATTTGTTTTTCTGTTGGTAGAGGCACAGGTCCTGAAACTTGTGATCCAGCCTTTTTAGCAGTTTCAACTATTTTACCTGCTGAAAAATCTAATAATTTGTGATCATATGATTTTAATCTTATTCTTATTTTTTCATTCTTAGCCATTTTGTTTTCCCTCCTTTATCACGTGTTTAATTTTCAAGTTGCGTACAACTAATACCGATACACTGCTCCGGGTGTGTTGTAACTTTCAAATCGACATCAGTTCGTATTTCACTAGGATTTAATTCTTATTTTCTTAATCTCTCAAGCACACTATTATATTTTATATCATCTGTTACATTTTTTCAAGTTTTTTTTATGTTTTTTTCAATTTTATTTTCTCTTACAACATTATAACCTTAAACTTGATTATGAATCTATCTCAAGGCACTAGTTTAGTATATATGCTTTATTGCTACTTGTCAACAAAAAACAAAAAAGAGAGGTTAAACCCCCTCTTTTTTTATATGAAATCAATTAGCTTAGTAAAAGATTATTCGATTATTGTAGCAACAACTCCTGAAGCTACTGTTCTTCCACCTTCTCTTATTGAGAATCTTAATCCTTCTTCTACAACTATTGAATTTATTAAGTCTACTTCCATTGTTACGTTATCTCCAGGCATTACCATTTCTATTCCATCTGGTAACTTACAAGCTCCTGTTACGTCTGTTGTTCTGAAATAGAATTGTGGTCTATATCCATCAAAGAATGGTGTATGTCTTCCACCTTCTTCTTTTTTAAGTACATATACTTCTGCAGTAAATTTTGTGTGTGCTTTTACTGATCCAGTCT
>NZ_JACVWG010000021.1:0-19022 GCF_020658465.1 Clostridioides sp. ES-S-0049-02
AATAACTGAAGTAGAATATAGAGAAATAACAGGTGAGGACTATATAGGATAGTTCTTTTTTATGTTCAAAATGGAGAGTTACTTTTGTAGCTCTCTAAATAAAAAAGAAGGTGAGAAATTGTTAAATCAAGATGTAGTAAAGAATATTAATAGCTTGAATAGAGAGAAGGATAATATTAATTTAGAACTTACTAAAAAGGTAAATAAAGAAGATTTGAATATCTTATTACAATTATTAGAAAATAGTAAAAAATATATAATAAATTATGACATTAACTTACCAGAAGGACATTTAGATGAAGATACCATAGTACCAAATCCTATGACAGTACTCTCTAATACGGAAGCCAAACTAGGTTCTCCAAGTAATACAGATTTAAATGAATATAGATTTAAAGGTTGGTCATTAACTGAAAGTGGAGATGTAATTGAAAGATATATAGCTATAGATGACATTACTTTATATGCTATCTGGTATAAATGTATTAATGTTACATATAAGTTGAATATTCCTAATGATTTTCAAGGTACTCCTATTCCAACCATACCTATTGATAGTAATAAATATATTTTAGGGGATATAGTTACTCTTTTGCCATTGAACAATTATGATGAAAATAACAAGGAATATAATTATAAGTTTTGTGGTTGGTCATTGACTGAAGGTGGAGATATAATTGAAAATGCTATTATAGAAAATGAACATGTACAATCAGAGGGTTTACATTTATATGCAGTCTGGAAAAAATATAGATATGTAACTTATAATGCTAATTTTCCACCAGAAGAATACCCTTTAAATAGAACAGGAGAAGTACCTATAGATACAAATAGATATGTTGAAGGTGATATAGTCACTATATTACAAAATAGTGAAAATAATCCGCTAGGTGGAGAAGAGGATAAGGACAAGTTTTGTGGGTGGGTTTCTGATATAGAAAAAGCTCAAATTCCTGTAATAGCAAGTGAGGCAGAAGAAAACATTATAATAGATAAAGAAGATGTAATATTATATTGTATGTGGGGAAAATATAGAATGGCATATAGTACAAATTTTCCAGCTGGAACGGGTGTAAGCGGTACGGCACCAGTTAACACATATTCATATCTAACAGGTGCAAGTGCAATTGTAGCATCTAATACAGGAAATTTACAAGCAGATTCCTATGAACTTCTGGGGTGGACAACAGTAAGAAATGATGGGTCAACTATGCTAAATTTTGGAGATAGAATAATATTTGATAAAAGTAATATTATTTTATATGGATTTTGGAGAAATAATGAAGAATAAACTCTGAATCAAGAAAAAAAAGAAGGTGAGAAATTGTTAAATGAAGATGTGGTAAAAAAATTAAAAAATGTACCTATCAACACTAGTAATGAAATTGAAAAAGTTAATACAAACATAGAAACTGCTAAAACAGAGTTAAATACTAAGATTGACCAGCTTATAGCAGGAGGTTCTAATGTAGCATCTACTCAAAGAGTCACAATTAACGATTGGGTGGATGATACAGAAAATGGATTTAAGGCAACTGTAACACATAACTTATTAACACAAAGAATAGTTGTGAATATTATAGATGTTACTACAAAAGAGAATGTAGTTACAAACTTTAAAATTATAGATGATAACTCAATTGAAATTAGAAGTGAAGTAAAAGTTGAGTTAAATGTTTATGTTATAAATGGGAATGCAGAGACTCATTTTATAAATGCGACTGTTGATGATAACAGAGTATCTGAAATGACTACTTATTCCTCTAAAAAAATAGCGGATTCTATTAGCAGTATACAGCTTATAGATACCAGTATAAGTATTACAGATGCTAATGATAGATTTACAAGTGATAAGTTAGATGGAGTATTAGAGGAAATAATGGTAGAAATAAGTGGTCAAAGAAGTAGAGGAATTACAATAGCAAATAATCTAATAGATATGATATAAGCGAGGTGAAGATATGACAGAAAAATTAACTGAGAATGCTAGTTTAGGGGAGATTATGGCAGCATTACAAAGTGTACAAACTGATTTTCAAACTAGTAAAGATAATATAACAACTGTATTAGGGAGTCCATTTTTAAGCACAGATAAACTAGATATAACTAAAACAAAAACAGAAACATTAAAATGTAGCTATATAATTTTATCAGATAATCCAATATACGAAAAAAAACTTAGTTACGAAGAATTAGAAAATGAATTATTAATTATAACTAATGAATTACAAGGAGGATTGTTGTAATGAATATAAATAATGTTGTGGTAAGAATATTAGCAGAAAGAATATTAAACGGAGGGCTGAATCCACTCAAAAATAGACCTTTTAAACTGGATGATGTAACCAATACAGAGTATAGAAAAGCAGTAAAGGATTATATAGATGCAATAGAGTAAGACATAAAATAGTAAAGCTTTTAGTAACTGTTCTTAAAGAATAGGCTACTAAAAAGTTCTAATTCTATTTATTTTACTTATTTTCACATATTTATAAAGAAATTATTTTAAATTCTATATTAAAAGAAACATTCAAATTTAATCATCTTTCTATTTTAAAAAGTAACCTATCCTTTAAAAATGGTTACTTAAAGTAGAAAGGTGATATTTTTATGATAGAAAAATTAAACGAAAATGCAAGTTTAAGTCAACTTATAACAGCCTTTGGGGATGTAAAAAATGAATTGCAAATTGGCAAAAATAATGTGGCAAGTACATTAGGAAGCCCTTTTACTGGGACAGATAAGTTAAACATAACTAAAACAAAAATAGAAACTTTAAAAAATACTTTTGCAGCAAATTTGACAAATAAAAATGTTTCTGCAAATAAAACTGAAAGTATGCAAAATTTAATAGATAAAGTGTCAAGCATAAAAAATATAATAAAAACAGCAAAGAGCGGAAATAATACAGTTTCTTTAGGTAAAACGTATGTACGTTCTTATGAAAATGCAGATTATTATTGGACATGGAGTACTCTTACTGTAAATTCTTTAGCTTTTAAACCTAATTTAGTTTTTATGTATGCAAAGAATTATAACAATGAATATATAACAATATCCTTTGATTCCACAATGGAAGCGAAACCTTACTTGTTACTCTGCACAGACAGACAATCACATCCTAGTACTAGAACGTCTGTCTATCAAGCGAAAGGTGTGGAAATGGACATTGATAGTGGTTCTTCAGTTGGACATTTTAATAATGGTTTTAGACTACCATTTGCTTACGAAGGTTCTGGCTTAAGTGCTGAAATTGATTGGTTTGCTATAAAGTACGAATAAAAAAGGAGGACTAAAAATGGAAATAGGAAGAAGAATAATCTTTGACCAAGACGGAGAAATAATTGCAATATATGGAGAAATGGAAGGAGATATTATACCAAGAAAGACTATAACAAAAATAGATTATATTGACATTCCTTTTAAATCAATAGCTGATAATTGTTATATAGAAAAGATAGATGTAGTTAATAATGTACCAATCATAAAAGAGATAAAAAGAGAATTAACAGAAGAACAAAAGAGAATACAAGAATTAGAAAATCAGATTTTATTAAATGAAAATGAAAAAGTAGGAGGATTATTATAATGAATATAAATAATGTTGTAGTAAGGATATTGGCAGAGAGGATTTTAAATAAAGGATTGAACCCTTTGAAAAATCGAGAATTTGAATTAGATGATGTGACTAACATAGATTACAGGACAGCAGTAGAAGATTATATAATTAAAGAAAGTGGAGTAGTAGAAGGAACAGAACCAACAAAGTAGGTTCTTTTTTTTATTGGAAAGAGGTGATTTAATTTGATATACAAAGATTTACTTAAAAATCTTGATGATATAGAAAATTTAAAAGAAGTTGAAAATTTAAAATGTACTACTAATACAGGTGAATATACAATAGAAAATAGTAAGAAAGGTTATATAACTAACTTAAATATAGAAGGAAAAACACTAGTTAATTTAGCTAATCCAAACAACATAGCTATAACAGAAGGTTTGCGATATTTAAATCCATTTAAGTACATTGGAAAAGGAAAAGAATATACATTTGTTAATTTAAGTAATAAAGAAATATACTATTTTCACAATAATGTAATTAAATTTAAAATGAATCCAGATAGTAAAACTCTATATACTATAGACATAGATATAACTGATACTAACTGTCTTTGTGTAGCCCACAGTGAAAAGGGCTGGGGAGAAACTGATATAGATAAACAAGAGTTTACTAAGTCAGTGATAATTTTAGAAGGTGATTATACAAGTGTAGATATTAATTATTTTGAAGGGCTACAAAGTGTTGGCCAAGGAGATAATATAGAAATTATATCTTGTAAAGAAGATATGAGTTTGTTTGATAAAAAAGTAATTCCATATACACTTAGAGGATTACCAGATGGTACAAGAGATGAAATAGTTTATAAAGATAGTTGTTATAAGTTAATACAAAGATGCGAAGAAATCACATTAGATGGTCAAAGTTTTTGGTCTGAATTTACAGCTAATTCAAATGATGCAACCTTGTTATTTAAAAATCCTATAGGTAAAAGTGAATCTAATAATACAAACTTATATTGTGATATGTTTAAACCAATAGTAATATTTGATGCAACTAATACTGTTGAAGGAGTTTATGAGACGTCTAGTAATATTTGGGTAAGAATTTTTAAAAATAGGTTAGCAACCCCAAATTTAGAGGGTTTTAATTCATGGCTAAACGATAACAAAGTTACTTTAGTAAGAGCTTTGAAAGAGCATAAAGAGATAGATGTCTCTTCAATAAATTTAGAACAATATGACAATAAGACTAAATTTATTTGTAATTCTAATGTTATACCTAGTATTGGTTTTGAATGTACTCAAAATTTAGGAAGTCAAATAGAAGCTATTAAAAGTAGTATAAAAAATATAAATCATATCCAGTCTAGCCCTAGAATTATGGATTTATCTAATAAACTTCTAAATGGATGGAAGAGAACTGTTTCAGATAATGGAGGATTTATAATAAGTAAAAATGGTAATCAAGTTAGTTTTCACATGAGAATAACCAGTGGAGCAACAACAGATGGTACAACTTTATTAAAATTACCAAACGGATTTATACCTAAAAACTTTTACGTATTTCCAGTTTTTACAACTCAAAGTAATCAATTGGTTCAAGGTTTTATATTTTTTAATTTTGGAAACGGACATCTTCAAACTACACAATTAGGTAGTAATGCAGATATATATAGTCATGGAACTTATTTCATTGAATAAGAAAGGAAATTTTATATATGAATATAGAAGAAAAGAAAAATATTTTAATAGAATATGGTTTTGAAGATGATTTAAATAATATAAATGATTATTTCATTACAGAAGATAAACAATTATTTACTCCAATCATAAAAGGTGGAGAGCTAATTAAGACAGGCGAAGAAGTCTACAATGAATGGTTGGAGTTACAAAAGAATCCGCCTAATTCAGAACCATCAATTGAAGAAATAAATGCAAATAAAATTACAATTTTAATAGAAAATCAAAAGGAGCAAGACAATCTTTTAATAGATAATGCTTATAGAATCGCTATGTTAGAACTTAACACAAACAATGTGTTATAAAATTATAAAAACTTGGAGGAAAGAATATGTATAATATTTTAAAAAGAATGATTGAACAAAAAAACTTTGAGACTAAAGAAGAGTTACAAACTAAGCTAGATGTATTCTATGCAATGAATAGAATAAAAGAAAGTGAATATACAGAGTTAACAAATTTATTAATTAAAGAAGAAACACAAGTAGAGCCAACAGTATAGGTTCTTTTTTTATGTTTAAATTTAGAGAGTTTATTAAGTTAACTCTCTTTTAAAATTGAAAGGAGTGGTGATTTTGAACATAAAAACATTAACAGTCCATGCGGGACATAATCCAGATGGTAAGGTGGGTTCTGGAGCAGTAAAGTACATAAAAGAATCTACAGAGGCAAGAAATGTGCTAAAAGAGTTAATACCTTTAGTAAAAAAAGAATGTACGGTATATGATACTACTTGTAACAATGGAACTTCTCAAAGTGATATATTAAATAAAATTATAGATAAATGTAATTCATATAATAGTAATCTAAATGTAAGTATCCATTTTAACTCAGGTGGTGGTCGAGGTGTAGAAGTTTTAGTATATAACTTAAATGATAAAGAAACAGTTGAAATAGCATCAAGAGTGTGTAAAAAAATAACTGAAACTTATCATGCGAAAGGTGATAAAGACTTTAAAAATAGAGGTGTTAAAGAAAAGAAAACTCTAGCATTTTTAAGAAGAACAAAGGCAAAGTCAATCTTAGTCGAATGTTGCTTTGTGGATACCGATGATACTAAAAACTATAATGCTAAAGATATGGCCATAAATATTTTTGAAGGAATATTTAATAAGTCTGTAAGTGGTAGTTCACAAGATAAAAAAAATAAATATACAATAGTTTATGAAGGTGAAGTTGATAAAGCTATAGCTAATGTAATGGCCATAAATTATAAATCTGATGAAGTCTATGTATGTGAGTTAAAAAATTATGTAGCTGGCCATTGTGAAAATCTTTATGTAATAGGGTCAGCAAGTGAAAAAATTAAGACTAGTGAAAGATTTACTAAACTACAAGGCGATGATAGATGGGTTACGCTTCATAAAGTATTAGATTTTATAGGGAAGTAGGAGGTAATGAATTGAATATATTAGATAAACCAACCGCAACATTAGAACAAGTCTTTGCATATTTAGATACATTAAATAATAACTCTAATCCACCACACTATTTATGTAAGGCTATAGTACCAATAATATATAAAGAAGCAGAGAAAAAAGGTGTAAATCCAGTTATTGCAATTGCCCAAGCATTTGTAGAAACTGGATATTTTAATTTTGGTAGAGTTTTAAATCCTTCATATTGCAATGTATGTGGACTTAAAGGTAATAAAGGTGGTGGAGATTTAGACCCATCAGCTCATACAAGATTTAGTTGTTGGGAAGATGGAGTATCGGCATTTATAGACCATCTAGCTTTATATGCTGGAGCTAAAGGTTATCCAAAATATAGCGAATTAGTTGGTAAGGTTGAATATAAAGTCAATGGAACTACATTAGACACTAGACATTTTCCATATTTGCATGGAGAGGCTAAAACAGTTGAAAGTTTATCTGGTAAATGGTGTCCAGATATGGGTTATGGTCAAAACATAATAAATATATGCAATAAGATAAGTTCAATGAAGATATCAAACAATGATATAAAATTAGAACAAATAAAAACTAAAGTAAAAGAATTAAATGAAATTCTTGGATAGGAGGAAATTATATGGATATAATGCAATTTATACCTGAAAATTTAATAATGTTAATAGGTGGGCTTTACATATTAGGAACTTTTATAAAAGAATCAGATATTAAAAATAAATATATACCTTTTATATTATTAGTTATAGCAATGATAAGTAGTTGTTTATTTATGAAAGAGTTGTCAATAGAAGCTATCTTTGAAGGTATCTTATGTTGGGGAGCATCTGTTGGGATAAATCAAATACAAGTGCAAAATAGAAAGGAAAAATAGATGTTATCTAAAGAAATGATTGAATTATTAAGCCAATATGGATATACAGCTATACTATTAATGGTGCTGATGTTATGGCTTGGAAAATATTTAGAAAAGAATAGACAACTAGAGCAAGAAGATAGAGTAAAAGAAAGAGCTTATTTTTCTAGAGAGATTAGAGAACAAAGAAAGCTGTTTGGAGACACAATAGATAAATTCGATGACAAATTAGATAAATTTGCAGAAGCATTGAACACTAATAATAGTAGACTTGAAAGAGTAGAAACAGATATAACAGAAATAAAAGACAAATTAGAGGCTAGAGATTAATTTCTCTAGTCTTTTCATAAGGAAGTGATATATTGGCAAAGCAACGTAGTAAAAGAATAAGTATAATTGGAGAACCAAATCCAGAAAATATTAAATTATGGAAACAATATAAAAGAGCTAAACAAATAGCTGGTAAAAGTGAAAAAACAATCTATAACTATGAATGTGATATAATGCAATTTTTTAAGTTTTTAAATATAGAATGTTTTGATGCGTTATTAACTGATATAAATGAAGAAGAAATAGAAGCTTATATAGGCTATTGCATGGAACAGGGAAATAATGAAAAAAGAATTAGACGTAGAATAAGCTCAATTTCATCGTTACTATCATTTTTAAAGAAGAAAAGAAAAATTACTGACAACTGGTGTGAAATGATAGAAAGACCAGGGACAGGTGAAGAGGTTCAAAAAAGAACTTTCTTGACTGAGGAACAATTAAGTAAATTAAAAGAGAAACTTTCAGAGCAAGAAAATTTACAGTTAGAAGTTTATATAAGTTTAGGATTAGCTACAATGGCTAGAAGTAATGAAATAAGCCAATTTAGATGGGATAATATAAACTTAGATAATAGATGGATTCATGGGATTACAGCTAAAGGTGGAGTATCAAGAGATTTTAGATTTTCAGAAGAAGTACAACAACTACTACTAAAATGGAAAGATTATTTATCTCAACATGATATAGATTATCCATATATATTTTTTACAAGATATGGAGGCAAATATAATCAAGTCAATTCAAATGTCTTGAGTTCATGGGTTAAAAAAGCTTTCAAGTTAATTGATATAAATGGAGGGTATAATCATGACCTTAGACACAGTATGTCTAATCTTCTAAAAGATAGAGGAGTTCCAATAACTACAGTTTCAAAATTGCTTGGCCACAGTGGGGTGGATGTAACCATAAACCACTATACAATAGAAAATAAAAATAAATTAGCTGAAGAATATGACAAGTTTATATAAAATTTTAAAATTAAAAGGAAGTGATAATATGGCATGTAAAAGTCGTAAAAAAGGTAAGAAAAAAGGAGATAGATAAAAATAAAGCCCTCTAGGAAAAACTCAATTAAGAGTAATCCCTAGAGGGCTTTATTTTTTTATCTTCTACCCATATAGAATATTAAATGGTATAATATTACATAAAAGGAGTGTATAAGTGTGTGTAAAATAATTATATCATTGACTGTAGCTATAATAGTAACAGTAATTTGTAATATTATTAAAAAGGATAAATACAATGATTATCTTGGGAAAATAAAATGTGATAATTTAGTAAAATCAATCCTGTTTCTTCTATTGACTTTATTTTTAATGGTATATATACTTATATGGCCATTTAATCCTTTAATAGTGTATTTTTTATCTGCTTTTCTAGCAAAGTTTTTATATTTTTCAGTTCATAATTTACTTATTTATTCCAATATCACAGATAGTAAATTATTTAATAAAGTTATGAATACAAATAATTATCCCCATGATATGAAAGAGTACTTTAAATATGCAGATAAAATAATATATACATATTTTTTTACTTCTATCTTTATAATTGTATTTTATAAATTAATAAGACATATCTTTAATATTAATATTAATATGGTGTTATCAATAATTATTATTTTAGTTTTAATATCATTTTTTACAATATCATATAATTTATATAAAGAATGTGAAATAAAGCATAATCCAAACAATAAGATGTATTCACTACTAGCAAAAACTAATATTTTAAGTTTTGATTATGTATATTTAACATTTCATTCCATAAGGTTGTTTATAAAAGATATGAAAAAAGATAAATTTGTTTTTTGGTTTCATATTTCTTATTTTATAGTAGGTATTGTATTATATATAGCATGTATTTGTGCTTCTTATTTACCAACTTTCTAAATAAATATATCCATTAATTTATGTAAAACGCTTCATGAACTGATAATAATACTTAGTAAATAATATGATTTCTATATACTATTCTGAAAATAAACTTTTAAGGAATAGTATATAGAAATCTATTATAACTACTCTTTCTCATATTATGTAATTAGAAATAAGTTATTTTGTGCATTACGATTTGTTATATTTAATGATATAATAAGATTAAGTATGCCAATGTTGAAAGGAATGATATTATGAAAGAACATGAATTAGAGATAAATATCTCAATACCAATTTCTCTAGTTATTCTTTATTTAGCTATAGTCTCTATAGTAATGCTAGGTATGTCATCTTTGAATAATTTTACTAATATATCATCTATACCTATAAATGCTTTAGGTTCAACAGTTGGATTTGTGATGTTCCAACTTTTAGTTAGTTTTTTAAAAAATAGAAAATCTATAGATTAAAATATTATTTACATTAAATCTTGTTTTAATATTTTTAATTTGTGGTATAATAAAAGCAAGGAAATATATTTTACTTAACTTTAAGTGGTGTTTCCTTCAACAAATTATTTTGAAGATTTATTTTTCTGGAACTTTATATTAAGTTCCCAACCACTCTTAGCTGCCGACTTTGAGTGGTTTTTTAATCTATCATAAATCCAACAAGCTATTAAACCTGCTATAACATTCATCATTAGATTCACCATAAGTTTCACCTCCTTCCTAAAAGAAAGTTAAGGTGACTTTATGGAAATACCACTCTTAGATTTTCAAATATTTATTCCTTGCTATATTTATTATAACATAAATATTAGAAATATAGAATTTCAAATATCATCTAAAATCCGACCATATATATTTAGATAAAAGTTTAATATAATCATGGTATCAATCTATACTTTGTCTGCATACAATATTGTTGAAATTCCTCTTCAAATTGTTTTTTTAATGCTTTTTCTTCAACATGTATTCTAATACTATGACATATTAGGCATATAATTAATACGGTAATGAAACTTAAAACATGTCAATATGTAAAACCTACTCCAAGTAAACTCATAATGCTTCCTGTATATGCAGGGTTTCTGACAATATGATATAGTCCAGTTTTACATCTGTTGTCTGTACTGATAGTGTAAAAGCTGATTTTAAAGTTAAAACTGCCCTGTAACGAATAACTATCCCTAAAATAATAAATGTTATTCCAATATAAAAAATGAAATGTGGGAATAATAAATTTCTCAATGTTTCTGGAATACTATTATCTCTAAAATACACACTAGGCATTATACTGAACCACCAACCGAAGATAATTAACCAGAATGTGCCTTTGTCAGAACGGTTTGCTGATTTATCCTTATTACTCTTAAACATAAAAAAGTAAATAACAAATTCAGAGATAAATAATAATGCAATTGCACAATATGCAACATGATATTCTGTAATATTTGCAAAAAGATTAGGATTGTCAATTCTCATTTTTCTACACTTCCCTTCTATATTAATTAGAAAACCATTTAATTTTCTTTGAAACTAAATTTTATAAATTAAATGGATTATATTATAACTAATTAAGTATAAAGCTTACTCTTCTATCCAAAAATATTAATTTTATTTTCATGAACATCCGTTAAAATAAAAAAACAGTTATAAATTTATATTAATAATTAAGAAATACTTATAAATAATTAATCTTTATTAATGAATACTTAATAATTATTAATGAATAATTTGTTGCATGTTTTATACTATTACAATAGAATTGAGATAGATATCTAATTAAAATACTTTGGAGGTTTGATATATGAACAAAAAGTGCAAGAAAGTTATAGCTACTTCTTTAATTGGTACAACATTATTTACTACTTTGTTGCCATCAGTATCTTTTGCTGATAGCAGTTCACATCAGAAAGAAATAGAATCATACATATTAGATGAACAAAGACTAAAAGATATTGATGAGATTTCAGCATATTTTGGTTTTACTGAGCAAGAGAAAGCAGATTATATCAATGCTATTAAAGAAGTAAAGTTAGAAGCACAATCTGCACCTACTACAAGAGGAAAATTAAGTTGGGCTGTAAAAATATTAAGAGATGTTTGGACTAAAATTCCCACAAAAGTTAAAGTTGCTATAGGGGGGGTATGCAACTTATAGCAAAATACTTAGTGTTTAAATACATTTACTGGTACAGTAGAATATGTATTATATAAAGGTTGTAAAAGTCTTGATATGAGTAATGACGTTGCATGGTGGGTTACTAAAGCATTCCTAGCATTTGTCTTATAAAATATAAATTAGGAGCTGATAATACTTGATTACAAGCATCGTTTTGTATATTATATGTATAATGAACATTATATGTTATACAAATAAAAAAGGAACTACTTTTTTAGCTGCTAATATAGTCATGTTGCTTTCAAATGTAGTCTTATCAATTTTAAACATAAATGAGATGCACAATAACATTATATCTGGTATTGTATTAATAGGATTTCTTCTTTCTATCATACTATTTATAGCATCATATTTTGCAAATAAAAAATCTTAGTACAAAGGTTAAGATAGAGTATACACTGTTAGGATTATAACTTATTTTTATAAAGTTATAATCCTAATATTATCTAAAACACGACGCTCTATACGCCATTTTAAGGCTTCATAAAAAGTTCCATGTATGTTTATACCTTTACATTTTATAATTAAATTTATATAAAATAAAAATATATACATTTACTGATAATAATTATTAATTAGCTTTAAATAAGTTTTCAGATATTCTATCAGAGGCTTCTTTATCCATTTCTTTAAGTACATGAGAATATACATTAAGAGTAGTATTAATATTTGAATGTCCTACCCTTTCAGATATAACCTTAATTGGTACTTTAGAATTTATAAGTAAAGTGACATGTGAATGTCTTAAGTCATGGAATCTGATATGTGGTAAATTATTGCTCTCTAAAAATTTTCTAAATTTCTTACTCATTACATCTTCAGCAATAGGATTTCCTTTTCTATCGAAAAATAGTAAGTTATATTCATTTCTAATAATACTTCTTAATAATTTTTTATTCTGCTCTAATTTATATTCTTTTAGCAAGTCCATAAGCTCTATTGGTGCAAATATTTTTCTAATCGAACTTTCTGTCTTAGGTTCTTTAAGTATAACAGAACCATCTAATCTACTAGTTATTCTACTTATAGTTATCGTATTTTCTTCAAAATCTATATTCTCCCAAGTTAAACCTAAGACTTCTGAAAGTCTTAATCCTAAACCTGTAGCTAGGTTAATAGGCAGTTCTATATTAGTACCTTTGGCCAATTCTAATAATTTTAACATCTGCTCTTTATCATAAATATCATTTTTAAATTTTTTAATTCTAGGACTTTCTATTCCATCTATAATATTTTCTTTTATTAACTTAATTCTATACGCTCTCTTTATAGCAAGTCTCAATACATTTATATGAACTTTTATTGTTTGAGGATTTAAATTACCAGCTAAATCATCTATGTAATTTTGTATATGAATATTTCTTAGCTCTTGTAGACGATATCTCCCAATAGAAGGATTAATATGATTTTTACAAATGGCCATATAACCATTGTATGTAGAAGCCGATACGTTATCTTTATACTTTTCAAGAAAATCTAATAAAAAATCAGATAGTGTTATTTCATTTGGAACAAGAAAACTATCTTTATATATACTATCCTTAACTTCAGCCAATCTTTTGTTAGCATCTCTTTTTTTATCAAATGTTCCCATATTCTTCTGTTTTCTCTTACCTGATTCATCATCTCTAAATTCTAGGTACACTACATAATTTTTATTTCTTTTTCTTATAAAAGCGTTCATGGCCATACCTCCTATCTAAATTTATATATTTATTATACCATATAGACAAGGCAAAAAATAGTCATTTTAGCTGACTTTCAACTGACTTTTTTTAATATTTTAATTATATAATCGTTGAAACTACTTAATTTAATGATAATAAGGCATAGAATCAACTCTTCTATGCCTTGCACTATCACTTTATTGTTTTTTTATATTTTCCATTTTAAGCAATCATATTTCTGAACAGGATTAATTATAAGCGTTAACTTTTATAAAGGCTTAAAATGGAATTTAGAGGGTCATATTTTTCAACAATTTACTTATTCCTTTTTTCGCAGTTTCTTTTCTAATATTATATAAATAGCAACAAAAATAAGATATGGAATTGATATACCCAAAGCTATAAAATACAATTTAAGACCTAAATATTGGAAAGAGATACTTAAAAATAAAACAACTAGTAAAGCATAAATAATAATACGATTTTCTTTTATCTTTTTTAAAATTAATGCCTTGTTCAAATTTTTAAAACTAGACTTAAAGCTAAAATCTATCCAAATATGTTTACCTGCAAGAAGAGATATTATTGTGAATATAATCATTTTTCCTTCTTCAGCATCTGTCTTGGGATAATTATAATATATTATACCTCCTAAAATAACACTTGCTTCTACAATCAATACCTTTTCTTCTTCTGTTAATAACGCATTCTCATAAGTATTAAATTTAGAGAAAAAATTATATATGTGTTTAATTAAATAACTAGAAATTATCAATAAAATACACAGGAGTATTCCAGAGTCTTTTATAAGTTTAAACTTATCTGAGTTTATATCTGGAATTAGAATTAAACATAATATTAACATGGTCAACCCTGAAGTTATTACAATTAAAGTTGAAATATTGAAAAACTTAGGAGCGGGTTCCAATCTATTATTAATTTTATCAGAAGTTTTTTTAAAACAAACAAATATTATTTCCAATACATCTATATTTTTTATTTCTGTCTTTAAGATTTTGATAATCATACATATTATCAAAATAGATGTAATTATAAATGGTATACAAAAATATTTCAAAATATACCCTCCTTTGATTTTTTATGAGTTTTCTATAATTACATTATATACGATTATATGTAAAAAATTGGATGTAAACATTCGACATAAGAAATGATATATATTATAAAAATATATTAACTTATGTCTTAAAATAAAAAGAGTCACCTAAATTAATAGATGACTTAATCATTTTATGCTACTTTTTCAATATATTTTTCATTAACAACATAAGTCTTAAACTTATGTACAACCATAATATCCTGCATATTCTCTAATGTCATTACAACTCTAACACATTTATTTCTAATTTCTTCTGGTAACTCTAAACTATTTGTTAAATTAACATAATCATCATATTTAAACATATTAGCACCTCCAAAATTAGTATTGAGGATATTATATCTCTTTATTTGATTTTCTTCAACAACAAATTTCTCTCTAGTTTTAACATCTTCTAAACAATATAATTTTTCACAAGCATAACCCTGATAATAGTTAATCTTTTCTATTAACCTACATGTCTTTTTGTTCAATTCATCACATATCTTTTCTAATATCTCACAAGAATCATATAGGCTGCTTACTTCTTCACCAAATATACATCTATGGCAAGTTTTGTCTTTACATTTAAATATAGTGTCATTAACTTCTTTTAGTATTTCAATCTGTTTATCAAATTCAATATTTGAATGTGATAGATTGAGAGATTTTCTTGTTTCTTCTAACCACCAACACAATGTTTTTTCTATTTTATTTGTAATTATACTTTTATTTAATATACAATTATTACATTTTAGATTACAATTTCTATTAGATTTTAATACATCTATAACATCTTTAATAGTATACATATATCCCCCTATCTTATACCAGTGCTTCCAAATCCATCATTTCCTCTTTCAGAAATGGTCAATTCCTCTACAACTTTTAATATAGCTCTTGGGACTTGTTGGAATACTCCTTGAGCTAATTTGGTATGTTTAGGAATAACAATCTCAACATCCTCCTCATTATATGTAATTATTCCTATTTCACCTCTATACCCCGAATCTATCGTACCTAGTCTCACAGTCGGATATATAGCAAAATACAATTCCTTAAGGCCATTTAAACTTATACCACTTCTTGGTCTAATTTGCATTTCATATCCATATGGAATTTCCAATGCTATACCTGTAGGTATTGCCACTGCTGATTTAGCTGGAATAACTGTATCTTTTAGTGTATATAAATCTATCCCACTATCGCCTTCTTTTGCATAAGATGGTACTATTGCATCTTGACTTAATTTCTTTATTTTAACATTTATACTCATTAATTTAATCTCCCTTTTTTATAAAATCTTATTTAGAGCATAAGCATATCTTAGTGTAAAACAGTACTATTCCACACCCTTACCTCCAAATGTGTTGATTTTGCTATAATGTATCTCAATATTAGCACTTCTATATAATCTTTTTTAAGGCCTCATTTTTAAAACCCTATATTTATAGGCTAAAAAGAGCAAAATTTTTGATTTTAGCACTTTTTATTTTTCAAAAGTGCTTAACCAATTTATCATCAAATTCCTCATTCTTGATGAAGGTATGTAAATATCTATGCTTTTATTTTCTCTTATTCTACTTCTCCATACCCATTGAATCATTTCGGCTAAAGCCCATGAGTTCTCATCAATATTTATTTTTCTATCTATAAAAAAACCTTTTTCAATTGGATTCATATATAAATTTATACAATAAGCTAAAGTAGATTTTTCTCTATATTCATTTGTGGCTCTTGCATTAAAAGCTATGAATCCTTTCGTATATCTTTTGCCTTTACATTTATGCAAGTAATCTTTATATACTGTCCATCCGTTGTTTGATGTTTTAGATTTACATATATTTGTAAAATAATTATAAATATTTTTCTTTAATACATCTAAAGCATCTGTTTTATTTATTACTTGTTTTTCAAACCATGTACTTGATAAAGGATGATAATTTTTACCTTCTTGGCCAATCATGTTTAACTTCTCATTATCGCAAATATTAATTAATCTTTTATATAGTTCCTTATCAACATCTTTATATTCTATTAATTCATATCTATTGTCTATATTTTTTACTGATTTATAACTGTAATTTATAGAATTCATATCATAATAATATCGCTGCATCTGACCTTTAAATAAATATGTCATTATGTATATTTCTTGAAATTCTTTAAATATAGTTACTGGGAAGTGCCACATGGCCAAACTGTTTCTAATAAAGTAAACATCTCCATTTACTATTGCGTTTTTTAATTCTATAAACTCTCCATTATAATTCTTATCACTAGAGTTCCAATACATTTTTTTTGTACTATTATCAACTGTTATAACTCCATCATTAAAAAGCATCCTAAAATCAGTTTTATCAATTGGAATACGTTCAATTATGTTCATTACTTCATCTAAAATCAGAGTATAGTTCTTATCTTTAAGTAGCTTAAGAGTCTCTTCATTAATATTTCTAAATAAAGCATGAGTAGAAACTATATTACATCCTTTTGAAAGGAGATTATTGAAATGAGTTAATTTACTTCCTTTGCCTTTTTTAGCTTCTGGTTGGTAAAACTTCCTCATATAACAACCATTTATAACTCTCTTTACCTCATCTAAATAAGGAGTTATGTAAATATATCTTTTATCTAAATTTTCATTCATTGTTTGTATTGCCCAACTTGTCTTACCTGTGCCACACATGCTATCAATAATAGTTACACTCATTTACTTAACACCACCCTCTCTATTTAAATAAGCTATTCCAAGAGCTATAGCATCATATATATCACTTGTTTTAGCCTTACAAGTCCTATCAATGTACTCTCCAATATCAATAATATTTTCTCTTACATATGTAGCCACTTCTTCTTTTTTAGCTTTACCACTATTCATAAGATATTTTCTAATAGATGCTGGATACATATATTCAATCTCTATATTATTTAATTTTACTGTTCTCATTATTGCTCCTAAGAGTTTTCTTAAACTAAGAATTGTTTTAGAATTTCTGGAAGTGAATTGGTCTTCAACTAAGACTATTTGAATATTATGAGTTGTAATTATCTCTTGAATTGTATTACAGATATAGCACATTCGCTCATCTTCAGACTTGAATTTATCCTTTTTAGTTACTATCTTTCCATATTTTAATACTTTTTTATTTCTATTTATAACTGCCCATCCAGTTGAGGACATGGATACATCTAAGGCTAAAACCATTCGATTCCCTCTTTCATATGTATTTTAACTTGCTCTACTGCATTAATTAGGTTAGTATTGTTTGGTATTGCAATATAATTTTCATTATTTAGAAAATCTTTAAATTTAAACTTATCATCTTTTAATCTTCTCTCAATTTCCTTAAAATTATCACCTCTACTAATAAGCCTTTTTCTTAATACAATTTCATCTGTATTTATAAAAAATGGTACTAACTTAGTTTTTGTTCCCATAAAATATTTCTCTAATGCTTTATATCCACTTGCATCCACTATAGCTAAAGCATATTTTTTATTCTCTAATTCAGATTTATGTATTCCATATAACCAAGTGCTACCATCATGGACTATATATTTTCTCATTTCTATAAAGTTATTTTTTTCTTTCTTGAAGAATTTATTATCTACAAAATGATATGTTCTATTGATGATTTCTGATTGGCCACGAGGAGGTCTTGTTGTATGTGATGTTAGAATTGGAATATTGAATTGCTTTGAAATTTCACTTACTATACTATCTTTACCAGAACCTGAGTAGCCTAAAAATACAAATATTTTATTCATTACATTCCTCTTAATTCTATAGATTCTAGTTTATCAGGAGGGATTGAAGGATAAGTGATTGGATTACAATTCACCTTTTTTTTACATTCAAATATTTCTGGATTATCTGTAACAACTTGATAAAGTCCTTTAGCCAATACATCTACCAAATATTCTTCATCTTCACTCTCTATACATCTATCATTAAAAATGCAATGGAATAATTCATGTAAAAATGTGATTTTCTTCACTCTTTGTGATTGTAAACTACTAGATAATTTAATTACTTCATTTCCATAATCTGCTGACCCATAACATAATTGATTATTTATTAAAATAGGTTCTTCTGTCTCTTCTATTTTATAGGATAAACCTCCTACTTTTACTTGCTTTGGTATATTCATTTAAACACTCTCCAATCTTATTAAAATTCACATTTTATTGTGATTTAGATTTTCTAAACCCATTACTTTCCTTATATCTGTAATCACTAATTATTAAATTCTCCGTATTTTTCATTCTTTTTACTCCTTTATTAAAGCTTTC
>NZ_JACVWG010000022.1:0-17383 GCF_020658465.1 Clostridioides sp. ES-S-0049-02
TAATCCTGTTAACGCTATAATAGTAGATTTTTTTAATTTTTTTAAAAACATAGTATTTCCCCCTTTATTATACTTTTCATAACATATAACGTTTTAGAATTTGTTTTTGTGACATATTTTATGAATTATTTTTTTATTAACTATATTAAGAAATAAAAAGTGTATAATTAATAAATGAAATAGTTTCATTAAGTTTTGAGGAGAAAAATTATATATGATATTATATTTAAGTTTACTAGAATCAGAAGAAGACATCTCTAAGTTTGAATTATTATATAATACTTATAAAAAAACAATGTTTTTTGTTGCTAATCAAATTTTAAAAGATGAATATTTATCTGAAGACGCTGTCCATAATAGTTTTTTAAAGATAATTGATAATTTAAATAAAATAGATGATATTAACAGTAATAAAACTAAGTCTTTTATTATTATTATAGTTAAGAATACTTCTAAAGATATTTATCGTAAACGTAAAAAAGAATATGAAAAAATAAGTTTGATAGAAAGAGAAAATCAAACAAATAATTTCCATACAGATGAGTATTCATTAGATTATCTAGAAGAAGCTATAATGAGTCTTTCTGAGAAATATAGAGATGTTTTGTTATTAAAGTTACGTCATGAATTAAGTGATATAGAGGTTGGAATTATCTTAAATATAAAACCTGATAACGTTAGGAAGAGATTATCCCGGGCAAGAGAACAATTAAAATACATTTTATCTAGGAATGTAGGTGTTTAATATTGAATAATTTTGAAATAACAGATGAGATGATTCGAGAAAGTATTGAAAATATTGAACAAGTTTTATTAAGTGAAATTCCTAATGAAGAAAATATTGAATATACTTTTTCAAAAAAATTCAATAAAAGAATGGAGAAGTTAATACGTAAAGAAAAAAAGAATGCATCATTGAAAAAATCTCATAAATATTCTAGAAATATAGCAATATCATTTATTGTAATAATAATAGGATTATTTACAATTACAATGAATGTAGATGCTTTAAAAAATCAATTTCTAAATGTTATAAAATATGTTTATGAAAGATTTACTACATATGAGTTTTCAATTAGTGAAAATATTAATTTAGGGGAATTTGAGAAGCTAAAACCATATTACTTACCAAACGGATTTAAAGAGGTTGATAGAGTTGAAATTTCTGATGAATTGTTTATATTTTATAATAATTATGATGGTGATGAAATAGTTTTTAATTATTCTAAACTTAGTGATATGAATATGAAAGTAGATACAGAAAATGCAGAATTAGAAAAGACTTTAGTTAATAACATTGAAGCTGACTATATAGCTAAAGAAGGTTCATATTCTTTAATATGGAAAGATAATAAATATATATATTATGTTACATTAAATTGCAGTGATGCTACGAAGATATTAGATAAAAAAAGTACAATTGTAAAAATTGCGGAAAGTATAAAAAAATAAATTAATATTTTAAAAAATTGTCACAATAACATCAATACACACGTTATATAAGTATAAATTATTATTATAGGAGGAAATATTTATGAAATCAAAGAAAACTCTTTTATTTACAGTTGCATTATCCTTTATTTTATCTAGTTTAGTTATTGTAAATCCTGCTTTCGCGGATAACTTACAAGAAAATGTGATTGTTCTACAAAGTCCAAGGTATGTACATATAAATAAAGCTACAAGTGAGCTTAGTGTTTCTGGAAGTAATGCAATTATAAAAACTACATTATTAGGAAAAACAGGTACAACAAAAACAACTATAACATCTGTACTTCAGAAGAAAGTAAGTAATAAGTGGGAAAATATAGCTAGTTGGACGGCTTCTAGTAATAGTAAGCTTTGTACATTGAGCAAAACAAAAGCTATAAGCAAAGGAACTTATAGAGTTTCATCAACAGTTACTGCATATAAAGGTTCTGTATCTGAAAAAGATACTTTATTGAGTTCATCAAAAACATATTAGAAGCGTAAATACACTAATTATATCCATAATAAATTTATTTTAAGGATATAAACTATATAATTTATAGAGAGGTATTATTAATGATAAATAATAAATATGTTAAATCCTTTTTACTTGCTCTTACTATAATGATTTTAAGTATATTTTTATTTCAATTTATGTTTACATGGATATTTAACTTAGAATTAGAATTAGGTGTAGGATTTGGAATAATTTTTGCAATATTTATAAATATGTTTGTTGTAGTTTCTAAAATAGAAGAATCTAAAAAAGAAATAATTAAAGAAATTAATTTAATTATTAAAGATAAAAAATAACAATTTAAATAATAAAAGTTTACTTGAGATATTGTAATTAAATAAAACAGAGTAGGAATAAACCTACTCTGTTTTATTTAATTACAAGTTTTAAGTATAAAAACTTAATCTTATATAATAAAAGAGAGATGTATGTTTTTTATAATTGACCATATAATGTATTAAATATCTCTTGCCATTTACCTTCTTGCATAAAGTTTTGTGTTATAAACTCACAAAAATGATAATCTCTATTTTTACTAGGAATGATACTGTAAACATCATTTTCAAAAGAACTTTTTGTAACTTTTTCTCCATTAGAAATTTTAGTTCTGTAAGAATCCATTAAATCCATTAGTAAAATTTCTTCTTCTCGTGTTATTTCATGCTCAAATAGTAACCTACTTGTACCATTGTTTCTAAATAATAACTATTGTCTAAAATCTAAAAAATCTAATCTTTTTTCAAGTGTATTAAATTCTCTTGTACTCATAATTAAATAATTCCCCACCTTTGTTATTTTATTGATATGTTAGCATAATATAGTTAATATTTTAAATTGCAAATTTGATATAGAATTAAGTTTAATTTACATTTAGAATGAAAAAAGCTCTAAGTATTCAATTATTTTTGGAAGTTTTTTATATGCCTACAATAAAAAAATTTTGGCGATTTTATATAAAATATTTAGGGAATAGTTGATATAAAAAAGGTGACATGTTTGTGTTCGGAAAAACCAACGTTTAACCGTACAAACAATATTTGTATTATTTTTACATAGAATCATTGAAAATCAACAATAAAATATGTTCGGTATTGTAAAAAATGAAAAATATAGTTTGACCGAACAAAAAATATATTGTATAATTATTATAACAAGATGAACGGGGGTAAGGTTATGATAATAGGGTATGAAAGGGTAAGCACAAGAAAACAAGACAATAGCAGACAAGAGAGAGTTTTGGAAAGCGAAGGGATTAAGTTCGATAAAATATATAAAGATGTAATAACAGGAGCAACAAAGGAAAGAGAAGCATTAAGCAAAATGTTAGTAGAAGTAAGTGAGGGAGATATTGTTTACTGTGAGTCTATAAGCAGACTAGGAAGGAATTTAAAGGATTTAATTGATATTATAGATGTATTAGTTCAAAAAGGTGTAAGAGTGAAAATATTAAAAGAAGGTATAGACACAGGAAACAGTACCTATAAGCTATTATTAGGTATATTTGGGGCAGTTGCAGAAATGGAGAGAGAAACAATTCAAGAGAGAACACAACAGAAAATAGACCAGTTAAAAGAGGATAAGAAAAAAGGGGAGATAAATACAAAAACAGGCAAATGGTTTGGTAGACAAAAAGTAACTAAGGAGCTTTTAGAAACCAACAAAGAATTTATAAAATATTATAATAAAATCAATGATGGAAGCTTAAAGAAGAATGAAGTTGCAAAGATATTAAACATTGGAAGAACTACACTTTATGAGTGGATAAAGATATTCGAGGGTGGAGAAATAAAAAGGAGTGTTAGGTAGTTACTTTGATATATTATTAATTAAATGTCTAAAGATTTATATACACAAAAAAAATACAAAATATTTACACAATTCCTACATAATGTGTATAGACTTTATATTAATAAATAGATATAATTGTATTATAGAAAAGTGTATGTATTAATAATTTAATATCTTTTGAGAGCCAAAGCCTATTTTTAGGTTTTTGTTGATAAAAACGCAAAGTCTAATTTTATTAGGCTTTTTTTATTACCTAAATTAAGGTTAAGCGGGTAAATCAAGGTTAAGGGAAGTAAATTTAAAAAATAAAAATATGAAAGAGGACATTATGAAAGAGACTAAGAGAAGTTATAGAAAAATACCAAAATTAGATTTGAGAAAAGTAAAATTAGCAGATGTATTTGAAAAGAATAAATCGGGAGTTTTTAGAGTTGATGAAGCTGACGAGCAACTTTTACATGATTGCTTAGATGAAACTAAAAGTATAAGAGAAGAAAAGCATCTTGCTTGGCAAATACAATCCAAAGGGAAAAGTGTATATTGTTTTTTTTATGAACACCCATTTTGGGATTTATAAATAGGAGTGATTTAAATGAGAGTAGAACCTATTGAAAATAAAAAAGATATAGAGAAGCTTAAAAGATATTTTAGAAACAAAGGTAAAATAAGAGATTTAACCCTAATAACTTTAGGGTTAAATACTGGCTTTAGAATAGAGGATATTTTAAAACTAAGAGTCAAAGACGTATACAAGAAAAAAGAAATAAATATAAAAGAAAGTAAGACAGGGAAAAGAATAAGAAAGCCCATAAATGATAGTTTGAAAGAAATATTAGATATATATTGTAAAGATAAACCAACTAATGAATACCTATTTAAAAGTCAAAAGGGAGAGAATGAAGCAATAAGCACTACACAAGCATATAGAATTATTAAAAAAGCTTCAAAAGCTTGTAGGATAAAATTAAACATAGGTACTCATAGCATGAGGAAAACGCATGGTTTACATATATTTAGGGATGAAGGAATTGAAGTAGCACAAAGAGCTTTAAATCATGCTAATCAAATAGATACATTAACTTATATTGGGATAGTACAGAAACAAGCTGATAATGCTATTATGAAACTTAATTTATAATTAAAAATGTATGATTTTCTTGGCTATTTTTACATTTTATAAATAGTGCTTAACTAAATAACCTTGTATTTGAGCAATTGCAATGGATAAAGACAACTAAAATAAATGTAATAGTTTATAGTAATCGTACATTTTTTTATATACTTGTATGTATTACTATTACTGGCATAGATATTGTTTTTATCTTGTTTAGAAAAAATGGCTATTATCAATTGAAAGTCACATGATAATAAAGGAATATTGAAGCTTAATAAAGTTAATCTTTCAGCCTAGCAAAAATATAAATTGATATTAGATAAATCAAACACGAATATTAAAAATACAAACTTAATTGAAAAGCTATACACTAGTGATACCAATACGTACATAGCTTTATATCATTTAATAGAATTTATTAAATAAAAGGATATAAAATAAAATTTATGCAAAAATATTTCAATTTATTTTTCATTAAGTAAAAAGATAAATAAAACAACTCGAAAACATCCTTTAATCCAAGTGAAATCAATGTATATAGCCATTTATTTTACTGTATTTTTGAAATAAAGTTACAACCTATATATTTTGTCTTATTAAAACTCACTTAATTTAGATTGAAACAACTCAATTAAGTGCTTCAAATAAAGCTATATCAACACATAGAGGGCTATTTGATTCACCACAAAAAAGTGCAATAATTAGCCCCCCCTTGATAAAAATAACCATTTTAAATTAAAAAATGTGAACCGAGGTAGGTATATGGCTTCGGAGATAGGCGTTGTTTTGTGTAAGGTGTGGGGGTGGGGTGTTGCAACTTAAAATCATGGTTGCAGATGCAAAAATACATTAGTAAAGCTATGTAAAATATTACTACTAAAGATAGTCGGAGTTGTTTAAAATACTATGTTTGACTAATAAAGGATATAAATATTCACAGATGGTTAAATGTCGGGAAATAAAGATTTTGCATATGCAACTGCACCCGTAAAAAGTATATAAGTTGCAATGTCTATATAGCACTTATAGCACCTTTAAAAAGGAATGATTTGAATATTAATATTAAAACTAAAGAAGTAAGTAATTACAATGTATTGAGGGATAAATTATATATAAAAGCTTAGAGCAAATAGAAATATAATAATCAAACTAATGCTATGTTTTGATGAGTATATGCTCGATAGAAATATATATAATACGCCCCCCATCACATTTAATAAGTAAATAAAGATAGAGAACTGGAAGGAGTACATATTTTTCACAGAAAACCAAAAAATGAGATTTTCATGGAAAAGTTTTTAGAATGTCAGAAAGTAAGTAAAATTACTTATATTTATCCATAAAATCTTTAAGAGCTTGACTAATAATATCTTGTACCCTATACTTCTTATTAGCTTCACAGAAGGCTACAAACTCTTTTTGAATATCTTCATATACCTTATAGCTTCTAGTGACTATATTGCCCTCAAAATCATCTATATTTAGTTTATCAGCCCCAACTACTTTATTACTACTTTGGGATTCATACCAACTATATACTTCATTTAGCTTAGTATTCATCTCATTAAAATTATATAAAATGTCCTTCAAGTTATTAATATTATTAGTATCAGTCTCAACTACTTTGTTACTACTTTCTTGCATAACTACTTTTAAACTACTTTCTAATTCAACAACTTCAACAATAGATATGTATAGCTTCTTAGCTTGATTAAACTCATATCCATGTTGTTTAAATCTATTTCTTATAGTTGTACGACCAATACCAATATCTTTACATGTATTAGTTAGTGTACTACCCTCTAGGAGCTTATTATTAATATATTGTATTTGCTCCTTGATAGGTAAATTATCAAATGTATATCTATCCATGTTTAGACCTCCAAAATAAAATAACTACTAAAGTAGCTTTCTAGTAGTTATAAAGAATAACCTTTAAAAATATTAATATAGCTTATATTTTTTATGGAAATAATTTCAAAAATATGTACATGAGAATAATTAACAAGAGAAATTGTTACTTGAATATTTTTGTGAATATTATACTATGTTCCTGAGTTGTGTTGTATAGATATCAAGTATAATAATTTGGCATAAAAAATACATATTAAAAGATATCTTTTAATATGTATTTTTTAATATAATTTCTATAATTCATTTAAAAATCTTAATACATCTCTTTTTTCCTTAAACTCTGCTTCCATTTTATCTCCATTATTATACTTTACATATATTTCATAACCAATAAGAGTATCTATTTTTGTATTTTCTTTGTCATGATTATTTATATATTCAATTGCCTTATCAATAGAATCAACTTCCACAATATCCCCATATAAGGTAAATATTCTTATACGTTCTACTTTTCTTAAAAAACAATCTTTTAATGATTTAATAAATTGATTTAATTTCTCTTCATTTGATTTGAAAATATATTCTATTAACTTGTCCTTATCTTCTGATGAAACTACATTGAAAAATTTTATATACTCTGCAATTATATCTTCATCTGTATTATCATCCCATTCAATTTCTAAACCTATCAATTTAAAGCTTTGTATTATAGTACCAATATCAAAATAAAGCACCTTAAATCCTTGTGACTCTAACTGATGTAAAGATGAACTTGTAAATTCACCAGCTAGAACAGCTCCATAAAATGGTGAAAGTCTATTATATTTTTTTACTATAGGTAAAACCGCACCTGCAATTTCTTGAACTTTGTTTTTAGAATGTCTTGTTGATCTTCTCCATGCCATTTCAATAAATGCTTTTGGATCTCCTAATTTCTCTTCACTGCCATTAATCTCTATTACAATATCTAGATCATGTTTATTTCCATCTTCATCTTCCCATCTAACTTTCTTTTTATTATTTCTTGCCTTTCTCATATGTTGATAGTCTAGATACATATTATATTCTTTACACACGGGTTTCAATTTATCTATAATAGCCACTTCAAGTAAATCACCTATCATTTGACCAAATTTATGAGCATTTGATTTTGCCATTTTAACTACCCCCTAATCCATAGAAAACCTTCCTTTAATAATACATCATGTTTTCTATTTTTCCATTTTGTATTTCTATCTCTTGTCTTTATGAACTCATACTCCTTAAATCCTAATGACAATGATAGATCCCCAATCCATTTGTCTACAGGAACATATATTCCGTATGGAGCTGAATCCCCAATTACAAAACATATATTTGCACCATCTTTACAATAATATCTTAAATTCTTTAATACATTTGCTATATCTAAAAAATATGTTGCAATCATTGTATGATAATTTTTCTTACCCCCATGATTATGTCTTTCTTCATCAAGGGTTGTACAAACTACTAATAGTTCGTCATATATTACTTTCAATATATCATCCTTGATCATCATGAATGTATCTTTTCTTAAATCTGATACATGTTGAGTACATGCCCTTAATAAATGTGGTCTAACATAATCTTTTAAATCTGACCATCCTTTTATCTCTCCTAAAAAACTTAATTCTAGCCTTGTTGCATCTGCATAATCATAATTATTTGCATATGGTGGAGATGTTACTACTAAATCTATACTATCTTTTTCTATTTTATTACTTAAGATCCTACAATCATGTTTATATAATTCAGCTTTGATTTCTATTTGGTTAACTGGAACCATCGATTGAACTTCTCTAATATCTTCTGCCATCAATTCAACTTGCCTAGTATAAGCCTCATATGGGTCCGATACATTTACCTTAGTCTTATTAGGTAATACATATTGCCATTGTGCGGTACCTGCATGTGATGAACTTCTTAATATAGAAACAAATGCTAACCAACATAATTTTCCTTCTTTTGTCTCTGTGTCTAATTGATTAATCATTTGCTTTATACTATCTAATCTCTCTATATTATCAAGTGTATAGCACTTATATATTAATTCTGGATATCCTTCTGTATTTCCTAATATATTTTTAGCTTTTTCAATAATTTCATTGGCCATTGCAATGAATTGATTTATATTAACATCCCATTGTAATTTAGCATCAGCTATTCTAAATATTAATGGATGGGATTCAAAACCATATGATTTAATTCCTATTTTTTCACATGCTAATGCAGTTGTTCCTGATCCCAAAAACGGATCTAATACTTTGATACTCCCTCTATCCAAATTTTTTTCATTTATTTTTTTATTAACAATACATTCCACCCATTCAGATGAATATCCAGCTGAGTATCTAAACCATCTATGGATAGGTAATTTCATATTATTTATAAAAGTTGTAGGATTATTTTTCTTCTTTGTTGTCATAAATTCACCTCATATTTTCAATCATTTCATAAGTATACTTTATAATAATTAGGTTGTATATATTTTACATTAACTATTCACTTCTTAATATTTAACTTTATCACAAAATTTTTATTTATATAGATTTAAGAGATGTTAAATATGTATAACCTTTGAATTAAGTTATTTTAAACAGAGATACTCTACAAATCAGTATAGAGTACTTTATGAAAGAGATTATACAATTTCGGCATATATACAATTCTGTATGGTTGGGACTAGTTCAAGTAAAGAGCTCATTTTTCATTAAAGTACATTACACAAAAAGTTGTTACTGGATAATCTTTTTATTTGTGATGATATATTACTATCTATTCACTTTTATATGCTACTAGATGTATATATTAAGATTGTCAGAAAAATAATTTCAAACAATGAATTATAATTTTATTAATGCTATAATATTAGTTAACAAAAAATAACAAAAGGCGAGTGCCTGTGTGACGGCATACACTCACCTTTTCAACTAGAGTCAATCATACTACTAGAGTTTAATCAACATATATAAGTTAATTATACGAGATTTACAAAAGAATGTAAATACATAGCTTGTTAGAACTTGATTGGCTCCTAAAATAAGGGGGAAATATGACTTGTTCAAATTCAAAGAATATATTATTAAATGATATAAATAACTTAGAAGTAATACATAGTAAGTCAAAAGGATACATAACATTAGCAAGTAAAAAAGAACAAAAATTTACACAATGGCACTATAAAATAAATGAATTAGAAAATAAATATAGTGAGCTTATAGATAATAAAGTAAATGTTTATATAAGTCAGAATACTTTTTATAAACCACAGAGACGAATTGAAAATATAAAAGAATTAAATTCGATATTTATAGATATAGATTGTTACAATACAAATTATACAAAAGAAGCAGTCAGATTTTTTATAGAAAAAGATTTAAATGGAATAATACCAAACCCAACTATGTTAGTTGATAGTGGAAGAGGGCTATATTATGTATTGAAACTTGAACCAGTACCAAGTAAAGCCTTGCCACTTTGGTATGCGATACAAAGATATATATATAATAAACTAAAAGAATTTGGAGCAGATGCAAAAGCATTAGACCCTACACGTGTGTTAAGAGCCACAGGAACAATTAACTCTAAGACACAGACAGAAGTTAAGATTATTGATTATGAAGGATATACATATACTTTAAAAGAGATACAAGAAAATTATTTACCAGAGTTGAAGGAAAAGAAGCAGAAAAGCAAAGGGAGACCCAAGAAGGTCATTAGTTTATTTAATGAGTATAGTTTATATCATGCAAGACTTAATGACTTGACAAAAATATGTGAGCTTAGAAGTTATGATATGGAAGGGTGCAGAGAAGTAACTTTGTTTTTATATAGATATTTCACTTGTTGCTTCATGGAGGATGAAGTACAAGCATTAGAATGTACATTGGAACTAAATAAACAGTTTATAAAACCACTAAGAGAGAACGAAGTAGTAAAACATACAAAGAGTGCAGAAACAGCGTACAAGGGCAAGAAATATAAATTTAAAAATAGTACTTTGATAGATTTATTGGGAATAACGGAAGAAGAACAAAAATATCTAAAAACAATAATAGGTAAAAAAGAAGCTAATGAGAGAGAAAAATTAGCTAAAAAATTAGCTCGAAGAAATGAAAATGGATTAACAAGTAGAGAGCAAGATAAGCAAGATAAAATAAATTTGATAAAGCGATTAAAAGAGAAAGGATTAAATAATAATCAGATAGCGAAAGAGTTAAAAGTTAATCGAAGTACAGTAACTAAATATCTAAAATTATAATGTTGCCTGAAATGTCGCTTTGTATTAAGGGGGACGTAGTCCTGTCCTCTTTTTAGGGGTCTCTTGGTATATTTAAAAAGGCTATGAACAAGTTGAAATATCATGAAAATGACAACTAATAAAGGGGATATTATCACAGATAATAAAGGAGCTGAAATTGAAAAAACAAAAAGTTTAATGAAAGGGTTCTTTGTATTAAGGGGGATGTAGTTCAATTTATTCTTTTGGGAATTACTTTGATGTTTAATAAAAGGACTTATAAACTGTAAGTCCTTTTATTTTAGCTATTTTTTATTTGTAATGAATTTGATTATTTCAGGTTTAGTTAAATTACAAATTCCTCTGGAAAATAACACACTACCTATTATTAAAAACATGTAAGAATAGTTTCTAAATATTTGATTTTCAATTATGTTTTCAAAGCTTTTATCAGCTAAGTATGTTGTTTTTAGTGATAATGCTAAGTCATTGTTAAAAAATAATATTATAAAACCTAATACTGTTAATATTAAATTAATTTTTAAATACATATTTTTTTCTCCTATTTTAATCACTTCTTTCTGCAATTATTTAAATTTATATTTGCTCTTGATATAGATTACTTAAAGAACTAATTTTAAAATTTAGAACATTAGGTCTTAATTCTGTAACTTGCAATAATTCATTATATAATCTAAATGGATTTTCATCATATGTATTCAAAAACTTTTTTATATCTTTATTTTTATGTATATAGAACAAAGTACTTGTGTTATTTTTGAATTCTACTAAACTTACTCCAACGTGTTCAAGCACTTCTTTTTCTTCTACATCAAAATCTTTTTCTGAGATAAAATGAACTTTGATTAAATTTATTCCAGCATCAAATTCATTAGGATTATCTTTATAAACATCAACTAAGTATGGGTAATCTTTTAATTCTGCCTTTCTTTTACAATCTTCAATCACATAAAAACCTAATAATTCATTTAAACAATCATCTGTTTTCATAAGCTTGAAAATTTCAAAGTCTTTTACTCTAAATTCTCCAACTAAATATATACTTGGTTTTTCCATTAACTATATTCTCCTTTTATAATATTAATAATACAGCTAACCAAGAAGCATATTCTGTAAGTGCGAATAAAGTTACTCCAACAATAGAAACAAATATACTTATTGCGATAATTAAGTCATCACGAATTTTTAATTTTAATCCTTGTGAATTCATTTTGCGCTTAGCTTGTTTAGCTTTTGCTTCTTCATCTCTAGCTTTTTTAACATCTTTATGATTTCTTACTTTGTCTTGAATATCTTTAGGAACACCTTTGTTATTCATAGTATTATCTTTCCCATGAGTTGAAGTTCCATCAAGAGCTTCTTTAGCTTCTACTCCTCCTTTTTTAACGTGTGTATGGTATTTAGTTGCATCACTTCCATGAGGTCTATGCACTGTCATTTTCCAACCCTTCCCTAAGTCTGTCCACTGGTTAAATCCAAATGTTTGCATTTCTCCTGTAGTATTTATTTCCTCAGGAGATACATTAAACCTGTTAAGAATTTTTTAGAGACAGTTCCTAAACTTCTTTCTTTATAAACTTCTTCAAGTACTTCATTTAACTCTTTCTTATTTTGTTCAAAAGAATATGTGCTTGCATAAGTTGGCATTGTGTAACTTAATATCAATAATAAAGATAGTATTGATATTATTGTTTTCGATTTTAAGTTTTTCATAATAAATATCCTCCAATTTATTTTATTTAAAGATATAACAAATATCAAAATTATTTTTAGACATATATATATACAATTTTTAAAATTTTATATAATTTTATTTATAAAGAATATATGTTGTGAGGGAGATTAACTTATGTTGTTATATTTGGCTATTATAAATTCAGAAGAAGAAAGGAATAAGTTTGAAGATATATATATTAAATACAAAAAACTAATGTTTTATGTTGCTAATCAAATTTTAAAAGATGAAGCATTATCAGAAGATGCTGTTCACAATGCATTTTTGAAAATAATTGATAATCTTGATAAAATAAATGATGTAAACAGTCCAAAAACTAAAGGGTTCGTTGTTATTATAGTAAAGAGAATTTCAATAAATATATATAATAAGAGAAAGAGAGAGGAAATAAATAATCTTGATGATAAGAGTTATAAATTTAATTCTTTAGATTTATCAATTGAAAGATTAGGAGACTACAGTCACTTAGGAGAAGCTTTAAAAAAACTCTCTGAAGCAGATTTACAAATAATCTTATTAAAGTATAGTCCTGGTTTTTCTACAAAAGAGATTTCTAAAATATTAAATATAAAAGAGGTTAATTTGTATAAGAGAAATAAAAGAGCATTAGAAAAATTAAAAAAAAGTTTAAATGAAATGGAGGCATTGTTAAATGAATAAAGATAAATTAGATATAGAAAAATTATTATATGAACAGCTTCCAGAAATAGAAGAAAAAATGTTGTATGAATTACCTTGTGATGAAGATATTAACCATGATTTTTCTATAGAATTTGAGAGGAAAATGAATAAACTTATAAAAGAAAATAAAAAAATAGTAAAAAAGAACTCTTATAAAATTTTCAGAAGAATTGCTATTGTTTTTATAATCATTTTATCAAGTATATTCACTGTAACTACAATAAAGACAGAAGCTTTTCCAGAAAGTTTAATGAGAATAATGAAGAAAGTTTATAAAGAATTTACAGACTATAATTTTATAAATCCTCATAAGTCAAATGTATCATTTAAATATATAGAACCTAAATATATATCTCCTGGATATAATGAGATTGAAAGAATTGAAGAAGAAAATTATCTATCAATATCATATAAAGATAAATCAGATAATTATATAATTTATCAAATGATGCCAGATTCTCGAGATGTTGTAGTATTGGATACAGAAGATGCATTTGTTGAAAATATAAAATTTAATAATCATTATGCACAATATGTTGAAAAAGAAAATACTCAACAATTATTGTGGAATGATAAAAATAATATTTATATGTTATCTAAAGAACTACCTACAAAAAAAATAACTAGAAAAGATAAAAAAGAATTTATTAAAATTGCAGAAAATATTAAGTAAGTTTTTGTCTAAAATATTACCAGTTAGTTGTTATATTGAATATATTATATTTTATAAGGAGGTACTTAATGAGAGTAAAAAATATAATTTCAATATTTCTATGTGTATTAATAATGACAATGTCAGCAAATATTTTTAGTTTTGCTGATGATTTTAATTCATCTGATATTATTTTTATGGAAGATGGTAAAGAGGAAATAAGTCCTTTTTCAGTTTACATATTAAATGGTAGATGTAATTATCATTTGCTAATGGAAAAGCGAATATAAATGCTTCTGTTGTTGGAAAATCTGGAGTAACTAAAACATCCATTATAACTAAATTGCAGGAATTAAAAAATGGGAGTTGGGTAGATGTAAAAACATCTTCTAAGAAAACAGGAGGAAAAACGTGTTCTGTTTTAAATTCATATCCTGTGGCAAAAGGTCATACTTATAGAGGGCTAGCAATAATTACTGCTGAAAGTGAGTCAAAAACATTAATAAGTACATCTCAGAAATATTAATAAAAGAAAACTATACTTACAAAAGTTAAGTAACAATTTGCAAACTATATTGTGGGGTAAAAAGGTGGTTTATTATGAAAAATTGCTTAGAGTGCAATTATGCTTTTACTATTAAAGATAGATTTAAAATTATATTTACAGGAAAACTTAGTTGTAAAAAATGTAATACCACATATAGAATCAAAAACAGTATTTATCGTTCTATATACTATCTAATTGTATATTTTTCAATTATATTTGCTTCACCAATATTTACAAGATACAAAGGAATATCTTTAAGCTTTTTAACTAGAGTATTAATACTTATTTTTATACTTAATTTTTTTACAATAGCATATGATTTAATTCCTCATAAATTTCAAAAATATACTAAGATAAAGTAATTAAAATTAATAAGACTTATAAATACATTACTCTAGATATCATCAAAATAAGAAGCTAACTAAGTCGATTGAAATTGAAAATAATCAATATAAGCATTTACATAAGCTTAAAGGATAATTAAGTGAGTAACATATAAAAAAAGTACACTTGTATAAGTTATATTATTCATACTGGTGTACTATTTTTTATGTTTAATATTATCTTTCAAAGAAGCTAAAAGGCTTTCTAATGAATTTGAATGTATGTCATTTAAGAATCTTTTTGTTTCAGATATTTTATATTCTTTTTTTGTTATAAGTATTGTGTAATGTGTAATTCTGCCTATTCGTTCAGATGCTAAAAAGCGTTTAACAACAAGTCTTGATAAAAGCGTTAGTGTTGTTGTTGGTTTCCAATCACATTCAATTTGCATTGCTTTTATGACTTCCTTAGAAGTGACTATATCGTTTTTACTCCATACAAATTTCATGACTTTAAATTCAGCTTCGGGTATCTTTAGTGTATCCATTATATTCTCACTTTCTTGAATTATTACAAATTATACTTTTAATAATTCATTATTATGTAGCATAAGTAATAAAACTTTTATTAGTTCATTATAATATAATTATGAACAGGTTACAATATGTGTGAATACTTAGGAAAGGTAAATACATGTATATGGAACTTGATTTTAAAGCTATTGGACAGAGAATCAAAATTGCTAGAATAAGAAAAAAGCTTACACAAGACACTGTATCAGAAATAATAAACATAACTCCTTCCCACATGTCAAACATCGAGACAGGTAAATCTTCTGTAAGTTTACAAACTCTAATCGCAATCGCTAATGTGTTAGGAGTGTCAATCGACGAATTACTATGTGACACAATACTAGACTCTAAAGTTGTTTTTGAAAAAGAATTAAGCGAAGTTTTAAAAGATTGTAATGAATATGAGATAAGGGTTCTTGTTGATATAGTAAAAGCTTCAAAAGAATCTATCCGAAATGTCAAAATGTTTCAATCAAATGTAAATAATAGATATTAGATAAAGATAAGCTTTGATAGTTTGATTACTATTGAAGCTTTTTATTATATGTAAATTAGCATATTTTACCAGTAAGGAAAAATTAAGGAACGTAGAAAAAACAGGAAATATCTACTATTGTCTAAGTATAAACCCTATATACAGAATAGAATTAATAAAACATGTGAGATTATACTATCATCCCCTTCCCTCTTATGAGGTTTTTAAATGGCATATCAGTAAGAATTATATTGTTGATAAAAATATATACTAAATCAATTATTTTAAAAATGAAAAAGCCACTTAAATAAAAGTGGCTAAAAATTTAATAAACATTCAATTTTTTATTATAAATTATAAATAAATCTATTTAATTAAAAATATGTTCTCATTTTACTATAATGTAAATAAATTACTTTTATATGTTGGAGTAACTTTACTTCCAAATGAAATCCCAAGTGAAGCTGGATATGTAACTGTTATTCCAAGACTTATACTTGCATGGCCATAACTAACACCTATACCACATTGCTTTACTCTGCTACTTTTGCTCATTCCAATATTTGCGCTTCCTGATTTTAAGTAATATTTTACAACTTCATTTCGATATACTGGAAACTTAGTATCAGCACCTGTATTTCCTGCACCTGCTCTTTTTAAATATCCTTTATAAGTTTTTTGTCCTCCTGAACCTGTGTATGTAGTTGTAAATAATGTATTTTCATTATCATAATACATACCCTCTCCATTTACTATTGCATAAGCATCTGTGAATTGCATTACAGGTACTCCACTCCATGAAAATCTTATTTTTACATTAAGTTTTGATTTTGATGCTGTTGAAGATGAACTATTTTTTGAAATTGTATTTGTAACACTGGCTGCGGCTTTTTCAATTTGTGATTCGCTTCCATTAAAATTTTTAATTATGTTTATTTGTTCATCACTATAGTCTAAGTTTTTTAATTCAGTATCAGATAGTAAATTCATTTCTTCAATGTGTTTTTTAAAGTTAGTTTCATAATTTTTTAATTCTTTAATTTGATTATCATCATAACCTAAAGTTTTTAGTTTTTGGTTTCCCATATTTCTTAATTCCTTAACCATATCATATTCATTTCTTGTTTCAGAAAAGGACTGTTCATCTTTACTTTCTATATCAAAAGATGATAATGTTGACTTTGAATTTAGTTCATTAGATTTTTCATCTGCAAATGATAAATTTCCTAGAGAGCTAACTAGCATTAATCCTGTTAACGCTATAATAGTAGATTTTTTTAATTTTTTTAAAAACATAGTATTTCCCCCTTTATTATACTTTTCATAACATATAACGTTTTAGAATTTGTTTTTGTGACATATTTTATGAATT
>NZ_JACVWG010000023.1:0-16872 GCF_020658465.1 Clostridioides sp. ES-S-0049-02
AATAACTGAAGTAGAATATAGAGAAATAACAGGTGAGGACTATATAGGATAGTTCTTTTTTATGTTCAAAATGGAGAGTTACTTTTGTAGCTCTCTAAATAAAAAAGAAGGTGAGAAATTGTTAAATGAAGATGCAGTAAAAAAATTAAAAAATGTACCTGGTAATACTAGTAATGAAATTGAAAAAGTTAATACAAATATAGAAACTACTAAGACAGAGTTAAATACTAAAATTGACCAGCTAATAGCAGGAGGTTCTAATGTAGCATCTACTCAAACAGTAACTGTTGATGATTGGCTAGATGATTTAGAGGGTGGATTTAAGGCAACTGTAACACATAACTTATTAACACAAAGAATAGTTGTAAATATTATAGATGCTACTACAAAAGAGAATGTAGTTACAAACTTTAGGATTATAGATGATAATTCTATTGAGATTAGAAGTGAAGTAAAAGTTGAGTTAAATGTTTATGTGATAAATGGGAATGCAGAGACTCATTTTATAAACGCTACAGTGGATGATAACAGAGTGAGTGAAATGACTACTTATTCATCTAAAAAAATTGAAGATAGATTAGTTAATATAGAAGAAAAATTGAATGGGAATTTATCTAATATTGCAACAAGTGTAAATGAGTTGATAACTTATTGTTAAAGGAGAGTGAAAAATGGCTATAGAATGGAATTTTAATTATACAGGTTCACCACAAAGTGTAATATTAAAACCTGGCAAATATAAAATGGAGTGTTATGGTGCTTCTGGCGGTATTAATAATTCTTCTTGGGATACTGATGCTAGAGGCGGATATTCTAAAGGCGAACTTACATTAAATAAACTAACTACATTGTATGTTTATGTTGGGGAAACTGGTTTTGCTTCTTCATCTACTAGTAATAACACTAAAAAAGGTTTTAATGGTGGAGGTAAAGGTTATTTAAATCAACAGGTTATGGGTACTTATTTTTCTATGTACGGCGGTGGTGCTACGGATATAAGGCTTATTGGAGGTGTTTGGGATAATTCTCAAAGTTTGCTTTCTCGTATAATTGTTGCTGGTGGAGGTGGTGGTGCATATTATCCTCATACTGGTGGTGCAGGAGGTGGATTAGAAGGAGGTACTGGATATAGCGCAAATTCTACACATCGCCCTGGTGGTACACAATACCAAGGTGGTATCGGTCGTGTGAGTACAGAAAATGGAAGTTTTGGAAAAGGTTGTTCCGTTATAACAGGAGATGGAAACGGAAATGGAAGCGGAGGTGGAGGTGGCTGGTTTGGTGGCTCTGCTATAATAGGAGTTGGTGGAGCAGGAGGTGGAAGTGGTTATGTGTTAACCAAAGATAGTTATAAACCTATTGGATATACGCCAACATCTAAATATTATCTTGAAAATGTAGTTATGACTGTTGGAGGTAATACTACTAAAGCAGATGGTTATGCTAAAATAACATTACTCCAAGCATTACCCTTTTTAAATATATCCTCTTATAACTCCACACAAGCAACATTTAAAGCAGACCATACAGACCCTACATTATTAACTAAAATAGAGTGGTTTATTGATGATGTATTAAAAGAAACTATCACAACAGATTTAACATCAGAGAAAACAATTAACTATATATTAGAAGATAATGCACTACACACACTTAAAATAGTTGTTACAGACAGTAGTAATACTACTGTAGAAAAAGTATTAAGTATAAGTAAAAATATAATGCCATTGCCCGAAGAAAATGTTAATTTAAATGATATATCTACAAAATTAATTGAAGTTAATTCGGGTTTTAAAACTGGGAAAACAAGTATTATAAATACTTTAGCATTAAAGAATATAGACGCAAGTTTAAATAATACACTTGTAGAGTTATCAGAGAAAATTAAATTATCTTTTGATAGTTCGGATGCTAGTTTACAAGATTTGATGAATCAATTAACACAAGCTAATAATACTATAACACAGTTAAATACTAAGTATAAAGTTGCTAGTGGTACAGTTACTTCTTTTGCGGATAGTACTAAAATTGCTTATCCATATCTAACCGACAATGTTACCAAACCTGGTTCTTGGATTAAAGTTAGTAATTTAGGCTTTAAACCTAATATTTTCTTTGCTGATTTTGATTACTATGATGCTGAATATAAAAATAATTATAAACTTTTCCTTTTCGCTTGTAATGGTGTTGCCACACAAAGAGGTGTTGATTTTTCAAGTGTTACATCTTTTATCAGAAAAAGTGGTGATGAGTATTTTCATGCTAATGGTTGGCTATATAGTAACTCAGAGGGGGATGTCTATTTTAATAATACTGGCGTTCAGATTCCAGCTTATAGCTTTGATTCAACTCAAAAACATACTTATAAATGGTATGCTGTTAAATTTATTTAAAAGGAGGAGAAAACATGAATGTTCCAAACCGAATAATATATGACCAAACAGGTAGAACAATCTTTGAAACAGGCGAGTCCTGTGGAGATGTATTGCCACATGATATAATAACAGAATTGCATTATATAGATATTGAATATGGAAGTATAGATTATACAAGGAATAGAGTTATAGGTATAAATGTAGAGACAAAAGAACCAATCTTAGAAGAAATACCAATATATATAACAGATGAAGAAAAGAGAATACAAGAGTTAGAAAATCAAATTTTAATTGCAGAAAATGAAAAGGTAGGAGGATTATTATAATGAATAGAAATGAAATAGTAGTAAGAATATTAGCAGAAAGGATATTAAATAAAGGATTAAATCCGTTGAAAAATCGAGAATTTGAGTTAGATGATGTAACTAACACAGAGTACAGAAAATCTGTAGAGGATTATATAATTAAAGAAAGTGGAGTAGTAGAAGGAACAGAACCAACAAAGTAGGTTCTTTTTTTTATTGGAAAGAGGTGATTTAATTTGATATACAAAGATTTACTTAAAAATCTTGATGATATAGAAGATTTAAAAGAAGTTGAAAATTTAAAATGTACTACTAATACAGGTGAATATACAATAGAAAATAGTAAGAAAGGTTATATAACTAACTTAAACCTAGAAGGAAAGACATTGGTTAATTTGGCGTCTACAAACATGTTTACATTAGAAGGAAATAGTACTAAAGAAGGAACTTTTATAAAGTTGAATAATAGTGCTGCATATGTAAAATTGCTAAATAGATTAAATACAGGCATATACACTTTGATTGTAAATGTAACAGATATAAATGTATTTTATACTATACATACAATTCTCAGTGGAGACGGTAATAAAGAAGTATTTACTAAAAGTGGAAACCAAGTTTTAAAATTAAATATGGATAATAATATAGACAAATTAAGAGTATATATAACAGATTCAAGCGATGCTTTAAATATACAAATGTTGTTATTAGAAGGTGATTATACAAATAAAAATGTTCCTTATTTTGAAGGATTACAAAGTGTTGGTCAAGGGGACAATATAGAGATTATATCTTCTAAAAGTGATGGAAACTTGTTTGATGAAGAGTTTAGAAATGGTAGTTATTTAGATGATGGCAGTTTTTATGCTGATAATAATGCAACCTCTAATAAAAATTTTATAGGTGTGGATGAAAATAAAAAATATTCAATTAACTATGATTTAGATGTAGTTGGAAAAATATTTGAGTATGATAAAAATAAAAAATATATAAAAAGCACCTCTACTACAAGTACTTTTTCTTTTACTACTAGTGAAAACACTAAGTATATAAACTTTTTTATTGGTACTAATTCAGTTGGCTATTCTCCAAATATAAAAATTATGATTAATATTGGAGAAATTAAAGAATATAAACCTTATAAATATGACGAAAAGACAATTCCATATACATTAAGAAGTTTACCAAATGGCATCAAAGATGAAATAATTTATAAAAATAATAAATATTACTTAATAAAAAGATGTGAAGAAATAATTCTAAATGGAGATGAGACTTGGGGAATACACACAAGTATCGAAAAAACAAATACAATAGTATTCGCAACTTCTAAAGGAATAATAAATTCTAATGGAGACACATGCATATTAAATTCAGATAAATTTAAGCCTGTATCAGCAAATATTCTTACAAATTGCGACTACGAATGTATTGCGAATGGTGGAAATATAGGATATGAAACGATGATAAGAATATCTAAGACAAAAGCTGATAGTTTGGAAACATTCACGACTTGGTTGAAAAGTAATAATATTACAGTTGTATACCCATTAGAAAAAGCACAAGAAATTGAGCTTGGAACATTAAATTTAGAACAATATGATAACCAAACTAGATTTATTTGTAATACTGATGCTATAACTCCAGATATTAGTTTTGAAAGTACACAAAATTTAGGTAGTCATATAGAAGCTATCAGAGATAATATAAAAAATATTAATAATATACAGTCTAAGAATGTAATTATAGATTTATCTAACAAATTATTAAATGGATGGAAGAGAACAGTTTCAGATAATGATGGATTTATAATAAGTAAAAATGGCAATCAAGTTAGTTTTCACATGCGAATAACTGGCGGAGCAACAACAGATAGTATTGCATTATTAAAGCTTCCTAATGGATTTGCACCTAAAACTTTCTATGTTTTTCCAATATTTACAACCCAAAACAATCAATTAGTTCAAGGTTTTATGTATTTTAATTTTGCAAATGGATACCTTCAAATTACACAATTAGGAAGTAATACAGATATATATAGTTATGGAACTTATTTTATTGAATAGGAAAGGAAATTTTATATATGAATATAGAAGAAAAGAAAAATATTTTAATAGAATACGGATTTGAAAATGATTTAAATAATATAGACAATTATTTTATTACAGAAGATAAACAATTATTTACTCCAGTAATAAAAGATGGGGAGCTAATTAAGACAGGTGAAGAAGCCTACAATGAGTGGATAGAACTACAAAAGAATCCACCTAATCTACAACCATCAATCGAAGAAATAAATGCAAATAAAATTACAATTTTAATAGAAAATCAAAAACAGCAAGACAATTTATTAATAGATAATGCTTATAGAATAGCTATGTTAGAACTTAACACAAACAATGTGTTATAAAATAAATAAAAACAGGAGGTGATAATATGCATAATATTTTAAAAAGAATGATTGAACAAAAGAATTTTGAGACTAAAGAAGAGTTACAAACTAAGTTAGATGTGTTTTATGCCATGAATAGAATTAAAAAAAGCGAGTACACAGAGTTAACAAATTTACTAAATAAAGAAGAAACACCAGTAGAACCAAGTGAAATAGTATAGGTTCTTTTTTTATGTCTAAATTTAGAGGGTTTATTAATTTAACCCTCTTTTAAAATTGAAAGGAGTGGTAGTTTTGAACATAAAAACATTAACAGTCCATGCAGGACATAATCCAGATGGGAAGGTGGGTTCTGGAGCAGTAAAGTATATAAAAGAATCTACAGAGGCAAGAAATGTGCTAAAAGAGTTAATACCTTTAGCTCAAAAAGAATGTAAAGTATATGATTGCACTTGTAACAATGGAACTTCTCAGAGTGATATATTGAATAAAATTATAGCTAAATGTAATTCATATAACTCAGATTTAAATGTAAGTGTTCATTTTAACTCAGGTGGAGGTAGAGGTGTAGAAGTTTTAGTATATAACTTAAATGACAAAGAGACTGTTGAAATAGCTTCAAGAATTTGTGAGAAGATAACAAAAACTTATCATGCTAAAGGGGATAAAGCTTTTAAAAACAGGGGTGTCAAAGAAAAGAAAACTCTAGCATTTTTAAGAAGAACAAAAGCAAAATCACTTTTAATTGAATGTTGCTTTGTAGATACAGATGATACTAAAAATTATAATGCTAAAGATATGGCTACAGATATTGCTGAAGGTATATTTAATAAGTCTATAAATCAAACGCAGGAGGAAAAAATGAAATATACAATAGTTTATGAAGGAGAAGTTGATAAAGCTATAGCTAATGTAATGGCCATAAATTATAAATCTGATGAAGTCTATGTATGTGAGTTAAAAAATTATGTAGCTGGACATTGTCAAAATCTTTATGTAATAGGTTCAGCCAGTGACAAAATTAAGACTAGTGAAAGATTCACTAAGTTACAAGGTGATGATAGATGGGTTACACTTCATAAAGTATTAGATTTTATAGGGAAGTAGGAGGTAATGAATTGAATATATTAGATAAACCAACCGCAACATTAGAACAGGTCTTTGCATATTTAGACACATTAAATAATAACTCCAATCCACCACATTATTTATGCAAAGCTATAGCACAAATAGTATATAAAGAAGCAGAGAAAAAAGGTGTAAATCCAGTTATTGCAATTGCTCAAGCATTTGTAGAAACTGGATATTTTAATTTTGGTAGAGTTTTAAATCCCTCATATTGCAATGTATGTGGACTCAAAGGGAATAAAGGTGGAGGAGACTTAGACCCATCGGCTCATACAAGATTTAGTTGTTGGGAAGATGGAGTGTCAGCATTTATAGACCATCTAGCTTTATACGCTGGAGCTAAAGGTTATCCAAAATATAGCGAATTAGTTGGTAAAAATGAATACAAAGTTAATGGAGTTACATTAGACCCTAGACATTTTCCATATTTACATGGAGAAGCTAAAACAGTTGAAAACTTATCTGGTAAATGGTGTCCAGATATGGGCTATGGCCAAAACATAATAAATATATGCAATAAGATAAGTTCAATGAAGGTAGAAAACAATGATATAAAATTAGAGCAAATAAAAATTAAAGTAAAAGAATTAAATGAAATTCTTGGATAGGAGGAAATTATATGGATATAATGCAGTTTATACCTCAGAATTTGATAATGTTAATAGGTGGACTTTACATATTAGGTACTTTTATAAAAGAGTCAGATATTAAAAATAAATATATACCTTTTATATTATTAGTTATAGCAATGGTAAGCAGTTGTTTATTTATGAAAGAATTGTCAATAGAAGCTATCTTTGAAGGTATTTTGTGTTGGGGAGCGTCTATAGGAATAAATCAAATACAAGTTCAAAACAGAAAGGAAAAGTAGATGTTATCTAAAGAAATGATTGAATTACTGAGCCAGTATGGATATACAGCCATACTATTAACAGTGGTAATGTTGTGGTTTGGTAGGTATTTAGAAAAGAACAGACAACTAGAGCAAGAAGATAGAGTAAAGGAAAGAGCTTATTTTTCTAGAGAGATTAGAGAGCAAAGAAAGCTTTTCGGAGATACAATAGATAAATTTGATGATAAATTAGACAAGTTTGCAGAAGCATTAAATACTAACAATAGTAGACTTGAAAGAGTAGAAACAGATATAACAGAAATAAAAGACAAATTAGAGACTAGAGATTAATTTCTTTAGTCTCTTTAAAGGAAGTGAAATATTGGCAATATTTGAAAAGAGAAGTAAGAGAATTAAAGTAGAAGGAAATATAAATAAAAATAATGAAAAGTTAATTAAAGGATTTCTTCAAGCTAAGAAAATAGCTGGTTTAAGTGAGAAAACTGTATATGTATATAAATGTGACTTATATACTTGGGCTAAATATCTGCATGATGAAATGGATGATTTATTAATCAAAGATTGTACCGAAGACGATATAATGGAATACATTTCATTTAGGATGGAGGACAATCATGTTAATAGAATCAAAGTAATATTCTCAGGAATTTCATCTCTATATGACCATCTTAGAAGGAAAAGAATCGTTACAGAGAATCCAGTATCTCTAATTGAAAGGCCTAAAAAGGGTTTACCTGTTGTAGAAAAACATTTCTTGAATATAGAACAGGCTAAAGAGCTGCAAGATAAATTGTCAAAACAAGATGATTTCCAATTAGAAGTTTATATAAACTTTGCTCTCTCAACCGCGGGTAGAGTTACGGCTACAAGTAATCTAAGATGGGATAACATAGACTTTGATAATAGAGTGTGTGAGGATATTAAAGAAAAGGGTGGGAAGATAGTAGATTTTTACTTTAGTGAGAAAGTAAAAGATTTATTATTAAGACTTAAAGAAGTTAGAGAAAAAGAAGATATAGTAAATGATTATGTTTTCTTAGTTAAATATGATAAAGAATATCATAAGGCTACGTCTAATGTATTAAGAAGCTGGGCTAAAAAAGCTGGTAAATTGATAGATATAGATAATTTAGCCCCCATTCATTAAGAAGAAGTTTCGCCACTATAGCTAAAGCTAATAATCTACCACTTGAGGATATATCAACAATCCTGAACCATCAATCTACTGAAGTAACCAAGCTTTATATAAAAGAAGATAAAGGTAAGATTTCTAAATCTAAAGATACAGTAGGACTATAAAATTAAAAGGAAGTGATATTATGGCATGTAAAAAAGGTAAGAAAAAGAGATAGATAATAAGCCCTCAGGGATTACTCTTAATTGAGTTTTCTTTAGGGGCTTATTTTTTTTGTCTATATTTATATAATTTTATTATATAAAATTATAATTATGTATAATGCTAAACCACTTAAAATACTTTTTAAAAAAAATGATTTTATTTGAAATTTTTTAAATAAAATATCAGAAACATAAAATACGGCACATGCTATAAAAAAAATATAAAAATCCATTATTGATTCCAAACCTTTATAAGAGCATATTTATAATTATATTTCCCAACTTTTATTTTATCAAATCTAAAAACTTTTCCTGATGTTACTGTATTGTTAGCATGTTGTACTATTAACCCAACAATTAAAGTTCCTGCTCCAGCAGATACAGCAGATATAATCCAACCTAAAGCTGTTGCTCCAACAGTTGAAGCCAGAAGAATAGTGTTTTTAGATACATAAATATTATATCCTGTTTTAGTTCTAACAATTTTATTAACACCATTAGACGCTCTACTTCTAACAATACTCATATCAACATCATAACCCATATCTTTTGCAGCTTGATAAATCTCTAAATCGGTAAATGTTATTTCTTCTCCTACTTTTAATTTTTCATCTTCATCGTTAGGATTAAATGTAAATACATTAGTTTCTTCGTATTGATAACTAGAATCCATAGTTTCCAGAGCATGTACAGTTGATGCAAATGGCATAGCCAACATAGTTGTTATCATTGTAGTTGCTAAAATTTTATTCATCTTTTTATTTTTCATAAATGCCTCCTAAAAGTTAATAGTTCAGTAGTTCAAATCTCACCTTTACTCATATAACAATATAAGAATTAAATTTTAGATAAATTTTTAACATATGATTTCAGCTGTATAATTATATGCTATTTATTCAATAACTCCTGCCAATTTAATAATATATAATAGTAAATAAGGTTATAATAATTAAAGATGTGTCTATAAAATTTTTACATTTTCATTTAATATATTAAATTTACTTTAATTAAGTACCTATCTTAATTCTACTCTGATAGTATAAAATATGCAAGAAATCATTTATTAATAATTATTAAGTATTCATGAATTAATCTTAATTATATATGAAGTTTTATTAAGTATACATATGAAAGCATAACTATATTGTTGAATATTAAGAAACTAATCTCCGGAGAGTTTATTCTATTGTCTGCAACAGAATATTGCATAAGTATTTTTATTATCTATAGAATTTCATCTCTTAATATATTATATAGTATATAACATATATTTAAGAATATAATATACTATATAAGTATATTTTTGACATGTATAGCATATGCTTAAGGTAAATAACTCAATATAATCTAATGAGGAAGTGTAAAAATGTCAGAAGATAAAATATATGATATAATTGGGAAAAGAATAAGAAACTATAGAAAAAGAGCAGGATATAGCCAAGAAGTACTAGCGAAAAAGGCAGGATTATTTCATGCTTATTTAGGTCAAATTGAAAGAGGCGAAAGTAAAGCATCTCTTCGTTCAATTTTTAAAATAGCAAATGCATTAGAAATGCCACTAGAAATTTTATTTGAGAATATTATACAAAATGAAAAAGATAACGATGCTATATCATCTGAAGCTTATGATTTAATTGATAGCTTGACAGTAAAAGAACAAAAGGCAATAATTAAGTTATTAAAAGAAATAATTCAATATCGCAAACTAGAAGAATAATAATCCTAAAAAGATGCCTAGACCCTAAAGCATCTTTTTTTATTTTATGTTAATATATACTTATAACATATATTTTATAATTTTAATGTCTATATGTGTTTATTATTGCTTAAGAAAGGAGTATTTTATGTTTATACGAAATATACCACAAGCAGAATTAAAAGTTATGAAGTTTATTTGGGAAAAAAATGATACAGTAACATCAAAAGAAACTATTGAAGCTATGGGACAAAAATATGGATGGAAGCAAACAACTACATTGACCCTTTTATCAAGACTTGTTAAAAAATATTTTTTACATTCAGAAAGAATTAAAAGACTTACATATTATAAAATAGTTGTAACAAAAAAAGTTTATTTAAAAGTCGCAACAAGACGATTTTTAGAGGAAATACATTCTAATTCAATAGAAAGTTTAATTAGCTCTTTAGAGGATTGTGGCACTATAGATAAAAAGACTTAGTTTAAAGACCTAATATAACTAAATTTTTGATTTTTATAATGTTGTTTTATTAAATATGTTTGATTTATATTATTCTCTAAATGGGAATTTAGGGAATACTATATAGACGATATTAATCTATTATAAATACTCTTTCTCATATTATGTAATTAGAAATAAGTTATTTTGTGCATTACTATTTGTTATATTTAATGATATAATAAGATTAAGTATGACAATGTTGAAAGGAATGATATTATGAAAGAACATGAATTAGAGATAAATATCTCAATACCAATTTCTCTAGTTATTCTTTATTTAGCTATAGTCTCTATAGTAATGCTAGGTATGTCATCTTTGAATAATTTTACTAATATATCATCTATACCTATAAATGCTTTAGGTTCAACAGTTGGATTTGTTATGTTTCAACTTTTAGTTAGTTTTTTTAAAAATAGAAAATCTATAGATTAAAATATTATTTACATTAAATTTTGTTTTAATATTTTTAATTTGTGGTATAATAAAAGCAAGGAAATATATTTTACTTAACTTTGAGTGATGTTTCCTTCAACAAATTATTTTGAAGATTTATTTTTCTGGAACTTTATATTAAGTTCCCAACCACTCTTAGCTGCCGACTTTGAGTGGTTTTTTAATCTATCATAAATCCAACAAGCTATTAAACCTGCTATAACATTCATCATTAGATTCACCATAAGTTTCACCTCCTTCCTAAAAGAAAGTTAAGGTGACTTTATGGAAATACCACTCTTAGATTTTCAAATATATTCCTTGCTATATTTATTATATCATAAATATTGGAAATATAAAATTTCAAATATCATCTAAAATCCGACCTTCTGTACGCCATTTTAAGGCTTTATAAAAAACTCCCTTTATGTTTATACCTTATATTTTATGATTGAATTTATATAAAATAAAAATATATACATTTACTGATAATAATTATTAATTAACTTTAAATAAGTTTTCAGAAATTTTATCAGAAGCTTCTTTATCCATTTCTTTAAGTACATGAGAATATACATTAAGAGTAGTATTAATATTTGAATGTCCTACCCTTTCAGATATAACCTTAATTGGTACTTTAGAGTTTATAAGTAAAGTAACATGTGAATGTCTTAAATCATGAAATCTAATGTGTGGCAAGTCATTCTTTTCTAAAAATCTTCTAAATTTCTTACTCATTACATCTTCGGCAATAGGATTTCCTTTTCTATCGAAAAATAGTAAGCTATATTCATTTCTAATAATACTTCTTAATAATTTTTTATTCTGCTCTAATTTATAATCTTTCAATAAATTCATAAGCTCTACTGGTGCAAATATTTTTCTAATTGAGCTTTCAGTCTTAGGTTCTTTAAGTATAACAGAACCATCTAATCTACTAGTTATTCTACTTATAGTTATCGTATTTTCTTCAAAATCAACATTATCCCAAGTCAATCCTAAGACTTCTGAAAGTCTCAATCCTAGCCCTGTAGCTAAACTGATAGGTAGCTCCATGTTGGTATTCTTAGCTACTTCTAATAATTTTAGCATCTGCTCTTTATCATAAATTTCATTTTTAAATTTTTTAATTCTAGGACTTTCTATGCCATCTATAATATTTTCTTTTATTAACTTAATTCTATAAGCTCTCTTTATTGCAAGTCTTAACACATTTATATGAACTTTTATTGTTTGAGGATTTAAGTTACCAGCTAAATCATCTATATAATTTTGTATATGAATATTTCTTAGCTCTTGTAGACGATATCTCCCAATGGAAGGATTAATATGATTTTTACAAATGGCCATATAACCATTGTATGTGGAAGCCGATACATTATCTTTGTACTTTTCAAGAAAATCTAATAAAAAATCAGATAGTGTTATTTCATTTGGAATAAGAAAGCTATCTTTATATATACTATCCTTAACTTCAGCCAATCTTTTGTTAGCATCTCTTTTTTTATCAAATGTTCCCATATTCTTCTGTTTTCTCTTCCCTGATTCATCATCTCTAAATTCTAGGTACACTACATAGTTTTTATTTCTTTTTCTTATAAAAGCGTTCATGGCCATCCCTCCTATCTAAATTTATATATTTATTATACCATATAGACAAGGCAAAAAATAGTCATTTTAGCTGACTTTCAACTGACTTTTTTTAATATTTTAATTATATAATCGTTGAAACTAATTAATTATAAAGAAATAAGGCATAGAATACAGAATTCTATGCCTTACACTATCACTTTATTATTTTTTTATATTTTCCATTTTAAGCAATCATATTTCTGAACAGGATTAATTATAAACGTTAATTTTTATAAGTCCTTAAAATTGATTTTAAAAGGTCGTATTAAGTTGTTAATATACAATTGATTCTAAATTTAAAGTCAAATTAAGATATTCTTTGTTTGCTTATTTCAAAATAATATTTTACTTTTTCGATTCCTATAAATTTACGATTATTCAATAGTGCTATTTTACCCGTTGTATTCGCTCCCATAAAGCAATCGAAAACAGTATCTCCCTCGTTTGACCAAGACAATATGTGGTCTTGTGCTAATTTTTCAGGAAATATTGCAGGATGCTTGAATGCAAATTTATCTTTCGTTGTTCTATTATAACCAACATCATATTCCCATATGTTTTTTAAATATTTACTTTTGCCAACATTCATACTTCGATTTCTTATTGCATCAAATTCCAGACCATCTGACTGTCTATTTTTTCTTGTTGTAAAAGCTGCATATTCTCCTGAGTGTTTACAAGGCTCTTTTATTGGGTTAAATGTTTTTACCTTCCCTTTGCTTAAAACAAACATATATTCAAATGATTGTCTATATCTTTTATGTCCTTTACCAGCAGTTCCAAATGGATTCTTTTTTTCATATATCATTGTATCGTGTAAATTAAATCCTATTTCTTTAAAATATAATGCCTGCTTAAATGATGTTCCACTTTCGCTACCATTTTTAGTTTTATCTCCAACTACCCATACAACTACTCCGCCATCTTTAGTTATATTATACAATCTATCTGCAACTTTTTTAAATACATCAAAATTCCATACTAAACAATTGTCATATGTTCTCAAATTGTCATATGGTGGGCTTGTTACAGTTAAATCTACTTGCCTACCTTCTGTTATTAATAAATCCATCATTTCTATGCAATCATAGTTGTATAATTCGTAGTTATCCGTTTTTATAAAATCTCCCATAAATACGCTCCTATTTTTATACTTTATTTGTTTATATGTATTTTGTTCAATTCATCACATATCTTTTCTAATATCTCACAAGAATTATATAGACTACTTACTTCTTCACCAAATATACATCTATGGCAAGTTTTATCTTCACATTTAAATATAATGTCATTAACTTCTTTTAGTATTTTAATCTGTTTATCAAATTCAACATTTGAATGTGATAGATTGAGAGATTTTCTTGTTTCTTCTAACCACCAACATAATGTTTTTTCTGTTTTATTTGTAGTTATACTTTTATTTAATATGCAATCATTACACTTTAGATTACAATTTCTATTAGATTTTAATACATCTATAACATCTTTAATAGTATACATATAGCCTCCTATCTTATACCAGTACTTCCAAATCCATCATTTCCTCTCTCAGAGCTAGTTAATTCCTCTACAACTTTTAATATAGCTCTTGGAACTTGTTGAAATACTCCCTGTGCAAGTTTAGTATGCTTAGGAATAACAATATCGAAATCTTCTTCATTATATGTAATTATTTTAATTTCACCTCTATACCCTGAATCCACTGTGCCTAATCTTACAGTTGGATGTGCTATGAAACTTTTTCTAATTTGCTTTTTAGGTTGCATTTTATCACATACAGTCACATCTCTTGTACATAACATTCCTTTTAAGCTTATACCACTTCTAGGTCTAACTTGCATTTCATATCCATAAGGGATTTCTAATGCTATACCTGTAGGTATTGCTGCTGCTGATTTAGCTGGGATTACTGTATCCTCTAGTGTATATAAATCAATCCCACTATCCCCTTCTTTTGCATAACTTGGAACTATTGCATTAGGATTTAATTTTTTTATTTTAATATTTATACTCATTAAGTTAATATCTCCCTTTATTTAAATCGTCATTAGATTTATCTAATGCGTAATATTAGTTTTGTTATTTCTTATTGTTAATTCTTATTGTTATAGTATCATTTCTGCTACTAGGCTAGTATTGAAATTGATACTACCCTAGTATTAAATTTGATACTCACTTTTAATTTTGAATTGAAGTATCTAGCTTTAAATCACCTAAACAATTATCCATATCTATTATTTCTTCTATCTCTAAATTTTCGTTTATTTTACTTTTCTCAACTACTGATTTTATATAGTTTATTAGATAATAATTATTAAAGCCTGTGCCTACCTTTCTTTTATTAATCTTTATAAGTTTTAGTTTTTGTAGTATTTTTAACTTATTAGACACTGTATTTCTATTTAAGCCTGTTGCTCTTTGTATTGTGTCATAAGAAGGAAATACTTTTTCAGTTGCTCTATTATAACAATTACATAAGTATAGATATAAATGTATTGCTTTGCTATCTTTAAGTACAAATATACCTCTACATACTAAGAAAAAGTTAGAATCCATTTCCCTATATGGTGCTACTTCTAATTTATACTTTTTAGTCAATTCTTCAAATTTTACTGCTTTAAGATTGTACATACTGTTTTCTATATAACATCACCAACCTTATTCAAATATGCTATTCCAAGAGCTATAGCATCATATATATCACTTGTTTTAGCCTTACAAGTCCTATCAATGTACTTTCCAATATCAATAATATTTTCTCTTACATATTCAGCCACTTCTTCTTTTTTAGCTTTACCACTATTCATAATATATTTTCTAATAGATGCTGGATACATATATTCAATCTCTATATTATTTAATTTAACAGTTCTCATTATTGCTCCTAAGAGTTTTCTTAAACTAAGAATTGTTTTAGAATTTCTGGAAGTGAATTGGTCTTCAACTAAAACTATTTGAATATTATAAGTTGAAATTAATTCTTGAATTGTATTGCAGATATGACACATGCGTTCATCTTCAGTGTCGAATTTATCTTTTTTAGTTACTATTTTCCCATATTTCAATACCTTTTTATTTCTATTTATAACTGCCCATCCAGTTGAGGACATGGATACATCTAAGGCTAATACCATTCAATCCCTTCTTTCATATGTATTTTAACCTGCTCTACTGCGTTAATTAAATTAATATTGTTTGGTATTGCAATATAATTTTCATTATTTAGAAAATCATTAAATTTAAGTTTATCATCTGCTAATCTCCTCTCAATTTCTTTAGGATTATCCCCTCTGTCCATAAGTCTTTTCCTTAAGGTATCTTCATCTGTATTTATAAAAAATGGTACTAATTTAGTTTTTGCTCCCACAAAGTATTTTTCTAATGCCTTATATCCACTTGTATCCACTATAGCCAAAGCATATTTTTTATTCTCTAATTCAGATTTATGTATTCCATATAGCCAAGTGCTACCATCATAGACTATATATTTTCTCATTTCAATAAAGTTATTTTTTTCTTGCTTAAAGAAATTATTATCTACAAAATGATAAGCTTTATTTTCTATTTCTGATTGGCCACGAGGAGGCCTTGTTGTATGTGATATTAGAATTGGAATATTGAGTTGCTTTGAAATTTCAGTAGCTATACTATCTTTACCTGAACCTGAATATCCTAAAAATACAAATATCTTATTCATTATATTTCTCCTAATTAACCGAATTTTGGATTGTAACCAGATGGATCAAAGACTCTTTCTTCTTCTTTACATTTATTTAATTCAAATACATTAGGATTATCAATAATCACTTGATGAAGCCCTTTACTTAATACGTCTACTAAATATTCTTCATCTTCACTTTCTATACATCTATCTCTAAATATACAATGAAATAGTTCGTGTAAAAAAGTGGCTTCCTTTACTCTTTCTGATTGCAAATTGGTAGATAACTTAATCGTTTCACTTCCATAATCAGCTAATCCATAACATAACTGATTATTTACTAGAATAGGTTCTTCTGTTTCTTCTATTTTATAGAATAATCCCCCTACTTTTACTTCTTTTGGTATATTCATTTTAGCACTCTCCATTCTTATTAAAATTCACATTTTATTGTGATTTAGATTTTCTAAACCCATTACTTTCCTTATATCTGTAATCACTAATTATTAAATTCTCCGTATTTTTCATTCTTTTTACTCCTTTATTAAAGCTTTC
>NZ_JACVWG010000024.1:0-16247 GCF_020658465.1 Clostridioides sp. ES-S-0049-02
TATAATGTTTTTGTTATTGCTGCTGTTAATGTAGTTTTACCGTGGTCAACGTGTCCTATTGTCCCTATATTAACATGAGGTTTTGTTCTTTCGTATTTAGCTTTAGCCATTTTGAATTTCCTCCCTTTATCTTGTGCAAGACGAGACAAGTCTCGTCTTGCTGATTATTTTTTATATTTATATTATTAATTAATTTTTAAATTATTTTCCTTCAGCTATCTTTTTAGCAACTGAAGCTGGAACTTGTTCATAGTGATCGAATATCATTGTATAAGTTGCACGACCTTGAGTTGAAGATCTTAGGTCTGTAGAGTATCCAAACATTTCTGAAAGTGGAACAAATGCATTTATAACTTGTGCACCACTTCTTGCTTCCATTCCTTGGATTAATCCTCTTCTTGAGTTTAAGTCACCCATAACATCTCCCATGTAATCTTCTGGAGTAACAACTTCTACTTTAAAGTAAGGCTCTAAAAGAACTGCATTACCTTTCTTCATAGCATCTTTGAATGCCATTGAACCAGCCATCTTGAACGCCATTTCAGAAGAGTCAACTTCATGGTAAGAACCATCATATAACTCAACAGCAACGTCTACAACTGGATATCCAGCAACTATACCAGATTGCATAGCTCCTTGTATACCCATGTCAACTGGACCAACATATTCTTTTGGTACAGATCCACCAACAGTTTTGTTTGTGAATTTGTATCCTTCACCTGGCTCTTGAGGAGCAACTCTAATCTTAACGTGACCATATTGTCCTCTACCACCTGATTGCTTAGAGTACTTGTATTCAACATCAACTGGTTGAGTTATAGTTTCTCTATATGCAACTTGTGGAGCACCAACTTTAGCTTCTACTTTAAATTCTCTTAATAATCTATCTACTATTATCTCTAAGTGTAATTCACCCATACCAGATATTATAGTTTGTCCTGTTTCTTGGTCAGTTTTAACTGTGAAAGTTGGGTCTTCTTCAGCTAATTTTTGAAGAGCTATACCCATTTTTTCTTGAGCTGCTTTAGAACTTGGTTCTATAGCAACAGATATAACTGGCTCAGGGAATTCCATAGATTCAAGTATTATTGGATTAGCAGGATCACATAATGTGTCTCCAGTAGTAGTATCTTTTAATCCTACTGCTGCTGCTATATCTCCAGCATAAACTTTAGTTATTTCTTCTCTTGTATTGGCATGCATTTGTAGTATACGACCAATTCTTTCTCTCTTATTCTTAGTTGCATTTAAAACATAAGAACCAGATTCTAATGTTCCAGAGTAAACTCTGAAGAACGCTAGTTTTCCAACAAATGGGTCAGTCATTATTTTGAATGCTAATGCAGAGAATGGCTCTTCATCAGAAGAATGTCTTTCAGCTTCCTCTCCATCTTCCAATATACCTTTTATAGCTGATATATCAGTTGGTGCTGGTAAGTAATCTAAAACTGCATCTATTACTAACTGAACACCTTTGTTTCTATAAGCTGTACCACAGAAAACTGGGTTCATTTCACAAGCTATAGTAGCTTTTCTTATAGCAACTTTTAATTCATCTATAGTAGGTTCTTCACCTTCAAGATACTTCATCATTAACTCTTCATCAGTTTCAGCTACTGCTTCAACTAATTTTTCTCTCCACTCTGTAGCTAATTCTTTCATATCTTCTGGTATGTCTGTTTCTTCCATTTCAACACCTAAGTCGTCTTTGTATATAACAGCATCCATTTTTAATAAGTCTATTATACCTATAAATGAATCTTCTTTACCTATTGGTAATTGCATAGGAACTGCATTAGAATTTAATCTAGATTTCATCATGCTTACAACATTGTAGAAATCTGCACCTAATATATCCATTTTATTTACAAAAGCTATTCTAGGTACTCCATAAGTTTCAGCTTGTCTCCATACATTCTCAGATTGAGGTTCAACTCCACCTTTTGCACAGAATACAGCAACTGAACCGTCAAGAACTCTTAGAGATCTTTCAACTTCAACTGTGAAGTCCACGTGTCCAGGAGTATCTATTATATTTATTCTATGGTCTTTCCATGAAGCAGTAGTAGCGGCAGAAGTTATTGTTATACCTCTTTCCTTTTCTTGCTCCATCCAGTCCATTTGAGAAGCCCCTTCATGAGTTTCTCCTATCTTATGAGTTTGCCCAGTATAAAACAGGATTCTTTCTGTAGTAGTAGTTTTCCCTGCATCTATATGAGCCATGATTCCTATATTCCTAGTTCTTTCCAAAGGAAACTTTCTAGCCATGGTTATCCTCCTTATGATATCCTCAATTTTATAAGATATCTATATATCCTACCATCTATAATGAGCAAATGCTTTATTAGCTTCTGCCATTTTATGAGTATCTTCTTTTTTCTTAACTGAAGCTCCTGTGTTGTTAGCTGCGTCCATTATTTCTTTAGCTAATTTATCAACCATTCCTTTTTCTCCACGAGCTCTAGTATATTTTACTAACCATCTTAAACCTAATGTTTGTCTTCTTTCAGGTCTAACTTCGATTGGTACTTGGTAGTTTGCCCCACCAACTCTTCTTGCTTTTACTTCTAAAACAGGCATTATATTATCCATTGCCTTATTAAATACTTCTAAAGCATCTTCTCCTGTTTTTTCAGCAATAATTGTGAAAGCATCATAAACTATTGTTTGAGACTTTCCTTTTTTTCCGTCTACCATTAAATTATTTATCAATTTAGTAACTACCTTACTCCCATACATAGGATCTGGTAAAACTTCTCTCTTTGGAACATTACCTTTTCTTGGCATTTCGCTTCCCTCCTTAATTATTTAACTTAAATCATAGGTACTCGACATAAATCATTTAATGCCGTGATGCCATAAATATCTATATATTTAAAGCACCGAACTATAATCAATCATTAATTGTTTTTATTTTTTAACGTCCTTAGGTTTCTTAGCACCATACTTAGATCTTGATTGTCTTCTCTTATCAACACCTGCTGTATCTAAAGTACCTCTTAGTATATGGTATCTAACCCCTGGAAGGTCTTTTACTCTTCCGCCTCTTATAAGAACAACACTATGCTCTTGTAAGTTATGTCCTTCTCCTGGTATATAAGCAGAAACTTCTATACCATTAGTTAATCTAACTCTGGCAACTTTTCTTAAAGCTGAGTTAGGTTTCTTAGGAGTAACTGTTTTTACTGAAGTACAAACCCCTCTTTTTTGTGGAGCACTAGCGTCAGTTACTTTCTTGTTTAAAGAGTTGTAACCTTTTTGTAATGCTGGAGCAGTAGATTTCTTTTCAACTGCTTTTCTACTTTTACGAACTAATTGGTTAATTGTTGGCATCATCTGCACCTCCTTCCAAATTTTCGATCTTATCAGTGACCGCCAACTACATCAATATGAATACTCATACTGACTGATTGTAACATTTGTTACTTACAATTTAATGTCTATAACACATGAATATGTGATATTAGCATTTTTCTAGCTTGATGCTTTTAGTCCTTGTTTATTGCCATTTAAAAGTCACTAAGAGCTCATATAAGCCCTTAGTGTACTTTTAAACAACACACTTTACTATTTTAACACCACAAATAATGGTTGTCAAGATTTCTTTACTCTATCTGCCATTAATCTTCAATTTTTTCAACAGCTATATTTCTATATTTCTTCATTCCTGTTCCTGCTGGTATTAGTTTACCTAATATAACATTCTCTTTAAGCCCTATTAGGTGATCTTCTTTACCTTTTATTGCAGCTTCTGTTAATACTCTTGTTGTTTCCTGGAATGAAGCTGCTGATAAGAATGAATCAGTTGCAAGAGATGCTTTAGTTATACCAAGTAATACTCTTTTAGCAACTGCTGGTCTTAAGTCTTTAGCTATAGCTTCTTCGTTACATCTATTAAATGTTAATACATCTTCATATCCACCTGGTAATAAATCTGTATCTCCTGGGTCTTCAACTTTAACTTTAGATAGCATTTGTCTTACTATAACTTCTATATGCTTATCGTTAACATCAACCCCTTGAAGTCTATAAACCCTTTGAACCTCTTTAACTATATATTCTTGAACACCTTTAACACCTTTTACTCTTACTATATCATGAGGATTTATAAATCCTTGTGTTAAAGGATCTCCAGCTTCTAATATCTGTCCTTGCTTAACTTTTAATCTAGAACCATATGGTATCACATATGTTTGAGTTTCGCCTTCTTCTGGTATTACATTTACTTCTTTTCTCTTTCCAGTTTCATCTATTTCAACGCTACCAGATACTTCAGTTATTACAGCTAAACCTTTTGGTTTTCTAGCTTCAAATAATTCTTCAACCCTTGGAAGACCTTGAGTTATATCGGCTCCTGCAACCCCTCCAGTATGGAATGTACGCATTGTAAGCTGAGTACCCGGCTCACCTATAGATTGAGCGGCTATTATACCAACTGCTTCACCTATATTAACTTCTTTTCCTGTAGCTAAGTTTCTACCATAGCACTTAGAACAAACTCCATGATTAGTTTTACAGTTAAGAACTGTTCTTATCCTAATTTTTTCAATTCCTAAAGCTACTATAGTTTCTGCTTCATCTTCTTGTATCATAGCATCAGCTTCAACTATAACTTCACCAGTTTCAGGATTTAATATAGGGTCTATAGTATATCTTCCTACAATTCTATCATATATTTCTTCTATAACTTCATTTCCTTCTTTTATAGCATAAATTTCTGTAGTATCTTCTGTTCCACAATCTACTTCTCTTACAATAACATCTTGGCTTACATCAACAAGTCTTCTTGTTAAGTATCCTGATTCAGCTGTACGTATAGCTGTATCGGCAAGACCTTTTCTAGCACCATGTGAAGATGTAAAGTATTCAAGTACTGATAAACCTTCACGGAAATTAGATTTAACTGGTATCTCAACTGTTTTACCAGATGCATTGGCCATAAGACCACGCATACCTGCTAGCTGTCTAATTTGGTTTTTAGAACCTCTGGCTCCTGAATGTGCCATTATATATATATTGTTTAATCTATCTAGTCCACCCATAAGAGCATCAGTAACCTTATCAGTTGTTTCTGTCCATGTCTCTATAACTTTTTCATATCTTTCTTCATTAGATATTAAACCTCTTCTGTATGCTTTTTCATATTTATCAACTTTTTCTTCTGCCTCAGCTATAAATACTTTCTTTTCTTCTGGAACACTCATATCAGCAACAGCAACTGTTATACCACCTAATGTAGAATATTTAAATCCTAGAGATTTTATATAATCTAGTAATTCCGCTGTTTCTGTATTTCCATGTTTTCTAAAGCACTTATCTATTATTTTACCTAGAGATTTTTTATCTGCTAAGAAGTCAACTTCTAGAGCAAATGGGTTTTCATTTCTATCTACAAATCCTAAATCTTGAGGTATACTTTCATTAAATATAAATCTACCAACTGTACTTTCAACTAATGAGCTTCTTCCATCTTCAAGAGTTACCTTTAGTTTTACTAAGGCATGTAGATGAACTGATTTATTGTAATAAGCAAGTAATAGTTCATTAAAATCTTTAAATACCATTCCTGTTCCTTTAGCATCATCTTGTGCTTCTATTGTTAGATAATAACAACCTAAAACCATATCCTGAGATGGAGTAGTTATAGGAGAACCATCTTTAGGAGCAAGAATGTTGTTTACAGAAAGCATTAAAAATCTTGCTTCTGCTTGTGCTTCTACTGATAAAGGTACATGAACCGCCATTTGGTCACCATCGAAGTCTGCATTGTAAGCTGTACATACAAGAGGATGTAGCTTTATAGCTTTACCTTCAACCAAGATTGGTTCAAATGCTTGTATACCTAATCTATGTAGAGTCGGTGCACGGTTAAGAAGAACTGGATGGCTTTTTATAACATCTTCTAAAACATCCCAAACTTCTGGCTTAACTTTTTCTACTATAGATTTTGCACTTTTTATATTATGTGCATATCCTTCTTTAACTAGTTTATCCATAACAAATGGCTTGAATAATTCTAATGCCATTTGCTTTGGAAGACCACATTGATAGAATTTAAGTTCTGGTCCAACAACTATAACAGAACGTCCTGAGTAGTCAACACGCTTACCAAGTAAGTTTTGACGGAAACGACCTTGTTTACCCTTTAACATATCTGATAAAGACTTAAGTGGTCTATTTCCAGGTCCTGTTACAGGTCTACCTCTTCTACCATTATCTATTAATGCGTCAACTGCTTCTTGAAGCATTCTCTTTTCATTTCTTACAATTATATCTGGAGCTCCAAGCTCTAGTAATCTCTTAAGTCTATTATTTCTGTTTATAACTCTTCTATATAAATCATTTAAGTCTGAAGTTGCAAATCTTCCACCATCAAGTTGTACCATTGGTCTTAAATCTGGTGGTATTACTGGTATTGCATCTAAAATCATCCATTCTGGTTTATTCCCAGATTTTTTAAATGCTTCTACAACTTCTAATCTTCTTATTGTTCTAACTTTCTTTTGTCCTGTACTGTCTTTTAATTCCGCTCTTAGGTCTTTGCTTTGTTGCTCTAAATCTATGTTTTGTAACAATATCTTTACAGCTTCAGCACCCATACCTACAGTAAAAGTATATCCATATTTTTCAAGAGCAGTTCTATACTCTTTTTCTGTCAATAACTGCTTCTCATTCAATCCAGTTTCTCCTGGATCAACTACCACATATGAAGCAAAGTATAGTATTTTTTCCAATGATCTTGGTGACATATCAAGTAAAAGTCCCATTCTACTTGGTATACCTTTAAAGTACCAGATGTGAGACATAGGAGCTGCTAGCTCTATATGTCCCATTCTTTCTCTTCTTACTTTGGATTTAGTTACTTCTACTCCACATCTATCACAAACTACACCTTTGTATCTAACTCTTCTATATTTACCACAATGACACTCCCAGTCTTTTTGTGGTCCAAATATTCTTTCACAGAAAAGACCATCTTTTTCTGGTTTTAAAGTACGGTAATTTATAGTTTCTGGCTTTTTAACTTCTCCTCTAGACCATTGTCTTATTTTTTCTGGAGAAGCCAATGCTATTTTTATCGACTCGAAATTGTTTAATTCAAACAAGGAGTTCTCTCCCTTCTATTTGAGATTTACATTAATTAAATTTACACATCAAAGTCATCACCAACAAAGTCTATTTCTTCTTCAAATAAATCTTCTTCAGCAAATTCTTCTAAATTCTCTATATCCTCATCTTCTACGGTTTCCGTAAAATCATCTTCAATTTCTTCTATTATATTACTTTCTTCAACTTCTCCCATGTTATTTACAACATCTAGTTCAAATTCACCTATTGTGTCATCTTCATCTACAGATTCTCTTACTTCTATTTCTTGATCTTCATCTGTTAATACTTTTACATCTAAGCATAAACTTTGAAGTTCTTTTATAAGAACCTTAAATGATTCTGGGATTCCTGGCTCAGGTATGTTTTCACCTTTAACTATAGCTTCGTAAGTTCTAACACGACCTACAACATCATCAGACTTGACAGTAAGTATTTCTTGAAGTATATGAGCAGCTCCATATGCTTCTAGAGCCCAAACCTCCATCTCTCCAAATCTTTGTCCACCAAATTGTGCTTTACCACCTAGTGGCTGTTGAGTAACTAATGAGTATGGTCCAGTACTTCTTGCATGTAGTTTTTCATCAACTAAATGATGTAGTTTTAAGTAGTACATATATCCAACAGTTATCCTATTATCAAAAGTTTCACCTGTTCTACCATCATATAAAGTTAATTTACCATCTCTAGAATATCCAGCTTCTTCAAGAGCATCCATTATATCATACTCATTGGCACCATCAAATACTGATGTTGCAACATACCATCCTAAAGTCTTAGCAGCAAGTCCTAAATGAACCTCTAAAACCTGACCGATGTTCATACGTGATGGTATACCTTGTGGGTTAAGTATTATATCTAGTGGAGTTCCATTTTCCATGAATGGCATATCTTCTTCTGGTAATATTCTTGAGATGACCCCTTTATTACCATGACGACCAGCCATTTTATCTCCAACTTTTATTTTTCTCTTTTTAGCTATATAACATCTTACTAATTCATTTACTCCTGGAGATAAATCATCTCCATTTTCTCTAGTAAATACTTTTACATCAACTATTATACCAGATTCACCATGAGGTACTTTAAGTGAAGTATCTCTAACTTCTCTAGCCTTTTCACCAAATATTGCACGAAGTAATCTTTCCTCAGCAGTAAGTTCAGTTTCCCCTTTTGGAGTTACTTTACCAACTAGTATATCTCCTGAATCTACTTCTGCACCTATTCTTATTATACCTCTGTCATCTAAGTTCTTAATTGCACTATCTCCAACATTAGGTATATCTCTAGTTATTTCCTCTGGCCCTAGTTTTGTATCTCTAGCTTCACATTCATATTCTTCTATATGAATTGTTGATAATCTATCTTCTTTAACTAATCTTTCATTTATTAATATGGCATCTTCGTAGTTATAACCTTCCCAAGTCATGAATGCTATAAGACAGTTTCTTCCAAGTGCTACTTCTCCTAAATCAGTTGCTGGACCGTCTGCTATAACATCTCCTTGCACTATTTGCTCACCTTTAGTTATTATAGGTGTTTGATTTATACAAGTACCTGAGTTTGAACGTTTAAACTTAAGTAGATTATATCTATCTCTGTTTCCATCTTCTCTTTTTATAATTATCTCATCTGCTGTCACTCTTTCTGCTATACCAGAATTTCTAGCAACAACAACTGCTCCAGAGTCTTTTGCAGCTCTATATTCTATACCAGTTCCTATAATTGGTGCTTCTCTTCTAACTAGAGGCACTGCCTGACGTTGCATGTTCGCTCCCATAAGGGCACGGTTGGCATCATCATTTTCTAAGAAAGGTATCATAGCAGTGGCAACAGATACAACCTGCTTAGGAGATATATCCATGTAATCTACTCTGCTTTCAGGAACCATTTCAACAGCACCATTTACAGTTCTACAAACAACTCTATGGTTTACGAATTTACCATTGTCTGTTAATGGCTCATTTGCCTGAGCTCTTACGAATAAATCTTCTTCATCAGCAGTTAAATAATGTATCTCATCAGTAACTGTTGATGTTACTTTATCAAATTTTCTATATGGTGATTCTATAAATCCAAACTCATTTATTTTTGCATAAGTTCCAAGAGAGTTTATAAGACCGATATTTGGCCCTTCTGGAGTCTCTATCGGACACATTCTACCGTAGTGTGAATGGTGAACGTCACGCACTTCGAATCCAGCTCTTTCTCTTGAAAGACCTCCAGGTCCAAGAGCTGATAGTCTTCTTTTATGTGTTAACTCAGATAAAGGATTTGTTTGGTCCATGAACTGAGATAACTGAGAACTACCAAAGAATTCTTTTATTGCAGCTGAAACTGGTCTTATGTTAACTAACGCTTGAGGCGTTATAGCTTCCATATCTTGAACTGTCATTCTTTCTTTTATGACTCTTTCCATTCTTGAAAGACCAATTCTAACTTGGTTTTGTAATAATTCTCCTACAGATCTTATTCTTCTATTTCCTAAATGGTCTATATCATCAATGTTTCCTATATTATAGAAGATATTGAATTCATAACTTATTGAAGCTATTATATCGTCTAATAATATATGTTTTGGTATAAGTTCTTTAATTCTTGATTTTATAGCTTCTTTTATTTCTTCTTCATCACTATATCCATCTAAAATTTCTTTTAATGTTGGATAATGCACTTTTTCTTTTATGTTTAAATCATCTATGTCAAAATCAATATGAGACTTAATGTCTACAAAATTATTTCCTATAACTCTAACTTTCTTATCATCATCCATTAATAGATTTACTACATTTATACCTGCATTTTGTATATCTTTAGCTAACTCATAGCTTATTTTTTCTCCAGCTTTTACAAATACTTCTCCTGTTTCAGGATTTATTATGTCTTCTGCTGAAATTCTATTCATAATTCTATAGCATAAAGCAAGCTTTTTATTAAATTTGTATCTACCAACTTTTGCTAAATCATATCTCTTTGGATCAAAGAATAAAGCATTTAGTAAAGATGATGCACTTTCTACAGTAGGTGGTTCACCTGGTCTTAATTTTTTATATATCTCAACAAGACCTTCCTCTACTGTCTTAGTATTATCTTTTTCTAATGTGGCAGATAATCTTTCGTCTTCTCCTAAAAGGTCAATTATTTCTGCATCTGTCCCTATTCCTAAAGCTCTAAGTAAAACTGTAACTGGTTGTTTTCTTGTTCTATCAACTCTTACAGATATTACATCGTTAGAATCTGTTTCATATTCTAACCATGCTCCTCTATTAGGAATTACAGTAGATGAAATTAATCTCTTACCTGTTTTGTCTCTCTCTTCCGCATAGTAAACACCAGGAGATCTAACTAATTGACTTACGATAACTCTTTCTGCCCCATTTATAACGAAAGTTCCTCTTTCTGTCATTAAAGGGAAGTCACCCATAAATACTTCTTGTTCTTTTATTTCACCTGTTTCTTTATTTATAAGTCTTACCTTAACTTTTAGAGGTGCACAATATGTAGCATCTCTCTCTTTACACTCTTCTATATCGTACTTTGGTTTATCGTCTAAAGAGTAGTCAACAAATTCCAATATAAGATTACCAGTATAATCTTCTATTGGTGAAATATCATCAAACACTTCTTTTAAACCTTCTTTTAAAAACCACTCATAGGAATCTACTTGAATTTCTATAAGATTTGGCACATCAGCTATTTCCTTAATTTTAGAAAAGCTCATTCTAGTTCTTTTACCTATCGTGACAGGATGTGGCATTCACTTTTCACCTCTCAATAATTAAAAATAAAACAATAGTTCATTCTAACGCATCTAATAATTTTAGCATAATGTCAAGTATTTTTCAATATATTTTTTATCTTATATGTAAACTATGCATTATTTTTGATTTTTTGTAAATTATTTTAAGCATATATTATGTATTATGTACAATTCTCCAATATAAAATCCAATTTTTTCATTTATCGGTTTAATTTTCTAGAAAAAGTTACATTCTAATACCATACCCATATTTAATTATAATTTCATAAATAAGTACTAGTAAATAATTATATTTATACAAAAGCTGTTAAATATACAAAATAAAGACCATAAATGAATTTAATCTGGAGTTTTAAATCTTAAACTATTTCCATCATAAATTATATCTACAGTCTTTATAAAAATAGAATTTCTACTATAATTAAGTTTTTTATTTTTACTAATATATTAGTAATATAATTATCCTAATATATTATCTGCAAACTGTGGCGTAGGTAAACCAAATCCTCCAGCTACTTCAAGTAAGTCTCCTGTTATAAAGGATGAATCATCACTAGCATAGAATAAAACAGCTTTTGCTATGTCTTCTGGTTTCCCTATACGATTTAAAGGAACATGCTTTAGGAACTCCTTTATGAATTCTGGAGACATATTATCTAAAGCAGCTTTGGTTGCAATAAGGCCTGGAAGTACAGCATTACATCTAACATTGTCTTTTGCATATTGTGTTGCTATATTTTGAGTTAATGAGTTGATTGCTGATTTTGATACACAATAAGCTATTCTAGATAGGTCAGGCAATACTGAACCTATACTAGATATATTTATTATACTTCCCTTGCCATTCTTTATCATATGAGGAATAGCAGCTTTACATGGTAAATATACACTTTTTAAATTAGTATTTACTGTATCAAAGAAATTATCTGTATCTCCAGTTAAAAGGTCTTTATCAAGTGAGGGATTTGTCGAACCAAAATTATTTACAAGTATATCTATCTTACCTTCTTTTTTAACTACATCTTCTATCATTGAAGTAAACGTTTCTTCTTCACGAGCATTAAAATAAACAAACTTAGCACACCCGCCTTCTGCACTTATTCTGTCTATAACTTCATTAGCCAATTCTTCTGAACGAGCTGCTAAATATACAACTGCTCCATTTTGTGCCAATATTTCAGCTGATGCTAATCCAATACCTTTAGTTGCTGCAGTAACCACTGCAACTTTACCTTGTAATTTTTCCATTATTAACTCCTCCTTAAATGCATTTCTTAAAATCTACATATTTCGATTTTTAGAAGTATTTCACTCATTTTAAATTTGTATTTGTTAATTAATTATTTATTACATTTTATTTTTAAAGTATTTTTGTAAATTTTTAAAACAATGTGTAGTTTTATATAATTTGTCTTTTATTATATCACCTTATATATGCACATTACAATAATTGTTTATATTTTAATTTAACATCTGTATTTAACATAGTAAAAACATATTCTTTAATAGTATTAAATTAAAATCTCATTACAAACTATATGATACCCTTAATTTAATACTATTATATAAATTTTTTTTATTTTATAGAAATATTCTATTCACAATTTTTTATAAATAAAAAAAGATACCCAAATGGGTATCTTTTTAAAGAAACTACTTAACTTCTACTTTAGCTCCAGCAGCTTCTAATTTTTCTTTTATTTGATCAGCTTCTTCTTTAGAAGCTCCTTCTTTAACTGTCTTAGGAGCATTGTCAACTACTTCTTTAGCTTCTTTTAATCCTAATCCTGTTATTTCTCTAACTGCTTTTATAACTCCAACTTTTGAAGAACCAACCTCAGCTAATACTACATCAAACTCAGTTTTTTCTTCAGCAGCTGGTCCACCAGCAACTGCACCAGCTACCATTACTGGAGCTGAAGCTGATACGCCGAATTTTTCTTCAGCAGCTTTAACTAATTCATTTAATTCTAAAACTTTCATATTTTCTATAGCTTCTAATATTTGTTCTATTGTCATTTTTAGCACCTCCGAATTTTCTTTTCAAATTAATATTTATAATTTTTTAGTTAAGCAATTAAGCTTCTTCTTGACCTTCTGCCTTTTTCGCTATTGCATCTATTAAGTATGCAAAGTTTGATATTGGAGCTTTTAAGCTACCAAGTAATTTAGCGATAAGAACTTCTCTTGATGGTATGTTAGCCATTTCAACAATCTTAGCTTCGTCATAGAATACACCTTCTACAACACCCATCTTTAATTTCATCTTTGGATGAGAATCCATGAATCCTTTTAATATTCTAGCTGGAGCAACTGGATCATCATATCCAAATGCTATAGCATTAGTACCAATTAATAATTCTTCATTGAATTGCTCTATACCAACTTCTTTAGCTGCTCTTCTAACTAAAGTATTTTTATATACTTTGTAATCTACACCAGCTTCTCTCATTTGTTTTCTTAACTCAGTTACTTCTTCAACTGTTAACCCTTTGTAATCAACAACAACGGCAGCAGAAGATTTTTGTAACTTTTCAACTATTTCAGAAACAACTTCTGATTTAATTTCTATAGCTTTTCTCATCTAGATGTGCACCTCCTTCACCAAATAGGCTTAGTATTTACCGCAACATTATAAAAAGCTTTTGTTGCCAAAAGTAGACATCAAAAGCTTTAGTAATCTCAATTTATCTAAAACCTCGGTGGGATATTAAGCTTTCGCACCCACTATCTACGGCAAATCTATTCTTTTTTACATTGACAAATGATATGATAACATTTTTGTCAACCTGTGTCAACAGTTTTATTATTCAGCTGTTCTTGCTGGGTTTATTTTAACTCCAGGTCCCATTGAAGAAGCTACAGTTATACTTCTTAAATATTGTCCTTTAGCAGCAGCTGGTTTAGCTTTTATTATAGCATCCATTAATGCAGCAAAGTTTTCAGATAATTTTTCTCCACCAAATGATACTTTTCCTACTGGAACGTGTATTATGTTAGTTTTGTCTAATCTGTATTCAACTTTACCAGCTTTTATTTCATCTATAGCTTTAGCTACATCAAATGTAACTGTTCCTGATTTAGGGTTTGGCATTAAACCTTTTGGTCCTAATACTCTACCTAATCTACCTACTACACCCATCATGTCTGGAGTAGCAACTACTATATCAAAATCAAACCAGTTTTCACCTTGTATTTTTTGAACTAATTCTTCAGCTCCTACAAAATCAGCACCAGCTTGTTCAGCTTCCTTAGCTTTTTCACCTTTAGCAAAAACTAAAACTCTTTTAGTTTTACCAGTTCCGTGAGGTAATACAACTGCACCTCTTACTTGTTGATCAGCATGTCTTGAGTCAACACCTAATTTAATGTGTGCTTCTACTGTTTCGTCAAATTTAGCTCCAGCTATATCTGAAACTAATGTTAATGCTTCTGATGCATCATAGAACTTAGTTCTATCTACTTTTTGTAATGCACCTGCATATCTTTTACCTTTTTTAGCCATTTTATTTTCCTCCTTGTGGTTAATCTCGGCTTTTCGCCTCCCACTTTATAAAAAAAAGTGTATCTTTTAATTAGTCTTCTACTACAACACCCATGCTTCTAGCAGTACCAGCTATCATACTCATAGCAGCTTCTACTGATGCAGCATTTAAGTCAGGCATTTTTAATTCAGCTATTTCTCTTACTTGAGCTGAAGTTATTTTAGCAACTTTCTTTTTGTTTGGTTCTCCAGAACCTGATTTTAAGTTTAATGCTTTTTTAATTAAAACTGCAGCTGGTGGAGTTTTTGTTATAAAACTGAATGATCTATCTTGATATACAGTTATAACAACTGGTATTATCATTCCAGCTTGATCTGCAGTTTTAGCATTAAATTCTTTTGTGAATCCCATTATATTAACACCATGTTGTCCTAATGCTGGTCCAACTGGTGGCGCTGGAGTAGCCTTTCCTGCAGGTATTTGTAATTTTATTTGACCTATAACTTTTTTAGCCATTTTGAGCGCACCTCCTCAGATTTTTCTATAATAATAGTATTAGATTTTTTCTATACCTTCAAGCTCTATTACAAATAGAGTCCTTTTACCAAATGCATTTATGCATACTTTAACTTCTCTGTTTTCTAAGTCAATTTCTTCTATGTTTCCTACTTGTCCACTAAATGGTCCTTGAGATACCTTTACTGTATCTCCTATTTCAAAGTCAATATCACTATTTACTACTTTAGGTTCAGTTGTATCTATACCCATAGCTTTAACTTCTTCTTCACTTAATGGTACTGGTTTTGAACCAGGTCCAACGAAACCTGTAACTCCCTTAGTATTTCTTACTACATACCAAGATTCATCAGTTATTATCATTTTAACCAAAACATAACTTGGATAAACTTTACGTTGTCTAGTTTTTTCTTTTCCAGTTTTAGTAGTTTCCACTACCTCTTCTGTTGGAACAACTACTTGTCTTATGCAGTCTTCCATACTTCTTGTTTTAACTGCTTTTTCTATTGTAGCTTTAACTTTATTTTCATGTCCCGAATAAGTATGAACTACATACCAACTTGCTTCTTGTAATTCTGACATTTAACTTACCTCTTTTCGTCTATTTTAGTAATAACGCTAGTGCACCAGATAATATAGTGTCTATACCCCATACTAATATAGTGCATGAAATAACTACAGTTAAAACTATACCTGTGTTTTTAAACAATTCTTTTTTTGTCGGCCATGTAACTCTTTTCAATTCTTGTTTAGTTTCTTTTAAATAACCAAATAAACTGAATCTCTTTTTAGTTTTTGCACCGTCATTTGTTTGGGCAGCCATTCCATACTCACATCCTTATAAAACTATTTTGTTTCTTTATGAGTTGTATGCTTTTTACAGAATCTACAATATTTTTGTAATTCTATTCTGTCTGGATTATTTTTCTTATTCTTAGTAGTGTTGTAGTTTCTTTGCTTACACTCTGTACATGCTAAAGTTACTTTAACTCTCATCTGATACACCTCCAACTTTGTAATACAATAATATATATTGTTAATATATGTGAATATAATATCTTTAAAATATGTATTTATTAAAAATCTACAGTATTTAAGATATTATTAACTTCCTATAATCATTACCTTGTATAAGTTATCACAAAATCCTATGCTGTGTCAATGTTTTTGTATTTCTATGTTAAAAAAAGAGGAGCATAACCCCTCTTTTTATTATTCTTTAATCCATCAGTTTAGTAATAAGAATTACTCTATTATTGTAGCAACAACTCCTGAAGCTACTGTTCTTCCACCTTCTCTTATTGAGAATCTTAATCCTTCTTCTACAACTATTGAATTTATTAAGTCTACTTCCATTGTTACGTTATCTCCAGGCATTA
>NZ_JACVWG010000025.1:0-14863 GCF_020658465.1 Clostridioides sp. ES-S-0049-02
AAAAAAAAATGCAACAGAAATTAAGAATAACATATTAAAAAAGAGTGTAGATTTTAAGTCTAAACAAATAAAAAGTATAAATGTAAAAGAGAATATTTTACTAAAAAATGGTATAAACCCAGAAAAAATAAAAATAGGTATAACCTCTTTAGATATAGCAAAATACATATAAATATGTTATAATTGTGTTATAAAACAAACACAAAAAGGTGGTGTATAAATGGACAAGGATAATATAGAAGAATTGTTAAATATAACAAATACAAGGCTTTCGGGCAAAGAAAGTGTAACTAAGATAGAAAAAGACTTAGGTTTCGGCAAAGATACCTTAAGAGGAAAATTAAACCGTAACGGATATTTTTTAGATAAAAGCATTAAACAATTTGTTAAAAAAGAAGATATTAAAAAAGATAACACAACGCAAACTAAAAAGATAACACAAAAAAATAATACAACTGTTAAAAATAAACAAACACAGCAATTTACAGAAGAAGAAGTAATAATTTTAAAAGAAATTATTAATAATTATAAAAATAAAACAGAAACTACAACAGAATTTACAGGAGAGGTAACAACACGTAGTTTTAGGAGTTACAAAAATATTATGGACATGTTTAGTAAACATTGCAAAAAAAATAAATTAAACCAGCGTGATGCTGTTGCAACAGCATTAATGGATTTTATAAATAAAAAATAAAGGGGGATGTAAAAAATGGGAGTAAAAAAATTAGGGATAATAGCAACAACAGGGGTTATAGCACTTGCAAATACAGGGATTGGATTTGCAGACACAAAAATAGAAGAAGTAAAACTTGCAGGGGAAGATAGAATAGATACAAGTTTAAAAATAAGTAGTTATAAATGGCAAAATGCAGAAAATGCCGTTTTAATAAATAGTAATACAATTGCAGATGCTTTATGTTCTGCGCCTTTGGCAACAGCAAAAAATGCACCTGTACTTTTAACAGAAAAAGATAGATTAAATACTAAAACAAAAAAAGAAATAATAAGATTAGGTGTTAAAAACATTTATATAATTGGTAGTACAAATACAATAAGTGCAAATGTAGAAAAAGAACTTAATAATTTAAATATAAATGTAAAAAGAATTGGTGGAACAGATAGAATAGATACAAGTTTAAAAATAGCAAAAGAGTTAGAAAATGTAGATTCTGTTGCAGTTGTAAATGGATATAAAGGTCTTGCAGATGCAGTAAGTATAGCATCTCCAGCAAAAAGTAACACTGCAATTTTATTTGCAGATAAAGATAATCTAAATAAAAATATAGAAGATTATGCAAAAACTTTTAATAAAACTTACGTAGTAGGTGGAGAAAGTTCTGTTTCTAAAAATGTGGTAAATAAATTAAAAAATGTAATTAGATTTGCTGGAGCAGACAGAACAGATACTAATGCAAAAGTAATGGATTATTTTTATTCAGATAAGGCATTAAATAATGTTTTTGTTGCAAAAAACGGAATGGTTGGAGAGGGAGACCTAATAGATGCACTTTCTGTAGGGCCTGTAGGAGCAAAAGAAGATTCTCCAGTGCTTTTAGCAGACAAAACATTAAGTACAAGCCAGAAAAATTTTATAAAAAAACATGAATTTAGTAAAGTTACACAAGTCGGCGATGGAGGAAATGAAAATGTTTTTAGAGAAATTTTAAATATATTGAAGGGAGAAGAAGTCCCTGGAGCTATTACAAATGCAGAGTTTAGAAATAAGCTACCAGAACTTGGATGGCAACTTGAAGGCGAAACAACATATGTATATATGCAAAAAAATAAAGAGGGTACTGGAAACATACAGATGGGTATAATTAATGCAGAAGATACTGGAATTTATATTGGCCTATTGGGAGATTCTCCAGAGTTTTCTGCATCTGTGAAAGAATGTTTAAAGTTAATTTTGCCAACAAAGGGGGGGGAGTTATATAATATTCTTAAAGGAAAATTTGAAGACCAAATTCTGCAATTGGACGGGAAAAAAGTAGAAGTAAAGATAGGGGATATGGGATACTATGTAGATATATATAATAACTAAATGCAGAAAAGATACTTATTTTAAGTATCTTTTTTTATGTAAAAAGTTATAAATTTTAAAAAATTATCTATAATAAAAAAACTAAAAAGGAGGTAAATTTAAAACAATGAATATAAAAAAGATAGCTTTACCTGTTTTGGCCCTTTTAGGGTTACTAACAGCATTTAGCATAGAATCTTTCGCCTGGAATGGCGAAGAAGATACTGTAATAAAAAACAGTAGAATTACTTGGGATATGAAGACTGTAGATGCAAATGGAAGACCACAAAGTGGTACTTTCCATAAAAACCAGATAATGTCCAAAAACCCGCTTTTTGGAGATGTGGATGGAGCATATGTAGGTGGAGGTGGAAGAACCTATGTAAAAGATGGTGGAGAAGTTAGAAGTGTGTTAAAAGGCGGTTATGGATATAAAATGCTGTACTACGAACAATACACAGATAAAGATGGAAAAGTTTATAAATCTCCATCTGCAGACGGCACAAAAGAAAATTTTTACACGAAAATGGATTCGACTTTGACTTCTGGCTATAGAAATAGATACTGGAACTTAAATTGGAATGGTAGCCAAACAAATTTTAGCAAGGTGAATGTAGAACCTAACTATCAAGGACGTAAAAAATATCAAATGTCGGCGAATGATAACGTTACAAACAACTACGATGCCAGATTTGACAAAGATGGAGAATGGCGATATTTAGGATATAACTTGCGTGGAGAGGTTATAACAAACCCATATTTTTCTTGTGATGGCTCTGGGACAGAAACACATATGTCAGATTTTGGGATATTGTGGCAAGGTGAAGGATGCAAAAAATTTGGAGGATGGAATGAGTATAATGGGGAGCAGTATAAAATGGCTAAAAAACAGGCTATTGAAAGGTTACTTAAAAAGGATCCACGTTTTAGAAATGGAACAATTTTGCAAGTGGATAATAACAACAAACAAAGTAAAAAAGTAAATAATGGCAATATAAGTGCAGATGTGTGGATGGACAGCCTTAGCCTTTTAACAGATCCAACAAAAGAGACTCCTATTTTTAGGGTTTATACAGTAAAAACAAAAAACTGGAATGATAAAACATTTAAAGGGAAAAGTAGCTTAAATGCGTACACTATAGTTGCACCCTTAGATTCTAAAGACGTAAGGGATGTGTCTATAAACAACATAAAATTAATAGACAAAAATGGAGCAATTTTAAAAATTTTTAAGAGAGACAGGGACAATAACATAAGTTACACAGGGCATGGAACAGTAACACCAGGAGAAAAATATAAGGTAGAATATACTATAAAAAATAATGGAGATGTTGCTACAAAAACAATGCCTAATACTATAGATGTTGGTACGGCAACGGATAATAATGCTACAAAAAATGATTATACACAAAAATATCCAAGCAATAGTACTAAAGGTACTTTAAGTGGTGGTGGATTTATAGAAGCAGGTAAAACAGTTACATTAACAAAAGAAGTAACAGTACCTGCAGATACAAAAACCGCTTTTAGAGTTACTGGATACATAGGGGATGTATATAATAAAACAGACAATAAAGACCTAACAAACGACTGGGGACATGTGGTTGCAGGTGTAGAAGGCAAGGAAGAAGAACAACCTGGGGATTTAAAAGTAAACAATATAAAAATGATAGATAAAAATGGAAAAGAAGCCCTTTACATGAAGCCTGGGGAAGAATATAAGATAAGATATATAGTAGATTATCATGGGCCTTCCAAAGAATTCTGGAAAACAAAAACTGACAGCGAAGGTAACACAACAAGATACAGAGTTAAAAAAGCATTTAAATTTAACTGGACTGCAAAAAGATACCTACCACAAGGCGGTAGTGAACTATATAAAAATAGTAAAACTTTAAATCTTTATGGAGTAGATAAAGGAGAGAGTTGGAATTTTGAAACACCATATTTTGTGTGGGAAGTACCACGTGCAGAAGCTACAATTGCTGTAAATGCTCCAGTTGAAGTGGATTTAAATAAAGGTAATAACACAGCACAGAAAAAGTGGCTCTACGATTATGATGTAAAAGTGAGCAACGTAAAAGTGTTTAACGACAAAGAAAGACCTATCCAAGATAGCTTTATAACACTTGGAGTGAAATATGATGTTGATGTAATAGCACCAAGCCAAACACCAATTTTCGAAACAGATATTAAAACACATATAACACTTCCAAATGGACAAATTTTACAGTTTACGGACCATGTGAAAAAAGGAAGTAACAAAGACATAACGAGAGAAATAAAAGTACCTATTACTGCAATAACAAGTGGTAGCAAGAAATTAAATGTAAATGTATATGCAAATGCAGACAAACATTTTTGGGAAAATGACCTTAATACACAAGCAAACAATAAAGGAAGTAATTACTCTACACAATTGCCTCCAATAAATCCAGTTGCAAGTGGTGGTTGTAGCATTTTTAATACAGAAAATAATTGGAATGTAGCACATAAAACATTAAATTATAATGGAAAATATATAAAATACAAAAAATTTGATGCAAGTAGAGAATATGATTTTTACAGATATACAAATGGAACAAGCCAGACAAAAAACGAAAATTACTATGAGGAATATAATATAAAATCTGTTAAATTTAAGAGTAAGTATACAACAGATAAAGGTTATGGTTGGGTAGATTTAACTAAAGTAGCAGATAGAAAAAAAGCAAAAATTAAAGCTGGATATGGGTACGAGCTGGACATAACAGTAGAATATGATACTAATGCACTAACAGGGCAACCAAAGGCTTGGGATACAAGAAATACAAGTACAAGTAAAGGTTTAAGTGTAACTAACCAAAATATGGCACCAAACATTTATAAAGATATATATGTAAAAACAGCAGATGGGAAGACTTTATCTGCAACAGGAATTTATGGAAGCCAAAAAGTTTTTGATGTAACAGTTGTAAGTACAAATGCAGATAAGACAGTTTTAAGATATACAATGCAGAAAAAATCTAAAAATGGAGTGGAAGAACCTATTAAAATTTACACTGGGACTAATACAAAAGACGGATTCTATAGCTTAGATGTTTGGACTCCAGAGCTTACAGGGGTTGGAAGCACTAAATCTAAAGAGAAGCTGTGCGATGAAAAGAATCTTGAATTTGAGATTAGAGGCAGTATGTTTGATGATGTAAACGACCACATAGTGCAGTAAGAAAGACAATAAAAAAAAGGGTATGTACTCTTTATACATCCCTTTTTCCTATTTTCCTATTCCCAATAAAAAATAATTTTATCTTTGGGATTTAATTTTTTTATCTTATTAAAAAAATCGTATAAATTTTTAATTTCCTTTAAATTTCCGATACATTTTAATATTTCCTTACAATCGTTAAAAAAATCTTTTTCTATCTTTTTAAATTCTTTTAAATTAAATACAACTTCTTCCCTATTAAAATTATCATCATTAAAAAAATCTAAAAAATTTTGAAGAAAGTTAAATTCTATTTGCTCTAACCTGTTAGATCTTATAACCTTATTACCTACTTTTGCAAAAACAACATAATTAAAATCCATTAAAAAAACACCATCCCTATTAAAAAATTCTATTTAAAAAAAATAAACATAAAAAAGTTTAATATAATATAGTATTTTTCTTTAAAATTTATAATTTTTTGCGGGGTAGTACCTCTATTTTGTTGTTGTTTTTTGGTAAAACATATATAATTAATATAAATAAAAAAGAAGATGTTGGTAGCATCTTCTTTGACGGTAGAAACGCCCCAACAACCCAAATGGAGAAGCGTTCTCTAAATTTTTAAGTTACTTTTATTATATCATCTTTTTTGAAAAAATAAACATAAAATTAGTTTAATGTATATTAAAAGTAAATAGGGGTGTTCCTACCTAAACTAAAATTTAGGAGGAATAATGGAAAAATTTACAACAGTTCCAAGTTTTACAGATGCACAAATTAAAAAACAATTAGAAAAACAACTAAGATTTTTAAGAATAATATATCCTTGGCTTACAGAAGACAACTACCAAGATGGAGCCGTAGAATTAAGACCTATAAAAAGGGATAAGGATGCAAAGTATATAAAAAGTTATAATACCTGGAGACTGGAAGAAAAGGACATTAGCAGTTTAAAAGACTTTTTAAACTTGTTAAACGGACAAGGTTATTGTTTATATTATTCTGTTTTTGCATTTAATTATAATAATACAAACGGCAAACAAAAAGGTAAAATAAATAATAGTAACAGTCTTTACACAAGTGTTCTTGTTGCAGATTTTGATAATATAACAGATGTAGAATTTAAAGAAGAAAAGAAAAAATTAATAGATATAGGAATAGAAACAGTAGATATATTTACGGGACATGGATTCCAAAGCATAATTCCATTAAAGGAAAAAGTTTGGGATAAAGATATATTAAACAAATTTACAAAATTAATGTTAAGTAAAGGATTTAAAGTAGATACAGCAATAGTAGATAGTGCACGTGTAATGCGTATGCCATATTCTTTTAATTGCAAAAGTTTAGATGTAAAAAGTAAACATTTTGGAGAAGGAATTCTACCTACAACAGATATAAGTTGGACGGATAAAAGATATAATTTAGTGTATGTATTTAAAGCCTTAAATACATTACCAAGTGTAATAGAGCAAGCAGAAAAATTTACAGCAGAAGAAATTAATTCTTTAAAAACAGAACCAATAACAGTAGAAGAAAAGAAAGTAGAAATTAATAAAATAAAAGAAATTAAAAATATTAAAATAGAAAACCTAACGACTTTGTATGGGGAATACCTTAATATTTCTAAATTGCCAGAACCTGTACAAAAAATGCTACAAGGTGCACAAAGTGGTTTAAGAAATAAAGTAATGTTATTTATAATACCTTTTTTTAGGAATAGTTTGGGACTTAACATACAAACTATAAAAAGTATATTAAATATATGGGGGAGTTTATGTACTCCAAACCTAAATAAAAATTTTCTGGAGCATGAAATTGACAGGATATATAAATATGGATTTAAAAGTAAGTATGGAAAATACACAGAAGAGTTAAGAAAAGCTTATGGATACTTAGAATTTAATAAATTTACAAGACAAAATAAAATACTTATTCCAAACAGCTTATTTGAGGATTTCGATGTAATAAGAGATGGTGCTGCAAAGATATACTTAGCACTTAAACTTGCAGAGCAAGTTAATGGAATAAAAGAATTTACAAAACAAGATATACAAATTTATGCAAATGTAACAGAAAGAACAATAGAACGTAATATAAAAGATTTAGTGGCTCTGGGGTATATATGCAAAAGAAAAAGTAATAGAAGAATTAAAGAAAAGTATATATTTTATATTAATCCATACTTTAGTAGTATTGCTGGTTTTACAATGTTGGAAAATTCTGTTGTGGCATTAAGTCTAACAAATTTAACAGATGGAGAAATAAAGTTATATACCTATTTATGCTTTATGGTGGGTAGTAATAATAAAGATTGTTGGGCAAGTCAAAAATATCTGGCAAAAAAAATTGGGAAAAAGGATCATAGTGCAGTATCAAAAATGACTGACAGCTTAGTTAGAAAAAAATATATAACTAAAAAAACAATAGAAAAAGATAATATTACACATTGTATATATAATTTAAATTATTAGAAATATAGGAGCATTTGCTCCTATATTTTTGTTATTAAAAAATAAATTAACCGACAGCTATTCACATATTAAAGGGAGGCCATAAAACGTTGATATTAAGCCGTTTTAAAAGATTAACCGACAGCTATTCACACTAATAATAATGACAGGGGGGGAGCGGAGGGAGAGGGGGCTTTATAGTACTATGGGTAAAAAGCTGATACATTATATATAATTGTAGTATTATAAAATAAAAAGAAAGGAGCTTGACTTAGATGCAGCGTTTTAGAAACCTTATTGAACTTAAAGAATACAAAGATGCAACATTACTTCTACAGTACTTAAATAAGTACACAGTTCTTGTCTACCCACCAAGATGGGGTAAAACAGTAAATTTAAGTATGGCTTACTATTTCTACACTATAGAAAATGCAACAGAGAACAAAGAACTTTTTAGAAACTTAAAAATAAGCAAAACAGAAGAATTTTTAAAGCTACAAGGAAAGTTTAATGCACTTTGGTTAGACTTTAAAACTATAAAAAAGGAAGAAGATTTTTATAGCATGTTACATATGTATGTAACTAAATATAATATAAAACCAAATAAATATAACAAAGATTTAAAAGCGTTACCAATACCATTTTTATTAGAGTTTATTTTAAAACAAATTTATGTAAATACAGGGTTAAAAACCGTAGTGCTTATAGATAATTACAATTATCCAGCAGGGATAAATCCCTACCTTGCAAATTTGGTAAATTCTATTTTCCATTTTTTACAAGACAATAATAATATATATAAAGTTATAGCTATGGGAGATAAAATTTTAAATAATATAGCAGGAACTACAAATTTTACAATAGAAGATTTATTAACTAAAAATTACAACAAATATTTTTATGTGGAAGATACTGTTACAAATGTTAATAAACATATAGGAATACAAATTCCAGAAGAAGAATTTAATTTTTTTGATGTGGCCAGAAGGCATTGGACAAGCTCTGCAAAAGGTACAGAATTTATAATATAAACAAAAGACATGCAAGAGATCTCTTACATGTCTTTTGTTTTAGGCTTTTAAAGGAATCATTAGTTCTTCTATATCAATCAATTTTATAGCACTATTTTTTCCATAAGAAATGTATTTTTTATTTATTTCATCGGATAAATCATTTAAAACATAAATAATTATAAATACATTAAATGCACTGCTTGATGTAGAACCATCTTTTATATTTTTAAAAGTCCTATCCGTTATGCAATCTTCATCAAAAAGATTTTTAATTTCTTCCAATAGTTTAGAATCTGTAAGTTTTAATTCATTCTCTTTTTCTTTAATATCTATTTTAGGAATTATTTCTCTCAAGATAACTTTGTAGTTATTTAGTTCGTCAATTTTGTTTCTAATTATGTTAGAAATATTTTTGTTAAAATTAATTTCAAAGTTATTTTTATTCATTAAAAACATCTCCAATGAATCTATTCATATATTCGATAAGATTTTGATTTTGGACTAAATCTCTTAAATTTATCATTGGAGAAACATAATTGTTAAAATCAAATGTTATAACATAATTGTTTTCCACCCAATACTTAGGTTTTAATCTTAATTCTAATCTTTTTTTAGATTTATAGATTTTAGCATTTCCAAAATTATCATCGATCAAATTATTTACAAATACAGAAGTAGATGTAGAATTATCTTTATCTGCGGACATTGTGTTAATTAAATCTAAGTCTACTTTGGTAGCACATAGATAAAATTTAGATGCAGCTCTTAGAATAAATATGTAATATATCTTATTGATGTTTTGTTCAACTTTAACTCTACTTAATTTTAACTCTAATATATTACTCCAATCTTGTACGATTTTATCATACTCTTTATTCGCAAAAGCAATATCTAAATTTACTCCTGCACTTGTAAATTTTTGCGCAAGGGAAGTTTCTCCAGAAGTTGTATCGCTTAACTGTCCAGATGCATTTATTTTGCAAGAAAGCATTTTTATATCCGCTCCAAATTCATTTTCTTTTATCAAGTCCACCGGATAAGAACCTGCCCCAACAGGAACTGCACCTATAGCTTGAGCTACCCACTGTTCTATATGTTCTTTTGGAACTTGTATTGGTAATGGAGCTTGGTTTATCAGTCTTTCAGGTTGTGCAATTAAGGTCTTTTTCATGCAAAAATCTAAGACTCTCAAAGATGTTGGATCAAATAGGTCTAATAATTCTTCATTTTTTAAAGGTGTTAAAATCATTTTATAAAATCCTCCTAATAAATTTAAATTGTTTTAATGTAGCTTATAATGGTATAATACATGTGTTGCATTAAATAAAAAATGAAATTAAATTCATTGACAAATATAAAATATATTTAATAAAAAAATATAAGTAAATTTGTATTTAAGTTGTGATAATATTATTAAGATATAATTAGTTAGGAGTGATATAAGAAAATGCCATATAAAGTAGGAAGTATGTTTGCTGGAATAGGTGGGATATGTTTAGGTTTTAAAAGAAATGATTGTGAAATTGTATGGGCAAATGAAATAGATAAGTATGCATGTTATACATATAGACATAATTTTAATGGGGCTAAATACTTAATCGAAGGTGATATACGTGACATAACACATGCAAAAAAAATAAATAAGAAAATAAAAGAGAGAAGAAAATTAATAAAAATAAAAAGAATAGAAAGTGAAGAGGATTTATTAAAAAGAATAGATAAGGAAATACCAGATATAGATATATTAAATGGTGGTTTTCCTTGTCAGGCATTCTCAATTGCGGGAGAACGGAAGGGATTTGAAGATGAACGAGGGAATATGTTTTTTGAAATAGAAAAAGTGCTTAAAGCTAAAAGACCACAAGCATTTTTATTAGAAAATGTTAAGAATCTAAAAACGCATGATAATGGAAGAACCTTTAAAATAATAGAGCAGCATTTGAAAAATCTTGGATATACGATTAAGTCAGAAGTATTAAATTCTATGACACATGGGAATGTACCACAGAATAGAGAACGTATATTTATTGTTGGGTTTTTAAATGAAGATATAGCGGAGAATTTTTCTTTTCCAGAAGCTATAGAATTAAATAGAAATATAGGAGATATTATAAATTTAAATGAGAAAAAAAATGATAAATATTATTATAACAAAACAAAGTATTATCAAGATTTAGTTGTAGAAATGACAAGACAAGATACTTTATATCAAATTAGAAGAGGAATGTATATTAGGGAAAATAGAAATAATGTGTGTCCAACACTTACTGCGAATATGGGAACAGGTGGGCATAATGTTCCATTAGTAAGGGACAACTATGATATAAGAAAATTAACGCCAGAAGAATGTCTTCTTTTTCAAGGTTTTAATTTAGAAGAGTATAAGTTTCCAGATAAATTTTTTGATGATAAAGGAAAAGAAAAAGTATACCCAGATAGTCAAAAATATAAGCAGGCAGGGAATTGTGTAACTGTAACAGTAGTAGAAAGAATTGTTTCAAATATGATAAATGCAATTGAAACTGTTAACTAAATAAAAGTATAGGCTTGAAGTTTATGTATTTGACTTCAAGCCTATACTTTTTTTATTTTTATTGAATCTTTCTTATATAGATTATGGTAAAAATGCAATATATGCATACTTTAAATTATATTGTAATATATGCATATATATGATATTATAAATACAATGAATATACTATTTAATATAAAGGAGGATAAAAAATGTTAAATGATTCAAGAAAAATCGAAAAATTATTATTGGATAAAATTTTTACTGATGAGAGTGAAGTCGATTATGAAACAGTAAAGAAAGAATGTAAAGAACTATTAAAAGAGAAATATACAGATGGAAAAGTAAGTGGTGTTATTAATAAACTCGTTAAAAATAACGTAATAATAAGGACTGAAAGAGGAATTTATAAGAAAAATTGCCTGCATATAAATGATGTAGATATAGAACAGATAGTAAAAAGTATTTTTAGTAAAGCAATTTTAGAAATTAATGCAGAAGTTAGTAAAATAAATCCATTTAATTTAACAGAAGGGGAGTTTAAAAGTTTACAAAAAATAAAAAAAGATATTATTGAAATTGAAGAAAAGTTTGGATTATAGGAAATTTAGGAATTTCATAACGTAGTCAAAACTTGACGGTTTTGACTATGTTTTTGTTGTGTAGTAAAATAAACCTATATAGAATGGTCAAAACTCATAGTCAAAAAAGGAGGCATATATTTTAATGATATACGGTTATTGTAGAGTAAGCAGCAGAATGCAACTTTCTAATAATAGTTTAGATCAACAAGAACAAGAAATTAAAAAACATTACAATGACGCAAAAATATCTAAAGAACAACATACAGGCAGTACCGCAGAGAGACCAATTTTAAAAGACTTAATAAACAGGATGAAAGAGGGGGACAAAATAGTAGTAACAAAATTGGACAGACTGGCAAGAAATGCAACAGAAGGTTTTAATCTTATACAAAATTTGTTCGACAAAGGTATTTCTGTACATGTTTTAAACATTGGATTATTAGAAAATACTACACTTGGAAAATTTTTTATAACAACTTTATTGGCAGTTGCAGAAATGGAAAAAAATCTAATTTTAGAAAGAACTTGTGCTGGGAAAGAAATTGCAAAACAAAATCCAAATTTTAAAGAAGGTAGGCCAAAGAAATATTCTAAAATGCAAATAGAACATGCACTGGACTTGTTAGAAAATAATTCCTACACACAAGTGGAAAAATTAACTGGCATTAGCAAAAGTACGTTGCAAAGAGCAAAAAGGATGGCAAATAAAAATAAAAATGTGTCGGAAAATATGTAGTATTGTAGTTTTTGTATATAAAAGTATGCAAATTCTATTGTAGTTTCTACGATTTTTATATATATAAGGTATGCAGATATTATTGTAGTTTTTTCTAAGAATTAAAAAAACAACTTATTTAAGTTGTTTTTTTAATGTTTGTACAAACTTTGTTTTTGCAAAAACTTTGTATAATGCAAATGCAATTATACAAAATCCCCAAACTTCTGGACTACACAATGTGTAGTATAAAAACCTAAATAGATGCATTTAAATCCCCCCTCTAAAATTCTTTTCCTTTTAAGTAACTTTAAAAAAATAAAACCTTTAAATATGTATATAAAATTATAGATTTTACTTGCGTAAACTATAATTTTGCGAGTACAAAAACTATAGTTTTTGTACTTTTTTTATGGCTTAATAAGCTATAAAGTTATAAAATTTTTACACATTTTATATAACAAAATATAGAGGTAAATAGCTACGCTATTCACCCATATACACCACTGATGCATATGCTGTAAAAACATACAGAGATGGTGGACGCGAGGAAAGGGGCTCCCCACCTACCCAACATACTCCATTCCCCCTACGCTCCTATCGGGCTTGCGAAATGGATGTTGGGTGGTGTTTCGCCTTAGCACGGGAAACTCCCAAGGGAGTTTGGGCAAGCCCGACCCGATCAGGACGAAATTCGGTCGCCCCTTTTTGGGGGTACCTTATAGCAAACTAATGGTTTGCTAAAGGCAAAAATATTCCTGACAGGAATATTTTTCTTTTAAAAACAAAAAAAACTGGAGGTAGATTTTTTATTAAAAATTATAAATATACAAATTTTTATAGCAGAGACGTAGATGCTTTTAAGGCACTCGGAAGAGTAGGACATATGCAAGAACAACATTTTAAAAATTTTAACATAACAAAAACAAGACTAAAAAATTATGGAAGAGATAAATTATTAGAAAAAGTTCCTTTTATCCAAAAAGGAGAAAAAAATGGAGTGGCCTATAAATTAACTACAGAGGGTAGAAAACTTGTAGAGAGAGAATTTAACATAAAACCATATTCGGCACAAAGTCCAAGGCATGATTTAAAAATTGCAGATAAATATTGTACATTAACACAAAAAGAACAAGATAGTGTTAAAACAGAAACAGAAATAAGATACAGGATGGTGGAAGAAATAGAAAAATTAAAAGAACAGGATTTAAAAGAAGCAGATAGGTGGGCAGAGATGTGGGATAACAAACAATTATCCGCTCCAGATATGGTTTACACAACAGAAAATGGAGTAGAAATTGCATACGAAGTTATAACAAATAACTATGGGATGGAAGAAATACAAGCAAAAGAAAATACAATAACCTTATTAAAAGCAGAAGGGGAGATGGTTAAATGTTAAAAATTCCAAAACAAAAAGAAAATACTTTTAAAAAGCATAAAGAAATAATAGATATAATTTATTATTTATGTAACAAAATTGTTTTAAAACAACAATTAACACAGTTGTGTTTAAAACTAACAAAGTATAGAGAAATAGATGCAGATATTGCTATAGCAGAACTTGCACAACAAAATATTTTAAGTAAAAAACAATTTTTAAACACAAATAGAAAGTTAATCTATTTAACTAAATACCCAGTTTCCAAATTAGAAAATATAAAAAGTAGGAATGTGCAAAGCATTAAATTAACACAAGAAAAAATTATAAAGGGTGTTTTTAAAACAGAATATATATTAAAAAAAATAGAGGATTTGCAGGATATAAATTTAAATTATGTGTTAGATATGTTAAACACAAAAGATAACACAATATTAAAAAAAGAGGAAGAAGAAATTTATAAAATACTTTACAACAAATATAAAAATGTATTGGAGAAGGATTTCGAAGAGGATTTAAGAATAAGCACAGCGAAAAAAATTATTATGGAAAATAGGTTTAAAAAAGATAAAAAGACAACAGTAACAGATGTAGAATTGCTAAAAAGACGCCAAAAAAGCATAAAAATGATGGGAAATTGCTATTATTTTAATTTTAATAACATGTTATGCAGGAACTTTTTTTTAGAAAAAATTAATATAAAAGGTTCAAATTTAAAAATAGAAGTTGGCTTTTTAGATATGTACAACACTAAAAATACTACAAAAATAATAAATAACATATGCTACATATATTTTATGTTTTTAAAATATTTTAACAGAAATTATAGCTTAAATATTAGGTTATGTATATATACATATTCAAAAAAAAATGCAACAGAAATTAAGAATAACATATTAAAAAAGAGTGTAGATTTTAAGTCTAAACAAATAAAAAGTATAAATGTAAAAGAGAATATTTTACTAAAAAATGGTATAAACCCAGAAAAA
>NZ_JACVWG010000026.1:0-10788 GCF_020658465.1 Clostridioides sp. ES-S-0049-02
GCTTCATTCCTTTAATATCCTTTTGCATTTCTTGTAATAACTCTAATATTTTTTCATCCATGCCGTTCACACTCCTATTTTATTATTATATCATAATTTAAGTGTTGTATTCTAACACTTACTAAAATAATCTAAAATAAATAGTTTAAATAATTTTAGTAAAAGTTAGATAGTTTATAACCATGTAGGTGTTAAGCAGTACAAACTATAATTTTAATGCTTAATCTTGAGTACTTTTGATAATGCAGTACTTCACAACTGCTATGTCGTATTAAGTTGTATTGAGTGCTATTTTAGAAGCAACTAAGTTGATACCTCAGATTTTTATAGGCTAACAACTGGAAACTTTTATATATTTCATTCATTTAATATCTTAATGTTGGGAACACCTCACCAACTAGTATGACCAATCCATTTTTGTAGTTAAAAAATGAAGAAAAAACTATGTGGAATATTTGTGTTGTGTGCCTTTCACCATTCACACCATTTAAAAAAGTCAACTTAAAGGTAGTAATTTTTTAATAGTAGTTTAATATTTCTTAATAGAACCCTTTAAGATATTAGCTTTAGAAATTTAAGAAGGCTTTGCCTGTTACTTCATTTGAGAGGTGGCTTTGTGTTTTCTTGTTCTCCCTTGCTATGATTTAATTATAGACCAAAAAGGATTATATGTCAATACTTAAATTAAAAAATATAGACCAAAAAGGATTACAAAATAAAAAAGATAATCCGTTTTGGCTACCTTTTAATTGTTTATACAATTTTAATATGTTATCATAAAAAGAAAGAGGTGATACAATGAATAGATTGAGAGAGTTAAGAAAAGAAAATAAATACACTGTTCAGGATGTAGCGGATAAATTAAGTGTAAATAAAAATAGTGTAGTTAGATGGGAAAATGGTAATAGAAAAGTAGACACAGAAAAGTTAATTGAATTATCTAATATATACAATGTAAGTATAGATTATATATTATGTATTACAGATAATAGAGAGAATATACAACTAGAAGAAGAAGAAAAACAACTATTAAACAATTATAGAGAATTAGACACTAAAAGTAAAACAATAGTGCAAGAACAAATAAATACATTAAAGAAATTATTTTAAGCTAGGTTAGATGTCTAGCTTTATTTTTTTATATTCGATTTTAAAAATTAAAGGTACAAACACAAAGAGATAGTATTGTAATGTGCTTAGAATAGCATCAAATAGCTTATGCAATAAATTAGACTAGCTTATAAGCTAGTCTAATAATTCTAATGGGTTTATATTTAAAAATTTATATATCTTTTCAAATTCACTAATTGTAAATTGATTTTCTCCCTTTTCTTTTCGATGATAATTTCTTAAAGATATATCCAACATTCTTGCAATATCTTCCTGAGAATATTTTTTTTCTTTTCTTATATTAATTAATTTTTCTAATTTCATACTATCACCTCATTATTATTATAGCAAAATTGGGTTACTTATGTATTAACTAACCCAATGGATATTAAAAGTAAACAATATATATTGCTTTTAATGCAAAATATAAAAAGAATAATAAACCTAATACTTTTGCTGTTTGCAATATAGTTTTAATGTGTTGATTCATTAAATCACCTCATTTACTTTTAATATTAGGTGTGCTACAATATACCCATAGAAATATATCTATAGATATATTGTAAGATTACTTTACTAATTTTACTTGGATATGTAGTTTAGTATTGTAATCCAGCCCAATAAAGAAACTAAAGCAATAAATATTGTTTCAAGTGATTTAAACACTTGTAATACGAGCTTTTCAAGTTGTACGACCAACTCGATTAGCTCTTTTATTTTGTCTTTGGTTACTTTCATCAAGCACACCCCCTAATATTAAATTGTATAGATAAGATTAATTCTTATCATAAATCTATTATATAATAATATGACAAATTAGTCAAGATTTTTTTGTCTTATATTTTTTCAAAAAATCCGATGACTCGCATACTTATATAAATATATATATCAATATGCAGGTCATCGGAAAAATCATAAAAATATAAAAGTACTTAACAAAATGTCAAGTACTTTTTATAAATTATTTTACTTTTTTTAATTTAGTTATATCTTTCCAATTATCTATTGTAACAGTTTCTAAAGTGCTTAATTTATTAGTAATTTCCTGTATGTCATCTTTTGCACTAGTCATATCACCTTGAACACGTGATATATCAAAAGACATTTTGTCATGTTCTGCTTTGCTTACATCTGCTTTATGTTCTAGTGCTTTAAGAATTTGAGTATTCTCTTTCAATTGAGATTCTACTATATCAAGTCTATTATTAGTTTCAACTTGTCCAGTTTTTAAATCTGTAATATCTTGTTTCATGCCATCAAGTCTAGTATTAATTCCTTTGATTTCACCTTGTATCCCTTTGATGCTACCTTGCATTTCTTTGATACTGCCTTGCATTTCTTGTAATAATTCTAGTATCTTATTTTCCATCACGACCACGCTCCTTTTATTATTATAACATAATTCTAAGTACTATATTCAAGTACTTAATAAAACAATCCGTAAATTATTTTACTAAATACTTGATGTGTTTTTGATAATGACATGCTTCATAATTGCTATGTCATATTTAGTTTTCAATATTATTTATTAGCTTAGAGTTTTAAGAGGGTTCTTCGCCTGTTACTTCTGTAAGAGGTGGTTCAGTGTTTTCTTGTTTTTCCTTGCTATGATTTAATTATACAACCAAAAAGGATGCATGTCAATATAAAAATAAAAAAATAATACCAAAAAGGATTTATTTATTTTATAATACTAACCTTTTTGGTGTTGTTTAAAGTTATTTCATATGATATTATAAATGTAAAAAAGAAGGTGGGAAAATGAATAGACTAAAAGAAGTTAGAAAAGAAAGAGGCTATAATATACAAGAAATAGCTGATAAACTAAATGTAGCTTATAATAGTGTTTTAAGGTGGGAAAATGGTAATAGAAAAATAGATATAGATAAATTAGTTGAGTTGTCTAATATATACAATGTAAGTATAGATTATATATTGTGTAAAACAGATTTAAAAGAAAATATACAACTAAAAGAAGAAGAGGTCAAGCTATTAGACAATTATAGAGAGTTAGACACTAAGAGTAAAACAATAGTACAAGAACAAATTAATACATTAAAAAAACTACTGTAAGCTAGATATATAATTCTAGCTTATTTTTATATTCGATTCTAAAAAATAAAGGTACAAACATAAAGTGGGTATGTTACAATGTGCTTAAAATGGATTTAAATAGCTTGTACGATGTATTGTTATAATAAAATAGACTAGATATATTACAATCTAGTCTATTGAGTATTATTAAATTATTTTATTTAATGTTAAGTATCTCCCTTGCTTCTATATCATAAAGATTTATAAGCTTTTCAATTTCTGATGCTGTAAACTCTGTTTTGCCTTTTTCTTTATTTTGATAACTTCTTACGGACATATTTAAATGATATGCTAGTTCGGTTGGAGTTAATTTATTATCTTTTCTTAATTGTGAAACTTTGTCTAGTTTCATTCTATCACCTACTTTACAAATAAACTATATACATGGCTTTTAATGCAAAATAAAGGAATATACATAATCCTAAAAATCGAAGTATTTTAAAGATTGTATTTGTATGTTGGTTCATTAAATCACCTCTTGTATAATTAATATTGGGTGTGTTACAATATACCTATATAATGTACTTATAGGTATATTGTAAGGGTTTTATGTTATCTTTAATTAAATATAATATAGATAAAAATAAAAACCCAGCCTAATAAAGATATTAAAGATATAAAAATATGTTCAGCAGATTGAATTATCTGAACTATGAGCTTTTCAAGTTGTCCTACCAACTCGATTAGCTCTTTTATTTTGTCTTTAGTGAACTTCATCAAGACACCCCCCAATATTAAATTATTTAGTAAGTTTTTCTTACTATGATTAGATAATATCATAAATGGAATAATATGTAAATATATTTCGGTAAAATATTTCTGAAATATATTTGCACATTAAAATAGACTAGATATGTTACAACCTAGTCTATTGAGTATTATACTATACATTTTTTCTATCTAACAAACTTAATATTTCCTTATCACTTAAATTCAGTACATTAAATATCTTTTCCAAATCTCCGATATAGAAAGGTCTTTGTCCATTCTCCTTACTTGAATAACTTCGATAAGACATATCAATATAAGTAGATAATTGTTGTTGTGTTAGTCCCCTTTCAAGTCTGTATTGTTTCAATAAATCTAGCTTCATTAATCAGTATTCACCTCCTAAAACAATCGTTTAATGTTTATTATTAATGCAAGAATAACTATTAAACAACCAACACCATACAATATACATGTTTTAGTATCTCTTTTCATAGCTTGTTTAAATGTGTTATAATATATAGTAGACGTATCACCCATACAAGAGTCGGTACACTCTTGTATAGGCTTATTGTTTTACTTATTAATAAAACAATAGATAGTGATTAGAGAACTTATTATACTCACTATGTTAAAGGTTATAATAAAAACTTTCTTTAACAATAAAACTTTGCTGATACGTCTACTATGCTTACCCACATTATTGTTCCCCCTTTATGTTAAATTTTGGTACAAGTTTATTATATCATTAACAACTACAATATTGCAAGTAAAATAATGTTATTTATTATATATATTTATTTAAATGTAGTAATTTCAATAGTTGCAAGTCTTGAGGTCTATTTGACTCTTTAATGTCTGAATGATGTCTGAATGATGTCTGAATGATGTCTATAAGACTTTCTAATCTATAATAAAAATTTCTATACAATATAAAAAATTATATAATTATGGACACTATATAAATTTAATAAAATTCAGTAATTGCAATAGTTTTATAGCGTATAAAAAGCAATGACTGACATTTTACTGACAAATTAAAAGGATGTACCTTTAAATACGTTGAAAATACTGGGTTTTATAAAAATGGCATAAAATACTTACTTTTATGTCCTTTTTTACTGACAAAAATGCCAACTTAAAAAAGTAGTAAAAAGTAATATTTATATTAATTAAATAAGGTTAATTTGTTATTTAAACTTAAAAAAAAATGAAAAAATAGGATGGGGGTATTTATAGTAAAGTGACTGGAAGTGCAACAAAAAATTGGGTATAGTTCTTTCATTTCCACGAATAATTTTTACAGACGAATTTACAGACAAAATAAACCTTATATTCTAGCAAATCAATACTTTAAAATTCAAGTTTTTATATACGATATATTACAATAACAACACTTCAAGCCTACAAATCTACATTGAAACTGTCTTCAATCTTTAGTTAGAAAATATCAAATAATAAAACTAAAACACATAGCAATATAGAACAATAAAAATCAGGAGAAAATAGATGTTTTTTATTAAAATTTTGTGTGTAAATTGGAAATAAAAATAAATATCAGAATATGTTGAACGATTTTTTATATAAAATGATATAATGTGAATATATCAATGATATATCAATAAAAGAATTAATGATTTGAAAAAATATTGATATATTAATGAATTTATAGTTAAAATACATTAATATATCAATAAATGATGTGTTTTAATTTGTAGAAATAACGCTATAGTATTAAGATATTAATGATATATCAATAGCCAAAAAATATAAAATATGGTATTATATAGTTAATCTATTTTTAGGAGGAATAAAAAATGGAACAAAATAACAAAGAGATAAAACAAGCAGAGAATAAAGTTGAAAATAAGGAAATTCAAGTGATAGGATTAGATGTTGGTAGAGGATATGTAAAAGCATACTCTCAGTACAAAGGTAAAACTAAACAATGCTTATTTAAATCAATCATAGGGACAGGCAGGGAGTTAAATTTTGAAGAATATGATAACCCTATATATATAAATTTTGATAATGAAGACTATTTTGTTGGCTTATTAGCTGAAGAAGAAAGCTCATATCCAATTAGAAATTCAGATGACAGAAAAAATAGTTTAACAGTACAAGTTCTAGTAGCCGCTGCACTTAACCAAGTAGCTATAGCAGATGAAGTAAAAATAATGTTTGGAGTACCATATAAGAACTTTAGAAAAACTACATTAAATGAGGTTATAGAAGGTTACAAAGGAAAAGAATTTAATATAAAAGACAACATAGAGAACACATATAAGAAAGTAAGAATAGCTGATGTAAACATATTTAGAGAAGCAGATGCGGGAGTTTACGCTATATTAAAAGGTCAGAAGAATACAAGACCTATAGCACTGGCTACAATAGGCTATAGAACAACAGAACTAACATATTTTAACGAGAATCTTAAAAGAGTAGACAAACTATCAGAAACAGTAGAGCTAGGTAATCAAGATGCTTTAAGTACAATAAAAGATAAACTAGAAAAAGAAAATATAACTAAAGAAACACATGAGATAGATTCATCGAATAAGTATGATTACATGAAGAAACCAGAATATAAATTATTCTCTGAGAGAATACAACAAATATTATCCAATAAATGGAAGAATATGAATGAAGTAGATGTTTATATAGCAGGAGGAACAGCGTTAAATATGGAATTTGATAATGTTAAATTTAAGCTTGTAGAAAATGCTCAAATGGCAACAGCAAAAGGATTATTTATAGTAGGATTAAATTATTTTAACTAGATTAGGTGTGAAATGTAATGAAAAAAACAACAAGTTATACTTTAGAAAAAGACTTATTTGAAAGTATAGAGAGATATAAAGAAGAGAAGGAACTTACAAGTAGAAGCTCTGCATTGGAGAGAATGTTACTGGAGAGAGAATCTTTACTTAGAGAAAATAGCCTAATGAAATCAATATTATCTGGTAAAGCTATAAATTTAGATAATAATATTAGAACTGAAAATGTACAAAGAAGAAAAGAGCCAACTGTACTAGAAGAAAGCATTAACGACATATATAGTGATATGCCAGATTAAATGTATATCTACTCCTTTAAATATTGGGGTAGATATTTTTTTTAAAAGTAGTTGCGATATAATAAGATATATATTATAATAAAAATATAGAAATGATATTTCTGAAGCAACTTGTTGCGAAGAACAATTGCAAGATGGGTTTTATCTTGCGATTGGGTTATCACTTTTATAATATTTTTTTAAACATTGTTTTTAACATAGGAAAAATAGGCTTTTTAAAGTGTGTGTAGCACTTTTGTTAAAAAAATGAAAGGAGGTAGTATTTATAGTAAGAAGAAATGAATTTATAAAAGACATTATCGTTACAGATAAGAGAACTGGAGAAGTAGTAGAACATCGAGGGATGAAAAGAGGTGAAGTACTTGAAATTGGTAAGAGGAAAAGAAGTTTTTCACCAGAAGAAAAAGCTATCATGAATAGCAAAAAAGAGTTACCATATCATAATTTTAAGTTAGGAGGTTTTGTATTTTGTGCTTATGTAAAAAATGAATTATTATTTAATGAAGTAAATATAAGCAGAGCTAATATAAGTAGACTAATATACCTTGCAACATATTTAAACTATAATACAGGAGAAGAAAACTTATTGGTTAGATATTCTCAATTTAAAGAAATAATTCCTATAGATAGGAAAAATATGAAAGAAATATTAAACCTTAAGGATAGAGCATTTAGAGATTTCTTAATAGATGTAAAGAAAAGCGAATTGTTGTATGAATTTAGTAATAAATTTTATATAAATCCAAAGTATTTTACAAAAGGAATTTCTAAATTTGAAAATAAAGAATATACAAGAATCTATATAAATACAAGTAGATTTCTCTATGAACATTGTACACCAAGACAACATAAACAATTAAGTTATATATATCAACTCATACCATATATACATTTCGAGAGCAATATCTTATGTCTAAATCCTTATGAATCAGATATTTCAAAAATAGAGAAAATTAGTTTGCATAAAATTTGCGAGTTATTAAATATTGATTCTTCAAAACAATACATGCTTAAATTTAAAAAAGAATTACTTAAATTTTATATAGAAGTAAATGTAGATAAATATTATTTTTTTAAATATGTAATTGTTGAAAATTCTTATGAAAATACTGATTATTTTATTATAAATCCTTATGTAATTTGGAGAGGTAACAATTTAAATGAAGTAAAGAAAACAATTAATTTATGTTTTTTTTAATTTATATCTAGTTAGACCAGTCTCAGAATAAGAGGTAATGAACACTAAAAAATGGCAAAAAACGTTTAAAAATAGGCGAAAAATAAAATTTAGGGGTGGCGTAAAAAGTTTACTTTTGGGCAAAAAAGTGGCGTAAAAAGTTTACACCTTGGATATAAAATTAAATTTTATTTAGATAAAAATAGGAAAGAGGTGTTTAAGATTAAAACAGATTTTAGTATTGATGCTAGACGAAAACCTTTAAGTGGAAGGATAAGATTTTATGAAAATAGTACAATAGAAATTATATCTAATAAGCAAGTAATGAGATTTGATGAAAATGGAAACGTATATTATAACAATAAGAAAATAGGCACAGATGAAGAATTATTTAAGTGTGTACAGATATTTTTCAAATCAATTTTAAAGTTAGAAAATCTATAATGTATAATCATTTATACATATCAATAATAACAAATCTATAAATTCAAGTCTAATAAAGCAAATCTTTACAAATCAAATTTAAAATTAAGATAAATTAAAAATAAAAGGAGAATTATGAAAGAAAAAATAGAGCTAATATATTTAGAAGATTTAAAGAAATCAGAAGAAATAAAGTTAAATAAAGATGATAAATATGAAAGAAAAATAAATACATATATGGAAATGAGTGAAAAGTCTTCATATGAAATAGTAAATAGAAGGCATGAGGGGGATTCTAAGGATGAAATATGGGATTATGATGATACAGACTATGATGATGGATTACAAGGAAGGGAGATATAATATTGATATATAATAATAACAATTTTTATGAAAGTATAGATGGTAGATATGCACAAGATTACATAAAGAATTTAGATTACAGTATAGATAGTTGTTCAGAGAGAATTAAATATGTTGAAAAACGATTAGGAGTTAAATATACATGGTTTGAAGAAGGGGAGAAGAGTTATAGTAACAAATATTATAATTCTGTTACAAAAAGAAATGAGAATGTTGTTACAAGAGTAAATTACCAAGAGAAAAAGCAATTTAATGATAAATTTTGGGAAGAAATATTTGAACAAACTTCGGATAGTCCCTTAAATAAAGATGGTATATATTATGTAGAGAATAATAATAAAGAAATTATAATGGGGCATAAAGAATTTATTAAATGGTGTGAATCCAAAGGTGTGAATCCAAGTGAATATACAGGTGTAGTTAATCCATTTAGTAACAGTGAAGGCACATGGAACTATACACATCAAGATACATCAAAAATTAAATTAATATTAAATAAAAATGACAGTACATATTCAACTTCTAATATAGCTAAGAGCTTAGAAATACTAGCTAGTTATATATTAGCTGTAGATGATAAACAAAAAGAAACTAAAATAAAAATATATAACTCAAAAGAACTATTTCAAAGAGCATGTCAAGAAGAAGCATTTCTAAATAAGGTAGCTACAGTTAATGGAGGAAACATCAATTCAAAAATTTCTAATAAAGATGGATTTAAAGAAGACACTTCATTTGCATTTTTTCAGTTACCTAATAACTACAAAAAAGTAAAAGATATAAAAGTCAAACCTAAAGATGCAAAAAAATACCCAGTCATAAAAATATATTCAGATACTTATGAGTGGTATAAAGCTAAATATAAAGAGCTAGGGAGTAAACAATTAAATAAAGAAGAATCGAAACTTAAGAGAGTAGTTAGAAAGAATTTAAAGTTATTAAAAAATGATATGATAGATGCTAAAAGTTTAATAGAAAGACCTATTATTTGGAAAGCACCATTAGCCGATGCAGGAAGCCCTGACTGGGATTATCTTGACATGTTTGATAAATCACATGTAAGAGAGCTTTTAAGGGTTCAAAAAGGAAATGATTTACAAGATGACTTATCATGTATTTTTATGGATTTAAATAACCTCATATCTAAAACGGAGTTTACTACAGTTCAGAAAGAAATATTGGATTTATATAGAAAAGATAAATCGTTAGATTACATTTCAGATTTAATGAATATAACACCTCAAGCAGTAAATAATCAAATAAATAAGATAGTAAACAAAATAATAGATACATATGAGAAAAATTATGAAGAAAACTATTATTATATCTCTGTTTCTAAAGGTAAATATAAAAGATGTAGTAGATGTGGTGAAATAAAATTAGTATCTAATTTCAATAAGAATAAAAGAAGAAAAGATGGTTATGAAACTTTTTGTAGTTCATGTTAACGCAAGTAAAGTGGTTTAAAAAAGGGCTGCTTAAAACATATTAATAATGTAAGGGGATAAAAAAAACCTCTTATTATCAAATGAAAATTATATGAAAAAGGGAGATTGAAAAATATGAAAACTAAAGAATTTATAAAAATGATAGCAGAGGGATTAGATGTATCACAGGTAAAAGCGAGAGAAATACTTGATGTGGTAGAAGAAAAAAGAAATGAAGTATTAAAAAATGGTGATGAATTAACTCTAATGGGAGTTAAGTATTTAACTAAAGTACAAAAAGGAAGAGAAGGAGAAATGACTCTTGAAGATGGAACTAAAAAGCCTTGGAAGACTGAAGATAAAAGAGTTCCTAAAATAAAAGCGACTAAATCTTTAAAAGATGCAGTAAT
>NZ_JACVWG010000027.1:0-9441 GCF_020658465.1 Clostridioides sp. ES-S-0049-02
TAAAGATTATGTGGTTACAATAGCAGAGAGGATACACCTGTTCCCATTCCGAACACAGAAGTTAAGCTCTCTAGCGCTGATGGTACTTGGTGGGAAACTGCCTGGGAGAGTAGGACGTAGCCACGTAGTCTTTTTTTATTGTTTGCTATAAAATCTAAAATTAAACAGAATATAAACTCTGTATTGATTTATACTAAGATAAAATATAGAATTATATAATATAGACAAAAAGTTTTGATTTAGAAAGAAGGTATGATATGAATTCTAATGAAAGAAGAAACAAATTAATAGATATTTTAAAGGAATCCAAGCATCCTGTAAAAGGTGGAGTGCTAGCAGAGCTATTAAATGTAAGCAGACAAGTAATAGTACAAGATATAGCGCTTATAAGAGCTAAAGGTTTTGAAATAATAGCGACACCTCAAGGATATATAATATATAATCAACCATATTTTTCCAGACAAATAAAATGTAAAAATCATAGAAATCCCCAAGAAATTTATGAAGAACTAAGAATTATTGTAGATTTGGGTGGAATTGTAAAAGATGTTATTGTAAATCATCCGACATATGGTCAAATAACTGCGGAACTTAATATTTATTCTAAAATGGATATAGATGATTTTATGATAAAAGTTGAAAAAAATGAGTTTAAACAATTATCAGTTTTAACAGAATGTAGTCATATTCATACAATTGAAGCACTCAAAGAAAAAACTATTGAAGATATAATAAAAAAACTAGATGACAGTGGAATATTATCGTAAGGAGGAGTTAAATGAATTTTTTGTCATTGGCTAAGACTACTTCAACAAATAGTAATATAACGAAGAGAACTTTAGAAAATATGCTTAATAATTTCAGTGATAATATACCAAATATTATATATGCAATAACAATATTTATAATAGGTATTTATATAGCTAAGATAGTAAGAAAGATGGTTTCTAAATTTCTAATTAAATATGGAATGAGTAAAGGTGTAAATAATTTTATTGTATATGGTATATATATATCAATGCTATCCATCATATCACTGATAAGTTTAGGTATTATAGGAATACAAACTACATCAGTTGTAGCGGTCTTAGGAGCAGCTGGATTTAGTATAGGATTAGCATTTAAAGAAATATTATCAAACCTAGGTTCAGGCATGATTATTTTGTTTTTTAAGCCATTCAATATAGGTGATTATATTCAAGGGTCAGGTGTGGAAGGTACAGTTTCTGATATACAAATATTTAGCACTGTTCTTAAAACTCCAGATAATAAAACTATAATAATACCAAATTTTCAATTGACAAGTAATAATATAATTAATTACACACATCAAAATAAAAGAAGAATAGATTTTTCGTATAATATTTCTTATGACAGCGATATAGATATGGTTAAATCTATATTAAATGAAATTTTTACAAATGAAAAAAGGATACTAGATGATCCAAAGCCAATCATAGGGTTAAACTCTATAGGTAATAATACTATGCAAATAGTTGCTAGGCCTTGGGTTAAAACTGATGATTACTGGGATGTATACTTTGATATAATGGAAAAAGTTAAAAAGAAATTTGATGAAAATAAAATAGAAGTTCCATTTATTCCTGCTTCATTATTGTTTAATAACACAAGTAATTTAAATTCTTTAGATAAAAGATAATATTTTAATTAAACAAAAAAATCAAATTCAAGATAACAAATTAAAGAAAATTCTAAAAAAAATTGAATAATAGTATTGAAAGATGTTAATATATATAATATAATGATTATCAAATAAAACAATTAGTTAAAAGCATTGAAAGAAAATAGTAAAAAACAGGTTGTATTCAGAGAATGAGTGGATGGTGAGAACTCATTACAATGGTTTTTGAATCTACTCTAGAGCTTCTAGTTAAAGCTAGACGTTTACCTACGTTACAGGTCTGAGAGGATTGTACATATGGGTATAATCAATTAGGGTGGCAACGCGGATAAAAGATTTTCGTCCCTTTTATAGGGTAAACGGAGGTCTTTTTTTATTTTCAAAATTTGTTTAAACTAAGAATTTGCAGTTAAAAATGTTTTAATTTAAATTGGAATTATTAATTTATATTATAAAAATTATTAGGAGGAATTAATATGTTAGATATTAAAAGAATAAGAGAAAATTTAGATGATATTAAAAAAGCTATGGAAATAAGAGGCGAAAAAGAATTCGACCTTGATGCTGTAGTGGAATTAGATAATAAAAGAAGAGAGATACTTCAAGAAGTTGAAGTTATGAAAAATGAATTAAATGTAAACTCTAAAAAGATACCACAATTAATAAAAGAAGGAAAAGATGTAGAAGAGGAAAAAGCAAGATTAAAAGAATTATCAGACAAGATAAAAGGTATTGATGAGAAAGTAAAAGAAGTTGAAGGAAAAATGGAATATGCATTGATGAGAATTCCAAATGTACCTCATCCAGATGTGCCACAAGGTGAAACAGATGAAGATAATGTTCAAGTAAGAACTTGGGGAGAACCTACAAAATTTGATTTTGAACATAAAGCTCACTGGGATATAGGAACTGGTTTAGGGATATTAGACTTTGAAACAGCTGGAAAAATAACTGGTTCAAGATTTACTTTATATAGAGGATTAGGTGCTAGATTAGAAAGATCTTTAATGAATTTCTTCTTAAATACTCATACAGCTAAACATGGATATACAGAAGTTTTACCTCCATTTATGGCTAATAGAAATAGTTTTATAGGCACTGGTCAACTTCCTAAATTTGAGGAAGATATGTTTAAAATAGAAGGGCTAGAGTATTTCTTAATACCAACAGCTGAAGTACCTGTGACAAATATACATGCTAATGAGATATTAGATGTTGCAGAACTTCCAATAAAATATTGTGCATATACTCCTTGCTTTAGATCTGAAGCTGGTTCAGCAGGAAGAGACACAAGAGGTTTAGTTAGACAGCATCAATTCAATAAAGTTGAATTAGTTAAATTTGTTAAACCAGAGGATTCTTATAAGGAATTAGAATCATTAACTCATGATGCTGAAACTATGTTACAAATGTTAGGTCTTCCATATAGAGTTGTAAGAATATGTACAGGAGACTTAGGATTTACAGCTGCTTTTAAATATGATTTAGAAGTTTGGATGCCAAGTTATAATAGATATGTAGAAATATCTTCTTGTTCAAACTTTGAAGATTTCCAAGCAAGAAGAGCGGGAATAAGATTTAAAAGGGATAAAAAATCAAAAGCAGAATATGTTCATACATTAAATGGTTCTGGATTGGCTATAGGAAGATGTTTAGCTGCTATATTAGAAAATTATCAACAAGCAGATGGCTCTGTAGTGGTTCCAGAAGAATTAAGACCTTATATGGGTGTTGATGTTATAAAATAATTATGTATTAATATTATATAAGTGATAATATATTTTAAGATTAAAAATATACTGTAAGTAAATAGTAAATTAGAAAAAGTTATGAGATTTAATAATTTCATAACTTTTTTATGTTAATATATATAATAGAATATTCATCATAAAAAGCTAAATATTTTCATAAATCAACATTTAATTAGACGTTGAAAAAATTTTTTTAGGTTAATTTAAATTAAATGTAGCTATGTATAGCAATATATTAAATAAACAAAATAAAATTAAGTTGAATTATAAAATGAATTATGATAAGATAAGTTTGTTATAAGTTTTGGGAGGAATTATGGAAAGTTCATTTTATATGAAAGAAGCATTAAAAGAAGCATATAAAGCATATAATAAGAGAGAAACACCAATAGGTGCTGTTATAGTTAAAGATAATCAGATAATAGCAAGGGCTCATAACCTTACAGAAACATTGAAAGATTCTACAGCTCATGCAGAAATTTTAGCGATAAAGCAAGCATCAGAAAAATTAGGTGGATGGAGATTGACAGATTGTGATTTGTATGTTACACTAGAGCCTTGTATAATGTGTAGTGGTGCAATAGTTAATTCTAGAATAAAAAAGCTTATAATAGGGACAAGACATATAAAAAATTCATATATAGAGAAACAGCATGAGTTTAAATTAGATTATTTTGATAATAATAATGTAAAAGTGGCTTTTGATGTTTTGCAAGAAGAATGCTCGATCATATTGCAAGAATTTTTTAAGGCATTAAGAAAAAGAGATTAAGGAGAGATGGTCGAGTGGTCGAAGGCGCTCGCCTGGAAAGCGAGTATATGGGTAAAACTGTATCGTGGGTTCAAATCCCACTCTCTCCGCCAGAAACAATAAATAAAAGTAATTAAATATGGTTGTAATTTTGCTGTACTAGATGGGGAGGTAGCGGTGCCCTGTAACCTGCAATCCGCTATAGCAGGATTGAATTCCATCTAAAGGCTTATTTTTTGTAGGGCCGCCCTAAATAAGTGGTGTTGATGCTTAGGTCCTGCGCAATGAAAGCTCATGAACCCCGTCAGATCCGGAAGGAAGCAGCGGTAAGTGATCACTTTTGTGTGCCGCGGGGGTGCCTAAGTTGAGCTAACTGTTTTGGTAACGCCTATGGAATTAAGTCGATAGATGGTGTACAGCATTTAATATATAAAAGACTAATCCCTTAGATAATGAGGGATTTTTTTATTAATTTTACTAAAGAGAGGTAAAAAGATGCATAAAGCATTATATAGAGCATATAGGCCACAAAGATTTGATGATGTTGTTGGTCAAGAACATATTATTAAGACTTTAAAAAATCAAATATACAATGATAATATAGGACATGCCTATTTGTTTTGTGGTACAAGAGGTACTGGAAAGACATCTACTGCAAAAATTTTTTCAAGAGCGGTAAATTGTTTAAATAAATTGAATGAAGAACCTTGTAATGAGTGTGAAATATGTGAATCAATATTAAAAGATAATACAATGGATGTTGTAGAAATAGATGCAGCATCAAATAATAGTGTAGATGATATAAGAGAGCTTAGAGAAAGTGTAAAATATTCTCCAGCTAATGCTAAATATAAAGTATATATAATAGATGAGGTTCATATGTTGTCTCAAGGAGCTTTTAATGCATTGTTAAAGACATTAGAAGAACCTCCCTCATATGTAATCTTTATATTGGCTACTACGGAACCTCATAAGATACCTGCAACTATTTTATCACGTTGCCAAAGATACGATTTTAAAAGAGTTACTGTTAAAGATATGACTCTTAGGATGAAAAAAATTTGTGAAGATGAAGGAATTGACATAGATGAAAAAGCTCTTAATCTGATATCTAGAAACTCTCAAGGAGCACTTAGAGATGCTCTTAGCATATTAGATCAGTGTATATCATTTGGAGAAAATACAGTAGACTATAAAGATGTTGTTGAGTTGATGGGAAGCGTGAATATAGAACAATTATTTGAGTTGTCTCAATGTATTGTAGCACAAGATACTAAAAAATCTCTTGAAATATTAAATGAATTTGTTTTATGGGGTAAAGATATAAGAAACCTTATAAATGATTTAATAGATCATTTTAGAAATTTAATGGTTTGCAAAGTATCATCAGAATTAGATGAAATAATCTCATTACCAGAAGAAACTATAGAGCAACTTAAATCTCAATCTGAGGACATAGATATGAATGATTTAATAAGAATTTTAAATATACTGTCAACAACTCAAGATGATATAAAATCATCTTCAAATCCAAGAGTCTTAGTAGAAATAACTATAATGAAGATTGCTCAGCCAATGTTTGATGAAAGTAAAGAAGCTCTTATTAAAAGGGTTGAGAATTTGGAAAAAATGATTGAAATGGGTAGCTTTAAAATTACAAATAATGATAGTGGTAAAGAAAAGGAATATGAGGATAATAGAGAAATAGATTCAAAAAAAGAAAGTATAGTTTATGAAGAGGTAAAAAATGAAGATGTTCTACTTATAGAATCATCATGGAAAAATATACTTAAACAAATTAAAAAAGATAAAAAAATGCCAATATACGCTCTTTTAAGTGAGGTAAAAAGTTTTAATGTATATTCTAACATGTTATATGTAATATTTGATGATAAATTTGATTTTGCAAAAACTAGATTAAGCTCCCCAGATACAATAAATTATCTAGAGAAGACTATAAGAGAAGTTTTAAATAGAAGCTTTAGTGTAAAAATAGTATTGTCATCAGAAGTCAAAGATATAAATCTTGAAGTTAAAGAAAAAAAAGACATTGGTGAAGAGATACTAAAGAACATAGTAAACGAAGATATACTAGAAATAAAAGATAGTATTGATGAAAATGAAAGTAAATAATAAAATACTATTATGATATAATAATAAAATGAAAATAAGTTTAGGAGGAATAGTGTTTATGGCTAAAAAAGGTTTTGGAGGCGGAATGATGCCTGGTGGTGGAAATATGAATAATTTATTAAAACAGGCTCAAAAGATGCAAGAAAACATGCAAAAAGCTCAACAAGAGTTAGAAAATAAAGAAGTAGAAGCTTCAGTTGGTGGAGGAGCAGTTACTGTAAAAGTTAATGGTAAAAAAGAAGTTTTAGATATAACTATTAAACCAGAAGTTGTTGATCCAGACGATATAGAAATGTTACAGGATTTAGTTTTAAGTGCAGTAAATCAAGCATTGAGAAATATTGATGATATACAAGCAAATCAAATGAGTAAGGTAACTGGAGGTATGAATATACCAGGGTTATTCTAGTAGGTGATATTTATGCAAGTTTATACAGGTCCGATAACGAGACTAATAGAAGAATTTTCAAAGCTTCCAGGAGTTGGAAGAAAGACTGCTCAAAGGTTGGCTTTTCATATTATTAATATGAATACTAATGATGTGGAGGCTTTATCTAAGGCAATTATAGACGCAAAAAGAGAGATAAAGTATTGTTCAATTTGTTGCAATATAACAGATACAGACCCATGTAGTATGTGCTCAAATAAGAATAGGGATTCTAGTACTATATGTGTGGTAGAAGATCCGAGAGATGTTGCAGCTATGGAGAGAATAAGAGAGTTTAAAGGGCAATATCATGTATTAAATGGGGTTATTTCTCCAATGGATGGTATTGGACCAGATATGCTAAAAATAAAAGAGCTTATACAAAGGCTTGGTAATCAAGATGTAAGAGAAATAATAATGGCTACAAATCCTACTATTGAAGGAGAAGCTACAGCTATGTATATTGCAAGATTAGTAAAGCCAATGGGAATCAAAGTTACTAGGATAGCTCATGGTCTTCCTGTTGGAGGCGATTTAGAATATGCAGATGAAGTTACAATATCGAAAGCATTGGAAGGCAGAAGAGAAATATAAAAATCGAGGTTACTACCTCGATTTTTGTAATTTTTTGGAGTTAAATTCAGATTAATTTTGATTTAGATTTATTGAATAAATCTCTTCTGTATTGTATAATTTGTTGTATAAATCATTTAAAAATTTTGATAGGGGTGCAACATGAAACCAATTATGAACTTAGAAGAACATAATGCAATGAAAGAAAAAAGAATTAAAAAAATGAAATCAAAAGACAAGCCTAAATATGATGATTTTGAGGAGATCAGTTTTTCTAACAAGAAAAAAACTAAGAAAACTCCAAAAAATAAAAATACTGAATTCAGAAATAACTATAAAAACTATCAGTATGATTATGAAGAAGATTTTTATGAACCAATCTAGCAATTAAATAATTAGAAGATAAAAAATCCCTAATAGGTATACTATAGGGATTTTATTTATTTTATTAATCAGAAATTATACTTAATACTAAATTAGCTATGTTTTGGGCTGAATTTGACTTTCTTATAGATTTTATATTTTTCTTTAACATTTCTAGCCTACTAGAGTCATCTATTAAAACTTTTAATAATATTGATAAATTATATTTCTTTGTAGTTCTAAGTGCTGCACCACAATTGGATAAGAAATCAAGATTTTCTTCTTCTTGTCCAGGGATATAATATGGAACTATCATGGGTACATCTTTTAATAGTGCTTCAGTTGTAGTAAGTCCACCAGGCTTACTGACTAAAACATCGATAGAAGCTAAAATATCATTCATTTTATTAGTGTATCCAAGTACACATACATTTTTGTCATGATAACGAGATACAAGTTTTTTTTCAATTTTCTCTTTTAAACTTTCATTTCTACCAGTTATTACGAGTATCTGAAAATCTCTATCTGTATCTAATAACTCATCAAGAGTTTCTTTTATATTCCCAGCTCCAAAACTGCCACCCATAAGTAAAACAGTTAATTTATCAGGAGATAAATTTAGTTCAGAAAGAACAATTTTTTTATCTCTATGAGAATGGAATGATTTTTCAACAGGGATTCCAAATGTTCTAATTTTGCTAGGCTCGACTCCATCAAATACTAATAATTCCTTTACATACTCATGACCAACAATATAGTAGTCAATCTCATTTTGTATCCATGTGGAATGAGTAGTATAATCAGTTAGTACAGAAATAAGTGGAGGAACATTAATAGTACTTGTATGATGCTTATAAAAATGATCAGTAGAAGCATTTATTTCATTATTATGTAAGTTAAAATTTTTTTTCAATGTACTTAGAGCAATCATTGGAAAAGGATGTGTACCTATAATTAAATCTGGCTTAGTGTTTTTAATGAGTTTTTTAAATTTTTTTGCCATAAATGTAATGATTAGATTATCTTTAAATTCATTTTTCGATAAAAGGTTTGTTTCAGATAATCTATATACACTTCCATATGCTTTGGGTGTATATATGGCGGATTTTTCATATCCTCTTGAAATTATTTTATCCATTATGTTATTGACTAATTTCAAACTGTCTATTATTTCGCACTCAACTGGCTCTCCATCAATTGTTTTGGATGTAAGTTCTTCTTTAATAGCTAGAGCCGCTCTATTATGTCCACCACCTGTAGAAGCAGACATGATTAATACTTTCTTGCTCATAATAAAATCCTCCTAAAATGTAGCATAGTATTTATATAATATTTTGATGTGTAAAAATGTCGTTCTCAATCAAATTATTGATAAATCATTTTTTAATAATAATCTAATACAAGATTACAAAAATTACAAGTGAAAGAAATGTAAATTAATTTTAAAAAAATGTGTATTGCTACAAATAAAAAATTTAAATATAGAATAAAAAGGAAAATTGGGCATAAAATATATATTAGTCCTATGAAATAGAGACTTTTGTTTATTATTAATTTCTGAGAGTTAAGCTGATAAAACATAGAAAAATTAAAAATCTAAAAAAAAATAAAAAATTATATTGACTTAGACAAATAAAGCTGATATAGTATTACTTGTCCTTAAGAAAAGGGCAGACATGAAAAATGAACTTTGAAAATTAAACAGTAGGTTAATTTATAAAAACAAGAAACAAACCATAAAGCCAGATATTTAGATAACAATAGTATCTGAGCCTGATAAACTTTTATTTGAGAGTTTGAT
>NZ_JACVWG010000028.1:0-9089 GCF_020658465.1 Clostridioides sp. ES-S-0049-02
GCTTCATTCCTTTAATATCCTTTTGCATTTCTTGTAATAACTCTAATATTTTTTCATCCATGCCGTTCACACTCCTATTTTATTATTATATCATAATTTAAGTGTTGTATTCTAACACTTACTAAAACAATCTAAAATAAATAGCTTAAATTATATTAGTAAATGTTAGATAGTTTATGACCATTTAGGTGTTAAGCAGTACAAACTATAATTTTAATGCTTAATCTCTAGTACTTTTGATAATGCAGTACTTCACAACTGCTATGTCATATTAAATTATATTGAGTGCCATTATAGAAGCAACTGCTGTTGATACCTCAGATTTTTATAGGCTAACAACTGGAAACCTTTATATATTTCATTTATTTAATATCTTAATGTTGGGAACACCTCACCAACTAGTTTGACTAATCCATTTTTGTAGTTAAAAAATGAAGAAAAAACTATGTGGAATATTTGTGTTGTGTGCCTTTCACCATTCACACCATTTAAAGGTCAACTTAAAGGTAATAATTTTTAATAGTAGTTTAATATTTCTTAATAGAACCCTTTAAGATATTAGCTAGAGTTTTAAGAAGCCTTCGTCTGTTACTTCATTTGAGAGGTGGCTCTGTGTTTTCTTTGTTCTCCCTTGCTATGATTTAATTATATGACGTTTTGTCTTTAAAGTCAATGATAATTCTAAAAAACATTAATAAAAAAAGACATTGAGTCTTGAATATCGGCAATTACAAGACATTGAGTCTTAAAAAAATTGTATTTAATATATCTTTATGTTATTATTTATATAAAGAATAGGGGTGATACAATGAACAGATTAAGAGAATTAAGGAAAGAAATGAATTTATCTACTCAAGAAATTGCAAATAAACTAAATGTACATTATACAAGTATTCAAAATTGGGAAAATGGCAGAAGAAAAATAGATATAGATAAATTAAAAGATTTAGCAAAATTATATGATGTATCATTAGATTATATAACTTGTCTTACAGACGATAGAGAGAATACACAACTAGAAGAAGAAGAAAAACAACTATTAAATAATTATAGAGAGTTAGACACTAAAAGTAAAACAATAGTACAAGAACAAATTAATACATTAAAAAAACTACTGTAAGCTAGATATATAATTCTAGCTTATTTTTATATTCGATTCTAAAAAATAAAGGTACAAACATAAAGTGGGTATGTTACAATGTGCTTAAAATGGATTTAAATAGCTTGTACGATGTATTGTTATAATAAAATAGACTAGATATATTACAATCTAGTCTATTGAGTATTATTAAATTATTTTATTTAATGTTAAGTATTTCCCTTGCTTCTATATCATAAAGATTTATAAGCTTTTCAATTTCTGATGCTGTAAACTCTGTTTTGCCTTTTTCTTTATTTTGATAACTTCTTACAGACATATTTAAATGATATGCTAGTTCGGTTGGAGTTAATTTATTATCTTTTCTTAATTGTGAAACTTTGTCTAGTTTCATTCTATCACCTACTTTACAAATAAACTATGTACATGGCTTTTAATGCGAAATAAAGGAATATACATAATCCTAAAAATCGAAGTATTTTAAAGATTGTATTTGTATGTTGGTTCATTAAATCACCTCTTGTATAATTAATATTGGGTGTGTTACAATATACCTATATAATGTACTTATAGGTATATTGTAAGGTTTTATGTTATCTTTAATTAAATATAATATAGATAAAAATAAAAACCCAGCTTAATAAAGATATTAAAGATATAAAAATATGTTCAGCAGATTTGACTATCTGAACTATGAGCTTTTCAAGTTGTTGCACCAACTCGATAAGCTCTTTTATTTTGTCTTTAGTGAACTTCATCAAGACACCCCCCAATATTAAATTATTTAGTAAGTTTTTCTTACTATGATTAGATAATATCATAAATGGAATAATATGTAAATATATTTCGGCAAAATATTTCTGAAATATATTTACACATTAAAATAGACTAGATATGTTACAACCTAGTCTATTGAGTGTTATACTATACATTTTTTCTATCCAACAAACTTAATATTTCCTTATCACTTAAATTTAGTACATCGAATATCTTTTCTAAGTCTCCAATATAGAAAGGTCTTTGCCCGTTCTCCTTACTTGAATAACTCCGATAAGACATATCAATATAAGTAGATAATTGTTGTTGTGTTAGTCCCCTTTCAAGTCTGTATTGTTTCAATAAATCTAGTTTCATTAATCAGTACCCACCTCCTAAAACAATCGTTTAATGTTTATTATTAATGCAATAATAACTATTAAACAACCAACACCATACAATATACATGTTTTAGTATCTCTTTTCATAGCTTGTTTAAATGTGTTATAATATATAGTAGACGTATCACCCATACAAGAGTCGGTACACTCTTGTATAGGCTTATTGTTTTACTTATTAATAAAACAATAGATAGTTATTAGAGAACTTATTATACTCACTATGTTAAAGGTTATAATAAAAACTTTCTTTAACAATAAAACTTTGCTGATACGTCTACTATGCTTACCCACATTATTGTTCCCCCTTTATGTTAAATTTTGGTACAAGTTTATTATACCATGAACGACTACAATGTTGCAAGTATAAACGTGATAATTATGAAGTGTATTATTTATATATTTGTTCAAGTCTAGTTATGTCAATGCTTATAAGTCCTAAAATTTGTTTAATATTATGATATTGAATTAATGTCAAGTTAATGTCTATATTAATGTCTATAAGACTTTCTAATCCATAACAAAAATTTTCATATAAGATAAGTGATATTTTATATAAAACCTAATACTTTAAAGTTCACATAATATAGTGATTACAATAGTTTTATAGCGTATAAAAAGTAATAACTGACATTTTACTGACAAATTAAAATAATATACCTTTAAAGATGTTGAAAATACTAGGCTTTATAAAAATGGCATAGAATACTTAATTTTATGCCGTGTATTACTGACAAAAATAATGATTTAGAAAATGAGTAAAAAGCAATACTTATATTAATTAAATAAGATAAAAATGATATTTAACATAATAAATTAAAGTAAAAATAGATAGGGGGTATTTTTAGGAAAGTGACTTGTTTGTGGATAAATAATTGTGTGTAGTCCTTTCATTTCTACATCTCAAAAAAAACATATAAATGCAGACGGATTTACAGACGAGATGAACCTGCATTTTTCGTATAAAATCATATTATGTCTAAAGATAATTCTAAGGATTTCATTCTAAAATTCTACTTTGAATAAGAAAAATATATACTGAAAAGGTCTGTATGTATTATTTAGAAAATTACTAAAAAAATATAAAAGGATAAATTGTTAATATTGTTTTGTAATATAGGTCATTTTATTAAATTTAAATTAAAATATCGTCTGTAAGAAAATAAATTTCAATATTCTGCTGAAAACTAAAACTTATGATTGAGATAAACATAGATAATATATTTAAATGTATTAAAATTTTGATGTATATTTAGGTTGAATACAGTTCAAATATAAACTAAAAAGCATTACAAATATTTTTTAGTGTATATTTGAACTGTAAATAGTTTGAAATTAGTATGGATTTAAACTTAAATATAAAATATGTCATTTTATAGTTGAATTTTTGTGCAATTTTAATGCAAAAATTAACTATTTATATGATATAATGTATATAGAAAATATTTACTTAGGAGGAATAAAAATGGAAGAAAATTACCAAGTTATAGGATTAGATATAGGAAGAGGATATGTAAAAGGATATAGTAAATATAATGGAATGGTTAAAGAATGTTTATTTAAATCTGTATTTGGCGATGGCAGAAATATAGATTTTGAAAAATATACAGACCCTATATATATAGATTTTGAAAGTGTTAGTTACTTTGTAGGATCTCTAGCAGAAAAAGAAAGTATAACTCCTATTAGAAATTCTGATGATTCAAAAACATCTTTTACAATGAGAATATTAGTTGCAGCCGCTCTTAATGAAATAGCTGTAGCTGATGAAGTAAAAATAATGATGGGTGTTCCATATAAATCATTTAGAAAAACTACATTAAAAGAAGTAATAGATACATATAAAGGTAAAACATTTAAAGTAAAAGATAAAATAAAAGGTGGACACAAAGAAATAAAAATATCTGATATATCAATTTTTAGAGAAGGAGATGCTGCATTATTTCATACATTGGAAGGAAAAGTAAATGAAGATAAGGCTGTTGGCATGGTTTCAATAGGTTTTAGAAGTACTGAGATGTCTTTCTTTGAAAAGGGTTTTGTATTTAATGATAAACTATCTGATACATTAGAAGCTGGAAATCAGGATGCATTAACAATGGTTCAGAAACAATTAAAGGATAGGGGAATAATAAGAGAACTTAATGAGATAGATAGTTCTAATGATTATGATGAACTTAAAAAGGTTGCTTATATAATGGCTTCTGAAAGTACTGCTCAAAGAATTTCCTCTAAGTGGAAAAATATTGATGAGATGGATGTATATGTGTCTGGTGGTACTGCATTACATATGACATTTGACAATAGATTTAAAGTGTCTCAAGATGCTCAAATGGCTACATCTAAGGGCTTATTTGAAGTAGGTATGGAACAATTCTAGGAGTGGTATTATATGAAAAAATCATCTAGTTTTTATTTAGAAGAGGATATATTTGATGAAATAGAAAAGTATCAAAGCGATAAAAATATAAGTAGTAGGAATACAGCTTTAGAGAGAATCATTTTAGAGTGGAAGAATCTTCAAGAAGAAAATAAACTATTGAAACAGTGTTTAGACAATGGTTCATATATGATAAATAAAGAAACAACTATAACTGAAGAAAAAAAAGAGATAAAGAAAGAAAATCCTATTATTAAAAATATATTTAATAATATGCCTGATTAAATACAGAAATATCTACTCATAAAAATTTGGGTAGATATTTTTTTGAAAACTATTGAGAACGAAGAAGGTATATGTTATACTTAAAATATAAATAGAACATAGAGGGTAATAAAATTTCTGAAGCAACTTGTTGCGAAGAACAATTGCAAGATGTTTTTTATCTTGCGATTGAATTATAAGTCACATAAAAGGAGGATAAATGATGAAAATGTCAGCTTATATTATGGATTTTCTTTAAGGATGAATTAAAAAAAGTCAATAAATACAGTACTTAAAAAAAAGAATAAGAAGGTTATATATATATCTTCTTTAAGGACAAGAAAAAAAAATTAAAAAAAACCCCTGTTTTTCTAGGGAAAATGAAAAGTGACTATTGAGAAAAAGAAGGTTTAGGTATTATAAAAATTCTTAATGTAAAAAAGGAGGGTATTGCTTGAGAAAAATAAAAGTAATAGATTCTATTATGGGGAGTGGAAAATCATCATTTGCAATACAGATGATGAACAACATTAATGATACTAGAAGTTATCTTTATGTAACACCATATATAAATGAATGTGAGAGAATACAAAGGAGTGTTACAACTAGAAATATGATACAACCAAATAATAGAACTAGTTCAGGTAAGGGGAGTAAGTTTAGAAATTTAAAAAGTTTAATAGCTGAAGGTGAAAATATTTGTATGTCTCATCAGTTGTTTAAATACGCTGATGAAGAGGTAATTGAAGGATTGAAAAATAATAATTATGTTTTGATATTGGATGAAGTTATGTCTATTATAGAACTTCAGAACATTGATGAAAAGGATAAAGAAATATTATTTAAACAAGAGTTAATAAGAGTACAAGAAGATGGGAGAGTTGTATGGTTAGGAGATAATAATTATCATGGCAAGTTTAGAGATATAAAATATCTAGCAAATAATAATAATTTATATATGAGTAGAAGTAATTTTATGTTTTGGACTTTCCCATATAAAATATTTGATTTGTTTGATGAAGCATATATTCTAACTTATTTATTTGAAGGACAATTACAAGCATACTATTATAAGTATTTTGGTATGGAATATGAACACTATTCAATTGTATTTAATTCTAAAAATAAAAAATATGAGTTGAAAGAATATGATAAAAAAAATGAATGTAGAACAAATTTAAAAAAACTTATAAGAGTATATGAAGATAATGGTAAAAGCAAACTAAATAGTAATTATTTTATTGAAGGTAGGGAAAGTTTTAAGCATACAGAATTATCGGCTAGTTGGTTGAGAAGAGCTACAAATAAAGAGAAAGAAAGACTTAAAGCTAATTTGCAAACATACTTCAAGAATATATGTAATTCTAGAACAAAAGATAATCTATGGACAACATTAGAAGAAGTTAAAAAAGATTTAAAAGGTGATGGATACGCTAGAGGTTTTCTAGCTTTCAATATAAGAGCTACTAATAGTTACCAAGATAGAAGTAATTTGGCATATGTTTATAATAGATATATTAATCCTATAGAGCAAAGCTTTTTTCAAGATAGAAGAATAAATGTAAATGTAGATTTATTAGCTGTAAGTGATTTATTGCAATGGATATGGAGAAGCAGGATAAGAAAAGGAGAGCCAATAAATATCTATATACCTAGCAGAAGAATGCGTGAGTTGTTGTATAAATATTTGAATTATGAAATATAGAGGGAGTGGTAAGTATAGTAAATTTATATGAAGATTTACTGAAAGATATTGAATCAATTAGAAATACATGGTTTTTAAAAGACAGAATGGATAAAATACATGCCATTAGATATCTAATATATAAGTTTAAGGATAACTTAAATTCAAATCAAAAAAAGCATCTCTTTGCAAATTTATATCAAGAATTAGAAAATCTAAACACTAAGATTAATAAGAAAAAAAGAATAAAATAGGGGAAATGTTATCGGAAATTAAGACAGATTTTGGTATTGATACTAGAGCAAAAAAATGATATATAATTACTTATGCATATCTATAATAATAGATCTATAAATTTAAGTCAAAGAAAGCAAATCTTTGCAAATCAATTTTAAAATCAAGGTAAATTAAAAATAAAAGGGGCATTATGAGAAAAAAAATAGAACTAATATATTTAGAAGATTTAAAGTCGTTAGAAGAAATAAATTTATATAAGAGTGATGAGTATGAAAAAGAAATAGATACATATATAGAGATGAGTAAAAGGTCTTCATATAAAATTATAAATGAAAGGCATAAGGAGGATTTTAAAGATGAAATTTGGGGTTATGATGATACAGATTATGATGATGGATTGCAAGGAAAGGAGATATAATATTGATATATAATAATAACAATTTTTATGAAGAAATAGATGGGAAATCTGCACAAGATTACATAAAGAATTTAGATTATAGCATAGGCAATAGCAAAGATAGAATTAAACACATAGAGGAACGATTAGGGGTAAAACACACATGGTTTGAAGAGTCAAATAGAAGTTATATGGATACATTTTATAATACTCTTGCAAAAAGAAATGAGAATATTATTACTAGAGTGAAATATCAAGAAAAAAAACAATTCAATGATAAATTTTGGGAAAATATATTTGAGCAAACATCAGATAGCCCTTTAGATAAAGATGGTGTATATTATGTTACTATTGATGGAGAAGAGATAGTTATGGACTATAATAGATTCATTACTTGGTGTGACCATAATCAGATTAATCCAGTCAAATATATAGATGTTAAAAATCCTTTTAGTAACAGTAATGGTACATGGGAGTACACACATCATAATACATCAAAAATTAAGTTGCTATTAAATAAAGCAGACAGCACATATTCCACTTCTAATATAGCAAAAGCATTAGAAATAATGGGGAGTTACATATTATCAGCAGATGACAAACCTAAAGAAACTAAAATAAGAATATACAATTCAAAAGAGTTATTTAATAGAGCATGTCAGGAAGAAGCACTTCTAAATAAAATAGCACCTGCAAATGGTGGAAATATAAATTCAAACACTTCTAATAAAGATGGATTCCTAGAAGACAATTCTTTTGCATTTTTTCAACTACCTAAAAACTATAAAAAAATAAAAGATATAAAAGTCAAACCTAAAGATATTAGAAAATATCCAATTATAAAAACATATTCAGATACTTATGAATGGTATAAAGCTAAGTATAAAGAATTAGGACATAAACAATTAAGTAAAGAAGAGTTAAAACTTAAGAGAATAGTTAGGAAAAATTTAAATGCATTAAAAAATGATATGACTGATGTTAAAAATTCTATAGAGAAACCTATTATATGGAAAGCACCATTAGCAGATGCTGGAAGCCCAGAATGGGATTATTTAGATATGTTTGATAAATCACATGTTAAAGAGCTTCTAAAGGTTCAAAAGGGCAATGATTTACAAGATGATTTAACATGTATAGTTATGGATTTAAATAATATTATATCTAAAACTGAATTTACCACAGTACAAAAAGATATTTTAAATTTATATAGAAAAGATAAATCATTAGAGTTTATTTCAAATTTAATGAATATAACTCCTCAAGCAATAAATAATCAAATAAATAAAATAGTAAATAAAATAATAGATGTATATGAGAAAAATTATGAAGAAAATTATTATTATATATCTGTTTGTAAAGGAAAATATAAAAAATGTAGTAGATGTGGAAAAATTAAGCTGCTATCTAAGTTTGATAAAAATGGTAAAAAGGGATATCGTTCAAATTGTAAAAGCTGTAATTAGCTGGTGGGGAAAAGTGGTTTAAAAAAGGGTCGCTTAAAACATATTACTTATGTAAGGGGTTAATAAAAATAATAAAATTACCCCTTATTATTATCAAATGAAAATTATATGAGAAAAGGGAGATTAATAAAATATGAAAAAAGTAGATTTTTTAAAAGAAGTAGCAGAAGAATTAGGTGTATCACAGATAAGAGTAAGAGAGATGCTTGATGTGATAGAAAAAAAAAGAAACGAAGTACTACAAGATGGTGAAGAATTGACATTGATGGGAGTTAAATATCTAACTAAAGTACAAAAAGGAAGAGAAGGAGAAATGACTCTTGAAGATGGAACTAAAAAGCCTTGGAAGACTGAAGATAAAAGAGTTCCTAAAATAAAAGCGACTAAATCTTTAAAAGATGCAGTAAT
>NZ_JACVWG010000029.1:0-5958 GCF_020658465.1 Clostridioides sp. ES-S-0049-02
AAAACAAATCAAAGAAGAATATAAGGCTAAATGTGAAGAAATGGGTATAACTCCATCACCTAAAGCTGAAATATTTATACCAGTTGATGAAATGCAAAGCTATGGATTAAAAAATTATAAAGGTAGTCAAGATGGTTTTGACATATTTTTTTATGGTACATATTTTAAAGTAACTGGTGCAAAAAATTATACTGTTAAAACATCAACTCTAGTAGGATATAATAAAATAGAAAGTGGTAATCCTGTACATCTAGTACAAATATTACTTAAAGCCTGTGGTTATTCTATAGGCGTTGATAGTCAATTTGGAAATGAAACATATACAAGAGTCAGAAGTTTCCAATCAAGTAATGGTTTAGGTGTAGATGGTATTGTTGGGGCAAGAACTTGGGAAAGATTAGCTTATGTTGCACATTTATAAATAATATCATAATTATTAATTTACATATAAAAATTAAGTCACCTGTTATAAGGTGACTTTTTTAAGCTGCCTATTTTTTCATTAATAAAACTCTGTGAAATTTAGCATAATAAAATGTTTAAATAATAATAAGGAGTGATTCTATGAATTTAAAAAATTATATAAACATTGTATTAGGCATAGCTCTAATTGCATTAATACTCATGTTTCTAAAGTATGTATATATGAATCAATCACTTAACATGTCTATACCTTTACATATAATACTTATTTTTTGTTTCATAATTTTAACTATTAATACTTTAAAAAATCATAATTTTTACTTTACTGCAATTAACCTATGTGGAGCAATTTCACTAATAATAAGTTTAATAAAAATAATATATTAAAAACATTCTAATTTAACTTACTAAATCTAAAATTTTAAAAATAATATTTCATTACATATAAAAAAGCTTATTGTTTAAATACAGTAAGCTTTTTTCATGTTAAAAGTATTCAGCTTCCAAATTTTAGATGTAATAAAATAATAATTTTTTAGTTTTTTCATAAAACCTATCTCATTTCAGTTAAGATAAAATAAATATTTTAATTACATATCTTTACAGTTCAGAATATATATTTAAGGCTCTGTGCGACTCTCTAAGCCCTTACAGCTTTATTTTTGTACTTCAACATTTATTTATTTTTACAAGCACTTATTTGTTTGTTTTGTAAAGTCATTTTTTTAAAAAAGAGCATAAGGAGTTTTTGACCCCATATTACATAAATTTCATTTATTTCATGAACATGGAAAACTAGGCAAAGCCTAGTAAAACTCTTTGGTTAAAATCAAAATACTATCTATTTTATAGGTCATTTTTTTGGGGTCATAAAATCACTCAAAAATACACATTTAGACCACTATCAGACCACCAAAAACACATATTTTCTAATATAAAATTTCCTCTATCTTTTAACAATATATAATCCTTAGCGAAACTCACCAAAACGATTGTTACACCAGTTTAGTATCTAGTTTTAACTAGTTATTACTTTAAATACTAATTACATATGTTACATAACATTATAACCTAACGGTTACTTACGCCTTCAACCTACGGTTTTCAGTTGTTACTAACGCATTCTAAATATGCCAAGTCAGAAGGAACTTGTCATATTTAGAATTTTGTTATACATGTTTTTAAATCTTATTGATTATTTATTCTTTTAATGCAAACCTAAAGGCTTTGTAATTGGACGCAGTTACCCACGAACTACTGTCCGTGGTTACTTTCCATATCATTCAAACCCAATAGGATTGGTGTGTTACGACCACACAACGTTGGACTGATACAAGTAAATACTCTACTTCGTGATTTAACACAGTCTACCAACACCCCGACAATAGACAGTATATTTGAGTATTTCCACTAAGTGTTGCCACCCCTAGCTTTTATTGTTTGTGGCATCTAGTCGCCACTCTCACCCCTTTAATATGGTATCAGACATATTTATATGGTGTTGAAACTCAATCCAAGTGTTTAGTCGGCTACCCCTGTACTCTGTCGAGCCATTCGGTTTGCTCTAAGTCAAACACACTTCCTTATAAAACTTTTTGCATCTCTGCATTAAAAAAGCCTTGTCCAACTATCTTGAACAAAGCTTGTAATTATCTTTTATCGTTATTATCTTGATTTTTTGACTTGCATCTCTTATAATTTATGTATATCAAGAATGATAACATCTATATTTTATATACTCTATGTTCTTCCAAAACATTTAGTATGTAACTTATAGTAAAAGATTACTATTTACTTAACTATTCGTTGTAGTTGGTATTAACTCATATGAAGTCTGCAAACTTCATAGAGATAGTAGTCTTTTTTTATATTCAATTTTTTTAATATAAGTTAATTATAATTCTAGTTATCAGAATTTACTAGCATTTTCCATTAAATTTTCTATTTTTTTGTCTAGCAGTTTGATTGGACTCTGTAATTTGTTTATTTTGTAAATCGTAGGAATGAGTGCAGGGGCTATGTTTAGAAACTCTAACATCTTGAAATATTTCTTTAATTCTTCTTTGCTATACTTTTTCTTTTTAGCATATCTTAGTTCTAAGTATTGCAATAGCTTCTTTTTACTATTAGTCTTTAATTTATTTGTTTCTTGTACTATTTTTTTAGTTTCAAAATAATCATAGAAATCTAGTCTAGTGCTACAGATGAAACGTTTATACTTAGTTAAAACTATATCTCTACATAAAAATATGTCATTGAAGTAAGTTCTAAAGTCTTTACCATACTTAGTCAGTTCATATGTACCACACTTAACCTCTAATCTTAAAGTATTTTCTGCTAGTTTTAAATCATTTTCAGATATATTAATTCTATTGCCTCTAGCTTCATTTGCTTTTACCCTTAGATTGTATAATTGGTCTAGCTTATTATAAAAATTTAGTGTATATGTTTTATTTCTATTGCTCTTAAAATTATGCTTTGACTTTATATATACACTTGTATTTTTAGCAAGTTTATTAGTGTCTACATAGTTCACATATCTTTTATCTTGCCTGTCTTTTATTACTTGATTAAATAATTCTATATATAAATTTGCATTTACATTGTAAACATTAAAATTTACTTCAATACTAGAAACATTAAAATCTAATATATCTACATCAGCATTAAACAACTCTTTAAGCTTACTATTAGCTTTATCTCTTATTTCTTCTCTTTGTAGGTATACATCATCTAAGTTATATACATGATTTGAGTCTTTCAATAGCATTATCAGCCTACCATATAAGTATATCTTTTTAGACTTTATTGCATATAAAAACCTAATTCCATTTAAATAATAACTATAGGATGTAATTTCTTTTTTTATTTCTCCTGTTTGATAGTCTACATATTCACTATAGTTCTTCTTTAGTTTTAAACTAAATATACTACAATCTAACTCTATTTTTTTATACAAATTTACTCTATCTATCATCCCTCTCCCCCTCTTAACGAAATTAGATTATAACCTAACAATTAATACTATATTTATAGCTTAAAAACATAATTGTAAAATCAAAAAATTAAAGTTATAAGTCATATATTAAGGGGTACTTAACTTGTTATATTTCTATGCTTTTTACATGATGTGGAAGTGAAAGCACTAAGACAAAATAAATCTTACACTTGTTCTACATTTCCTACATACACCCCCCTTGTTTTAAATCCTGTTTATTAAGCTATTAAATATACTATCTAAAATATAATTTACATACAAATAACTCTATAAATATAGAACATTTGTACGTATTACTATAGCTATTTTTACATGCAGACGAAAATTTTTTTTTCATGGAAATAGATGCCTTTTTTTATGATAATTCATGTCAATTAATAATTATTTTTATAAATTTCAGTAACCTTTTTTACAAAACGACAATTCTTCATGCAAAACCTATGCAAACTAGTAATTTCAATACTTACAAGACTTTTTTACATGTCAGTAAAAAAGGACATAAAAGATTTTATTTTATGCCATTTTTTTATAAAATATAGGTATTGCAATATTTTTATACACTTTCATATTATTTATTTTAGTCATTTTGTCAGTTGTAGGTCAGTAAATATTACTTTTTTTTATTTTTATGCTTGTTTTTACTCAATCACAAATACATATATTTTTTAATAAACTAAAAATATTTAAACCTTGTATTCTACCTATGTAGAGAACTTTTAAACATTTTATTCTATGCTTGTAGAATAAAATGTTTATACTAATTTGACTCTTGCACTCTATTTTTATAGAATGAAAGTAAAATTAAAAAAGCACTGGGGGAATTAATTATGTTAAAAAAAATACCACCTTCTGAATTGAAGATAATGAAGCTATTTTGGCAATCTGACAAGGTATTGACATCACAGGACATAGTTTCTATAATGAGTCATGAGTGGAAGCAGACCACAACACTTACACTCTTATCAAGATTAGTAAAAAGAAATTTTTTATCTGCTAAAAAGCATTCAACGTATACAACATATACTGTTTTGGTTGACAAGGAAAGCTACTTACAATATGAAACTTTTGATTTTTTAAAAAATATACATAATGAATCTGTAACAAGCTTACTTCAATCAATGAGTAAAAAAGAATTTAGCAAAGAAGAAATAAAAACATTTAAAAACTTTATTAAAGATATGCAAAATAAAAAATAAAATGGGTAGATTATATGGTTAATTTAATTTTACAGACTCTAATTCGTTCAACAATCATAAGCAGTTTAATTATTTGTATTTTGATAATTTTGAATTTGACTTTACTTAAAGGTTTTAGTAAAAGACTTAATTATTATATTTGGCTAATTGCTATAGCTAAATTAGTTATACCTTTTACATACACATATACAACAAATAAATTAGACACTAAAAGTTTACTTGATAATTCAAATATAGATAACTTTCCAATCAATGAAAATATTATTATATTTATTTGGAGTGCTATTGCATTATTACTTTTTATCAGAATAATTAAAAGATATTTGAAATTTAAAAGCCTAATAGTTGATTTATCATATGATATTGAAGAAATAGAAGTAAAAAATCTTTATGGTGATTTATTAAATGAATTTAAAATAAAAGGAAATATAAAACTAAAATACACTTATGAAGTTGCAAATCCTTCTTGTTTTGGATTATTTGAAAAATATATTCTTTTACCTCCACATGATTATTCTTTAGAAGAATTAAACTGGATTTTAAGACATGAATTGACTCATTATAAAAGCAAAGATTTATATATTAGATACTTAATCTTATTTTTAAAATGTGTTTATTGGTTCAATCCACTTGTATATCTATTAGATAGAGTTGTAGAAAATATTTGTGAAATGCACTGTGATGAAACAGTTTTAAAGGATTATGGTCTTGAAGATAGACAAAGTTATGCTATGACTGTTGTAAACTCAATCGAAAGAAATACAAATATACATAATGAATTTTCTACTGGTTTATATAGAATTAAAGGGTTTGAAAAAAGATTACATAATATGTTTATTACCAAAAACAGAAAAGGCATAATAATAGCTTTAATATTATGTTTGTTGTCTTCTCTCACATATTTAACTTTTGACTCTATTTCTTATAAATCACCAGACCGTTCAATATATAAAAAATTTCCACTGAAAGACTCAGTTTACAAAATTCATGTTGATGTTTAAACTATTCCACAATGGAATAATTAAATAATATTCAAGGAGGGTTTTTATGTTAAAAAAAGTTAAAAAAATATTAATAGTGCTATGTTGTTTATTTGCATTAACAAGTGGTATTGTATTCGCAGATACTGAAACAAATTCCACTTATACAGAAACAGACAAGCCATTATGGACAATTCATATTGAAGGTTATACCTTTACTTATGATAATGCTCCAAAACAAATCAAAGAAGAATATAAGGCTAAATGTGAAGAAATGGGTATAACTCCATCACCTAAAGCTGAAATATTTATACCAGTTGATGAAATGCAAAGCTATGGATTAAAAAATTATAAAGGTAGT
>NZ_JACVWG010000030.1:0-5858 GCF_020658465.1 Clostridioides sp. ES-S-0049-02
ACATTTAATTTTCTATCATCTTCTTCATTAGAAAATGTCTCAAATCCACATGGAATACTAACTACTTTCAACCTCTCACCTCCTTAAATAAACATTACATCACTAAAACTTATATCTTTAAAATCTTCTATACTAAAGTTAAGTATCTCATCAGGTTTATTTATAAATAAATAAAATGGATTCTCACCACATTTATTTTCATTAACAAAGGAAAAACCTCTATTAGTTAGATATTTTTTCTTCTCTTCTGTTAATGCAATAATAAACCTTTTGTTATTTGTTCTCATCTTTTCTATCTGATTTATTTCCATTTGTATCACCATCACCTTTATCTTCATTAGTAGGTCTTCCAGCGTCAGCATTTGAATATGTATATGAAGCTTGTTTTACTGGTAATAAATCATCTATTTCCATTAGTTGTTCTGCTTTATATAAATTAGCAATTTCGATTGGTTCTTTTCCAGTACTAGCTAAATACACTAACCTACTATCTCCTACACTGTTTATATTTTCTCTAAGTTGTTGTGATATCTTAGATTGGTTAAAATGAGTTGTACCAACAAAGTAAAGTTGAAATGCTTTAGATGAGTTCTTTTTATTTAGTTCATAATTTATCCATGTTTCTATCTCATTTTGAATCCTCATAGGTATTAAACTATCTGCTATAACACCATCTGCAATTGATTCTGTGTTTATTTTATCTGAGTTAAAAAGTGCAGTGTTAATTCCAGCATTATCAAATATAAATTCTTTTGCTTCTTTAACATAATCATTAATCTTTGATTTTCCATCACTTAGATTAATTCCTTCCATATCTAGTGGGGTAACTGCTACAGATGTACCAGCTGGTAGATTAGATTTTATATCATGGTAGTATGCACTTAATAAATCAAATGCAACTAATGGTTCATCATTTTTACCATAAGGTACTTTTCCATGTATTAACTTAATACTTTCAATAATTGCATTAGAACCTTTTAAATCTTTCATATCTTCAAGTTCTAAGATATCATCAAATAAAAAGCTAAAAAATGGTATTCCTTTTGTTGAATCAATGTCTATATTAAACGCTACAGCATTATCACTTAGTTCATAGTACTTATTTTCTATTAAGTCTTCTTTTTTTAATCTTCCATCATTTAATTTTTTATATGCTTCTTGAACTTCTATTGGAAATGCTGATAAAGTCTTCCTATTTATTTTTCTTAAATCAATTCCATACCTTAATACTCCATTTACTTTGGATGTTATTGTACAATAAGAAGCTGGTATTTGTTGCATCATTATGCATTTTGAATCTTCAATTTTATATAAGTATATTTCCCCTTGCTCTAATACTTTTTCAGTTATCCAAGGGCAAATATGTTTAAGTTGATATTTTTTTAGAAATGTAGCGGATTTAAAAAAAGAGTCGATATAATCATCTTTATCTTTGAATTTAGAAATATTGGTTGGTATGATATAATGGTCAAATGTATTCATGGTTGAAATCATATTTAGAATTCTTTTATATGTACCAGACGTTTCTTTAAGTAAAAGACTAACCTTTTGTAGTAATTCTACGTTTTTGTAAGGGTCTATCATAGCTTTTCTTACTTGGTCTCTACTTATATTTCTTATCTTGTACATTTCATTTGACAGATTTATAGTATTTTCTATCATTGCATAATTTCTTTGTCTTAGTTGCTCATTTAAGTATTTTATTTGGTCTAAAGTATAATCTTTTTTATCTCCTTTGAGTTCTATTATGTTTTCCACCTCCTGACCAGAATGAAATTATTTGTCCACTTTCTTTACTATTTCTCTTTTTTAATTCTTTATCTAGTAAATTTGCTAGATAATTTCCATATGCTAAAGAAGAATATCTATCTTTTCGCGCTTTCCCTTTTTCTTTAACTTTAAGCCACTTTTGACCATCATTTTTAACAGTTTCTAAGTTAATTAATTCGTTTACAAGTAGCGTAGTTTGTTTATATGGCAACACCATTCTTGCTTGGTCTGTATAATTTTTCTTTGCATACCCAGATGTACTACTTAACATATCATTTGCTTCTACATCGTTTATAGGTAATTTTATTCTATTTTTTAGGAAAACATCCAGTAAACCAATTATACAATCATGATTTATTTGTCCATATGCTTTAATTTCAAATATAACTGGATAATTCTCTTTTGTAGTAAAATTATTATGTAAATGATTTGTATTAGCATGAGAGAATGCGTTATATTCCTTATTTCTAGCATCATCATAATTAACCCTAAGTAAATCAGATAAAACACTTTGTCCTACTCCTTGAGTATCTATAACTAAGAAATCAGCTTCAAAATCAAAGAATAATTGCTTTAATCTTATTGCTTGTTTATCTGGCTTCATACCATTATGAGATTCTATATGAACAACCATTCTTTCATAATAATCTTTCTCGGGCAATAATCTCCAACATGTATATACTGAATTATCATTATTATCACCTTCTGCAATAGCAATATCTGCTGAAATTATCCTTAGTTCACCTTTTCTTTTTTGTAAATTACACTTAATTTTTCCGTTTTTAGCAGATAACACTTCCAAATCTGTTGGAGGATAAAATGGATTTTTTAATGTCCTACATGGATTTACATAAGATGATTTAAATATTGCATCTTCATTTTCTCCAAAGAAAAGTGATTCCATCTCCATAATCCAAGAAACAGCATCCATTTCTCTTTTCATTTCATCAGCTCTTTCTTTATCAAGTATTCCATGATGAAGAGAAAGTTTATAATTACAATTGAGTACAAATTTATCTCTACCATCTATCATGTCATTCACATACAGTTTAAATTTGTCATATGCTTCATGCATCCTAAACCATGCACTACTTAAGTACAATTCTTTATTAGGTTCTGGAGGATAATATTCATATTTTCCATCTTTTTTAAATTTTAGATTTCTACTTACATTTAAAAATGGTTTAAGAATTCTATCTTGTATTTCTTTTTTTACTAATCTAAATTCATCTACAATAAGTATATTAAAACGGAATCCTCTCGATTGCTCGTTTGAGACTATCGCTTCTATAGTGCTTCCATTGTGAAATGTAACTTTGGAGAATTTATTGTTATATTCTATTTTTTTTATCTCTCTAGCTAACATAGGAGATTGTTTTACTAACTCTTTCTCTATTTTCTCCCTTATAATAAGCTCTGCTTGTGATTTAGTAAATGCAGCTATACCAATTTTAGAATTTGGATATAAAACAGCTCTACAACATGTATATACAGCGGCAATCCAGCTCTTTGCAAACCCTCTAGCACATATAAGCATTGCGTAGTTAACTTTGTCAAACATATATATTAAAATACTTTGAACCAAATATAAATTAAGTCCAAAATAATCTATACAAAATCTATGAGGATTTTCTCTATAGAACTTAGTCCATTCAATTATACCTTCTTCAAAAGCTTTAGTTTTATCTGAATTAATCTCATGATTATCTAACTTTCTAGTTTTAGTTATCATTTGGATTGTCCTCACTGGCTAAGTCAAATACTTTTCTCATTTGTCCTATAAACCACTTATTAATATATGTTTTTATTTTATCTACATCTTTGAATTGCTCTGAAGGTTCTCCTATAGGTCTATAATTCTCTATCTTATCAATCCATGTACCCCATGTAATAGTTTCATTTTCTGCTAAACTTGCTTCTTGAATAGGTTTTATATTTGCATCATTCATAAGTTTTGATATTAAGGTATTCATTTTCTCAAACCCTGTAGCATCACCATTTCTTAGTGCTTCATCACTCTTTAGTAAACATTTAGAAATTTGTTCTAACAACATTTTTTCAGCAGGTCTTTTACATTGATATGCAATAGAAAATTCATTAAATTTGTTCTCTAAAAACATATAATCTTCTTTTCTTAACCCTGCTCCCCATCTTTCAATCATATCTTTATTTATCTTTATTTCTTTTAGTTCAACTTCTATGTCGAGTTTATCTTCTATAGAGTTATCGAAAGAAGTTTTACCTCTATATTTTGAATTTCTATTAACAATTTTCATATATTCATCAATAGAATCTTCACATTTCTTTCTCATAGATTCTTCAGCCAAGGTATCATCGAAATAAACATCAAAATTGAAACAAAGGTGCCTTAAAGCCTTTATACTACTATTATATTTTTCATTTAATCTATTAAACATCTCTTTAAAACAATCCTTGCACACTGGCAATCTACCATTATCTAAATATATATCACTATAACTTTTCCAAAAGTATCTCTCTTCATATTTCTCTTGTTTACAACAAGAACATTTCTTTTTATTTACTGCCACATATTATCACCACCATAAAAAGACCACTAGAGGTAATTCTCTAGTGGTTAATAGGGAGATTCAGTTCAATCAAGAGCTGAATTAAACATACTCTTATAAACTTAACTCAACTCTTAATTAATCCCCCTGTTTTATCAAACAAATATCATTATCAATATATTAGATAAAAAATAAATAGCCCAAAAATATTATTGGACTATTGTTTCACTCAATCTAATTGTTATATTTAAATCTGTATCACCAGAATACTTATCTAAAACATCGCTAAGTAATACCTCATTATCTCCATCTTTTAAATGTTCTATAATTTTATAAGTGCCATCTTCTTGTTTTACTATCTCACACTTTTCTAAGACTGTTCCTTTATTATTTTTCATATATTATCTCCCTTATTTTTTTATTATTTTGTAGAGTTATAATTTAGGTAGGATTAAAAAAACTATAACTCTACTAGGAATGTATTAATGTTTTATATAACACCTGTGATGTTTAATGTTAATCCCCAATCTAAGTTAAAACCTACTTCTGTACATTCAGAGAGTTCAAATATTCTAGCCATTAATTCATAGGGTTTTTCTTTTTGCGGATTATATCTTATTGTCCAATAGTTAGTATTGTTTAGTATGTCATACACTCTTTCTTTTTCCTTATCTTTATCATATCCACTGTGATTATTTTCATCAACTTCTATGTGTATACTGTCAAATATAATGAAATCCAAATAATACTTTCCACATTTAACTTGTCTTTTAACATTTTCTTTTTTAAATGTAAAATCCAAATAATTTCCTATTTCCTCTTCATATTTTTTAAAATTCAACTGATTTTCTTTTATTAGCTCACAATATAATTCTGGTAATTCTTGAGATAGTAGATATCTTACCTTTTTTGCTACCTCTGAATCTCTAAGCAACATGCCTATTTTAAGTATGGCTTTTCTAGGTATTAATATCAGACCTCTTGATGGAATTTTAAATTTGACACTATGTGCGTTTTCTGAATTTGCAAGTATTTCAGCTATATTAGACTTTTTATATAATTTAAGACCATCTAATTTTAGTTCTTCTCTATTTCTTTGAATTAACACTTCAACAGTATGTTTGTCAACTTCATAATATTCAGCTACAAGCCCTACTGTACTAAAATCTGTATTTGCTAAAGTTAATATCTCTTTCACATGTTCCAATACATCTACTCTATCTATGTTTCTATCTCTTAATTCTTTATTTTCTATAAGTTTTTCACCATTCATCTTATCAAATCTCCCTTTTATTATTTATTTAAAAGGAAGAAAGACTTACTGCTATCTCACGACATGTGCTTTCTTCCAGTTATGAAATGGTGAGTAATTATCCCACAAATTCCATTATAATTGTCACTCTCGTGAACAATATATTTGTTTGATAAATTATATTACTGCATCTTTTAAAGATTTAGTCGCTTTTATTTTAGGAACTCTTTTATCTTCAGTCTTCCAAGGCTTTTTAGTTCCATCTTCAAGAGTCATTTCTCCTTCTCTTCCTTTTTGTACTTTAGTTA
>NZ_JACVWG010000031.1:0-5631 GCF_020658465.1 Clostridioides sp. ES-S-0049-02
TCCTGAGCCAGGATCAAACTCTCAAATAAAAGTTTATCAGGCTCAGATACTATTGTTATCTAAATATCTGGCTTTATGGTTTGTTTCTTGTTTTATAAATTAACCTACTGTTTAATTTTCAAAGTTCTTTATGTTTATGTCCTTTTCTTGAGGACAAGTATTACTATACCAACTTTTTCTTTTAGAGTCAACAACTTTTTTTACTTTTTTTATTTTTAAATTATCACTTTACCTCTCTATTATAATATTATCCACATTATAAACAACTGATTCATATTGTTTTAACTTATTACATTAAATATTATCCACATTATAAACATATTTATCCACATATTACATAATTTATTATTTTTTGAATAAAGATAAATCCATATGTATAATCACTTTTCATTAGTCCATTTATCTATATGATACAATATGTTTACAACTTGAAAACCTTGGTTGAAAATGCTTACTTTAATAGCAACATTATTTCCTCTCAAAAGCATTAATAATGATATTAGTAGTGATAATAGTACATGAGCATATAATTTTATTAAAGTATTTATCAACCCCTTACTACTTTACTTTGTAAATTTATATATTAACTAAAAACTTTCATAATCAAATTAAATACTTTAGTTTCATAGCCGAGTATCAATTAAACAATTTGTAAAACTTTATTTTAAAAGAATATAAATCAAAACAAACTAATATATTATAAAACTAAAGCTATAAAAGCTACAATAGTCAGTCTAATATAAATACATTTTATATAATACATAATTAAAGAAAAACTTTTTACATAAAAATAGACGAAAGTAAATATGTTTTTACATTTACTTTCGTCTATTTATGTTCTATTCTGCTATAGATAAATCATCCTTCATATACTGCTCAATTAAAAATACTTTTTTATACTTTAAGCTCTTCTGAACATCAATTATTCTTTGATTTGATGAACCTCTAAATTTTAGACTTATATCTTTTTTTTCATCTACAAATCTTCCATCTACTAAAACATCAATCTGCTTTAATAGGTTCAAGTTTTTAAAATATGCACTATTTTTTTTATCTAGTAGTTGTTCAAATGTAAATCCGGTATAGGACCATACATCTAAGCCAGTCTTTTTGGCTTCTTTTGCTATTTCTTCTAATGGTTCTGGCTGTAAAAATGGCTCTCCACCTGATAGTGTAATACCTTTTTGTAATTTTAGTGACTTTATCTTATTTATAATTTCTTTTGTATCCATATAAAATCCACCACATAAATTATGTGTTTGAGGATTATGACATCCTTTACAATTATGAACACATCCTTGAGTCCATATTACCATTCTTAACCCTGGTCCATCAACTATACTGTCATGACTTATAGTAGATGACATTCTTATCTTCATAACTTATTCCTCCAAATAAAACTATCTATGTTTTACCCTATCTTTAACTTCCGCTTTTTTGGCATTATTAAATCTATCAACTGTACCAACTAAATATCCTGTTATTCGTCTTATTCTTTCAAATTTAATATCACTTTCGTCTTCATTTCTTCCACATACAGGACATATATTACTTGCTATTACTCCCGAGAAACCACATATAGGATCTCTATCTACAGGATGATTTATACTTCCGTATCCTATGCCCAAATCTTTCATTGCTTTTATGATAGTTTCAAAAGCTTCTAAGTTATCAGATGGATCTCCATCTAGTTCTACATATGTTATATGACCTGCATTAGTAAATTCATGATATGGAGCTTCTATCTCAATTTTGTCATATGCACTTATATTATAATAAACTGGAACATGGAATGAATTAGTATAATACTCTTTATCTGTAATACCTTTAATTTCTCCATATACTTTCTTATCTATTTTAGTAAATCTTCCTGAAAGACCTTCTGCTGGAGTACCCATTAAAGAGAAATTTAATTTATATTTGTCTGTAGCTTCATCCATTTTATGTCTCATATATGACACTATTTTTAGTCCTAATTCTTGAGCTTCCTTGCTTTCTCCATGATGTTTACCTGTAAGAGCAATAAGGCATTCTGCTAAACCTATAAACCCAATAGTCAATGTTCCTTGCTTTATTACTTCTTTTAATGTATCTTCTGGGCCCAAATCATCAGAATCTTTCCATACGCCTTGACCCATTAAAAACGGAAAGTTTTTCATTTTTTTATTTCCTTGAACTTCAAGACGCTCTAATAATTGTTCTATAATTAAGTCTATTTTCTCATCTAGTTCTTTAAAAAATTCATCTAAATTAGTTTTCTCATTTTTTATAATTCCATGCTTTATACCTAATCTTGGAAGATTGACAGTAGTAAAAGATATATTTCCTCTGCCACTAACTGTTTCTGGCCCACATACATTACTAAGTACTCTTGTTCTACAACCCATATATGTAGCTTCTGTATCTGGATCTCCTGCTTTATAATATTTAGCATTAAAAGGAGCATCTAAAAAGCTAAAGTTAGGAAATAATCTTTTAGCTGATACCCTGCATGATAACTTAAATAAATCATAATTAGGATCTTCTGGATTTAAATTTACACCTTCTTTAACTTTAAATATCAATATTGGGAAAATTGGGGTCTCTCCATTACCTAAACCTCTTTCTTGTGATAATAATAGATTCTTAGTTACCATTCTTCCTTCTTCTGAAATATCTGTTCCAAAATTTACACTTGAAAATGGTACTTGTGCACCTGCTCTAGAATGCATTGTATTTAAGTTATGTATAAATGCTTCCATAGATTGATATGTTTTTTTATCAGTTTCTTTATATGATTCTTCAAATGCAAAGTTTTGCATGTTCTTTATAAGTTCTTCATCAATATTAAACATTTCTTTTAGTTTTTCTTTTTCAGAGTTTAAATACAATTCATCTTTTTTAAGACCAACTTTTTTATTTGTTTCTTTCTCTGTTCTATATACTATGTCCTTTATTGCTTCATTATTTTCAATTCCTTTAAATAATTTTAATGCTTTAGCTAAGTTTCCTATGTAGAATTTTTTAAATGTCTTATACACACCTTCAGACAAACCATAATCGAAAAATGGTATGCTTTGACCTCCATGTTGATCATTTTGATTACTTTGTATCGCAATTGCGGCTAGAGCTCCATAACTCATTATATCTTGTGGTTCTCTTAAGAAACCATGACCAGTTGAAAAACCATCCTCAAATAGTTTTTTAACATCTATCTGGCAACAAGTTAATGTCCCCATATTTAAAAAGTCCATGTCATGTATATGTATATCTCCATTATCATGTGCGAAAGAATGTTCTGGCTTTAATATATGAGTCTTGCAAAATTCTTTGGATACAGTACTTCCATATTGTAACATTGTTCCCATAGCTGTATTACCATTGATATTTGCATTTTCTCTTTTTATATCAGCATCTTCTGCATCCTCAAAGGTAATTTCTTCTATTGCCTTCATTAATCGTGTTTTTGAATTTCTTATTCTACTTCTTTCAGTTCTATATACTATGTACTCTTCACTAGTTTTTGCATGACCTGTTTCTATAAGAACCTTAACTACAGAATTTTGTATGTCTTCAACACTTGGAACTGATTCAGAATATTTATGATTTATCAACTTTATTACTTCCTGAGTTAGTTGCTCAGATAACTTATAATCAGGTACAATACCTTCTCTTTCTGCAACATTTGTTGCTGCTAAAAATATAGCCCTTGTTATTCTATCTTCATTAAATGGAATCACTCTTCCATCTCTCTTTTTTACAAACTCAACCAATTAAAAAAACCCCCTATTACTATATATTGTATTTTATTAATCTACATACCACTATATGTAGTATATTAAGTCTAAAAAAATCCCCTTCAACTAAGTTAAAGGGATTATCTTAATAATTACTATATTAAGATTACCAAATTTGTACATAATAGTCAAACTAACGCAAATCATTGCAAATACTATGTAGATATTTTGAACATCAGCGTTTGTAACCACTTTGGAAGTCAAAACTTTTTTCTCTTTTTTTTACACTAATTTTAGGCAAAAAATACTCATTTTCATATGTATTAATGTATATATCTACAAATTTCCTTATGTACATTTTTCAAATTTGTCGTATAATATAAATAATAATTTAAAAGGGGGCATTTTATGTTATCAAAAAGACTAAACTTTATAACTCCATCCTATACAATAGGTATTAGTTCAAAAGTTAAAGAAATGGAAAGTGACGGAATTAAAGTAATCAACCTTAGTATAGGAGAACCTGATTTTAATGTACCTAATGTTGCAAAATCTTACGGAATTGACTCTTTAAATAAAGATTGTACTAAATATGATTTAGTTCCTGGATTGAAAATACTTAGAGAAGAAATCTGTAAAAAACTTATTGAAGAAAATAACTGTAAATATTCAATAGATGAAATAGTTATATCAAGTGGAGCTAAAAATTCTATAACAAACACTTTACTAGCGTTAACAGATGAGGGAGATGAAGTGTTATTGCCAAAACCATATTGGGTTAGTTACCCTGCAATGGTTAAATTAGTTAATGCTGTTCCAATTTTTATTGATACCAGAAAAGAAAATGGATTCAAATTAACAAAAGAAGAACTTGAAAAATCTATAACAAGCAAAACAAAGATTCTTGTAATAAATAATCCTTCAAATCCTACTGGTAGTGTCTATACAAGAGATGAGCTAATTGAAATCGTAAAAGTGTGTATACAGAACAAAATATATATTTTGGCAGATGAAATATATGAAAAAATATGTTACACTGGAAATTTCACATCAGTTGCTTCATTAAGCGAAGAAGCAAAAGATATAACTATAACTATAAATGGTTTTTCTAAATCAGCTGCTATGACTGGATTAAGATTAGGCTATACTGCTTCTAATAAAACCATAGCTAAAGCAATGAGTTCCATACAAGGACATCTTATATCACATCCAAGCTTAACATCACAATACATAGCATATGGAGCCTTAAAAGATTGTTCAACTGATATAGATGATATGGTGGAAACATATAAATCTAGAAGAGATTTAATCACATCTAAATTAGATTCTATCGAAAATGTAGATTACGTAAATCCAGATGGTGCGTTTTATGCTTTTATAGACCTTTCTAAGATAGCTGAAAACTTTAAATATAAAGATAGTTTTTCTATAGAATTTTGTAATCAGTTTTTAGAAGAATACAATGTAGCAGTTGTTCCTGGCATAGCATTTGGTATGGATAAATATATTCGTATATCTTATGCTTGTAATGAGAATACTTTCTTGGCTGGATTAGATAAATTAAAAGAATTTGTATCTAAGATAATGGCATAATAATTTTAATCAAACAATTTTTAAATATAAGATATTAGATGATAAATTAATAGATTGTGTATCTATATAATATATTTAACATCGTAATTAAAAACTTAAATAAAATAAAAACCTATTGATTTTCATACCAATAGGTTTTTATTTTATTTGTTATATTAAGCTAGAATTTTATTTTAAATTTTAACTCAATATAACAAATAAAAAAATTACGTGGCTACGTCCTACTCTCCCAGGCAGTTTCCCACCAAGTACCATCAGCGCTAGAGAGCTTAACTTCTGTGTTCGGAATGGGAACAGGTGTATCCTCTCTGCTATTGTAACC
>NZ_JACVWG010000032.1:0-5340 GCF_020658465.1 Clostridioides sp. ES-S-0049-02
CCACATACTCATATGTAATCTCTTTTGTTGTCTTGTCTACATACATAATAGGTGCAAAACCTTCTCTTTGTTCTGCTTCTACTACTTCATCGACCAACACTCCACTTAATTCTAATTCTTGAGCTGATTTATTTAACCCATATGTTTGGTCAAAAGGCATATTGTGTATTAAATTCACCTTATATATATTTCCTTCTTTGTGTTCTAATCCTGTTAAATATTTTTGCATTTTATTTCCTCCTAAATTTTAATTATAATAAGCTACTTTTTGTACTGTATGTGTGTTTTGTAGTTTTTTTATTAAGCTACTTCTATCTCCAGTAATTATATTATTTTCTAAATCAATACATATACTCAATACCCAATCTTTGTAGTTTGAATATTTCCAAATTTCTGTTCCATTAGAAGATATTTTTCTAATGGTATTATCATTGCCTCCACTATATATATTATTCTGTAAATCTACACATACTGAATATACACCACTTTCATGTCCTTTATAACTCCAAATTTCTTCTCCAGTTGAAGATATCTTTCTTACTTTAAAATTACCATTACCACTTACTATATTATCTTGTGAATCTGTACATACTGAGTTTACAGAACTTTCATATTCTTTATAACTCCAAATTTCAGCACCATTTGTTGACAGTTTTCTTACTGTATCATCAGCACTACCACTTACTATATTATCTTGTGAATCTGTACATACTGAACGTACAGTATCTGTATGCCCAGTAAATCTCCAAATTTCAGCACCACTTGAAGATATTTTTCTTACTTTAAAATCAGCACTACCACTTATTATATTACCTTGCAAGTCTACACATACTGAACGTACAGTACCTGTATGCCCAGTAAATCTCCAAATTTCAGCACCACTTGAAGATATTTTTCTCAAAGTAATATCACTACTACAACTATATATATTATTCTGTAAATCTACACATACTGAATATACACCACTTTCATGACCTTTATAACTCCAAATTTCTTCTCCAGTTGGAGATATTTTTTTTACTATTCTATCATAATTTCCACTAATAATATTATTATTTAGGTCTATACATATTGAATATACATAACCACCTTGGATTTTATCCCATACTTCAGTAGGTGCAGGTAAAACCTCTTTCACAATAGTATCTAGTTTAGTTACCTTATGTATTTCGCTTTGGTTATCTTTTGTAACTAGAATACCTAAATTTTGTTGAAATTTTTTTAAGGTATTGTCACTACTACCACTTAGTATGTTGTTTTTACTATCTAAAGTTACAGTTTTTACTCGATTAGTGTGTACCATAAATTCATATATTTTTAATCCATCATGAGATATCTTTTTTATAGTTTTATCATCACATCCACAGTATATTTCATTTTCATTATTAACTGTTAAAGAAAATATAGTAGAAAGGCTTATAGATTTCCAGATTATCTCGCCATTAGAATTAAACTTTCTTATAATCTTATCGTTTCCACCACTTATTAGATTATTGTTAGAATCAATACACACTGAATGAACTGAACCCATGTTGTCCATATAACTCCATATTAATGATCCGTTTTTAGATAACTTTCTTATACTCTCATCAGCACTTCCAATATAATAATTATTAGCGGAATCTACATCTATTGATAATATACTGTTAGTGTTTTCTGTGTATTCCCATATTTTTGTCGCTTCATATGATACTTTAACCAGACTACTATCTGCAATTCCAACTATTATATGATTATCTAAATCAATACATATAGATGTTATATTGTTTTTAAAACCTGAAAAAGACCATATTTCATCTCCAGAAGAAGATATTTTTCTTAAGATTCTGTCAACCCCACCACTATAAACATTAAGATCAGAATCTACTGTTACTGAATTCACAAAATGTGTATGCTTTGTAAATCTCCATATTTCTTTTCCTAATGAAGATATTTTCTTAACTGACATATCACTACTAGCATTATAAATATTATCTTTAGAATCTACGCATACTGAATTTACACTTGAATCATTGTAAAAACACCAAACTTCTTCAACATCATCAGGCATATCTGGCATTTGTTTTATACTACTAATATTACTTGCCATAGTTTGAAATGTATCACTACTATTAGTTGGTACTTTTTTGTCAGTAATAGCAGTAGCGATTAATTCCTTTCCATTACTGACAGATTGAAAAAGTTCATTAACTGCATCTGTTAGGTTTTTAGCATTTGTGCTTAATTCGTTTACACCTATTTTTGAATCAATTTTAACACTAGAATAAGTACTATCTAGTGTTGTTATATTATCGTTTATTGTAGCCGTTATAACTTCTTTATTTGTATTACCATTTACAACAGTCACTTTTACATCTATATTACTTTCATTAAAAATTTCTATTGTATTAGAATCAACTACAGTATAAGAATTAGTCATACTTTTCTTAGTTGCTTCATCTAGTATCGCTACAAATATATTTTCTGTAACAAGATTATGGTTAACTGTAAGTTTAAAGTATTCTCCATCAGATACCCAATCAGATTCAACATAAGACTTACTAAAGGCTACATTAGTTGCAGCAGAAGTCATCTCAGCTATTTTCTCATTGACCTTTTCAAAATCATAAGTCAATCTTTCTTTCAGAGTGTTTTTTACATTGCCATCAATTGTTTCTCTTGCTTGTATCAACTCGCCTCTAGCATCAAGACTTTCTAATTCCTCAAATCTATTCTCAAACTCAGTTATTTTATTACTAACAGTAGTTGTCATATCTGTTTTAGCAGTATTTACTTCTACTATTTTGTCATCTACTTCTTTTATTTTAGTATCTAATTTTAAAGTACTTGTATCAATACAATCTTCAACATCAGATATAACCTGATTTACTTCATCAAGTTTGTAGTCAATTTGCTCTTGATTATCTGTAAGTTTATCTTCAAATGTTTTATCATAATAATTAAAAGTGTTATTAGCTCTAGTATCTAAGTCCTGAAACTTCTTATCTGTCTGAGCTTGAACATCAATCATTTTATCTACTACAATATCATCTATTTCTTCAGATTTAGCATCTATCATTTCATCAAGTTGTAATTGGCAATCAGTTAATTTATCATCAACTTGGATTTGCATGTTCTGAATGGATTCTTCACGATTAGCTTCTTGATTTTGACGTGTTAATTCATTAAACTCTCTATCGTCTTCTTGTAAATTTCTTAAGTCCTCATTATAAATTCTAATCTGCTCTGCTTTATCTCTAACTTCTTCATTTCCCAATATAGTTATTTCAAGTTGTTCAACTCTTTTAGTCAATTCCTTATTATTCTTTATAATTTCCTCAGCCTGAGATATTAGGACTAATAAGACTCCATATTCATCTGTGCTAGTCAAATCATCATCATTTATCATTCCCTCTTCAACTCTATAAAAAAGATTAGTAGTATTAATAAGAGTATTTCCTTTTACAAGAGATAATTGAAATGTATTTATACCAACACTAGCTAATGCCTGCCTACTAAGTTCTATCTCTACAACACCATTTTCTGCATCTACAACTTCACATTCACCATTGACTTTAAACCCATCGCTTTTTGTAATGCTAACTAAAACTCTATCGTATTCAGATAAATCTATTATTTCATCTTTATTTTTTAATATTGCTTCAATATAAGCTGTTTTTACATCATTTTCATTATAAATAAAATAGTCTAGTAATCTTTTGTTTATCCTATAATTACTAAAGTCGACCTCTATGGTATGATTCTTTATTTCATAATTTTTCAAAGTATCACATCCTACTGTTCTTTATTTTGTTTTGCTTCTTCTAACTCTTTTTTAAGACTATTTATTTCTTCTTGATACTGCATGTTTAAAGCTTTATGTAATATAAGCTCACTATGCAAATTCTTTATTTCCTCTACTGCTATTGTATATGCATTTTGTATATTTACTTCCATTTTATTCTCCTCCTATATATCCAAAGAATCTTTAAATTTGTCTATATTTTCTTTTAAATAATTGTATCCAGATTGAAGTGGATTACTACCTATTGTATCTAGTGTATTAACTCCAAAATAATTATCAAAATTATCTTCCAAGACAGATATATTCTCATACTCAACCGCATCTAAGCCTTCTCTTCTAGCATCTTCTGAGATATATCCTGCTACTTTTATTTGAGCCATTTTATTACTATAAGAGATATTTACAGTTGATATTCTCCAATAGTAAACCTGCTGACCTGTTGCTAATAACTTACTCTTGCCAATCGCCATGCTGTTCTTCACCACCCATTATTTTGTAATATGTATGTTCATAACCTTTTCTTTTTCCTATTACTCTAAAATCACATTCCCCAGTATAGCCTTTTACCTTAAAATAGTTGTTCCCTTTTTCTATAACTTCACAGTTAGCATTAGAGCTAAATACTGCAAATTTTAATATACTTTGAGCAAATATATTATTTAGTTTTATTATTGTGCCAGTTTCTTCAACCTCTATATCGAATAAAACATCTTCAATTAAAAATTTAGGACTATCAACTGGAGACATACCAAATGTTGTACCATTTATTTCTATACTACCAGCAGTTTTAGAGCCACTTCTGGAAAATTGTTGTTTTTCTTCCCCATTTATCATGAAAGAAATAGCACCTCTTTCCCAGATTACTATACCATTATCATCGCCCCAATCATCTGCTGATGTATAAAGTCTAAAACTTCCTCTTGTCAAATCCATTCTTGTATATCCATCAGAACCGACATCTATTTTATTTGCTCCAAGTTTTGCCTTATTTGAACCGAATATATAATTCTCATATGCATTTACATATATAGCAGCCTTACCACTTTCAACGAAAAAATAATTACCACTATTGTATTTAAAACGAAACGCAGAACGTCTCTCATATCCATCACTTGGTCTTGCATCTATAGCAAATGAATTTTTACTATCACTAAAAAAGCTTATAATTGCATTGTCATCATCAACAGATGTTATTGCATTACATGCAAGGCTTCCTCTATTAACTATTAAACCACTTCTGTTTATTACAACATAATCAGATATATCATTAAACCCAAATTGAATTTTGTCTGGCTTAATTCCTACGATAGCACTATCTGAATTTCTTGTAACTATCATAGAAATATCATCTTTAGTTAATTTAATTTCAGCAGCATTTGTTTTAGTTACACCATCAACTCTAGCTACTTCTAGTTTGATTTCTTTAGCAGTAGCATTTATTTGAGAAAATTCCTCTGAAACACTTCCACCCATACCTTTAAGAAATACACCATCAAGAGTATTTTTTAGTTCATTAACCTTTAAATTATACTTTGCGAATCCATTTGTAACTAGAA
>NZ_JACVWG010000033.1:0-4928 GCF_020658465.1 Clostridioides sp. ES-S-0049-02
CCATATGTTTGGTCAAAAGGCATATTGTGTATTAAATTCACCTTATATATATTTCCTTCTTTGTGTTCTAATCCTGTTAAATATTTTTGCATTTTATTTCCTCCTAAATTTTAATTATAATAAGCTATTCTTTGTGTTTCATGTGTATTTTTGAATTTTCTTGTTGTATAATCTCTACCTCCTACTATAATATTATCTTTAGAATCTATATCAAGACAATTTAAATAAATTAAATCTTCAGTATAAACAAAAAAATTCCAGAACTCGCTTCCATTAGAAGAGATTTTTCTTAAACTTTTATCCCAACTCCCACTATAAATATTGTCTTGTTGGTCTACACATAAGCAATTAACATTTTCAGTATGTCCTATAAAACTCCATATCTCAATTCCGCTAGAAGATATTTTCTTTAAACTTTTATCGTGGCTACCACTATAAATATTATCCTTAGAATCAACACAAAGTGAAGCTATACCTTTAGTGTGTCCTGTAAAACTCCATATCTCAATTCCGTCAGAATATATTTTCTTTAGAACACCATTAGAATCTCCACTATAAATATTATCTTGTGAGTCTATGCATATAGAATTTATATAACTTGTATGTCCTGTAAACTCCCATACACCACTACCTTCTTTGGTTATTTTTCTTACTATTTTTCCAGTGCTTGCACTATAAATATTATCTTTAGAATCTACACATACAGCTTTTATAGAAATATCTTCTCTTGGCATAGTATATTTACCAATTTCAACGCCTAATGAAGAAGTTTTCCCAATTGTATTGTCACTGCTACCAGAAATTATATTATTTTGAGAATCTAGGCAAACTGAATATATAGAGTTTGTATGACCTATATATTTCCATATCTCAGTACCTTCTTTCGATATTTTTCTTACAGTTTTATCAATACTTCCACTATAAATATAGTCTTCAAAATCTATACACACTGAGTATACTTCATTAGTATTAATTTTAATATTCCACAATTCAATTGGAAAAGGTAACACCTCTTTCACAATAGTATCTAGTTTAGTTATTTTGTGTATTTCACTTTGATTGTTTTTTGTAACTAAAATACCTAAATTTTGTTGTAGTTTTCTTACAGTAGTATCATTACTTCCACTATAAACATTACTATTAGAGTCTATAGAAACACATCTGACATAATCAGTATGACCTTTAAACTCCCATATTTTTGTGCCAATTGAAGATATTTTCCTTATAATTTTATCTCTACCTCCAATATAGACCGAACCTTCAGAATCTGTGTTGACTGTAAATATATTACTAGTATTTTCATTATATTTCCATATCTCAGTTCCGTTTGAAGATATTTTTCTTATAGATTTATCATCACTACCACTATAGACATTACTATCTAAATCTACACATACTGAATACACACTACTTGTATGACCTGTAAATTTCCATATTTCAGTACCATCAACAGATATTTTTCTTACAGTATTATCATAACTACCACTATATATATTGTTTTGTGAGTCTGCACATACTGAAAAGACATAACTTGTATGACCTGTGAACTTCCATATTTCTATACCACTTTGAGATATTTTTCTTATTGTATAATCATCACTAGCACTATAAACATTTCCATTTAAATCTACGCATACACCTTCAACATACCCTGTATGACCAGTAAATTTCCATATTTCTATACCACTTTGAGATATTTTTCTTACTGTGTAATCATCGCTGGCACTATAAATATTATTTTGTTTGTCAACACATATGGATTTTACTGGTAGTGTATGGCTTGTGAACTCCCACATCTCAGTACCACTTGTTGATATTTTTCTTATTGTACTATCATGACTGCAACTAATTATATTATTATTTAAATCTACACATACTGAATATACTCCACCTGTATGACCTGTAAATTCCCAAACTTCTTCAACATCATCAGGCATATCTGGCATTTGTTTTATACTACTAATATTACTTGCCATAGTTTGAAATGTATCACTACTATTAGTTGGTACTTTTTTGTCAGTAATAGCAGTAGCGATTAATTCCTTTCCATTACTGACAGATTGAAAAAGTTCATTAACTGCATCTGTTAGGGTTTTAGCATTTGTGCTTAATTCGTTTACACCTATTTTTGCATCAATTTTAACACTAGAATAAGTACTATCTAGTGTTGTTATATTATCGTTTATTGTAGCCGTTATAACTTCTTTATTTGTATTACCATTTACAACAGTCACTTTTACATCTATATTACTTTCATTAAAAATTTCTATTGTATTAGAATCAACTACAGTATAAGAATTAGTCATACTTTTCTTAGTTACTTCATCTAGTATCGCTACAAATATATTTTCTGTAACAAGATTATGGTTAACTGTAAGTTTAAAATATTCTCCATCAGCAACCCATTCAGATTCAACATAAGACTTACTAAAGGCTACATTAGTTGCAGCAGAAGTCATCTCAGCTATTTTCTCATTAACCTTCTCAAAGTCATATGTTAACCTTTCCTTTAGAGTGTCTTTTACAATGCCATCAATTGTCTCTCTGGCTTGCATTAACTCACCTCTAGCATCAAGGCTTTCCAATTCACCAAATCTATTCTCAAACTCAGTTATTTTATTGCTAACAGTAGTTTCCATATCCGTCTTAGCAGTATCAACTTCAACTATTTTGTCATCTACTTCTTTTATTTTGTTATCTAATTTTGTAGTACTTTCATCAATACAATCTTCTATATTAGATATAGATTGATTTACTTCATCAAGCTTATAATCAATCTGCTCTTGATTATCTGTAAGTTTATCTTCAAATGTTTTATCATAATAATTAAAAGTATTTTCTGTTCTAGTATCTAAGTCTTGAAATTTTTTATCTGTCTGAGCTTGTACATCAAGCATTTTATCATCAACTATATTATCTATTTCTTCAGACTTGGCATCTATCATTTCATCGAGTTGTAATTGGCAATCAGTTAATTTATCATCAACTTGGATTTGCATGTTTTGAATAGATTCTTCACGATTTTCTTCTTGATTTTGACGTGTTAATTCATTAAACTCTCTATCGTCTTCTTGTATATTTCTTAAGTCTTCATTATAAATTCTAATCTGCTCTGCTTTATCTCTAACTTCTTCATTTCCAAGAATAGTTATTTCAAGTTGTTCAACTCTTTTAGTCAATTCTTTATTGTTCTTTATAATTTCCTCAGCTTGAGATATTAAGACTAATAAGACTCCATACTCATCAGTCGAAGTAATGTCATCATCATTTATCATACCTTCTTCGACTCTATAATAAAGGTTGCTGGTATTAAGTAGGGTACCATCTTTTACAAGAGATAATTGAAATGTATTTATACCAACACTAGATAATGCTTGTCTACTAAGTTCTATTTCTACAACACCATTTTCTGCATCTACAACTTCACATTCACCATTGACTTTAAATCCGTCACTTTTTGTGATGCTAACTAAAACTCTATCATATTCAGATAAATCTATTATTTCATCTTTATTTTTTAGTATTGCTTCAATATAAGCTGTTTTAACATCATTTTCATTGTAAATAAAATAGTCTAGTAATCTTTTGTTTATCCTATAATTACTAAAATCGACTTCTATAGTATGATTCTTTATTTCATAATTTTTCAAAAGTATCACATCCTACTGTTCTTTATTTTGTTTTGCTTCTTCTAACTCTTTTTTAAGATTATTTATTTCTTCTTGTTGTTGCATATTAAGTGCTTTATGTAATATAAGCTCACTATGTAAATTCTTTATTTCTTCTATCGCTATTGTATATGCATTTTGTATATTTACTTCCATTTTATTTCCCTCCTAATTTATTAACTTTCTCATATAATTCACTAACTATCATTTCTAATTCTTCTCTTTTTTGTATATCCTCTTGAAGTGCGGTAGCTACAACTGTTGTATAACCAGATGGACTAAACATTAATCCATTTTCTTCTCCAAAATCATATAGAAATGTTTTTCCAACATAGCTATCTTTAAAATCATTGGCAATAAAACCTATTTGACTATCTGCGAGGGTTCTATCTCTTTCCGCTATATAATCAAATGTTGCAGGCTTAAATTCGTCTCTTATAAAATCTAAGAATGGAGTTGGAATTACACTTGAACGAGACCTATTCTTGATGTCTTTTATGTAAACTATATTCTCTTTAAATTTTTTATCAGATTCACTAAGAGTCGAACGAGAGTATATATGTCTCCATTTATATTGGTCGCATCCAAGGTCGGTTACAGAACGTTCTGGATAAAATGAATAACCTGTATCTGATAATCTTTCTCCATTTGTAAAAGCAAATGTAGCCCCTCCACATCTTATAAAAGTATCATCTTTCTCAACTATAAAATGTTCTTCTCCGTCAACATATATTTCAGCCGTATCATATCCTACCCAAAAATAATTATTACTATCATATTTAAGTCTTATTGCTGATGCTTGACTAGAACCATCAGACTGTCTTGCATCTATTGCAAATCCAGACCGACTGCTTCCAAATAATCGGATTATTGGTTCATGACCAGATGGAGTGGTTAATATATCACATGCGACAGCTCCTTGGTTAACAGTTAAACCAGACCTACTTATAACAACATAATCGGATATATCATTAAATCCAAATTGAATTTTATCAGGTTTAATCCCTACAATTGAGCCACTACCATTTCTAGTGACCATCATTGTTATATCATCTTTAGTTAATTTAATTTGAGCAGCATTTGTTTTAGTTGCACCATCCACTTTTGCTACTTCTAGTTTTATTTCTTTAGCTGTAGCATTTATTTGAGAAAATTCCTCTGAAACACTTCCACCCATACCTTTAAGAAATACACCATCAAGAGTATTTTTTAGTTCATTAACCTTTAAATTATACTTTGCGAATCCATTTGTAACTAGAA
>NZ_JACVWG010000034.1:0-4129 GCF_020658465.1 Clostridioides sp. ES-S-0049-02
AGGGGTAGCCGACTAAACACTTGGTATTAGCCAACTGCATATACATATATCTAGTACTATATGGAAGGGCAGAAAGTAGTGACTCGATACTACAATAAATAAAAGCGAGGGAGGAGTTTCTTTGTGGAGCATCTATATATCTTACTATGGGGGAAACGATAGAGAGCATTAAGTTGCAAAAGAATAGATGTTATAACTGTACTAGTCCTATAAAATGCCGATATACTGGGCAAGGGAAGTTTATCCTACACTTGTTTGTAGGGTAACTATGTCCAATTTTAGCCTCTACCTAGGCAGCTTAGTCAAGTTATTTGGATAAAGAAAGTTTCTGCATTTTAAAGAAGCTTCTTGGACATAGTTATATATACTTACTTAGTTTTAGTTACAGAATAGTTTTATTATGCTTGATACTGTTAAAGCTGATTGAAGTATTAAACAAAAAATATCTACATATAGTTGTCTTTTATACTCTTTTCTGTAAGGACATCTTTTACATTTCTTATCTTTAGTATTCATTTTGATAGTCTCCTTTCATAGTATTTATATAGCATTTAATATATTAGTTATTAAAATATTAAAGATATATATATATACATACATATCTTTATATATCTCTCTATATCTCTGTACATATTTCTATATATCTTTTATTACTTATTAAATACATATATATAATTCTTGTATTATAGATATATATTTAATAAGTAATAACTAATATTTGTACTATATATAAATAACGTTTAGTATATCTTTTAGTACTCTTATATATATATAAAAATATATGTATCAAATTGTTTCGGAACATTAGAAAAAAATATATATACTAATAAATTGTTTAAAATGAATACTAAACTCATGTAATTAGATTTTTGTGTATTGAGTATTGATAAGGTTGTGAATTTAAAATATGAGTTGTAGTATTGAAATAAATTTAGAATAGCTTAGAAAGGCTTGTATGAGTTCTAGTAAAAAAGTAGGTAGCTGAAAAAAATTACATTAAAAAAGTATCTTAAATTTTTCTTATATAGTGATGTTACTGACATACAACTGACAAGATAGGTTTAAAATCGTACATGGTAGGGGTATGAAGCTATTGAAATTGCTAGTAGGTAGCAAACTATGGCATACAATACTTACTTTTATGCCAAAACTACTGACAACATAAAAAGACCTCTAAACGTTGTAAATGCTAATGTTCAGAGGTTTTATATTTAAAATTAAGTTTTATCTATTTAATATCTATTTTCTATTTTATTTTGAAACATTTTTAAGTCTTTCATTGATTTCTTTGAAGCTTTTACAATATCAACTATAAATCTTGTCTCATACTCATTACAATCCTTTAAGATTTCATTTAGCTCATTCTCAAAAATAATTTTAGAGTTTAATATTGCATCACATAATAGCTCATCGATTGTTACATAAAGTACATTGGCGATAGAAATCAATGTAGGTAAACTTACACTAGAATTTCCAGTTTCGATATTGCTCATGTGCTGAGTCGTTATATTTACTCTATTTGCAACTGCTTCTTGTGTTAATCTCTTTTTTATCCTAGCTATTTTAATTCTTTGACCTATCAATTTAAAATCAAGTTCGTTAGATTCTTTCATAAATATGTACTTCCCTTTCATATTATTCTATTACATTGTATCCTTTCAAAAGTTGTAATATAATAGATTAAAAAACTGATTTCAAATAAAAACTATATTACTATAATAAATGACATAATATCTTGTAAAAAATATATATAATTATTATTTGATAAAAATATGTAATCTATACATGAAAGGAATATAAAGCATGCAAAAGATACCACAGGCTGAATTAAAAGTTATGAAGTTTATTTGGGCTAAAAATGATATAGTAACATCAAAAGAACTAATTGAAGAGATGGAGACTAGTTGTAACTGGAAAGCAACAACTACATTAACTCTGCTTTCAAGACTAGTCAATAAGCGTTTCTTAGCGTCTCAGCGAATAAAAAGAATAAAACATTATATAATACTTATTACGAATAAAGAGTATAAAGTATTTGCAACGAAAAGATTTTTAGAAGAGATACATTCTAACTCTATAGAAAGTCTAATTGATGCTTTAATAGATATATCTGAAAAAAAGTAGCAACTTAATAAGTTTTAATATTGTTCATTCATTCTACAACCATAAAATTAAAATTGTTATTTTATATGAAGTAGCATAAAAAACACATCCATTTCCACATCAAGAAAAAATTTTTGTCTGTATGTAAAAATAGACATAGTAATGCGTACAAACGTTCTATATTTATAGAGTTATTTGTATGTAAATTATGTTTAAGATACTATATGTAATAGCTATAGGGGGGTGTATATGGTATATGTAAGGATAGAGAAAGTTTTATTTTGTTATAGTCCTTCCATTTCCATAACACAAAAAGTCTTAAAATTACAGGGTTAAACTACCCCTTAATTAATGGTGTTATAAAGTTTATTTTTTTGTTTTGCAATCATGTTTTTAGTCTGTAAATATAGTATTAATGATTGTATCAGATGATGATTTCGTAAGGGGTGTGGGGTATGATAGATAGAGTTAACTTATATAAAAATGTAAAGCTAGATACAAGTAAGTTTAGTTTAAAGCTTAAAAAGAACTACAATGAATATATAGATTTCAAGACAGGAGAAGTAATTGAATATATTTCATCTTATATACTTGCTTGGAATGGAGTAAGATTTCTATATGCAGTAAATTCAGAGAGAATATATGTAACTGGTAGGCTTGTAATGCTACTCAAACAAGGTAATCATGTACATAACATAGATGATTTGTATAGTTACAGAGAAGAAATAAGACAAAAGATAAATAATAAGCTTAAAGAGTTATTTAACATAGAGTTAGACATATTAGAGTTTACAGTTGCAAGCATGGAGGTAACATTTAATATTTATAATGTAAACGCAGATTTATATTTGAGGCTATTTAATCAAATTATAAAAGATAAAGCTGATAATAGATATATTAACTACGTCGATCGAAATAACATAGATACAAATACAAGTGTTTACATAAAGTCTAAGCATAATTATAAGAGTAACATAAATAAAACATATACTATTAATTTTTACAATAAACTGGAGCAACTGAAAACATTAAAAAGTAAAGTAGATATGTATAAGAGTAGTATAAATATAAACCAACTTGACTTGGCTCTTGCGACTAACACTTTAAGATTAGAAGTTAAATGTGCTGGTTACGAACTCAAAAAATATGGAAGGACATTTAAAACATACTTTGATGATATATACATATGTAGAGATATAGTTTTAACTAAGTATAAACGTTTCATCTGCAATACTAGACTAGATTTCTATGATTATTTTGAAACTAAAAAAATAGTAAAAGAAACAAATAAGTTGAAAAAAAATAGTAAAAAGAAGCTATTGCAATACTTAGAACTAAGATATGCTAAAAAGAAAAAGTATAGCAAAGAAGAATTAAAGAAATATTTCAAGATGTTAGAAGCTTTAAATGTAGCCCCTGCACTCATTCCTACTTTTCACAAAACAAACAAACTACAAAGTCCAGTAAAACTTTTAGATCAAAAAATAGAGCAAATTATGGAAAAATACTAGTAAATTTTAATGACTAGAATTATAATTAACTTATATTAAAAAATTGAATATAAAAAAGACTACTATTCCCTTTAATGTTTGGAAGACATTAATTGGGATTAATACCAACTATCTCGAACATAGTAAGTAACTAGTAATCTTTTAACTATAATCTATATACTAGATGTTTTGACAGAACATAGAGTACATAAAATATAGTTGCTATCTCTTTTAGATATACATAAATTATAAAAGATGAAGAGAAAAAAATCAAGGAGATAGCGATAAAAGATAAAATTTACAGACTTGTTCAGATGGTTGGACAAGTCTTTTTGAGTGTAGAAATACACAAAAGTTTTATAAGGAAGTGTGTTTGACTTAGTGCAAACCGAATGGCTCGACAGAGTACAGGGGTAGCCGACTAAACACTTGGTATTAGCCAACTGCATATACATATATCTAGTACTATATGGAAGGGCAGAAAGTAGTGACTCGATACTACAATAAATAAAAGCGAGGGAGGAGTTTCTTTGTGG
>NZ_JACVWG010000035.1:0-3926 GCF_020658465.1 Clostridioides sp. ES-S-0049-02
TTCAACTTACCAACTCCTAATCTTCAACTATAATATACCCTTCTTTATAATGCCTTCCCATATTATTTACTCTCTTATAATATTTAGAATCACTCTCCTTGTTTAATCTTGGTACAAATACATCTATAGCATTAGAAGTACCAAAATATCTATTAGAACCCCTATCTTTAACCACCTTTAAATTTCCATCAACTAATATTTTAGTTCCAAATTTAAGATGATTATTGGCCACAAATCCATATTGTAATTTTTCTCCTGTAGCTGTAACAGCTCCATATTTACTATTTTCACAGTTTAAAGAAGTATAGTAACTTACTTCCCATGTTACAGGAATTAATTTTTCTATTTTTATTCCTAACTCCTTTTCTAAATTAATTCTCTTGATTTCTAATTTATATACAGAGCTATTTTTGTGTTGCTCCCACTCATATTTATACATTAAGTTAATATTTTTAGCTGTATCTGCTACAATATTTTTATCCATCTTACTAGTACTCATTTCTTCAGTATTAGCAAATATATGTATACTACTACTCATTACTAAAACACTTGTTACTAGTATATTTCTCCACCTCATAAATACCTCCAATCATATTAAAATGATAATTTTAAATACTTATTTATTCTACAAGAGCATCATCTAATTCTTCTTCAGTCGGTTCTTTTCCTTCTCAATTCCATTCAAACGCATCTTCTAAATATGCACTTGGATTATAACAACAAATGTCACAATCTGTGTATCTATTTTTACATCTATTCTTGAATTCACAATTCATAATAATAACTCCTAAAATTATTTATTGTTTATTTCATCTAATAATAAATTTAAGTTATTTTTTGCTTTTTTTACTTCAATTCTAGCTAGACATAACTTAATACCTTTATCTAAATCAAATTCGTCTACATCATGGCAAGTAGATGAAGCTTTAAATCCATCTTTATTAATCATAACTTTTTTATGATTCGTTCTATATATGTATGTATCCCCCATACTAAGAGAAGTTCTCATTTTCCAATCATCCCAAGTATATTTTCTTTTTTCTTTATTATTTACTATTTCAAAATGCTCCTTAAATTCACTATAACTCATAAATCCCATTCCATAATCTGTTTTAAAATGTATATTTCCATTATTTTCTATATGTGTAACTATAAATGTATCTCCTATTTTTAACATTCCAAGACCTTGTATTTCCTTTATTAATTTTATTTTATTTCCTTCTATTAACATACTTTTTTCATCCTTTCTATTCTATCATTATATTTATCAATTGCTTCTTGTTCTTTTTCATTAACATCTCTATTATACTTACCTTTAGCTTGTACTATTTTCCCATCTCTAACTTCAATTGTTACTAAGCTCTTACTTATATTATCTTTTTTTCTCATAAATAATATATGACACTTTCCATCTATAACATTTTTAATATAGCTACTTACACAATTATTTTGTTGTACTGCTTCATCTTTAATTTCATTTGTAGTTTTAGGGTATATAAATTTATAATCTTGATAGGTATATTCTAATGTTTTATCTATTCTTTTATTGAATATTTCTTCTTCAAATTCAGTTTTAAGTCGATTATAATTTCGGGATGCTATTTTATGAGTTGTCAAGAAATGTCTTGGATATTTTTCGTATTTATCACTTATTGCACTCATCATAATGACATAATCATATAATTCATTTAGAGTACTTTCAAGTCCATTTAATGCTTCATATGTCATTAGATTATCTATATAATTTATAAGCGATTGAGGCTTATATTTATATGTATCTATTAATCTATCAAATATTGTTCTATAATAACCATAATCAAGAAGCGATATTAAATCAGATTTTCTTATTGAATTCAATTCTAAGCTTAACAGATTATTATATAGATTGGGATTTTCATTATAATTATGTATTAGTTTTTCATTCAAGGTTATATTATAATTCCTACAAATAGAAATAAGACCTTTTGGTATATCTTTTATTTCACAGTATATAGGATAAATCACCTTCTTCAGTCCTGCTGAAAATAATTGTTCATATTTAGAATAATTCTGTATTTCATTTAAAAAACTACCTATGTTTCTTATTCTGTTTACTTTTCTTCCCCATGTTCTACTATTTTTACTTCTGTTTACTCTCTCATCAACGAATTTTAGAAATTTTTTATAATGTTCTTCTTCAAAAGAGTTTATTACTTCTTCTAGATTGTATCCTCTAAGTTGTGTACATATGTCTTTTACAACTTTGCCTGATTTCCCTATACACTCTCCTGTTGCTAAATTATATTTTACATTTTTAGCATCCTCAAATTCAAACACTAAAAATTGTTTATTTTTATATGCTTTCAAATAGTAACCTCCCCCCCTTTTTTACCTCCTCTGTTCTGTTTATATTTACATTATATCATATACCTTCTATGTTCTCAATATTTTTTTTAATTATTTTTAAAGTTTATATATTTTTCTTTAGGATATTTTCTATTTCTTGTGTTTATAATAGTATTTATGTTCTTTATATAATTTATATCATTAGAAATTCTTATTAAACTTGTAAGGAAGTATAAAGAATGACTTCTAGGAATCTTTTTTTTAATAGCTAAATCAATTGCAGTTTTAGCAGCATTATAACATTTAAGATGAGTGTGACCTTCCTCAAATATCTTATTAGTATTATAGACAATATATCCATTTCGGACTTTAATAATAATGTATTCATTTTTTTCATATATTTTATTTGTTTTCATTACAAATCCTCAATTTTGTGCCATATCATTTCTAATTTTCCATATTTCCTATTTAGTTTTCTTCTAATTTCATATGCAGATTTAATTTCTTCTTTTACATTTTGCCACTTTTCCAAAACTCCTCCATACTCTTTATTCTCTTCTTGTAAAAAGAGTATTTCTTCATTTAATTCATCAATTTTAGTATTTAATTCTCTATTTGTCTCTAATAAATCACGGTATCTTTGTTCATCTATAAGTATTGAAATCACTGCCTTTCACCTGCCTCTTATATGCCATTTTGAGATTATAAGGTACAAATATAAACAGTATTTTATACAAAGCCTTAGAAAGCCATATACGAGGTCATATTTTTAATTTTCTATTTTCCAATATTCCCGAATCCACCATTCCGTTTCTGTATTACTTTTAATCCATTTTTCATCTACTTTTTTATATTTAGCTCTTTCTTCAATTGATTTTAAATAAATCAAATCATAAACATCAATTTTATTGTCCTCAAAAACAACTTTACTTACTTTTAGAATTTTTTTATTGCCTGATTTTAGATTGTATAGTGTGAGTTTAGGAGAATATTTAGTATCTATATCTATTACCAAACAATGTCTTGGATTTGAATTATTGTCTTTTATATTACATGAACCTACAAACTCAAAATTAGTTTGTATTTTTTTACTAATTGGGATATCAACACTTTCTATTTGATTTACAAGATAGGAGCATAATTCTTTCGTATCTACCTCTTTAAACTTTTTTTCTGTTTCTTTATTAGAGTATTTTCTCATAACCTTTATATCACATGGTAAACTATCTTTTTTAAATTGTTTTTTATTATAGATTGAGTTGTAAATATCATAAACTTTTAAAAGTTTGCTAGACTTTCCAAATTCCTCAAAGAAATCTAATTTAATTAGTATAGATAATTGTTTGGAGTTTATATGTCCTTGCAAGTCATTCAATAGTTCTAAAAATGAATCATATTTATTATCTTTAAGAGAATATAGATACTCTCCTATATCAGAATTTAAAAATTTAATAGATTCAATACCTTTATAAATACTATTTGTTTTTTTATCAAAGAAATATTCAGACTTGGAGAATCTAAATTTAGGATTAAAAATATTCACACCTCTTTTTAGTGCGTATTCTGTTATTTTAGATGTTTTTTCTATGTTTCCATTATTT
>NZ_JACVWG010000036.1:0-3230 GCF_020658465.1 Clostridioides sp. ES-S-0049-02
CCTATATGGCCACAAGAACTATAGCAATGAAATGTTTTGCTTTCTGTATAATAAAATAATTTATATGAATCACCATTATGGCATAAATGAGTATTAAATATCAATTGTCTATCATTGCTTTTAGAAGATAAGCCCGAACCTAAATATTCCATAAAACTTATCACCTCTTCATTAGTCAAATCCTTTATTTCCATAGTCATCACCTAGTATGACAATTGTCCTCTATAGACTTTTTCACACCTTCCTATTTCTTCAAATCTACCAGTCTTACCATAAAATCTTAGTAGAATCACATCTCCATCTTGACCTCTTCTTGACTTATTTAAAAATAATAATCTGTATTCTTTTTGTAAATCTTTTATATCAAACTGAATATACTCTCTTTCAGTAGTCTTTTTTAGCTTATTATATTTTAGTCTATATGGTTTTAAAAAGAATTTTTTATTATTTGAATCTAATTCTAAATCATTAACTACTTTTCTCATAAGCATTAATAATCCACACACATTCTTTACCGCTTTAGCTTCTGCTAAATCTGAAGCTGATAAGTAAGAACTTTTATTCTCTTGAGCCGTTACTAATTGCATAGATAGAAGTGTTATTACATTGTATTTATTTCCAAAGTTATCTAGTAATTTAGAGTTTTCTATTAACCTTCCTGTATAATTTGCATCTGATGAATTTTCTGACTTGAATGTATCAACTGCTATTACAGTAAATCCCTCATGTGCTACAAGTTCTTTACTTTTCCTTAATATCTCAGATATCTCAAACTCTTCCATATATATAAATTTTAAACTTTCTTCAAAACCTCTATTTTTTAAAAAGGCTTCTATCTTTTCCATAAGTTCTTCTTCAAAGTCTGTAAAATCTCCATTGTCAATTTTATTTCTATCTAAATCATGATAATTAAATATGTTATATGCTATAAATGATACTAACATACTTTTAAAATATTGAGACTTTTGTTCATTAGCAAATATAACTACTTTTTCACCTTGATATATCATAGCTAATATATAATTAAAGAACAATAATGTAGTTTTTCCTATTCCTGAGAATCCAGATATTATATTTATTCCGCCACCTTTGCCAAGTCCATTAGTTCTATTTGATAATACTGGTAAACCATATATATACTTAGATTCTTCATTCTCATTTAATCCTATTTCATTTTCATTATATTCAAAGATAATATTATAAGGTGTTCCTGCTTCAGTTTTTTGTTTTAACTTTTCTCTATCCTCTTTAGTAAGTAAAAGATTTTCGACTTTCATATTATTCTTTATAGAATTTACACTACATGAAGATATTAGCCCCTCATAAAATTCCTCAACTTCTCTACAGCTTATAGATTGGAATAATTCAAATGGAATAAATTTCTCTCCTTTATGATCCATTTCTTTTACTATATTAAAACCTCTTTCATCTAAGGCGATTAATAGATTATTTTTAGCTAAATCATCAATATATGCTGATATATTGGATTCTTTTCCATATTCCATAGCAGATGACAAGCTATTCCAACCACCATATTTTTCATATTCAGATTTAAGTTTATTTGAACATACAAATTTGGCTACACTTGTTTCATCAAGTTCACTATGGGTTTTAGACATTGTTCTTCCTAATGAGAAAAAGAATTTTACTTTATCTATTATGAAGTCATTTTCACTAATTTTATATTCACTAAAAAGAGTTAATGATTTTAGCATTGTTCCTAAAACTAAAGTCTCTATAATACCTCTATCCTTTGTTATTTTTTCATATGCACTCATTAATTCACCTCTTTAATTTTTTCAAATAGACTTTTTCTTTTATTAGTAAGTACTTTTTTAGGAGCAATTACTTCATAATATTTTTCACTTTCTTTGTATATCTTTTCATTTTCTTTTTCATCTTTTATTTGCTTATTTCTAATTGTTATATCTCTAATACAACCTTTTAATATAGTAAATACATAGCATAATTTAGGATATTCTTCTTCTATATCTTTTCTGTAGTTAAGTAATTCTATAATTTCATCTTTTTTTTCAAGCATACAGTCATATAACTCTTCTCTTGTATAACCACTTTTTATTATGTCTTGTAACATCTTATTTTTTTGATTATTTATAACTGTATATCCCATAATGTAATCTATGCCAAGTTGACATTGTTTCCAAAAAAATATATCCTGCTGCTCTTTTCCATATTCCTGTTCATTACAGTAATATCTATTCTGCTTATTTCCCCCAGATGTAATATGTTCTACTTTATAAGCATCTTTTGTATCTAATTTTTTCTTACAAACCTTACACTTACAATTCAAGATTTTCCCTCCTATGCTATGTATTTGTTGCTACCTCACTTAAGAGGTAGCATTTTTTTACTTACACTCTGCTTTTCTTAACTGTTGTATTTTCTTCATCTGACTTTCCTTTTGATTTGTTTGTTAGGGAATTACCATCATCGTCTTCCTCGAATGATAATGCTAATACTGATTGAACTGCGTATCTTCTTAAGTAAGTTTCTAATGCCCCTCTAGCTTGTATATCATTAGTCTTAGCTGGTTTAAATGGTGCGGAATTTGACTCTATGTATTCTCCTGATGAATGTTTAAGTTTAGTTTTTATATATACTTTATCATTGCCTGCATCTTCTGCTGACTGCATTAGGATTAAATCATGTTTTGCTAATAATGGATTTACTGCTTTAAGAATTGTATCTAGATTTGCATATTTAGACCTATAAAATGGATTTGTATTGTCTTTTGGAATTGACTCTATATCTAAATGAAAGGCTATTAATGCTTTTGTTATCTCAATTTGACTATCGCTCTCTTTAAATCCTTCTATCCTATCTACCTGTAAACCTTGTGCTAATTTCTTTATTTCTTCATTTACTGCTTTTTTAACATCATCCATAACTATAGTTTCTTTATTTTCCATTCAATCTCTCCTTTTAAATAAGTTATTTAATATTCACTGTAACTATACTTTTTTAATATTAGAATGGTACATCATCATCACTTATTTCAACTGTTTTACCATTTTTATCAATATCTCTTTGTTTTTCTTTTTCATCCTTTTCTTTTATTTTTTCTCTCATTGCTTCTATATTTTTATCTGTAAATGGATAATTTTTATCACTTAATATTTCATCACCATCTTTCAAAGGCTCATCCCCTCCTTCTATTTCTAAAAATGTAAAGGCACTTTTTTTAATTCTTGAACCAAACCCTGTTGCTT
>NZ_JACVWG010000037.1:0-3034 GCF_020658465.1 Clostridioides sp. ES-S-0049-02
CTTCTAAAAGCAATGATAGACAATTGATATTTAATACTCATTTATGCCATAATGGTGATTCATATAAATTATTTTATTATACAGAAAGCAAAACATTTCATTGCTATAGTTCTTGTGGCCATATAGGGAGCTTAATAGATTTATTGATACATATAAATAAATATGAATTTAAAGACGCTATTAATGAAATAAAAGATTTCTTTGACATTTCAAATCAACCAATGTTAAGAAAAGGATTTAGAGTAAAGAAAAAAGTAAATAAAATAGATGATATTAAGGACATACAAATAGAATTACTTCCTACTCTTAAAAAGCCATATGTATATAAAATTTTTCAACAAGCTCCAATTAAAGAATGGGAACTTGAAAACATATCTTTTGAAGTTCTTAAAACATATCAAATACATTATAATCCATATGAAAATCAAATAATAATTCCTCACTTTTGTTGGCATGACAAAGATAGACCAATTGGTATTAGAGTTAGAAACTTAGATGAAGATAAAGTTAAAAATTTTGGTAAATATATTCCATTATGGTATGACAACAAGTGCTATAATCACAAACTTAGTCTTAACTTATATGGGCTAAATATAAACAAACAAGCTATTAAACAAGCTAAAAAAGTAATAGTATTTGAAGGTGAAAAATCAGTCTTGCAAATGGCCACTATGTATAAAAATAATCCATCTGTAGCTATATGTGGAAGTAATTTTAGTAGAGAGCAAAAGAAAATATTGCTAGATTTAGGGATTGAAGAATTAATAATAGCTTTTGATAGGCAATTTAAGACTAAAGGAGATGAAGAATATATTGCATGGAAAAATAAAATATCCAAGCGAGTTCAAGATATTAAAGATGTAGTAAGTATAAGTGTAATCTGGGATAGAGATAATCTATTGGATTATAAAGATAGTCCTAGTGATAAAGGTAAGAAAGTGTTTGAAAAATTATTAAAAAATAGAATAAACATAATACAATTTGAAGGAGTGATTGAATGAGTGAAGTTGCAAGACAGGTAGTAGATGAAATAGTTAGAATAAGTAGCCTAGAAGTTGCTAAGATGATGGAAACAAGACATGATGCTTTATTAAGAAAAATAGATAATAATAGTAAAATATTAACTGACCACAATTTTGTGTTGAGTGATTATTGGGTAAAAAGTTTTTATAAAGATAGCAGTGGTAAGGAAAATAAAGAATATTTAGTATCAAAAAAAGGTTGTGAATTTCTAGCACATAAGACAACTGGAGAAAAAGGTGTGCTTTTTACAGTGAAGTATATGGAACGATTTGAAGAAATGGAAAGGATTATAAAAGAACAAAAACTTGAGTTATCACCAAGAGATAAAGGCATATTAGATATAGTAAATTCTAAGTCAGATATAGAGCAGGCAATAGCAATAAAAACTTTTGAAGAAGTTGTAACTGCACCTCTTATAGAAACAATTGAAGAGCAAAAACCAGATGTTCAATTTGCAAATAGGATTAGAACAGATGGAAGAAAAGTCTATAGCATATCACAAGCTTCTAAATTATTGAAACTTCCATATGGTAGAAATAAATTAATGGAAAATCTAAGAAATCTAAAAATACTTCAATCAAATAATGAGCCTTATCAAACATACATAGACAGAGATTATTTATTAGTAGAACTAAATGAAACTGGAAACAAGTTGGTTATAACTCCAAGAATAACTGGTAAGGGAATGAAGTGGTTAGAAAATAAATTAAGAGACAAATTACTTGCATTAGCATAATAGGAGGGGTTATATGATACAAGAAGTTAGACAAGAAGTGTTATTACAAAATGGGGACATATTACATACAGGAGATATCATAAATGTAAAATATAAAACTATGGAAGATACAAAAAAACAATTTTGTCAGGGAAGATTAAAAAATGTAGATGAGCAATTTATCCAACTAGATACAAGTAAAAAATATAATACATCAGAAAAAACAATCTATGCATGGGATTTAATAGATATAGAAAAGGTGAGTGATGAAGATGAAAAGAATAATTAATAGCAAATATAGAGCCTTATATTTATTTATGTTTTTATTAATTTTTAACTTAATATATAGTTTATATTTTGGAAGGAATACAGAAATCGGATTTTATTCTAGTCCAAGTTGCATAGAAGAATATATAATGGATATTATAACTTCTATAGGAATATTTTTCTCTATGATGTTGGCTGGGTTTGATGTTACAGAAAATTTTATAAATAGCTTAGGAGATTATTGTGAAGAAGATACAAAGTGAGGTGAATAAATTGGAATTAAAGGATTATATAAGTAAAGTAGAATTAAATGACATGCCATTGACTTTAGACAATAAATACATGTTAAATGAAATAAGCATATCTGAAGATAGTAAAATCTTTGCTGTAAAAGACACATCAGGAATAACATCTTATTATACTGAAATAGAATTTAATAAACTATTTAGAGGAATTAATAGCATCCTAGAGAATATTATTTAGGAACTGAGGGTCGAGAGCTATTAATTAATGGCTCTCTATTTTTTTGAAAGGGGAGAATTAATGGAAAAAGAATTATATAGTTTTAGTAAATTAAGTGCATTTCACACATGTCCATTTCAGTATTATCTTACATATATTAAAAATTTAAATCGAGAACAAAATTGTTATGGTTATTATGGAAATGAGTTACATAGTTTATTAGAACAATTACAACAAGAGAAAATAACAAATCAAGAAGCTATCCAAAAATATAATGAAGTTATAGAATATGCAAATCTAATGAATTACAATTTTCCTACACTAAATTCAAGAATTAATTATTTAGAATGTATCTTACATTACATAGAAAATTTTGTACCAATCAAATGTGATAGATACTACATAGAAGAGTCATTTGAGTTTGATATTAATGGAATTACCATGAGAGGATACATAGATTTGTATTACATGATAGGTAATAAAATCTATGTTATAGATTACAAATCAAGTAGCAAATTTTCTAAAAAAGACCTGCCAAAGAAATCAATGCAGCTCATCCTATATGCA
>NZ_JACVWG010000038.1:0-2384 GCF_020658465.1 Clostridioides sp. ES-S-0049-02
ATTAATGAAATAAAAGATTTCTTTGACATTTCAAATCAACCAATGTTAAGAAAAGGATTTAGAGTAAAGAAAAAAGTAAATAAAATAGATGATATTAAGGACATACAAATAGAATTACTTCCTACTCCTAAAAAGCCATATGTATATAAAACTTTTCAACAAATCCCAATCAAAGAATGGAAAAATGAAAACATATCTTTTGAAGTTCTTAAAGCATATCAAATACATTACAATCCATATGAAAATCAAATAATAATTCCTCACTTCTGTTGGCATGATAAAGAAAGACCTGTTGGTATTAGAGTTAGAAACTTAGATGAAGATAAAGCTAAAAATTTTGGTAAATATATTCCATTATGGTATGACAATAAGTGCTATAATCATAGACTTAGCCTTAATTTATATGGACTAAATGTCAATAAACAAGTCATAAAGAAATGTAAAAAAGTAATAGTATTTGAAGGTGAAAAATCAGTATTACAGATGGCCACTATGTATAAAAATAATCCTTCTGTAGCTATATGTGGTAGTAATTTCAGTAGAGAGCAAAAAAAGATGTTAATAGATTTAGGTATTGAAGAATTAATCATAGCTTTTGATAGGCAATTTAAAATTAAAGGAGATGAAGAATATATTGCATGGAGAGCTAAGATATATAAGTTGGTTCAAGATATTAAAAATGTAGTGAATATAAGTGTAATATGGGATAAATATAATTTATTGGGTTACAAAGATAGTCCTAGTGATAAAGGAAAGACAGTATTTGAAAAATTGTTAAAAAACAGAATTAATATAGAACACTTTGTTAAATAATAAAAAAGTAAAGGAATTAATTTTATGAGAAAATTTTTATTGTTTAGGGATTTACTAGCAGATGTTGAATAAAATATGTGTTTTAATAGGAGGTGTTATATGGAAATATTAAAAATAAGTTATAACAATATAAATGTTATATCAAAAACATCAGAGAAATTAAGAAATATTGTAAATGATGATACTTTAATAGTATGTATAGGAAGTGATAGAAATTTAGCTGACTCATTAGCCCCTATGGTTGGAAGTATATTAAAAAGGTCTGCTATTAAAAACCAAATATTTGGAGTGCTTGGAGATGCAATACATGCTGTAAATCTGGAATACAAAATACAGTCAATAAAAAATAAATATCCAAATTCGAATATATTAGCCATTGATGCTGCTTTAAGCAAACATTCAGACAAAGGTACAATTATAATTAGGGATGAGCCTGTTAAACCAGGTCTAGGAGTTCATAAGAAATTACAAGCGGTTGGCGAATATTCAATAATTGGGGTTGTAGGTAAAAATGAATATGATATATATAATTCTTCAGATAAGAATCTCATCTTAGATTTAGCTGATATTATATCGAAATCTTTAACATCAATATTATTAGAAAAAGAAGAAAGGATGATTGTATGATACAAGAAGTCAGACAGGAAATACAATTAAAAAATGGGTATATATTATATACAGGAGATATTGTAAATGTAAAATATAAACTAGAAAAAGACAATGAAGAAAAAAATTATAAAGGAAAAATTAAATATGCATGTGAAGCATTCATCACACTAGATACAAGCTCTAAGTATAATTCATCAGAAGAAACAATTTGTGCATATACGATAATAGATATAAACAAGGTGGGTGATGAAAAATGAAAAAAATAATTAATAGCAAATATAGAGCCTTATATTTAGTAATGCTTTTTCTGATTTTTAACTTTACATATAGTCTATATTTTGGAAAGAACACAGAAATCGGATTTTATTCTAGCCCAAGTTGCATAGAAGAGTATCTATTGGATATCATAACCTCTATAGGAATATTTTTCTCAATGATGTTAGCTGGGTTTGACGTTACAGAAAACTTTATAAACAGTTTAAGGAATTATTGTGAAGAAGATGTGAAGTGAGGTGAATTAATTGGAAATAAGAGATTATATAAGTAAAATAGAATTAAATGACATGCCAATAACTTTAGACAATGAATACATGTTAAATGAAATAAACATATCTGAATATGGGAAAATATTTGCGGTAAAGGACACATCAGGAAAGACATCTTATTACACCGAAATAGAATTTAATAAACGTTTTAGAGGAATTAATAGCATCCTAGAGAATATTATTTAGTATATATTCTTTAGGAACTGAGGGTTGAGGGCTATTAATTAATAGCTCTCTATTTTTTTGAAAGGGGAGAGTTAATGGAAAAGGAACTATATAGTTTCAGTAAGTTAAGTGCATTTCACACATGTCCATTTCAGTATTATCTTACATATATTAAAAATTTAAATCGAGAACAAAATTGTTATGGTTATTATGGAAATGAGTTACATAGTTTATTAGAACAATTACAACAAG
>NZ_JACVWG010000039.1:0-2298 GCF_020658465.1 Clostridioides sp. ES-S-0049-02
TATTCTTAGTTATATCTGCTGCTACTTTGGCAGCATTAATAGTATCTTTATTTGTCTCATATGTCTTTTTAATACTATATAGTGCATTGATGGTAGAGTAGATTACTTGGAGTTTATTTTTATTGTCCCTTAATTCTTTTTTCTTTTTATTCTTTTCATCTATTAATTTTAACCACTCAACTTCTCTTAACTTAATCATCTCATTATACTTAAGTATTGCAGTAACTAAGTCTTTACTCATCTCACCATTTTCTAAAAAATAAGAGTAGTTTTCAATATATTTATATCCTGTTACAGTAGCTCCAATGATGTCCATTTCTTCATTTCCAACTAAAGTCATTCTAGTGACTATTTCATCTGAATTTCTAGTCTTTTCATGTGATTTTATATAGTTATCATAAGATAATACTAATTCTATATTGTCTCCAAAGCTATCCACATCATATAAATGTACTTTTTTGTTATATGTATCAAACTGAACTACACATCCAAATTCCTCTTTAATATCATTAATTAAAAAATCATGCCAATTACTATCTACACTTTCTTGCCACCTTACCTTTTCTCTTTTTTCTCCTGTCTCAGTAGTTTCATAACCTATTGAATCATCTACATTGCCTAAAGTCCATCCAGTTTCTTCTTTCATATAATCATTGAGACTTATTATTCCAGCGTCCTTATCTTCTGTAAATAGCTGTAGTCCCATATCTTCAATGTTTAAATTTATCTTACCCAGTTTAACTTCTGCGGATGTTGCTCTAATAACTTTATTTTTATATCCATCTTCTTTTATTTCTTTTATTACAAAATACTCTTTATTATCTACACATATAAACCGTTCGTTACTTACTTCATAATACAATGGATTTATTATTTTTTGGAATGAAAAGCGATTTGTTATAAATTTTGGTATGGTAAATTGAATTTCATCTGTACCATCAATGCTACGAGTTAAACTATCTATAAATTCTATTGGAATTTCACCTAGAATTTCTTTGTTAACTTTATGGAGGGTTATATTATACTCTCTTTGGATTTGTTTGAGATTCACATTAAAATGCATATTTTATCACCTTCTTTACATTAAAAAAGTCCATCATTAATGATGGACTAAAATATTTTATTAATTGTTAAATTATGGTATAATTTGTTATAGTAAGGAATTATAAATCGAAAGTGCTAAGAGTGGTTGTTTCTATATTTAGCCTACTTCTTCAAAGGAAGGAGGTGAGCCTCACTTTATTTTTTTATAGGGAGGTGAATTTATGGAAACAGTAGTGTTTAATATTTGCCTAAATATTGTATCAAGTTTAATAGCTTGTTACATATATGATAAAGCAAAAAACCACTCAAACGCCAATAAGAGTGGTTTCAAAAGATAAATTGATTTTTAATTAACTTTAAGGAAGCAATCACTCTTTGTATTAAGTAGATTAAATTCCTTACTTTTATTATACCCTTAAATTTATTAATCTGCAATAATTATAGCTTGAATTATTATAAAAAGAGCCACTTGTTTAAGGTGGCGTAGATAAGTAGTAATTCTTGTATAAAATATTTTCAATCTTCTGTTATTTATATTATAACTTTATTCTACTCTCGTAGTCAATATAATATTAAATTCAACATGATGGTAAATTATGGTATAATAATCTTAGAGACTACATGAAAAACTATTAGGGTGAATTTTCATATACATAAGCCTCCCATGTCAAATAAAGAGGGAGGTGATATTATGAAATATCTGATTTGTTTGCTAACGATAATAACATTTCTTACAACCATAACAGTCAGTTTGATTAAATTGGTTCAGAATTTGAATAGACTCTTTAAAGAGATAGATGAGTTTAGAAAAACGTTGCAAAAAATTAAGAATCACCCGAACGGCAATTCAGGTGATTCTTCTTCCAATTAGCAACTTGCTTATTTTATGAAGAGACACCCTAGCGTAAATAGTTGTAGTCTCTTTTTTTTATGTCTTTAATGATATAATTTATATCATCTATATAACTATTATACTCCAATATTGTCATTATAGTCAATATTGTCATTATCTTCATTAAATATTTTTCTAAAATAAAAAAGTCATCCTATAATAGAATGACTTCTTAGAACATAAGTCTCTTTAAATAAAGAGCGTGTTCGGAATGGTAATTATATTATATCATATCTAACAAAAAGAATCACTAGAATTTTCCAGTGACTCTTTTAATACATACGAACACCAATGAGATATTGTGGTAACTACATTATAACATATATTTTCATAATATTTTAATATTTAGTTTTTCTTACTAT
>NZ_JACVWG010000040.1:0-2166 GCF_020658465.1 Clostridioides sp. ES-S-0049-02
GATAGGTCGAAGGTGTAAGTGCAGCAATGTATTTAGCTTATCGATACTAATAGGTCGAGGACTTGACCAATATTTATTTGATGTTCATTAATTAAAATATATATGTAGTTTTTAGAGTGTTAACTCTGAAAAAAAGTATGAAAAAAGTATTGACAAAAATAACAAAAAATGTTAATATTATACTTGTCCTAGCAACAAAAAAGAAATGTGGTTATAATAGCAGAGAAGATACACCTGTTTCCATTCCGAACACAGAAGTTAAGTTCTCTAGCGCTGATGGTACTTGGTGGGAAACTGCCTGGGAGAGTAGGACATAGCCACGTTAGATGTTCCAAGGTAGCTCAACGGTGGAGCAACCGGCTGTTAACCGGTAGGCTGTGGGTTCGAGCCCCACCCTTGGAGCCAATAAATGGCTCGTTGGTCAAGAGGTTAAGACACCGCCCTTTCACGGCGGTAACAGGGGTTCAATTCCCCTACGAGTCACCATTTGTGGGATCATAGCTCAGCTGGGAGAGCACCTGCCTTACAAGCAGGGGGTCGCAGGTTCGAGCCCTGCTGGTCCCACCATTTGCGGCCTGGTAGTTCAGTTGGTTAGAATGCCAGCCTGTCACGCTGGAGGTCGAGGGTTCGAACCCCTTCCAGGTCGCCAAAATAAAATATAAAAAATGCTGGTGTGGCTCAACGGTAGAGCAGCTGACTTGTAATCAGCAGGTTGTAGGTTCGATTCCTATCACCAGCTCCATGTAAAATTAATACGGAGGATTTCCCGAGCGGCCAAAGGGGGCAGACTGTAAATCTGTTGTCATCGACTTCGGTGGTTCGAATCCACCATCCTCCACCAATTAAATTAAATATGCGGGTGTAGCTCAATGGTAGAGTTCTGGCCTTCCAAGCCAGCTGTGAGGGTTCGATCCCCTTCACCCGCTCCAAAAAGCGTGGGTGCATAGCTCAGCTGGATAGAGCAACGCCCTTCTAAGGCGTGTGTCCGGGGTTCGAATCCCTGTGCGCTCACCACATATATATTGGGGATTAGCCAAGTCGGTAAGGCACATGACTTTGACTCATGTATGCGTAGGTTCGAGTCCTGCATCCCCAGCCAAATAAAAATATGGTCTATTAGCTCAGTCGGTAGAGCACCTGACTTTTAATCAGGGTGTCCCGCGTTCGAGTCGCGGATAGATCACCAATGGAGAGGTGTCCGAGTGGTTTAAGGAGCTGGTCTTGAAAACCAGTGACTTCGAAAGGGGCCGTGGGTTCGAATCCCACCCTCTCCGCCAAACTAAAATAATAGGACTAAATTTGGAGAAGTACTCAAGTGGCTCAAGAGGATCCCCTGCTAAGGGATTAGGCTGGGTAACCGGTGCGAGGGTTCGAATCCCTCCTTCTCCGCCATTTAAAAAAACGAGGTGTAGCGCAGTTTGGTAGCGCACATGGTTTGGGACCATGGGGCCGGGGGTTCGAGTCCCTTCACCTCGACCAACCAGGACCTTTAGCTCAGTTGGTTAGAGCGCCCGGCTCATAACCGGTAGGTCTGGGGTTCGAGTCCCTGAAGGTCCATTATTCTTCATAGGGGTGTAGCTCAGTTGGTAGAGCGTCGGTCTCCAAAACCGTGCGCCGGGGGTTCGAGTCCCTCCACCCCTGCCAAATAAAAAGGACTTGAAAAAAAATGAGTTTTAGAGTAATATAAGATAGTAAATAATATTTCGAGGTGTAGCGCAGTTTGGTAGCGCACATGGTTTGGGACCATGGGGCCGGGGGTTCGAGTCCCTTCACCTCGACCAAGTAAGGGCCTATAGCTCAGGTGGTTAGAGCGCACGCCTGATAAGCGTGAGGTCGCTGGTTCGAGTCCAGCTAGGCCCACCATTTGCCCAGATAGCTCAGTCGGTAGAGCAGGGGACTGAAAATCCCCGTGTCGGTGGTTCGATTCCGCCTCTGGGCACCAGAAATACGGCGGTATAGCTTAGTTGGCTAGAGCGTTCGGTTCATACCCGAAAGGTCATAGGTTCGACTCCTATTACCGCTACCATCTAACTATATCAATAAAGAACTTTGAAAATTAAACAGTAGGTTAATTTATAAAACAAGAAACAAACCATAAAGCCAGATATTTAGATAACAATAGTATCTGAGCCTGATAAACTTTTATTTGAGAGTTTGATCCTGGCT
>NZ_JACVWG010000041.1:0-2010 GCF_020658465.1 Clostridioides sp. ES-S-0049-02
AAGGTGTCAAAGAGTTAAATAAATTGATTTCAAGTTCATACAACAGAAAAGACAATCATTTTTATTATGTTCCTAGAATTTCCTTTGAAGAATTAATAAAAACAAGTGAAAATATAATAGTAACTACGGCATGTTTAGGAGGAATATTTGGAAAAGGAAACGATGAAATTAAAAAAAGATTTTTGGATTTCATTATAAAAAATAAAAATAGATGTTTTTTAGAGATACAACATCACTTAGATGAAAAACAAATTAAATTAAATAAAGAATTGTATAGCTTAAGCAAGGGATATAATCTTAATTTAATTATTGGCACAGATACTCATGCTCTTGATGAAACACATGCAAAAGGAAGAATAATATTGCAAAAAGCTAAAAACATTCATTTTAGTGATGAGGATAAATGGGATATAACTTTAAAGACTTATGATGAATTAATAGAGTTATATTTAAAGCAAAAATCAATTCCAATAGAAAATGTAAAAAAAGCACTTCATAATACTAATGTACTTTCAGATATGATAGAAACCTTCGAGGTAGACAAAAGTTATAAGTATCCTAAATTATATGAAAATCCAAAGGTTGTCTTAAAAGAAAAAATTATTCAAGGAATTAAAAAAAGAGAAATCTCTAAACATTCAAATTATGAGTCTGAATATCTACCAAGAATAAAAGAGGAGTTAGAAACTTTTGAGCATAACAAAGCTATCAATCTTTTATTATTAGATAACGATATAAAAGAATGGGCAAGAAATAATAATATATATCATGGATATTCTAGAGGGTCAGTTGCAGGAAGTGAGATATGTTATATTATCGGAGTGACTGATATTGATAGTATAAAACATGGCCTGAATTTCCAAAGATTTATGAACAAAGAAAGAGTTAGTTTAGCAGATATAGATACAGATTGGGATTCTACAGGAAGAGAGAAGGTTAAACAATATGTATATAGTAAAGATGAATTATATTGTGCAGATATAATAACATTTAACACAGCAGCATTAAAAGGAAGTATAAGAGATGTTGGAAGAGCGTTAGATATTCCATTGTCACAAATAGATGATGTATGCAAGAACATTGAAATAAAAGAGAATTATTATAGAAGTATTTATAAGGAATTGTTTGAATATGTTGACATAATAAATGGTACAATTGTTTCAATTGGCACACACCCTTGTGGTTTAGTCGTAAGCCCAGTACCACTTGAAGAAAATATGGGGACGTTAACGCTTTCTACATGTGAATATCCAGTTACTATGTTAAACATGAAGGAAATAGACCACCAAAACTATGTGAAATTGGATTTGCTTGCATTGGATACAGTGGAAATTGTAAACAAAACCTGTGAACTTGTTAACATTCCTAGATTAACTCCTGATAATATGGTTAATGATATTAAAGTTTGGGAAAGCATAAGAGATAATACATTAGGAATATTTCAATGGGAGTCTGATTCAGCACAAGCATACTTAAAGCAATTGTTTTCTAAAAACACGATAGAAAGAATAAGAAAAGCAAACCCAAATTTTAGTTATATAGATATATTTTCTGTTGGCAATGGAGCTATAAGACCAGCAGGAGCTTCCTATAGAGATGAATTAGCAAATGGACAATTTAGGGATAATGGACATGAGGCTTTAAATGAATTTTTAGCTCCAACACTTGGATTTTTAGTATACCAAGAACAAATATTAGAATTCTTAAATAAGTTCTGTGGTTATTCAATGGGTGAGGCAGATATTGTAAGAAGAGGGTTTGCGAAAAAAGATGGGACAGAAGAGTTCATACCAAAAATTAAATTAGGATTTATTAATACTATGAATAAAAGATATAGTATTAGTAAATATGAATCAGAAAAATTAATAGAAAATTTCTTAAATGTAATAATAGATGCAAGTGATTATTTATTTTCATTAAATCATTCAACACCATATTCTTATCTAGGATATGCTTGTGGTTATCTTAGATATTATTATCCGTTAGAGTTTATTTCAGTTTTATTAAATA
>NZ_JACVWG010000042.1:0-1958 GCF_020658465.1 Clostridioides sp. ES-S-0049-02
GATAGTTTACCATGTGATATAAAGGTTATGAGAAAATACTCTAATAAAGAAACAGAAAAAAAGTTTAAAGAGGTAGATACGAAAGAATTATGCTCCTATCTTGTAAATCAAATAGAAAGTGTTGATACCCCAATTAGTAAAAAAATACAAACTAATTTTGAGTTTGTAGGTTCATGTAATATAAAAGACAATAATTCAAATCCAAGACATTGTTTAGTAATAGATGTAGATACTAAATATTCTCCTAAACTCACACTATACAATCTAAAATCAGGCAATAAAAAAATTCTAAAAGTAAGTAAAGCTGTTTTTGAGGACAATAAAATTGATGTTTATGATTTGATTTATTTAAAATCAATTGAAGAAAAAGCTAAAAGTAAAAAAGTAAATGGAAAATGGATTAAAAGTCATACAGAGACAGAATGGTGGATTCAAGAATATTGGAAAATAGAAAATTAAAAATATGACCTCGTATATGACTTTCTAAGGCTTTGTATAAAATACTGTTTATATTTATACCTTATAATCTCAAAATGGCGTATACGAGGCAAGCGAAAGGTAGTGATTTCAATACTTATAGATGAACAAAGACACTATGATTTATTAGAAAAAAATAGAGAATTAAGTATAAAAATTGATGAATTAAATGAAGAAATACTCTTTTTAAAAGAAGAGAATAAAGAGTATGAAGAAGTTTTGGAGAAGTGGCAAAATGTAAAAGAAGAAATTAAATCTGCATATGAAATTAGAAGAAGATTAAATAGGAAATATGGGAAGTTAGAAATGATATGGCGCAAAATTGAGGATTTGTAATGAAAACAAATAAAATATATGAAAAAAATGAATACATTATTATTAAAGTCCGAAATGGATATATTGTCTATAATACTAATAAGATATTTGGAGAAGGTCATACACATCTTAAGTGTTATAATGCTGCTAAAACTGCAATTGATTTAGCTATTAGAAAAAAGATACCAAGAAGTTATTCAATGTATTTTCTTGAAAGCTTAATAAGAATATCAGATGATATATCTTATAAGGAATCTATAAAAAATATAATGAATACAAGAAATTCTAAGGGTTATAAAGAAAAATATGTAAACTTGAAAAAATAAATAAAAAAGTAGTTGCGATATAATAAGATATATATTATAATAAAGATATAGAAAGGGGATTAAAGTGGATTGTAAATTTAAACAAAGATGTGAAAATAAAAATAGCGATTGTGATTATTGTTGTTATAATCCAAGTGCATATTTAGAAGATGCATTTGAATGGAATGGAGAAGGGGAAGAGCCAACTCAACAGGAATTTGCCGATGCTATTGAAGAGTAAAAGAGCGTTTAAAATAATAATTTTAATATGATTGGAGGTATATATGAGGTGGAGAAACATAATTATAACAGGAGTTTTAGTAGTCGGAAGTACTATAACTATATTTGCTAATACAGAAGAAATTAACACTAGTAATATAAATAAAAACGTAATACTAGATACAACTAAGAATATTGACTTAATGTATAAATACGAATGGGAACAATGCAAAAATAGTAAAGAATATAAGTTGGAAATAAAAAAAATGAACTTAGAAAAAGAACTTAATATCAAAATAGAAAAATTAATTCCTACAATATGGGAAGTAAGTTATTATACTTCTTTAAATTGTGAAAATAGTAAACATGGAGCTGTGACAGCTACAGGAGAAAATTTACAATATGGTTTTGTTGCCAATAATCATCTTAAATTTGGAACTAAAATATTGGTTGATGGTAATTTGAAGGTGGTTAAAGATAGAGGTTCTAATAAATATTTTGGTAACTCTAATGCAATAGATGTATTTGTACCAAGATTAAACAAGGAGAGTGATTCTAAATATTATAAGAGAGTAAATAATATGGGAAGGCATTATAAAGAAGGGTATATTATAGTTGAAGATTAGGAGTTGGTAAGTTGAA
>NZ_JACVWG010000043.1:0-1920 GCF_020658465.1 Clostridioides sp. ES-S-0049-02
CTCTAACAGATCCCCTTAACCTTCCAGCACCGGGCAGGCGTCAGCTCCTATACATCGTCTTGCGACTTAGCAGAAACCTATGTTTTTGGTAAACAGTCGCTTGGGCCTATTCTCTGCGGCCACCGTATGGTGGCACCCCTTATCCCTAAGTTACGGGGTCATTTTGCCGAGTTCCTTAACAACAGTTCTCTCGCGGGCCTTAGGATACTCTCCTCACCCACCTGTGTCGGTTTGCGGTACGGGTACCTTTAACCTCGATAGAGACTTTTCTTGACAGTGTGAAATCAGCTACTTCGCTACTAAATTTCGCTCCCCATCACATCCCAGCATTATCAAAGCGGATTTACCTACTCTGACTGCCTCAATGCTTGGGCACACATAACCAACAGTGTGCTTAGCTTATCCTACTGTGTCATCCCATCTCTCAAACGGTTATCGGTAGTACAGGAATATCAACCTGTTGTCCATCACCTACGCCTTTCGGCCTCAGCTTAGGTCCCGACTAACCCAGGGCGGACGAACCTTCCCCTGGAAACCTTGGGTTTACGGCCTGTGGGATTCTCACCCACATCTCGCTACTCATGCCAACATTCTCACTCCCATACTGTCCACATGTCCTTACGGTCATGCTTCAACCCGTATGGGAAGCTCCCCTACCCATCATTACTGATGCCGTAGCTTCGGTAGTAAGTTTTAGCCCCGGAAATCTTCGGCGCAGGATCACTCGACCAGTGAGCTATTACGCACTCTTTGAATGAGTGGCTGCTTCTAAGCCAACATCCTGGTTGTCTGTGCAATCCCACATCCTTTACCACTTAACTTACATTTAGGGACCTTAGCTGACGATCTGGGCTGTTGCCCTTTCGACTATGAATCTTATCACCCACAGTCTGACTCCCAAGTATAAGATGACGGCATTCGGAGTTTGATAGTCTTCGGTAGGTGCAATACCCCCTAGGACATTCAGTGCTCTACCTCCGTATCTCTCACCTTGAGGCTAGCCCTAAAGCTATTTCGGGGAGAACCAGCTATCTCCGGGCTCGATTGGAATTTCACCGCTACCCACAAGTCATCCCCGAGCTTTTCAACGCTCGTGGGTTCGGACCTCCACGAAATTTTACTTTCGCTTCATCCTGCTCATGGGTAGGTCGCCCGGTTTCGGGTCTACGTCAAGTAACTGAACGCTCAGTTAAAACTCGCTTTCGCTACGGCTCCACACCTTAAGTGCTTAACCTTGCTACTTAACGTAACTCGTTGGCCCGTTCTACAAAAAGTACGCGGTCACACAAGAAATGTGCTTCCACAGCTTGTAAGTGCAGGGTTTCAGGTTCTATTTCACTCCCCTCCCGGGGTTCTTTTCACCTTTCCCTCACGGTACTATACGCTATCGGTCACTAGGTAGTATTTAGCCTTGGAGGGTGGTCCCTCCTGCTTCCCACAGGGTTTCACGTGTCCCGTGGTACTCTGGATCATATCTGAAGTTTTCTCGTTTGACATACAGGACTATTACCTTCTGTGGTGGGTCTTTCCAAACCTCTTCAATTACGATACCTCTTCGTTTAAGATATGTCCGCAACCCCAATAAAGAAAACTTTATTGGTTTGGGCTATTCCGCGTTCGCTCGCCGCTACTTACGGAATCGAATTTCTTTCTCTTCCTTCAGGTACTTAGATGTTTCAGTTCCCTGAGTTCCCCTCATTAAGCTATGTATTCACTTAATGATACTTAGACATTACTCTAAGTGAGTTTCCTCATTCGGAAATCTTCGGATCAAAGTTTACGTGCAACTCCCCGAAGCTTATCGCAGCTTATCGCGTCCTTCATCGGCTCCTAGTGCCAAGGCATCCGCCCTGCACCCTTAATAACTTGACCAGTTAAAAAGGTTTGATAGATTAGAAGCTATCAACTTCGATAATTTTT
>NZ_JACVWG010000044.1:0-1468 GCF_020658465.1 Clostridioides sp. ES-S-0049-02
GTAGCATTTATTTGAGAAAATTCCTCTGAAACACTTCCACCCATACCTTTAAGAAATACACCATCAAGAGTATTTTTTAGTTCATTAACCTTTAAATTATACTTTGCGAATCCATTTGTAACTAGAATTACATCTGAAGGAGTGATTATATTATCAGATATAACTGAATTAATTATTGTTTTAAGATTATTATGTGTATTGTCTAAAGCTGTTTTAGAAGTATTAATTGCAGCAATACTTGTACTATCACTATTTGATTGGCATCTATCAATTATTTTTTGTATTTGAGTATATAAACTTGTTTTATCTGTATTCAATAAGTTTATTTCAGTCTCTATTTGAGCTTTTTCAATATCTGTGACTTCATCATCTTTAAAATATTCATTGATATTAGAATTAAATAATCCTAAATCAGAGTTAAGTTTAATTATAAGTTTATTTGTATCTTCTCTTAACTTAGTAAGTTCACTAGAATCATTAAAATTTTTAGTTACTTCCTTTACAAATATATTTATATTATCTGCTTTTTGGTCTATAACTGAGATATTTTCTTTTATGTTTTTAGCATCTTCCTGTATAGCCCCAACTGTTTGGTGTATTCCATCTATATCTTTTTCTACAATTATAAATCTATCTCCAAATTCTTTATCTGTCTCATATAAAGCATAGATATCTTTTTGTATATTTTTCTTTGCATCTCCATCATAGCTTATACTAAATATATCACTATCATTAGGTACTTCAGTATGGATTCCATTATCATTTATAACTATTAAAAACCTTTTATTACTTCTATCCAACATCAAGTTAGAAGTTTCAAGCTTATAAGGATTATCTACATTCCAGTATATATACTTTCTATTTGTTGATTCATCCTGTACAGTATAAACTTCTTCATTATAAGTCACTATACACCCTGTTATTCTTATATAACTTAGTGTATAACTATTATCATATATTGCCATTAAGACACCACACTTTCTGGAACATTCATTCTATTGAATTTTTGTCTATTGAGTAAGTACTTTTTCTTATTAACTGAATCCATAGTATGTTTTGATTTAGTTAAATAATCAGAAATAGTTCTTGTATTATCTTCCTTTAATTTCTTATTAGATAAATCCAAATTTAAACTTCCATCTTTAAAGTTTTGTGTATATCCAACAAAATATATTATATCTTCAGTATTTTCATTTCTATCATAAAATATAATTATGTCTCCTACACTTAATGATCCATTCCAATGTTGTCTAAACTCCATATTAATAATTCTACTTAAAAAATTAACAGAGTCTATTGTCCAATCAATAGTTGGCCTACATTTAAGTTCTAACTCTCTTTCACCTGTTTTAATTAAGTCTTCAACCTCCAAAAATGAATCATTTGTATAAGTATCACAATAAATAAATTCTTTTAATTCTTCTAGTAATATTTCATTAAAAATTAATTGTCCATTTTCATTAGTTGC
>NZ_JACVWG010000045.1:0-1463 GCF_020658465.1 Clostridioides sp. ES-S-0049-02
CCTTCAAGAAGACCAACATCACCTATTGTATATAAACTTTTAAAACCTTCTATCATATCTTCATTATGTATTCTAAATGTCATATTACAACCTTGCTTACCATATTTATTAATTAGACCCTTAATCTCTAAATATTTACCTAAGTCATCTTCTTTTTCTTCTATATTTTCAATTAATGTATATGCTCTCCAAACTTGACTTGCCTTTATTGGTTTTACTACTTCGCCCTTGTCATCAATCGGATTACCTTTGTCATCATATTTTTCTCTATTGCAAAAAGTTCCTGATATCTGGAATCGCTCTTTCTTTTCACCGTCTTTATAGTATAAGTTATTATCTAATGAGCAAACACATCTAACAATATCTCCTTTTCCATTTTCTGCTCTAGTTTTTATTTCATTAGCGATTGTCTCTATCCCTAAAAACATTTGATTTGGTGAACCATCTGACTTAAACATTGATGTAAAATAGTCTACATTCACTGATTCATTTGCCGCTGTTTCAACTTTTAAGGTAAATCTTATTGCTTCTTGGCTAGTTCCTTGATTCATTCTAGCTATATTTAAAATGTCTAAAACTTCTCCTAATACAAATACTTGATTATAATTTATTCTTTTTTCTGCCATTTACCCTTCTCCTTTATATTTAAAATTTAATTGCTAACAAAACTTGCTACATCATTAATTCTTTATATTTTGGTAATGTTTTAAAAAAATCACATAAGAATCTCCATTCTTCCATTTTATGATTTTCTCTTTGACTTATCATAGATTTTATTTGTAGATAATTTAATGTAACTCTTGCAGTTAACATTAATCCTGATGGACAATTCGATATTATTATTTTCCAGAGATTTTCTTTCGTGGCCTCGATATTTTCCCCATTCCTAAGTGTCACTTTATCAGATGCGGATAATTTTAATTCATCAAAATTATTGTAATCATAAATTAATTCATTTAAGAAATTTATTGTATTTTTATCAACATATTTGTTACACATATTATCAAGGTTAAATTTAGTTAATCTATGCATTTTACTTTGACTTGAGACATAATCGTTATGATGGTATCTGTCCCATTGTCTCCACATATATTCTGACCATTGTAAATCCATCTGTACAATAATTCCTTTAGAGAAGCAATCATGACCTGAACCTTGCTTTGATTTGCCTAATTGATTTGCTCGTTTTAAATCTTTTTCTGAAATATTTATCTCTTTCATATCTATTACCTGTTGTTTATACATTGGGTATCCACTTGCTATTATACTTTCTTCAACTCCATATACATATACATTTGATACATTAATAATTTCTGATACTTTTATTCCATTTACTTTCAACTTACCAACTCCTAATCTTCAACTATAATATACCCTTCTTTATAATGCCTTCCCATATTATTTACTCTCTTATAATATTTAGAATCACTCTCCTTGTTTAATCTTGGTACAAATACATCTAT
>NZ_JACVWG010000046.1:0-1345 GCF_020658465.1 Clostridioides sp. ES-S-0049-02
AAACCATATATATTATGGCAAATTTTTGAAATATGATTTTTAAAAATTATATTCTATTATCAAAGAATATAGATAACTGATTATATATACTATCCCAGTTTCTATATCTCATAGTCCATTTTTTCATCACATTTTCACTTGCTAAGAACAATATTTTTAATAGTGAGTCGTCTGATGGAAAAGTGGACTTTGTTTTTGTGACTTTTCTAAACTGTCTATTAAGTCCTTCAATTATATTTGTAGTGTACATTATAGTCCTTATTTCTTCAGGAAAACTAAAAAATGGTGCTATAACATCCCAGTTATTTCTCCAAATTTTAATTGCCGAAGGATACTGTTTACCCCATTTTTCATCTATTTTATCTAAAGCCGATGAGGCTTCTTGTTCATTAACTGCTTTATATACAGATTTAAAATCACTTATTAATACTTTTGAATCTTTGTATGAAACATATTTAAAAGTATTTCTTATCTGATGGATTATACATTTTTGTATTATAGAATTAGGATAACTTGCGGCTATCGCCTCTTTAAAGCCATTTAATCCATCAACACTAAAAATTAGTACATCTTTAACACCTCTATTTTTTAAATCGGTTAAAACACTATACCAAAACTTTGAAGTTTCGTTTTCACCTATCCATATTCCTAAAATATCTTTGAAACCATCCTTATTTACTCCTAGAACTATATATGCAGCTTTATTTTTTATTTTTCCATCATCTCTTACTTTGTAATGAATTGCATCCATAAATACAAAAGGATAAACTTGTTCAAGAGGTCTATTTTGCCACTCTTTAGCTCTTTGAATTACAACATTTGTTATATTACTTACTTGATCAGCTGAAATTTCTATACCGTATAAATCTAATATTTGGTCATGTATATCTCTTGTTGACATACCTCTTGCATAAAGTGATATTATTTTTTCTTCGATTCCTGAGATATCTCTAATATTTTTAGGAACGACTACTGGGTTAAAGTCATTATCTCTGTCTCTTGGAACGTCTAGTTGTAAATCTCCAAATTGTGACTTTACAGTTTTTTTGCTATATCCATTTCTTCTATTAGTTGTATTCTTGTTATGGCTGTCGCCCTTTTCATAACCTAGCTCTAATGCCATTTCTTGTTCTAACATCTCTTGTAATATATCTTTGAACATATCTCTTAGATAACTACTTATATCTCCAGATTTTATAAATTCTCCATCTGATATAATTTCTTTGACTAATTGTTTTCTTAAAGTATTCATAAAAAATCTCCTTTACGACATTTGATTATATTTAAATCATTGCCATAAAGAAGATTTTTATTAACCTTGAAGCACAAATTATTTTACATTACC
>NZ_JACVWG010000047.1:0-1301 GCF_020658465.1 Clostridioides sp. ES-S-0049-02
TCTTATTAAAATTCACATTTTATTGTGATTTAGATTTTCTAAACCCATTACTTTCCTTATATCTGTAATCACTAATTATTAAATTCTCCGTATTTTTCATTCTTTTTACTCCTTTATTAAAGCTTTCCTCGTTTAATTCTATTCCGATAAACTTTCTACTCGTTTCCAATGCTGCAACTCCTGTCGAAATTACACCAGCAGTAAAATCTAAAATTACATCTCCTTCATTTGAATATGTTAGTATTAAATCTTTTAGAAGTGGTACAGGTTTTTCAGTTGGATGTATTGGTGGGTGAGGCCTAGGATATTTTAGGATTTGTTTAGGATATTTTAAATTTCCTTCTCTTTCAACTCTTGCAAAATTACCATAGTTATTATTATTCTTACAATTATTTTCGCCATTGACTTTACCTATGCTATGACTAGGATTCCCAATTGTCATTTGTGGATTATATACTGGTGGTTTTTCATAAAATATTGCTATTTCTTCAACGTTTTTTAAAGGCATTTTTTTAGCATTTAAAAAACCGCTTGGTCTATCTTTTTCCCAATACTTCATCACTTTAAAATGCTTATCATTACTACAAATTAATTTAGATGTAAATGGTTGATTGGTAAATAATATAATTGGAGTGTTTTTATTTCTTCTTAATTTATATAATCTATCCCACATCTCATTAAATGCCAGAGGTTTATCCCACTCATTTTTAGTTATTCCTTGAGGTATATCAGCAATTATTGCATCTACCTTTGAATTTTGTTCAATTAATAAATCCATTACTTTTAAACATTCGTCATTGTATAGTTCATATCTACCTGTTTTTATCAAAACATACCTCCATTATGAATTATTAAGTCTACTACATGCCGCTTTATAATGAGAGCATAGAGTTTTACAAAAGAACTGATTACTTTTGTCATCATTCTTGCACCAATCACTCTTATCGTTGAAATCTAGCTGTTTTATTTGATTTACTGTATCAACAACAAAGTCAATTAATTGTTGTTCTAGTCTTTTAGTATATTTAATTTTTACTATAGCTCTTTCATATTCATTTAAGTCATTAATCTTATTTCTTTCAATTAATGTCCCATTAGCATTTTTCATATATTTACACATATCGAATGCTACATATTCAATTATTTTATCTGGATATTTCTCTTTAAGATACATTGCATATAGGATGAGCTGCATTGATTTCTTTGGCAGGTCTTTTTTAGAAAATTTGCTACTTGATTTGTAATCTATAACATAGATTTTATTACCTATCATGTAATACAAATCTATGTATCCTCTCATG
>NZ_JACVWG010000048.1:0-1036 GCF_020658465.1 Clostridioides sp. ES-S-0049-02
TCTGTTGTTCTGAAATAGAATTGTGGTCTATATCCATCAAAGAATGGTGTATGTCTTCCACCTTCTTCTTTTTTAAGTACATATACTTCTGCAGTAAATTTTGTGTGTGCTTTTACTGATCCAGTCTTTGCTAGTACTTGTCCTCTTTCTATTTCGTTTCTTTGTACTCCTCTTAATAATGCTCCTATATTATCCCCTGCTTGTGCTTGGTCTAATAATTTTCTGAACATCTCTACTCCTGTTACTACTACTTTTCTTGGTGCTTCTGTTAATCCTACTAATTCTACTTCGTCTTGTACTTTTAATACTCCTCTTTCCACTCTTCCTGTTGCAACTGTTCCTCTTCCTGTGATTGAGAATACGTCTTCTACTGGCATTAAGAATGGTTTGTCAGTATCTCTTTCTGGTGCTGGTATATATTCATCTATTTGCTCGAATAATTCTACTATTTTATTTCCCCACTCACTCTTTGGATCTTCTAATGCCATTAATGCTGATCCTCTTACTATTGGAGTATCATCTCCTGGGAAATCATATTCTGTTAATAAATCTCTTACTTCCATTTCTACTAGTTCTAATAACTCTTCATCATCTACCATGTCACATTTGTTTAAGAATACTACTATATATGGTACTCCAACTTGTCTTGATAATAGTATATGCTCTCTTGTTTGTGGCATTGGTCCATCTGTTGCTGAACAAACTAATATTGCTCCGTCCATTTGTGCTGCTCCTGTTATCATGTTCTTAACGTAGTCAGCATGTCCTGGGCAGTCAACGTGTGCGTAGTGTCTGTTTGGAGTTTCATACTCAACGTGTGCTGTTGATATTGTGATTCCTCTTTCTCTTTCTTCTGGAGCTTTATCTATGTTTGCGAAATCTACTGCTTCTCCTAATTGGTATCTGTCATATAATGTTTTTGTTATTGCTGCTGTTAATGTAGTTTTACCGTGGTCAACGTGTCCTATTGTCCCTATATTAACATGAGGTTTTGTTCTTTCGTATTTAGCTTTAGCCATTTTGAATTTCCTCCCTT
>NZ_JACVWG010000049.1:0-1030 GCF_020658465.1 Clostridioides sp. ES-S-0049-02
AATCGAAGCAGTGAACTTAAGCCCCAGTAAACGGCGGCCGTAACTATAACGGTCCTAAGGTAGCGAAATTCCTTGTCGGGTAAGTTCCGACCCGCACGAAAGGCGTAACGATTTGGGCACTGTCTCAACAACAGACTCGGTGAAATTGTAATTCCGGTGAAGATGCCGGATACCTGCGACAGGACGGAAAGACCCCATGGAGCTTTACTGTAGCTTGACATTGGGTCTTGGTACTACATGTACAGGATAGGTGGGAGGCTTTGAAACCAGGACGCCAGTTTTGGCGGAGCCATCCTTGGGATACCACCCTTGTAGTACTGGGACTCTAACCATAGGCCATGAATCTGGTCTTGGGACACTGTCAGGTGGGCAGTTTGACTGGGGCGGTCGCCTCCCAAAAGGTAACGGAGGCGCTCAAAGGTTCTCTCAGTACGGTCGGAAATCGTACGTAGAGTGTAAAGGCAAAAGAGAGCTTGATTGCAAGACATACAGGTCGAGCAAGGATGAAAATCGGACTTAGTGATCCGGTGGTTCTGCGTGGAAGGGCCATCGCTCAACGGATAAAAGCTACCCTGGGGATAACAGGCTTATCTCCCCCAAGAGTCCACATCGACGGGGAGGTTTGGCACCTCGATGTCGGCTCATCACATCCTGGGGCTGTAGTAGGTCCCAAGGGTTGGGCTGTTCGCCCATTAAAGTGGTACGCGAGCTGGGTTCAGAACGTCGTGAGACAGTTCGGTCCCTATCCGTCGCAGGCGTAGGAAATTTGAGGAGACCTGTCCTTAGTACGAGAGGACCGGGATGGACGTACCTCTGGTGTACCAGTTGTTCTGCCAAGGGCATGGCTGGGTAGCTATGTACGGAATGGATAAGCGCTGAAAGCATCTAAGCGCGAAGCCAACTTCAAGATAAGATTTCCCACCGCAAGGGTAAGACCCCAGAAAGACTATCTGGTTGATAGGTCGAAGGTGTAAGTGCAGCAATGTATTTAGCTTATCGATACTAATAGGTCGAGGACTTGACCAATATT
>NZ_JACVWG010000051.1:0-723 GCF_020658465.1 Clostridioides sp. ES-S-0049-02
CGTGAAAGGGCGGTGTCTTAACCTCTTGACCAACGAGCCATTTTAATGGTTGCGGAGGCAGGACTCGAACCTACGACCTTCGGGTTATGAGCCCGACGAGCTGCCAACTGCTCCACTCCGCGATATTGTTTTATAAGTGCCGAAGACCGGAATCGAACCGGTACGAGAGGTAAGTCCCGCAGGATTTTAAGTCCTGTGCGTCTGCCAGTTCCGCCACTTCGGCTTTTTTTGGCTCCAAGGGTGGGGCTCGAACCCACAGCCTACCGGTTAACAGCCGGTTGCTCCACCGTTGAGCTACCTTGGAATATTCACGTGGCTATGTCCTACTCTCCCAGGCAGTTTCCCACCAAGTACCATCAGCGCTAAAGAGCTTAACTTCTGTGTTCGGAATGGGAACAGGTGTATCCTCTTTGCTATTATAACCACATATTGCCTATTTATAAGACAAGTATTATATTAACATCTTTATTTTTAAATGTCAATACTTTTAAAGTACTAAATAATAATAGTTTTTTATTAAATATCTTCTATTAATTGAAGTTAGTACTTTACATAGAGTTAACACTCTAAAAACTACATATATATTTTAATCAATAAACATCAAATAATATTGGTCAAGTCCTCGACCTATTAGTATCGATAAGCTAAATACATTGCTGCACTTACACCTTCGACCTATCAACCAGATAGTCTTTCTGGGGTCTTACCCTTGCGGTGGGAAAT
>NZ_JACVWG010000052.1:0-716 GCF_020658465.1 Clostridioides sp. ES-S-0049-02
TCCTGTTGCTCCTGTTGGACCTACTACTCCATCTGCTCCTGTTGGGCCTGTTGCTCCTGTTGCTCCTGTCACTCCTGTTATTCCTACCCCTGTTGCTCCTGTTGGACCTGTTGGACCTGTTGCTCCAGCTGCTCCTGCTGCTCCTGTTGGACCTGTTGGACCTACTAATCCATTTGCTCCTGTATCTCCTGTTGCTCCTGTTGGACCTGTTGGACCTGTTGCTCCATCTGCCCCTGTATTTCCTGTTGCTCCTGTTGGGCCTATCAATCCATTTGCTCCTGTTGCTCCTGTTGGGCCTGTTGGACCTGTCGCTCCAGGTGTTCCTGTTGCTCCTGTTGGACCTATTAAACCTGTTGCTCCTGTTATTCCTACTCCTGTTGCTCCTGTTGGACCTGTTGGACCTGCCAGTCCATCTGCTCCTGTTGCTCCTGTTGGACCTGTTGGACCTGCCAGTCCATCTGCTCCTGTATCTCCTGTTGCTCCTGTTGGACCTGTTACTCCTGTCGCTCCAGGTGTTCCTGTTGCTCCTGTTGGACCTGTTGGACCTGCCAATCCATCTGCTCCTGTTGCTCCTGTTGGACCTGTTGCTCCAGGTGTCCCTGTTGCTCCTGTTGGTCCGGGTGCAGCTGTTGCATCAGTTCGACCTACTGCTGCTCCTCGTGCTGTTCGTGTTGTGCCAGCTACTCGCACACATTGTTCCATTGGTCTTCTGCTGC
>NZ_JACVWG010000053.1:0-702 GCF_020658465.1 Clostridioides sp. ES-S-0049-02
GAGCCAGGATCAAACTCTCAAATAAAAGTTTATCAGGCTCAGATACTATTGTTATCTAAATATCTGGCTTTATGGTTTGTTTCTTGTTTTATAAATTAACCTACTGTTTAATTTTCAAAGTTCTTTAAATTATTGTGGTGGGCCATCAGGGACTCGAACCCCAGACCTACCGGTTATGAGCCGGGCGCTCTAACCAACTGAGCTAATGGCCCACAATAATTTGGTGCCGAAGACCGGAATCGAACCGGTACGAGAGGTAAGTCCCGCAGGATTTTAAGTCCTGTGCGTCTGCCAGTTCCGCCACTTCGGCACATCACCTGGCTATGTCCTACTCTCCCAGGCAGTTTCCCGCCAAGTACCATCAGCGCTAGAGAGCTTAACTTCTGTGTTCGGAATGGGAACAGGTGTATCCTCTCTGCTATTATAACCAGATTATTGTCTAAATTTTCATTTATCTTTTTTCTAAGACAAGTATTATAATAACATATTTGTCTTATTATGTCAATACTTTATTTATTCGATTTTAAGCTTATAAAATTCTTAAAAATCTCTAATTATTGACAAATTTAAATACATAGAGTTAACACTCTAAAAACTACATATATATTTTAATTAATGAACATCAAATAAATATTGGTCAAGTCCTCGACCTATTAGTATCGATAAGCTAAATACATTGCTGCACTTACACCTTCGACCTAT
>NZ_JACVWG010000054.1:0-639 GCF_020658465.1 Clostridioides sp. ES-S-0049-02
AGTCCCCTGCTCTACCGACTGAGCTATCTGGGCATTTGGCGGAGAGGGTGGGATTCGAACCCACGGCCCCTTTCGAAGTCACTGGTTTTCAAGACCAGCTCCTTAAACCACTCGGACACCTCTCCATATTCTACTTCCAATGATTCATCCGAGGATCGAACTCGGGACACCCTGATTAAGAGTCAGGTGCTCTGCCAGCTGAGCTAATGAACCTTAACTTTAATATTTAATGGCTGGGGATGCAGGACTTGAACCTACGCATACATGAGTCAAAGTCATGTGCCTTACCGACTTGGCTAATCCCCAATATATGTGGTGAGCGCACAGGGATTCGAACCCCGGACACACGCCTTAGAAGGGCGTTGCTCTATCCAGCTGAGCTATGCACCCACAATAAATATGTATAAATTAAATAAAAAATGGTGCGGATGAAGGGAGTCGAACCCCCACGCCAATGGCGCTAGATCCTAAGTCTAGTGCGTCTGCCAATTCCGCCACATCCGCGCATTTTTTTGGTGGAGGATGGTGGATTCGAACCACCGAAGTCGATGACAACAGATTTACAGTCTGCCCCCTTTGGCCGCTCGGGAAATCCTCCGTATTAATTTTACATGGAGCTGGTGATAGGAATCGAACCTA
>NZ_JACVWG010000055.1:0-629 GCF_020658465.1 Clostridioides sp. ES-S-0049-02
AGAAAAAGAATTAGCTAAACTTGAAGCAGAAGCAAATAAAGAGAAAGCATCTGATAAGACTAAGAAGAAATATGAAGATGCTAAAAAAGCTTGGGATGAAACTAAGAAATATTGTGATGAATATTTAAATATCATGTTTACTGAACTACCAAAAGTAGTTGAAGAAAAACAAGAAGTAGTAAATGCCACAAAGGATATAGCGAAAGCTGAACAAGAATTAAGAAATGAGGCTTGGAAGCTACACAAAGAATCTGAGTGGACATCTATGAGTAGGGATGTTGAAGATATAAATAATCAACTTGAATTATTAGATGTACTGATGGGAAGTGCTTTTGGAGTTGAAAAAAATGATTTGCTTCAACAAAAACTAGATTTATTAGAAAAACAGAAAAAAGAAATGGGCGAAACTACGGCTTACATGAAACAAAGTCAAAATGAAATAAAAGGTAAACTTCAAGGCTTTGGATTTCAATTTAGAGATGATGGTACTATAACTAACTATATTCAACAACTAGATAAGCTGTTTCAAAGTAATGATAACTTTGATGAAGCAAAAGAATTAGTTGATGCTTATTTAGATTTAATGATGGATAAAATTCCTGATGCTGAAAAAGAAATGGCTAAGTTAG
>NZ_JACVWG010000056.1:0-618 GCF_020658465.1 Clostridioides sp. ES-S-0049-02
TTTTAGTAAGTGTTAGAATACAACACTTAAATTATGATATAATAATAAAATAGGAGTGTGAACGGCATGGATGAAAAAATATTAGAGTTATTACAAGAAATGCAAAAGGATATTAAAGGAATGAAGCAAGATATCAGCGATTTGAAAGTTGGACAGAATGAAATTAAAGACGACTTAAAAGAAATAAAAAGCGATATAATAAAATTAGATTTAAAAACAGAAGATACAAAAAGAAGTATAAAACTTATGCAATTAGACATTAATAAAATAGAAACTATTACAAATTATAATCTGAATGATATAGCAACACTTAAAGCAATTAAGTAGGAGTGTGGTATTAATGGATGAAAAAATATTAGAATTATTACAAAAGATGGACAATAGGCTTAATGGAATTGAAAGTAGACTTGATGGCATTGAAAATGAGGTAAAAGAAGTGAAAGCTGATATGGGTAATCGCTTTGATGAGGTAGACAAGAAACTTGACTACATACACAAAGATATACTTATTGCTAAAACAGATATAAACGAAGTAGATAAGCATCTAGATAGAATTGACAATAATATGAATTTTGTAGAAATGGCTACATCTAAAAATTGGAATGAGATTGCAAGACT
>NZ_JACVWG010000057.1:0-613 GCF_020658465.1 Clostridioides sp. ES-S-0049-02
CCTTTTTGGTGATCTATCCGCGACTCGAACGCGGGACACCCTGATTAAAAGTCAGGTGCTCTACCGACTGAGCTAATAGACCATATTAGTTGGGGTGGATAATGAGAGTCGAACTCACGACCTCCAGAGCCACAATCTGGCGCTCTAACCAACTGAGCTATACCCACCATTATATTGGTCGAGGTGAAGGGACTCGAACCCCCGGCCCCATGGTCCCAAACCATGTGCGCTACCAAACTGCGCTACACCTCGAAATTTTATTAATTTAATGTGGTGGGCCATCAGGGACTCGAACCCCAGACCTACCGGTTATGAGCCGGGCGCTCTAACCAACTGAGCTAATGGCCCACATTAAATTTTAGTAGCGGTAATAGGAGTCGAACCTATGACCTTTCGGGTATGAACCGAACGCTCTAGCCAACTAAGCTATACCGCCATATTCTTGGTGCCCAGAGGCGGAATCGAACCACCGACACGGGGATTTTCAGTCCCCTGCTCTACCGACTGAGCTATCTGGGCATTTGGCGGAGAGGGTGGGATTCGAACCCACGGCCCCTTTCGAAGTCACTGGTTTTCAAGACCAGCTCCTTAAACCACTCGGACACCTCTCCAT
>NZ_JACVWG010000058.1:0-574 GCF_020658465.1 Clostridioides sp. ES-S-0049-02
AATGACATCTCCTTAATCGGAGAGTTCCCTTCGGGGACATTGGTGACAGGTGGTGCATGGTTGTCGTCAGCTCGTGTCGTGAGATGTTGGGTTAAGTCCCGCAACGAGCGCAACCCTTGTCTTTAGTTGCCATCATTAAGTTGGGCACTCTAGAGAGACTGCCAGGGATAACCTGGAGGAAGGTGGGGATGACGTCAAATCATCATGCCCCTTATGCTTAGGGCTACACACGTGCTACAATGGGTAGTACAGAGGGTTGCCAAGCCGTAAGGTGGAGCTAATCCCTTAAAGCTACTCTCAGTTCGGATTGTAGGCTGAAACTCGCCTACATGAAGCTGGAGTTACTAGTAATCGCAGATCAGAATGCTGCGGTGAATGCGTTCCCGGGTCTTGTACACACCGCCCGTCACACCACGGGAGTTGGAGACGCCCGAAGCCGATTATCTAACCTTTTGGAAGAAGTCGTCGAAGGTGGAATCAATAACTGGGGTGAAGTCGTAACAAGGTAGCCGTATCGGAAGGTGCGGCTGGATCACCTCCTTTCTAAGGAGAATTGCCTACTGTTTAATTTTGA
>NZ_JACVWG010000059.1:0-475 GCF_020658465.1 Clostridioides sp. ES-S-0049-02
AGGGTTAGAAAATGGAAAAACATATAAAGTAGAAGAATATGTAGCACCAGCAGCGACTGAGGTAATAATAGAATCAGGTTCAGTAGCTGGAGCAACAGCAGGAGACAAAAAGATAACAGGATTAACTGCAGGTAAAATATATAAAGTAACAGTAGATGGAAATGAAAAATATACTAAAGCAGATGGAACATTAGGAGAAGAAGCAGATAAAGCAGAAATAATAGGAACAGAAATAACAGGGTTAGAAAATGGGAAAACATATAAAGTAGAAGAATATACTTCAAGCCCTATATCAACAATTGGCAGACTAATAGTCAAGTTCGCTAATTTAGTTAAATAATTTTTAATAGGTAATGTAAAATAATTTGTGCTTCAAGGTTAATAAAAATCTTCTTTATGGCAATGATTTAAATATAATCAAATGTCGTAAAGGAGATTTTTTATGAATACTTTAAGAAAACAATTAGTCAAAGAA
>NZ_JACVWG010000060.1:0-458 GCF_020658465.1 Clostridioides sp. ES-S-0049-02
ACCTTTTGGAAGAAGTCGTCGAAGGTGGAATCAATAACTGGGGTGAAGTCGTAACAAGGTAGCCGTATCGGAAGGTGCGGCTGGATCACCTCCTTTCTAAGGAGAATTGCCTACTGTTTAATTTTGAGGGTTCGTTTTTACGAATACTCAATTAGCACTTTGAGCAACAGTATAAACTGAACGCATGTGAAGTTTGTTTGTTGGCGACGTGCCTTAGCACTTTGAGCAACGGAATTTATTCGTTGGCGCTGTGCGTTAGCACTTTGAAAACTGCATATATATATTTAGTGATATGACATCTAATTTGTAATATATAAAGCTGATAACTTTTAAAAATTATCGAAGTTGATAGCTTCTAATCTATCAAACCTTTTTAACTGGTCAAGTTATTAAGGGTGCAGGGCGGATGCCTTGGCACTAGGAGCCGATGAAGGACGCGATAAGCTGCGATAAGCTTC
>NZ_JACVWG010000061.1:0-456 GCF_020658465.1 Clostridioides sp. ES-S-0049-02
CATTTACATCTTTATCAATCTGGTCTTGAACTAAATCTTCTAATGCTCTCTTAGCCTCTTCTAATTCTTTTCTTAATTCCTGTACTTTCTTTTGTCCTGATAGTGAACTATCTCTTTCAGCAATATCCAATTTCTTTTGAAGTTCTTCTATCTCTTTTGATTTATCATCATAATCACGCTGATAATCTGCTTTATCTCTAGCTTTATTGTAGGCTTCTTTTTCTTTATTAAGTGCATCAAGACGTTTTTTAAGTTCATCATCTATCTGTTTCTTACGTTCTTCAATTTGCTTTTCATAGACTTTAGTTATCTCATCTTCTATTTCTTTGGTAGTTTCTAACTTTTCTTTTAATGCTGCTTTAATTGTAGCATCTAACTTAGCCATTTCTTTTTCAGCATCAGGAATTTTATCCATCATTAAATCTAAATAAGCATCAACTAATTCTTTTGCTTCAT
>NZ_JACVWG010000062.1:0-443 GCF_020658465.1 Clostridioides sp. ES-S-0049-02
TCAGCTCAAGAATTAGAATTAAGTGGAGTGTTGGTCGATGAAGTAGTAGAAGCAGAACAAAGAGAAGGTTTTGCACCTATTATGTATGTAGACAAGACAACAAAAGAGATTACATATGAGTATGTGGAAATACCTTTAACACCAGAACAAGAAGTATTAAAAAAGATTAAAGAGTTAGAACAGGAAAATGCAAACATAAATTACAGTTTAATGATGGGAGGATTAATATAATGTTAAATTACGATAAAATAAAATATTATTATGATAATAAAATGTGGACTAAAGAAATGGTTAAAAATTCAGTAGGTAAGAATAAAATAACTGAAGTAGAATATAGAGAAATAACAGGTGAGGACTATATAGGATAGTTCTTTTTTATGTTCAAAATGGAGAGTTACTTTTGTAGCTCTCTAAATAAAAAAGAAGGTGAGAAATTGTTAAAT
>NZ_JACVWG010000063.1:0-421 GCF_020658465.1 Clostridioides sp. ES-S-0049-02
AACACAAACTAACTCAAAAATACAGACAAGAAAATAAACAACTCAATTGCATTCAAAAAGACATTGTAATAGGTTCTCTTTTAGGGGATGGACATATAGACAAAAGACTTGACCAACCAATATTTATTATATCTCATGCAGAAAATCAAAAAGATTACCTGTTTTGGAAATACAATATTATGAAAGATTTCTTTAATTCTCCTCCCAAATATTATCCTCAAAAAGAAAAATATTTTAAACAGAATGGTTATGTATGTCAGCCATTTTACAGGATATCTAGCCGCATACATAATTGTTTTATAAAATATAGAGAAATGAAAGTTGTAGAATTAATGAACAATTTAAATGAACTGTCATTCTCAATATGTATGTTAGATGATGGTTATAGAGGCGAAAGCAATTGGGATTTATGTGTAGCCGC
>NZ_JACVWG010000064.1:0-406 GCF_020658465.1 Clostridioides sp. ES-S-0049-02
GTAGTTACTATTATATTTTCACTTGTTTTTATTAATTCTTCAAAGGAAATTCTAGGAACATAATAAAAATGATTGTCTTTTCTGTTGTATGAACTTGAAATCAATTTATTTAACTCTTTGACACCTTCTAAATTTCTGCTATACAGACAACAGTGATAGTTATCTCTTATTTTTTCATCTAGTGTTTCTGTTATATAACATTCAACTGCATGGATATATTTTATACCATGTTTTTCACACAAGCTTTTTTTCTTTGACCAATCTAATATATTACCATGCTCTGTAAAAGCTATAGACTTCATACCTAGATTTGCTATTTTAGAAATGTATTGCTCTGGCTTTGTTACACTATCTATATTAGTTGTACCAGAAGACCTATCTGTATGTATGTGAGTTATTGTATAAT
>NZ_JACVWG010000065.1:0-405 GCF_020658465.1 Clostridioides sp. ES-S-0049-02
TCTTCCCATCTTCTTCCGTATAAGTTATCTCTGTATTATTTGGAATAACTCCAAGTGGTCTTTCTAAGAATTTATACTCTATAGAATAACCATCATCATCCTTTACAACTTTAGTTATCATATTATGCTCATCAAAATCTATGGCCTTTTCTTCTTCATCATATTTTATATATCCAAGTATTGGTATATCTGATAAAGTTGATTCTGCATTATTTATCGTTGATAAATCAAACTTAGTTTTATTTAAATTTTTACCTTCATGTAAAATCTTTAATTTCACATTTAATTTTCTATCATCTTCTTCATTAGAAAATGTCTCAAATCCACATGGAATACTAACTACTTTCAACCTCTCACCTCCTTAAATAAACATTACATCACTAAAACTTATATCTTTAAAATCTT
>NZ_JACVWG010000066.1:0-386 GCF_020658465.1 Clostridioides sp. ES-S-0049-02
AATATCGCGGAGTGGAGCAGTTGGCAGCTCGTCGGGCTCATAACCCGAAGGTCGTAGGTTCGAGTCCTGCCTCCGCAACCATTAAAATGGCTCGTTGGTCAAGAGGTTAAGACACCGCCCTTTCACGGCGGTAACAGGGGTTCAATTCCCCTACGAGTCACCAAAAAAACAATTAAATAAGCGGGTGTAGCTCAATGGTAGAGTTCTGGCCTTCCAAGCCAGCTGTGAGGGTTCGATCCCCTTCACCCGCTCCAAAAAATGGGATCATAGCTCAGCTGGGAGAGCACCTGCCTTACAAGCAGGGGGTCGCAGGTTCGAGCCCTGCTGGTCCCACCATTTGCGGCCTGGTAGTTCAGTTGGTTAGAATGCCAGCCTGTCACGCTGGA
>NZ_JACVWG010000067.1:0-372 GCF_020658465.1 Clostridioides sp. ES-S-0049-02
TTGGTGCAGCATCAGCTCAAAATGATATGCCTATAATACTTACTAATGAAAATAGTAATATAACTGAAATAAATGATTTATTCAAAGATAAAAAAATAGATAAATCTTATATAATAGGTGGAGAATATACAGTTTCTAAAAATATAGAAAACAAACTTAAAAATCCACAAAGAATATCAGGTAGTACTAGAAATGAAACAAATGCAAAAGTAATAAAAGAGTTTTACAAAGATTCTAATATAAATAACCTATATGTAGCTAAAAATGGAATCAATAAACAAGATGATTTAATAGATGGTTTATCTGTTGGGGTTTTAGCTGGAAAAACTAAATCTCCTGTAATACTAGTAGGAAATTTACTAGACTATAGTC
>NZ_JACVWG010000068.1:0-368 GCF_020658465.1 Clostridioides sp. ES-S-0049-02
AGTCAAAGTCATGTGCCTTACCGACTTGGCTAATCCCCAATATATATGTGGTGAGCGCACAGGGATTCGAACCCCGGACACACGCCTTAGAAGGGCGTTGCTCTATCCAGCTGAGCTATGCACCCACATTGCAATATAAACATAAATTTGGAGCGGGAAACGAGATTCGAACTCGCGACTTCAACCTTGGCAAGGTTGCGCTCTACCACTGAACTATTCCCGCTCGTTTATTAAATTAAATAAAAATGGTGCGGATGAAGGGAGTCGAACCCCCACGCCAATGGCGCTAGATCCTAAGTCTAGTGCGTCTGCCAATTCCGCCACATCCGCGCATTTTTTTGGTGGAGGATGGTGGATTCGAACCACCG
>NZ_JACVWG010000069.1:0-364 GCF_020658465.1 Clostridioides sp. ES-S-0049-02
TTACGTGGCTACGTCCTACTCTCCCAGGCAGTTTCCCACCAAGTACCATCAGCGCTAGAGAGCTTAACTTCTGTGTTCGGAATGGGAACAGGTGTATCCTCTCTGCTATTGTAACCACATAATCTTTTGGAGCGGGTGAAGGGGATCGAACCCTCACAGCTGGCTTGGAAGGCCAGAACTCTACCATTGAGCTACACCCGCATTAAATTTTTATAGCTAGTAAAACTAGTTTTTTAAAGTTAACACTCTAAAAACTACATATATATTTTAATTAATGAACATCAAATAAATATTGGTCAAGTCCTCGACCTATTAGTATCGATAAGCTAAATACATTGCTGCACTTACACCTTCGACCTATCAA
>NZ_JACVWG010000070.1:0-358 GCF_020658465.1 Clostridioides sp. ES-S-0049-02
AATCCCCGTGTCGGTGGTTCGATTCCGCCTCTGGGCACCAAGAATATGGCGGTATAGCTTAGTTGGCTAGAGCGTTCGGTTCATACCCGAAAGGTCATAGGTTCGACTCCTATTACCGCTACTAAAAATTTAATGTGGGCCATTAGCTCAGTTGGTTAGAGCGCCCGGCTCATAACCGGTAGGTCTGGGGTTCGAGTCCCTGATGGCCCACCACATTAAATTTGAAGATATATGGTGGGTATAGCTCAGTTGGTTAGAGCGCCAGATTGTGGCTCTGGAGGTCGTGAGTTCGACTCTCATTATCCACCCCAACTAATATGGTCTATTAGCTCAGTCGGTAGAGCACCTGACTTTTAAT
>NZ_JACVWG010000071.1:0-352 GCF_020658465.1 Clostridioides sp. ES-S-0049-02
TCTGTAAAAGCTATAGACTTCATACCTAGATTTGCTATTTTAGAAATGTATTGCTCTGGCTTTGTTACACTATCTATATTAGTTGTACCAGAAGACCTATCTGTATGTATGTGAGTTATTGTATAATGGTTCATTTACACCTCTCTATATTTCTCAATTAGAATTTTTTCGCTTCTAAATCCACTATCATATAATTCTTTGATTTTGTCGTTGTTTACAGATATATTGTTTTTTCTACAGAAATTAGACAACCCTACTTTTCCTCCATTTTCTAAATTTACATATCTATAGTTTGCAGCCTTGCTCTTTTTATTAAGAATTTTATATTTTATAATATCGAGGTTGTTTGGAA
>NZ_JACVWG010000072.1:0-330 GCF_020658465.1 Clostridioides sp. ES-S-0049-02
GCTGGATCACCTCCTTTCTAAGGAGAATTGCCTACTGTTTAATTTTGAGGGTTCGTTTTTACGAATACTCAATTAGCACTTTGAGCAACAGAATAAACTGAACGCATGTGAAGTTTGTTTGTTGGCGCTGTGCGTTAGCACTTTAAGCAACAGAATTTATTCGTTGGCGACGTGCTTTAGCACTTTGAAAACTGCATATATAAATTTAGTGATATGACATCTAATTTGTAATATATAAAGTTGATAACTTTTAAAAATTATCGAAGTTGATAGCTTCTAATCTATCAAACCTTTTTAACTGGTCAAGTTATTAAGGGTGCAGGGCGGATG
>NZ_JACVWG010000073.1:0-330 GCF_020658465.1 Clostridioides sp. ES-S-0049-02
GGATTTTAAGTCCTGTGCGTCTGCCAGTTCCGCCACTTCGGCTTTTTTGGCTCCAAGGGTGGGGCTCGAACCCACAGCCTACCGGTTAACAGCCGGTTGCTCCACCGTTGAGCTACCTTGGAATATTTTGGAGGCGACACCCAGATTCGAACTGGGGATCAAGGAGTTGCAGTCCACTGCCTTACCACTTGGCTATGTCGCCGCCTTTTTGGTGATCTATCCGCGACTCGAACGCGGGACACCCTGATTAAAAGTCAGGTGCTCTACCGACTGAGCTAATAGACCATATTAGTTGGGGTGGATAATGAGAGTCGAACTCACGACCTCCAG
>NZ_JACVWG010000074.1:0-327 GCF_020658465.1 Clostridioides sp. ES-S-0049-02
TGTGTTCGGAATGGGAACAGGTGTATCCTCTCTGCTATTATAACCAGATTATTGTCTAAATTTTCATTTATCTTTTTTCTAAGACAAGTATTATAATAACATATTTGTCTTATTATGTCAATACTTTTTTCATTTGATTTTAAGCTTATAAAATCCTTAAAAATCTCTGATTATTGACAAATTTAAATACATAGAGTTAGCACTCTAAAAACTACATATATATTTTAATTAATGAACATCAAATAAATATTGGTCAAGTCCTCGACCTATTAGTATCGATAAGCTAAATACATTGCTGCACTTACACCTTCGACCTATCAACCAGAT
>NZ_JACVWG010000075.1:0-318 GCF_020658465.1 Clostridioides sp. ES-S-0049-02
CCAGGCAGTTTCCCACCAAGTACCATCAGCGCTAGAGAGCTTAACTTCTGTGTTCGGAATGGGAACAGGTGTATCCTCTCTGCTATTGTAACCACATAATCTTTATGCTTAATATTACTATTAAGTTTTTGAAACTAGTAAACTAGATTCTTTAGAGTTAACACTCTAAAAACTACATATATATTTTAATCAATGAACATCAAATAAATATTGGTCAAGTCCTCGACCTATTAGTATCGATAAGCTAAATACATTGCTGCACTTACACCTTCGACCTATCAACCAGATAGTCTTTCTGGGGTCTTACCCTTGCGGTGG
>NZ_JACVWG010000076.1:0-318 GCF_020658465.1 Clostridioides sp. ES-S-0049-02
CTAAGGAGAATTGCCTACTGTTTAATTTTGAGGGTTCGTTTTTACGAATACTCAATTAGCACTTTGAGCAACAGTATAAACTGAACGCATGTGAAGTTTGTTTGTTGGCGCTGTGCGTTAGCACTTTGAAAACTGCATATATATTTAGTGATATGACATCTAATTTGTAATATATGAAGTTGATAACTTTAAAAAATTATCGAAGTTGATAGCTTCTAATCTATCAAACCTTTTTAACTGGTCAAGTTATTAAGGGTGCAGGGCGGATGCCTTGGCACTAGGAGCCGATGAAGGACGCGATAAGCTGCGATAAGCTTC
>NZ_JACVWG010000077.1:0-309 GCF_020658465.1 Clostridioides sp. ES-S-0049-02
CGTGAAAGGGCGGTGTCTTAACCTCTTGACCAACGAGCCATTTTAATGGTTGCGGAGGCAGGACTCGAACCTACGACCTTCGGGTTATGAGCCCGACGAGCTGCCAACTGCTCCACTCCGCGATATTATTTTATAAAGTGCCGAAGACCGGAATCGAACCGGTACGAGAGGTAAGTCCCGCAGGATTTTAAGTCCTGTGCGTCTGCCAGTTCCGCCACTTCGGCTTTTTTGGCTCCAAGGGTGGGGCTCGAACCCACAGCCTACCGGTTAACAGCCGGTTGCTCCACCGTTGAGCTACCTTGGAATATT
>NZ_JACVWG010000078.1:0-307 GCF_020658465.1 Clostridioides sp. ES-S-0049-02
GGGATATAACTTTAAAGACTTATGATGAATTAATAGAGTTATATTTAAAGCAAAAATCAATTCCAATAGAAAATGTAAAAAAAGCACTTCATAATACTAATGTACTTTCAGATATGATAGAAACCTTTGAGGTAGACAAAAGTTATAAGTATCCTAAATTATATGGAAATCCAAAGGCTATCTTAAAAGAAAAAATTATTCAAGGAATTAAAAAAAGAGAAATCTCTAAACATTCAAATTATGAGTCTGAATATCTACCAAGAATAAAAGAGGAGTTAGAAACTTTTGAGCATAACAAAGCTATCAA
>NZ_JACVWG010000079.1:0-300 GCF_020658465.1 Clostridioides sp. ES-S-0049-02
AAATATAATGAAGTTATAGAATATGCAAATCTAATGAATTACAATTTTCCTACACTAAATTCAAGAATTAATTATTTAGAATGTATCTTACATTACATAGAAAATTTTGTACCAATCAAATGTGATAAATACTATATAGAAGAATATTTCGAGTTTAATATTAATGGAATTATCATGAGAGGATACATAGATTTGTATTACATGATAGGTAATAAAATCTATGTTATAGATTACAAATCAAGTAGCAAATTTTCTAAAAAAGACCTGCCAAAGAAATCAATGCAGCTCATCCTATATGCA
>NZ_JACVWG010000080.1:0-294 GCF_020658465.1 Clostridioides sp. ES-S-0049-02
CACCTGTTTTAATTAAGTCTTCAACCTCCAAAAATGAATCATTTGTATAAGTATCACAATAAATAAATTCTTTTAATTCTTCTAGTAATATTTCATTAAAAATTAATTGTCCATTTTCATTAGTTGCGGTTTCTCTCTTACACAATATGTTTATTTGCTTTATACTATCTTCTAATTCTAATACTTGTTGTTCTAAATTTTTTATAGTTACTTCAAGTATTACTTTTTCATCATTATTCTTAGTTATATCTGCTGCTACTTTGGCAGCATTAATAGTATCTTTATTTGTCTCAT
>NZ_JACVWG010000081.1:0-286 GCF_020658465.1 Clostridioides sp. ES-S-0049-02
ATAATTTTTAAAAGTTATCAACTTTATATATTACAAATTAGATGTCATATCACTAAATATATATATGCAGTTTTCAAAGTGCTAACGCACAGCGCCAACAGATAAATCCTGTTGCTTAAAGTGCTAAGGCACGTCGCCAACGAATAAATTCCGTTGCTTAAAGTGCTAACGCACAGCGCCAACAAACAAACTTCACATGCGTTCAGTTTATACTGTTGCTCAAAGTGCTAATTGAGTATTCGTAAAAACGAACTCTCAAAATTAAACAGTAGGCAATTCTCCTTAG
>NZ_JACVWG010000082.1:0-280 GCF_020658465.1 Clostridioides sp. ES-S-0049-02
TTATCTGTAAATGGATAATTTTTATCACTTAATATTTCATCACCATCTTTCAAAGGCTCATCCCCTCCTTCTATTTCTAAAAATGTAAAGGCACTTTTTTTAATTCTTGAACCAAACCCTGTTGCTTTACTTGTAGTCATAGATTTTACTGTACCTTCAAGAAGACCAACATCACCTATTGTATATAAACTTTTAAAACCTTCTATCATATCTTCATTATGTATTCTAAATGTCATATTACAACCTTGCTTACCATATTTATTAATTAGACCCTTAATCT
>NZ_JACVWG010000083.1:0-280 GCF_020658465.1 Clostridioides sp. ES-S-0049-02
TTATCTGTAAATGGATAATTTTTATCACTTAATATTTCATCACCATCTTTCAAAGGCTCATCCCCTCCTTCTATTTCTAAAAATGTAAAGGCACTTTTTTTAATTCTTGAACCAAACCCTGTTGCTTCACTTGTAATCATAGATTTTACTGTCCCTTCAAGAAGACCAACATCACCTATTGTATATAAACTTTTAAAACCTTCTATCATATCTTCATTATGTATTCTAAATGTCATATTACAACCTTGCTTACCATATTTATTAATTAGACCCTTAATCT
>NZ_JACVWG010000084.1:0-276 GCF_020658465.1 Clostridioides sp. ES-S-0049-02
TTTGATAGATTAGAAGCTATCAACTTCGATAATTTTTAAAAGTTATCAACTTTATATATTACAAATTAGATGTCATATCACTAAATATATATATGCAGTTTTCAAAGTGCTAACGCACAGCGCCAACGAATAAATCTCGTTGCTTAAAGTGCTAGCGCACGTCGCCAACAAACAAACTTCACATGTGTTCAGTTTATTCTGTTGCTTAAAGTGCTAACGCACATAGCTTGTCTAAAGATAAGCTAAAAGTGCATGTAAGAGGCTACTAGATAAATC
>NZ_JACVWG010000085.1:0-262 GCF_020658465.1 Clostridioides sp. ES-S-0049-02
GGCTGGATCACCTCCTTTCTAAGGAGAATTGCCTACTGTTTAATTTTGAGGGTTCGTTTTTACGAATACTCAATTAGCACTTTGAGCAACAGTATAAACTGAACGCATGTGAAGTTTGTTTGTTGGCCTTGTGTGTTAGCACTTTAAGCAACAGGATTTATCTGTTGGCGCTGTGCGTTAGCACTTTGAAAACTGCATATATATATTTAGTGATATGACATCTAATTTGTAATATATAAAGTTGATAACTTTTAAAAATTAT
>NZ_JACVWG010000086.1:0-256 GCF_020658465.1 Clostridioides sp. ES-S-0049-02
ATAGAGATTATGTGGTTACAATAGCAGAGAGGATACACCTGTTCCCATTCCGAACACAGAAGTTAAGCTCTCTAGCGCTGATGGTACTTGGTGGGAAACTGCCTGGGAGAGTAGGACGTAGCCACGTTGAATATTCCAAGGTAGCTCAACGGTGGAGCAACCGGCTGTTAACCGGTAGGCTGTGGGTTCGAGCCCCACCCTTGGAGCCAAAAAAGCCGAAGTGGCGGAACTGGCAGACGCACAGGACTTAAAATCC
>NZ_JACVWG010000088.1:0-255 GCF_020658465.1 Clostridioides sp. ES-S-0049-02
TGAGACAGTGCCCAAATCGTTACGCCTTTCGTGCGGGTCGGAACTTACCCGACAAGGAATTTCGCTACCTTAGGACCGTTATAGTTACGGCCGCCGTTTACTGGGGCTTAAGTTCACTGCTTCGATTGCTCTAACAGATCCCCTTAACCTTCCAGCACCGGGCAGGCGTCAGCTCCTATACATCGTCTTGCGACTTAGCAGAAACCTATGTTTTTGGTAAACAGTCGCTTGGGCCTATTCTCTGCGGCCACCGTA
>NZ_JACVWG010000090.1:0-255 GCF_020658465.1 Clostridioides sp. ES-S-0049-02
TGAAAGTTCTTTATGAACTTCATATTTGGGGGTGTAGCTCAGTTGGGAGAGCACTTGCCTTGCAAGCAAGGGGTCAGGAGTTCGACTCTCCTCATCTCCACCATTAAGAGTATATTACTTAAATCTTCGATTTATCTAGTAGCCTCTTACATGCACTTTTAGCTTATCTTTAGACAAGCTATGTGCGTTAGCACTTTAAGCAACAGAATAAACTGAACACATGTGAAGTTTGTTTGTTGGCGACGTGCGCTAGCA
>NZ_JACVWG010000091.1:0-255 GCF_020658465.1 Clostridioides sp. ES-S-0049-02
TACGGTGGCCGCAGAGAATAGGCCCAAGCGACTGTTTACCAAAAACATAGGTTTCTGCTAAGTCGCAAGACGATGTATAGGAGCTGACGCCTGCCCGGTGCTGGAAGGTTAAGGGGATCTGTTAGAGTAATCGAAGCAGTGAACTTAAGCCCCAGTAAACGGCGGCCGTAACTATAACGGTCCTAAGGTAGCGAAATTCCTTGTCGGGTAAGTTCCGACCCGCACGAAAGGCGTAACGATTTGGGCACTGTCTCA
>NZ_JACVWG010000092.1:0-255 GCF_020658465.1 Clostridioides sp. ES-S-0049-02
TAATTTGTTTTTCATCTAAGTGATGTTGTATCTCTAAAAAACATCTATTTTTATTTTTTATAATGAAATCCAAAAATCTTTTTTTAATTTCATCGTTTCCTTTTCCAAATATTCCTCCTAAACATGCCGTAGTTACTATTATATTTTCACTTGTTTTTATTAATTCTTCAAAGGAAATTCTAGGAACATAATAAAAATGATTGTCTTTTCTGTTGTATGAACTTGAAATCAATTTATTTAACTCTTTGACACCTT
>NZ_JACVWG010000093.1:0-255 GCF_020658465.1 Clostridioides sp. ES-S-0049-02
TGCTAGTGCACGTCGCCAACAAACAAACTTCACATGTGTTCAGTTTATTCTGTTGCTTAAAGTGCTAACGCACATAGCTTGTCTAAAGATAAGCTAAAAGTGCATGTAAGAGGCTACTAGATAAATCAAAGATTTAAGTAATATACTCTTAATGGTGGAGATGAGGAGAGTCGAACTCCTGACCCCTTGCTTGCAAGGCAAGTGCTCTCCCAACTGAGCTACACCCCCAAATATGAAGTTCATAAAGAACTTTCA
>NZ_JACVWG010000094.1:0-255 GCF_020658465.1 Clostridioides sp. ES-S-0049-02
GTAATAATAGATGCAAGTGATTATTTATTTTCATTAAATCATTCAACACCATATTCTTATCTAGGATATGCTTGTGGTTATCTTAGATATTATTATCCGTTAGAGTTTATTTCAGTTTTATTAAATATAAATAATGGAAACATAGAAAAAACATCTAAAATAACAGAATACGCACTAAAAAGAGGTGTGAATATTTTTAATCCTAAATTTAGATTCTCCAAGTCTGAATATTTCTTTGATAAAAAAACAAATAGT
>NZ_JACVWG010000095.1:0-255 GCF_020658465.1 Clostridioides sp. ES-S-0049-02
CTTCTAAAAGCAATGATAGACAATTGATATTTAATACTCATTTATGCCATAATGGTGATTCATATAAATTATTTTATTATACAGAAAGCAAAACATTTCATTGCTATAGTTCTTGTGGCCATATAGGTAGCTTAATAGATTTATTGATACATATAAATAAATATGAATTTAAAGACGCTATTAATGAAATAAAAGATTTCTTTGACATTTCAAATCAACCAATGTTAAGAAAAGGATTTAGAGTAAAGAAAAAAG
>NZ_JACVWG010000096.1:0-255 GCF_020658465.1 Clostridioides sp. ES-S-0049-02
GTAATAATAGATGCAAGTGATTATTTATTTTCATTAAATCATTCAACACCATATTCTTATCTAGGATATGCTTGTGGTTATCTTAGATATTATTATCCGTTAGAGTTTATTTCAGTTTTATTAAATACAAATAATGGAAACATAGAAAAAACATCTAAAATAACAGAATACGCACTAAAAAGAGGTGTGAATATTTTTAATCCTAAATTTAGATTCTCCAAGTCTGAATATTTCTTTGATAAAAAAACAAATAGT
>NZ_JACVWG010000097.1:0-255 GCF_020658465.1 Clostridioides sp. ES-S-0049-02
ATAATTAAAATTTAGGAGGAAATAAAATGCAAAAATATTTAACAGGATTAGAACACAAAGAAGGAAATATATATAAGGTGAATTTAATACACAATATGCCTTTTGACCAAACATATGGGTTAAATAAGTCAGCTCAAGAATTAGAATTAAGTGGAGTGTTGGTCGATGAAGTAGTAGAAGCAGAACAAAGAGAAGGTTTTGCACCTATTATGTATGTAGACAAGACAACAAAAGAGATTACATATGAGTATGTGG
>NZ_JACVWG010000098.1:0-251 GCF_020658465.1 Clostridioides sp. ES-S-0049-02
AAGATTTAAGTAATATACTCTTAATGGTGGAGATGAGGAGAGTCGAACTCCTGACCCCTTGCTTGCAAGGCAAGTGCTCTCCCAACTGAGCTACACCCCCAAATATGAAGTTCATAAAGAACTTTCAAAATTAAACAGTAGGCAATTCTCCTTAGAAAGGAGGTGATCCAGCCGCACCTTCCGATACGGCTACCTTGTTACGACTTCACCCCAGTTATTGATTCCACCTTCGACGACTTCTTCCAAAAGGT
>NZ_JACVWG010000099.1:0-248 GCF_020658465.1 Clostridioides sp. ES-S-0049-02
ACTCAAAAATAGACCTTTTAAACTGGATGATGTAACCAATACAGAGTATAGAAAAGCAGTAAAGGATTATATAGATGCAATAGAGTAAGACATAAAATAGTAAAGCTTTTAGTAACTGTTCTTAAAGGATAGGTTACTTTTTAAAATAGAAAGATGATTAAATTTGAATGTTTCTTTTAATATAGAATTTAAAATAATTTCTTTATAAATATGTGAAAATAAGTAAAATAAATAGAATTAGAACTTTT